>CAVXEE010000003.1:0-686705 GCA_963760755.1 uncultured Actinomycetes bacterium | reverse complement strand
CAGGCCCGTCGTAGCTCCGCATGCGCGCCGGGTCGGTGATCACGCGGTCCCGGCGTTGACCGGGGACGACTCGCGGCAAGCGTGCCCAACTTCTCCGGCTTCCCTTCTCGCGGCGCCAGCTGACCCACGGCTGTCCGCATGGGAAGGTCACCTATCGCGCGCGGCGTGCGGTCCAGTTCGTCACCGGCCGCTGCATCTCGTCGACAGGGACGAGCCGCCATCGGCCTGTGTCACTGCCACTCAAAGTGCCACTCACCCCGCCGAATCCATCTCCCAGAACCAAATCCACGTCAACTTCCAGATCGCCGATCCGCACGAGCGACTCGCCGATGTGCTCGGGGTACTCGAACACGAATCACGGCTGATCGGTGGCGAGCTCGATGAGGTTGCGCCCGCGTGGTGGGGGATGTACGTTGACGCTGGCGGGCAGTCCGAGGACCACAGGAGGCGCAAATGGCTTGTCGGCTCTCCTTGTTGCTGCCCGTGTGCTTTGTGATCGCCGCAGGCGCAGGCACGGCTAACGCGGCATCGGCACCTGCCGGTTGGAGCGTGCTTGCCGCACCGCCGGTTCCGGCGGCCACTTACCTCGGCACCGGCTCGTGCGTGCGAGCGCACCGCTGCGTCTACACAGGCGGCGTGCAAACCGACGGGGCGCCTCGCGGTGTCGTCCTCCGCCTCAGCGGTCGAAGCTGGCTGCGTCTCCCCGTCCCGACTGGCCATGTGCTGGGCGCGATCTCGTGCGTCTCGTTGCTAAGCTGCGAGGCGATCGCAGACGACGCTACGCCCTACGGGTGGGACGGAAGCCGCTGGATCGGACAGCCGGGCACACCAGCAGGTGCTACCCTGCTTGCTGTTTCGTGTTCATCTGCGACCAGTTGTGCCGCGGTAGGCACGACCGGCTCGTCCCAGCCGCTGGTTGAGCGATGGAACGGGACGGTGTGGCAGCCGCAGTCGATCTTGGAGCCGCGCTTGGGCGGAGAGCTGTTTGCGGTCGACTGCGCCGGGGCGTCCATGTGTATCGCCGTCGGCAACGCGGATCAGACCGGTAGCGGTGGGCTGCACTTCTCGCGCAGCCTGGCCTACCGCTACAACGGCACGAGCTGGAACTCCTCCTATCCGCCCGACCCGGCGGATGCCATCTTCGGCCAGCTGACGAGCATCGCCTGCCCGACACCCGCCTTCTGCGTCGCTCCCAGCACCTACACCAACGGCGGCGACGAGAACCAGGCGTTCGCCGACGTGTGGCGAAGCGGCGCGTGGCAGACGACTCCGCTTCCCCTACCCGCGAGCTCGATCGCGAGCGGCGATAGCGGCATCAGCTCGACCGACTGCCCCTCCGCCAGCGAGTGCGTCGCAGTCGGCAATTGGTCGGGCTCCACTTTCTCCGAACACGCGCTCGTCGAGAGCTGGGACGGAAGCTCGTGGCATCGCCGGCGCGCTCCCCTTCCCATGCCGAGCGATGGCGCGCCGGGCTCCGCTGTGCTGGCTGGGGTCTCGTGCGGGTCTGCGACCGTGTGCATCGGCACCGGCAGCTACCTCACCACCAGCGCCGCGCGCAGGGTGCTGGCCCTCGAGCGGCAATCGCTCGGCTAGTCATCCGGGCCGCTCGGCCTGTCTAGCACGGCGGCGGCGGCGGACGACGTCCGTGTCACCAACCCTCGGGCGTCACCGATCGCCTCGAGGCATGGTCCCGGCTTGGATGGCACGGCTGAGACTCTCCGAGCCCCGGGTCTTCGGCGTTCCCATGCGCTTTTCGCGACTCATAGACTGCTTGGGTGGGAACGCCCCGCCCTTTCACGACGGTCTATTCGGGCGGTGTGAGTGCGCTGCCGTCCGGCTCCGCAGCCTGAGTGCGTCGGACGGTGAACGACAGGCCGCCCAGGTAGGGCAGGCTCATTTGCGCCGAGATCATCGTTCGGGCTTGTGGATCGATGGTGAGGTGGAGCCTCGGGTCGGTGGTCTCGCGGTCGTGGATTACGGTCATCTTCACGGTCGGCCTCCTGGTCTCGGAACCCTAGGTTACCCCGCCTGACCCACTCGACTCGAGTTGCCCGCCGCGCGGAGCGAACCTCTTTCGTGAGCGCGATGATGCTCAGTTGACATGCGTCGTACCCGGCACGAGACTCGGCTTCGATGAGAGCGGTGCGGCTGGTCGGTGGCGGGGAGCCACCGCGGTTCGAGTTCCTCGACGTGCCCGATGCGGTGGCCGGTGCTGGAGAGGCCGTGGTGCGGGTGGTGACCGCGGCGCTGAACCGGCGTGACTGGTGGCTTTGGCGTGATCCGGATACAGCGGTCCCTGTAACGCTCGGCTCCGATGCGGCCGGGGTCGTCACTGGGGTGGGCGCCGGCGTGGACACGATAACGGTGGGCGATGAGGTGGTGATCAATCCGGCCCTCGGCTGGGCCGAGGGGGAGCGGACGCCGGCGGAGACGTTTGAGATCCTGGGCTCGCCTCGAGACGGCACGTTCGCCGAGCGGGTGGTGGTACCAGCGACGAACGTCGCGCTCCGTCCCTTTGAGCTGTCGTGGGAGCAGTCGGCTGCGCTCAGTCTCGCCGGCCTCACCGCGTGGCGGGCGGTGGTTACCTGTGCACGTGCAGGTGAGGGCCGCCGTGTCTTGGTGACGGGGGCGGGGAGCGGCGTGGCGACGTTCGCGGTTCAGATCGCCGCAGGGATCGGGAGCGAGGTATGGGTTACGACGTCGTCGGAGGCGAAGCTCAGTCGGCTAAAGGAGCTCGGCGCCCGTGGTGGTGTCGTCTACTCGCAGCAGGATTGGGGATTGAGATTGCGAGAGGCGGCTGGCGCGGGATTCGACGCGGCGATCGACAGCTGGGGTGCGGAGGGCTGGGCGGATGTGCTGCGGTCGCTCCGTTGGGGAGGTGTGCTGGTCAGTTTCGGCGACACGGGTGGGGAGGCGTCCACGATCCCGGTCGCCGAGGTGTACTGGGCGTGGCGCTCCATTGTGGGTACGACGATGGGTAGCCCGGGCGAGTACCGTGCGCTGCTCGACCATGTACGGGAGCACGCCTGGCGGCCGGTGATCGACAGCGTCCACGCGTTGGAGGATTTCGAATCGGCTGCGCAGCGTCTGCTTGATCGCGACCGGTTCGGCAAGGTCGTCCTGCGCGTGTCCGATCCACCCCTAGCGCCTGCCTGAATCTGCCTTCGGGCGGGTCGTCGGGTGTGAGTGCCGCGCTTAAGTGCCACTCGAAATGCCACTCACACGCCTGAATCGCACTGCCAGGTTCAAACCTGCCTCGACTTCAACACCGGCAGGCCGTGGTAGCCCCACGGTTGGTAGGTTCGACTCCTGCGCCGCTCCGCTCACGAAATACCTGCGAACGGGCGTACCTCGCCGCTCGCCCCCGCCCTTCGCACTGCCGGATTGCAGTGGCGGGTCAGCTGGAGCATCATCGCGATCGCCTGGTCGTCGTTCAGCCCTTGCACCTGGATGAGTGTGCGCCAGGTGTCGAAGCTGAGCGCCAGCGCGATCGCGGCGTGAAGCGTCGTGCGACGGTTGCCGCGTGTGCGCCAGGGGGCGGTGAGGACGTCGGCGGCGTGCTGCCAGTGTGCGTGGTAGGGGGCCATGACCGGGTGGTCGCGGGCGTCGGCGAGGGCGTGGCTGATCATCGCCTCGGTCGCGCGGTGGTAGGCGTAGGTCTCGCGGAGCCCGCTCTGGAGCCGTTCCGCGGGGTCAGCGATCTTCCGCCAACGGTCGGGATCGGGGAACGGGTGGCGTTCGAAGTACTGGCCGCTGCAGGCGCGGGACAGTGTTGCCTCGTCGGGGAAGTGGCGGTAAACGGTGACTCTGCCGACCTGGGCGCGCTCGGCGATCTCGCTGATCGTCGTCGACGCGGGGCCGATCGTCTGGTGGAGCTCGATCGTGGCCTCGATGATCCGTTGCCGCGTCTCGCGCTGGCGCTCGGCCCGACGCTTCAGCTGATACGAGCGTGCCATCTCCAATGATGATACATGGCGTATCTCCGAACTTGACAAAGGGCGGGTGCGAGGGTACCGTCCTCCTCCTCAATCGCGAAACACTGGGTTTCTCGATATTGCCCGAGAGAGTGAGGAACCACCATGGCTTCGATCCCGTCCGTCGCGCCGATCGCGCTCCAGCCTGGCGAAGGCGACGCGCGCTGGTTCCTCGGCTTCCTCGTCACAATCAAGTCGACCGCCGAGACGACCAGTGGCCGCGTGGCCGTGGTCGAGCATCTCGGGACACAGGGCCTGGGATCGCCGCTGCACGTCCATCGCAACGAGGACGAGTGGTTCTACGTCACCGAAGGCGAGCTCACCTTCTGGGTCGGCGGCGAAACGATCAACGCGCCCGCCGGCTCGTTCGTCTATGGGCCGCGCGACGTGCCGCACACCTTCAGCGTCACCTCAGACCGGGCACGGTTCCTCTTGGTCACCGAGCCGGCCGGGTTCGAGGGCTTCATGCGCGCCCTCTCCGAGCCCGCAGCGACGCTCACGCTCCCGCCGCCGTCGGTGCAGCCCCCCGCTCCCGACCTGATGATGGCCACCGCCGCCGAATACGGAATCGAGATCCTCGGCCCTCCCGGCATCCCCGCCTGAACCGCGCTAACTGGCGAGGCGTGCGGCGCGAGTTCGCGGATACATCGCGGCAGCCACCTCGACGAACGCCTGCTGCGCGGGCGTGAGCGTCCGATCCGCTCGCCATGCCATCACGACGACGCGAGGCGGGACGATGCCGGTGAGGGGCGTCACCTCCACGCCCTCATTGGCGCCGAGACTCACCCAAAGCTGGGGCAGGATCGCAACGCCGAGGCCCGCCCGCACCATCTCCTCGATCGCCGCGTTGTCGTCTGACTGAAAGACGATGTTGGGCTCACCGAGCTGGCTGTCCAGGAAGGCGATGAGGGCCGTCGCGCTGCGGCATGTGCGGTAGACGATCAGCGGCAGGCCGTGCAGCTGATCGTGAGAGTCGATCCGCGCCGGCAGCGAGCCACCCGGCTTGGAGACGAGGACGAACTCGTCGAGGACGAGTTCGCGATAGGCGAACGTCTGCGAGTCGAGGGGAAGAAGCGCGAAGGTAAGATCGAGCGTTCCCTGCTTGACCTGCTGCAGGAGCGGGATGTCGTTACTGCTCTCCACCGCCTCGACTCGCACCGCCGGATGGGTGCTGCGGTAGCGCTGAAGGACGTGGGGGAGGATGCGCGCGAGCGCGCTCTGGAATGCGCCGACGCGGATCGATCCGGCCTCGCCGCGGGCGAGATCGAGGAGATCTTGCCGGGCGACCGCGAGACGGGCCGCCAACTCGTCGACGTGGCCCGCGAGGACGGAGCCCGCCTCGGTGAGCGTTGCCTGCGGGCGACCGGAGGCGCGCTCGAACAAGCGCTGCCCGACGATCTTCTCCAGGGCCGCGACTTGCTGGCTGACGGCCGGCTGGGTGTAGCCCAGCATCTCGGCCGCCCGTGCGAACGAGCCCGTCTTGGAAACCGCCGAGAACGCGGCGAGATGCCTGAGATCGAGGCCAGGCCAAAGATCGCTCGACGTGATCAATCGACGGGGCAACATTCGTCTGTTGAATCGTACCCGGCTCCGGTGTCTTGCGTGGTGCGCGCTACTGCTCGATCGCTCCACCGACCGCCCGCAGATGGGCTCGGAACGTGTAGGTCGAGTCCGATGAGCGCCGGGCGAGATACTCGGTGAAGCGCGTCTGGGCGCGAAGAGTCTCGCCGGCGCGGATCCTGTCCGCCTGACGTCGCTCGATCTCCAAGATCGCTCTCGCTGTTGACAGGACCTCCTCGAGACGATTGGCGCCGACGAACGCGACGCCGTCGTCGTCGCAGAAGGCAATGTCCTCGGTGGTCACCCGGTGGCTGCCGATGCGCGCGCTGCTGATGCAATCAGGCGCCTGGGGGTCGAGCCTCGTCGGCGGCACCGGATACGCGCCGTAGCTCCAGAGTGGAAACCCGATCCCGCGGAGCTCGTCGCTGTCGCGGTGGGCACCCCAGACAACCATGCCGGCCAGCCCGGCGCCTGCTGCCTCGAGCACCGCCAGGTCGCCGATGCAGGCCTCGTCGCCGCGGCCACCGTTGTCGACGATCAGGACGTCGCCGTGCTGGGCGGACGCAAACGCCTCGAGGAAGACGTCGACGCTCCCATAGTGGCGGGCGGGCAGCACCCGCCCGGCAACCTTGGCCCCGGCAACGAGCGTGGCGATTCCCGGTGGCGCCGCGCGCGGCGGAACGCCGATGCGGATGCAGGCGTCGAGGATCAGCGGCGTCGAGAGCTGACGGAGCCCCTCGGACGCTGGTGCATAACGTCCGTTCGAGAGCGTCACATCGGCTCCGGTGCCGCTTGCCGCGGAGCGCACTGCGTCTGCAAGAGCGGGTCGGGTATCCGGTCGCCGAGTCGCAGCAGACCGGCTCCGATCAGTGCTGCCGTCACGGCGCCGCCCCACCAGACGGCGTCGGGCGACGTTGCGAGCATCGCGCCCCCGACCGCGGGGCCGAGGGCCAGCGCCGCCGTGAAGGTGAGGCTGTAGAGCGACATGTAGCGGCCGAGCAGATGGGGTGGTGCGAGGTCGGCGACGAGCGGGCCGAGCACGGTGGAGTGCGCGCACTCACCGATGGCGATCACGATCGCAACGCCGGCCAGGACGGTGGTGGCGGCGAGCGTCGAGCGCGTCAGCGTTGCGAGCAGGACCGCGAGCAGGGCGATCGCCCAAAGCCCGCCGGTCGCGGCAAGAGCGTGTGTGCGGCGCATCCGCTTGACGACCCGTGTGGCCGGGATCTGCGCGACGACGATGAAGAAGGTGTTGAGGAAGATGATGACGCCGATCCCGCCCGGTCCGACGGGCGTGTGTGCCGTCGCAAATGGCGGAAGGATGCTGGAGAAGAACGCGGGGCCGACGGTCAGGAGCACGATGTTGGCGGCGATCAGGATGAGGAGGAGCCGATCTCGAGCCACCGCTCGGAAACCTCTCCCGCCGGTGCTCGGGGCTGCGTCATGCCGAGGGCGAGGATCCGGGATCGCCACGAGCACGATGAGCGCGAAAGCGGCGGAGGTGAGCGCGTCGAAGAGGTAGAGCGCCTGGAACGCGTGGAGGTGTTGGGCGGCGACCGCGAGGATGAGGCCGGCAACCGCGGCGCCGCTGCCGAGTCCGAAGTTGCCCGCAACTCGGCCGAGCGCGAACAAGGAGGGGCGCTGCTCCGCTGTGACCAACGTGAGGCTCAGAACGCGGTTCGCGGTGTTTGTGACTCCGAGTCCGGCGCCGCCGACGACCGAGCAGGCAAAGGCTTGCCAGGGACTGGTGACGAACGCGAAGCCCGCGTAGCCCACGACGGCTGCGAGGCTGCCGGCGATCAGGATCGGCTTGGGGCGGAACCGGTCGACCAGCGAACCCGAGGGTGGCGTTGCGATCGCCGCGGTGCCCAGGGCCGCCGCCAGCACCAGCCCCGCGGTCGCAGTCGAGAAGCCGCGCGCGTGGTGCAGGTAGATGATCTCAAAGGGAAGGATCAGTCCTTCGCCGAAGTAGTTGACGGCGACGCCCGCTTGAAGAATGATGACGGGTCCGGAGAGGCCTGTCCGCCAACCGGTGAACATCCGGGCGAGCAGTCGGCTCACCGGGGCTCCAGCCAGGGTCGAGCACAATCGTGAGAGATGACCATTCCGATACTCGAACCTAGACGGGAGTCACACGATGAGGAAATAAGCAACCGTGATCAGGCCGGACATCGGCCGGTCAGGAGCGACCGCAACTCGGCGGGCCGGTCGCCGCCGCGCTAGGCCGACTGCGACAGCGCGATGAAGATCTCGCGGGCCGACGCGATCGCCCATTCCAGCCGGCGTAGCTCCATCCGCTCGTTGGCCGAGTGGACGTTGTCGTCGTCGGTGCCGAAGCCCGACAGGATGGTCGGAATCCCCCGCCCCGCGAACGCCGCGGCGACCGGGATGGTGCCCCCGGAGCGGATTGCCAGCGGCCGGGTTCCGGTGGCGCGCTCGATGGCGTCGAAGGCGGCCCGGAGCACCGGCTGGTCGGGGTCGATCCAGGCGGGCTGGGCGGGCGGCCACATGTCGACCTCGAGCGTGCAGTGGTCGGGACATGCGGCCCGTAGCGTCTGCTCCATGAGCTCGGACATCGCCTCGGCGTCCTGGCCCGGGGCGAGCCGCAGCGAGACCGAGGCGATCGCCTGCTGCTGGATGCTGGTCTTGTGCAGCCGGGCGTCCCCGGCCTCGATCGAGTGCACGGTGAACGACGGCAACGCCCAGGTGCGGTCATAGAACGCGCCGGCGGCACCCGCGTCGGCCGGGACGGCGCCTGCGTCGGCCAGCACGCTGGTGCCGGGCGGGAGCGTCGCCCAGGCCTCTCGCTCCTGGGCGGACACCGGCGCGATTCCCGCCCGGAAGCCGTCCGGCAGGTCGAGCATGGCCGCAAGGACGGTGTGCAGTGCGTGGACGGCGTTTGCCGCCGCCCCGCCGTAGAAGCCCGAGTGCAGCTCGCGCCGGCCGGTCGTCAGGCGCAGCTGCGCGCCGGCCGTCCCGCGCAGGCCGGTGGTGATCGCGGGCCGCCGCGCGTCGACCATCCCGAGGTCGAAGATCAGGGCGGCGGCGAAGTCGCCCTCGATCGTCGCCAGGTGGTGGATCACCGAGTGGCCGCTGATCTCCTCCTCGCCGTCGGCCAGCACCCGTACGTTCACGCCCAGCTCACCTGCGGCGGCCAGGTCGAGCGCCGCCCGCAGCACGGCGTACAAGTTGCCCTTGTCGTCGGTCACGCCACGGCCGAAGAGCCAGCCCTCGCGCACCTGCGGCTCGAACGGCGGGCTGTCCCAGAGCTCGATCGCGCCCGGTGACTGAACGTCGTAGTGGCCGTAGGCGATCACGGTGGGCGCGCCGGGGGCCGAGGCGGGGATGACGCCGTCGACGAGCGGATTGCCGTGCTCCTCGGTGACGGTGGCGCCGCCGATCAGGTCGGCGACCCAGTCAGCCGCCGCCCGCACCTCGCGCGGATGCGCACCGTCGCTCGACACCGACTCGATACGCAACAGCTCGCACAGCTGCTGCAAGATGGCTTCGTCCATCTCTGCGACTCGTCAGACGCTCTTGGCGATGACCGTGATCTCGACCCGCATTCCGGCGACGAGGTCCGCCCGCACCGTCGTCCGTACCGGTTTTACCCCGGTGAACTTCTGCTCGTAGATGGCGTTGAACGCAGCGAAATCGGCCAGGTCGACAAGGTGCACGAGGCACGAGATGACGTCGTCGAGCGATGCTCCTGCAGCCTCGAGCAGGATCTCGATGTTGGTGAAGGTCTGCTCGGTCTGCTCGACCAGGTCGTCGCTCACGATCTTCCCTGTCTTCGGGTCGAAGCCGCCCTGGCCTGACAGGAAGATCCACTCCCCCACCGACAGCCCCGGCGAAGACGGCCCCACGGGAGTAGGAGCCTTGTCAGAGTCGATAACAGCTTTCACGGGTGAGCCTCTCCTCACGTCATGCGGAATGGGACACACGGCATGGATCGAGGGTAACGGGCGGCGTTGCCACGCGCCACACCTACCGGCTATGGCCTGATTCGGGTTCCTTATCGAGCAGTATCGGGTTCTGCTTTTCCAACCGACCGGCCGTCGCTAGCCTTATCTGCGAAACGTCGGTCTATAGCTACCTTCAGCAGAAAGGCCACGAACGTGATCGCAGAGGTTCGCGTCATCCCGCGCATCACCGGCTGGCATGGAACGTCGCAGCTGCACCCGTACGTTGTCTGCAACGTGTTCACCTCTCAGCCGCTGGAGGGCAATCAGCTCGGGGTGTTCGTGGACGGCCGGCCCTTCACCTCGGAGGAGATGCAGAGCCTGGCCCGAGAGCTGAATGTCGCCGAGACGGTCTTCCTCTTTCCGCCCCAGAACGGCGGCGATGTGGGTGTTCGCATCTTCACGCCGGGCGCAGAGCTCCCATTCGCCGGCTCCCCTGTGCTGGGAACGGCATTCGTGGTCGGCGCCGCGCTCGGACGCGACGAGGTGACGCTCGAGACAGGCGTGGGCCCAGTGGCGGTTCGCCTCGACCGCGGAGGGGAATGGACGGTGTTCGGGCGGATGCAACAGCCCGTCCCGGCGTGGGAGCCGTTCCAGCGAGAGCGCGAACTCCTCGCCGCCCTCGGCGTCAGCGGCTCGCGGCTGCCGGTCGAGCTGTACCGAAACGGCCCGCCGCATGTGTACGTCGCGCTCGAAGACGACGCAGCGGTGGCGGCGCTCGCGCCCGACTTCGCCGCGCTGAAGGAGCTGAACATCGCCGCGAACTGCTTCGCCGGCAGCGGCCGCAACTGGAAGACGCGCACGTTCTACCCGGCGGCCGGCATCGCCGAGGATCCCGCCACCGGGTCGGCGGCGGGCCCGCTCGCGATCCATCTCGCCCGCCACGGCGAGATCGCATTCGGCGAGGAGATCACGATCGTTCAAGGCGTCGAGATCGCGCGACCTTCCCTTCTCCATGCCGTCGCCAACGGCTCGGCCGAGCAGGTGGATTCGGTTCACGTTGGAGGCGTCGCCGTGGTCGTCTCCGAAGGCGTCTATCGGATCACACGCTGATGCGCGACCCCGGCCTTTCCGCCCGCCTCCCGGCGGAGTAGACTCGTGGTGATGCCAGGGTTCTCCCGCCGGTGAACGCGGATACCACTGCCGGAGCCGCGACCGGTTTGGCGACGCGGCTCACTGCGACGTGGCTCGACGTCGCCTCGCACGCGGTCGCGGTCGGTGCCCAGTACTGGCATGGAGCGATGGCGCGGGGCATGTCCCCCGCCGAGGTCTTCGACGACGCCGTCACGTGGATGCGCCTCACCCAGGGCCGGCGCGAGCCGACGTGGGCATCGCCCAGCACCGTGGTGGCCGAGGATCGAGTGGCGAGGCTGCGGGACTTCTCCCCGGATGGCGCTGGGGCGCTTCTGCCGACGCTGATCTTGCCGCCCCAGGCCGGCCACCACTCCTGCATCGTCGATTTCAGTCCGCGCCAGAGCCAGGTCGGCGTGGCGATCGCCGCCGGGCTCGACCGCCTCTACGTGCTCGAGTGGCTCGAGGCCACGAGGGCCACGGCCGATGCCTCGATCGACGACTACGTCGCCGCGGTGGCCGACGCGATCCATCGGATCGGCGGCCCGGTGCACCTGATCGGCGACTGCCAGGGAGGCTGGCTCGCGACCATCTTCGCGGCACTCGAGCCGGATTCGGTCGCCACGCTCACGGTGGGCGGTGCGCCGATCGACTTCCGGGCGGGCGAGGGGCCGCTGCTCGACTACGTCTCGCTGATGTCGGGCCTTCACGTCTCGCCGTACCAGGCGATGGTCGACGCCGGCGGGGGCGTCTTGCCGGGCGAGGCCATGCTGGCCGGCTTCATCGCGCTCGCTCCCGAGGAGGAGGTCAAGAAGCACCTCGACCTGCTGCTCGAGATGCACGACCCGGAGTCCGTCCGCCGCTACACAGAGTTCGAGGACTGGTTCAAATACACCCAGGACATCGCCGGAGCGTTCTATCTCTGGGTTGTCGAGCACCTGTTCACCAAGAACGAGCTGGTCGGCGGCACGCTCGATGTCGGTGGACGACGGGTCGACCTGAGCGCGATCACGTGCCCGGTCACGATCCTTGCCGGCTCGCGCGATCACATCACCCCCGCGGAGCAGGCGTTCGCGCTTGCCCGCCACGTCTCGACCGCGCCCGAGGCGATCCGCTGCGATCTCGTCGACAGCGGCCATCTCGGCCTGTTCATGAGCCGCTCGGCGTTGCGCGAGCACTGGGCGCCGCTGCTTGGAGAGCTCGCCGGCGGCGGATGAGCGACCGGCGCGCGTACCTCGTCACCGGAGCGGCGAGCGGCATCGGACGAGCGATCGCGGGCAGGCTTATCGACGACGGCCATGACGTGCTTTCGGTCGACCGTGCGCCGGATCCCGACGGTCCCGGGCGGCCGTTCGCGGCCGACCTCACTCTGCGCGAGGCCAATCGCGCTGCGGTGACGGCTGCGGTGGCCGAGTTCGGCAGACTGGACGGCGTGATTCCGTGTGCCGGTTTCCAGGTGGTCGCGCCCGTGCAGGAGTTCCCGGAGGACCGCTGGGACGACCTGGTCGCAGTGCTGCTGACGAGCCCATTCCTGCTCGCGCGCTACGCCTGGCCGGCCCTGACGGCGAGCGGCGACGGCCGGTTCGTCGCGATCGCCTCGGTGCACGGTCTGGTCGCCTCGCCGTTCAAGGCCGCCTACGTCAGCGCGAAGCACGGCGTGCTCGGCCTGGTGAAGACGCTTGCTCTGGAGGGCGCGCCGCTTGGCATCGTCAGCGTTGCGGTGTGCCCGGGCTACGTGCGCACGCCGCTCGTGGAGCGGCAGATCGACGACCAGGCCCGGGCGCACGGCATCCCCGTGGCCGAGGTGCTCGAGCGGGTCATCCTCACCCGCCAGGCGCGCAAGGAGCTGATCGAGCCCGCCGACGTCGCCGACACGGTGGCGTTCATGATCAGCCCGGCCGGTCGCTCGTACACCGGCTCCCAGCTGGTGATGGGCAACGGCTGGACGGCGAGCTGAGCCGGGAACGACGGGCCGGCTCGACCCGGCCGGTATACTCCGGGCGACCAAGGAGATCATATGAGCGGACGCCTGGACGGCCAGGTCGCCCTCGTGACCGGCGGATCGCGCGGCATCGGCCTCGCGATTGCCCACCACCTCCTGAGTCAGGGCGCCACCCTCGCCGCGGGCTACTCCCGCGACGAGACGTCGGCCCTGGCGCTGGATGACCAGTATCAAGATCGCGTCTCGATCCACCAGGGGAACATCGGCGTCGTCGAGGATTGCGAGCGGGTCGTCGGCGAGGTGATCGAGCGCCACGGAAAGATCGACATCCTGGTGAACAACGCCGGGATCACCGCCGACCGCACGGTTCGCAAGATGGCGGCGGATGAGTGGGACCGCGTGATCCGCGTGAACCTGAGCGGGGCGTTCTATCTGTGCCGGGCGGTGCTCAACCCGATGCTCGAGCGCGGCTACGGACGCATCGTGAACATCAGCTCGGTGATCGGCGAGACGGGCAACATCGGCCAGGCGAACTATTCGGCTGCGAAGTCCGGCCTCTTCGGGCTGACGAAGTCGCTCGCCCTCGAGACGGCCCGCAAGGGCATCACCGTCAACTGCGTCGCGCCGGGCTTCATCGCCACCGAGATGGTCAAGGCGGTCCCAGAGGACGCGCTGGCGAAGGTGGTCGCGCTGATCCCGTGCGGGCGTCTCGGCGAGCCCGAAGAGGTGGCGCGCGTGGTCGACTTCCTGGTCGACCCGGAGTCGGGCTACATCACCGGCTCGGTCGTGGACGTGAACGGAGGATTGAACATGTGAGCAACGAGCAGCCAAACGGCGGGCAAGGGTTCGGCGGCGGCCTCGGCTTCGACGAGGCTCTGCGCGATCTCGGCGCGGCCCTGGCGACCCACCCCGAGGCCGCCGAGAAGACGTGGATGCGTTTCGCCGGCGACTGCATGTCCGCGGGGGCGGCGACGCTCGCAAACTCCGTCGGCGGTGACGGTGCCGAGCCGGTCGTGACAGCGGCGCGGGCCGATCGCCGCTTCCGCGACCCCTCGTGGCACGAGAACCCGGTGTACTTCGGCCTCCAGCAGGGGTACCTGCTGTGGTCCCGCTTCATGCGCGAGCTGGTGGACGCGGCCGACCTCGATCGGCCGGCCGATGCCAAGGCTCGGTTCGCCGTCGACGCCATGATCGACGCGCTCGCGCCCACGAACACGCTGGTCGGCAACCCGGCCGCACTTCGCCGGGCGGTCGAGACCGGCGGCACGAGCGTGACACGGGGCATGGAGCGCTTCCTGGACGACGTGGTCACGAACGACGGCCGGCCGAGCCAGGTAGACCTGTCGCGGTTCGAGCTCGGCCGCGACCTCGCCGCCACCCCGGGCCAGGTCGTGTTCCGAAACGAGCTGATCGAACTGATCCAGTATCTGCCCGTGACGCGCACGGTGCACGCCGTGCCGCTCCTCCTGAGCCCGCCGTGGATCAACAAGTACTACGTACTCGACCTGGCCCCCGGTCGCAGCTTCATCGAATGGGCGGTCGCTCGCGGCCACACCGTGTTCGCGATCAGCTACGTCAATCCCGGCTCGGAGCACCGCGATTCCGGTCTGGACGACTACCTGCGCGACGGCTTTCTCGCGGCGCTCGACGTCGTCGAGGCGATCACGCGCTCGAAGCACGTGAACGTCGCTGCCCTCTGCCTCGGCGGCACCATCGCCGCCGCCGGGGCGGCCTACCTGGCGGCGATGGGCGACGGACGGGTGCGATCGCTCACGCTGCTGAACACGCTGCTCGACTACCGCGACTCCGGCGCGCTGGGGACGTTCGTCGACGCCGAGTCGGTCGACGCGATGGACGAGATGATGAGCGAGAAGGGCTACCTCGACGCCACCGCCATGGCACACACGTTCGACGCAATGCGTGCGAACGACCTGATCTGGAACTACGTCGCCAGCGGCTGGCTCATGGGCGAGCCGCCCAGGGACTTCGACCTGCTTGCCTGGAATGCCGACTCGACCCGCATGCCGGCGCGCATGCACGGCGAGTACCTGCGCGAGTGCTACATGGAGAACCGCCTGGCGGGGGGGACGATGCGGTTGCTGGGACGGCGCATCCGCCTTGATGTCGTCGACGCCGACGTCTACTACGTCGCCTCCGAAGAGGACCACATCACGCCGTGGAAGGGCTGTCTCGCGTCGGCCCGGCTGTTCCCGGGCGACGTCCGCTTCGTCCTCAGCTCGTCCGGTCATCTCGCGGGCATCGTCAACCCGCCCGGCGGGCGGCGCACCTATCGCAGCGGCGGCGACGGCGCCGATCCAGAGGCGTGGCTCGAGGGCTCAGTGGCGCACGAGGGGACGTGGTGGAAGGACTGGGCCCGCTGGATCCGGCCACGCGCGGGACGGAGGCGGCCGCCGCCGACGGTGGGGAACGACGCCTACCCGCCCCTGTGCCCGGCGCCCGGTTCGTATGTGCGCGAGCGCTGACCGAGGTACTGCTCTGTTTTTCGAGCAATGCGTACTATACTGAGCGGGCACCCTACCGAAGGAGCCCAAATGACCACGTATCTCGAGCTTTCCAAGACGTACCAGGAGCAGGTGCTCAGCATGATCGAGCAGAGCCAGAAGGTCACCGTCGACAGCGTGTCGGCGTGGGCCAAGGCGACGCAGCCGCTCGCGAAGGCGACTCCGGGTGCGGCCGCGATCCCGGGCATGGCATCGCCCAAGGAGCTCGTCGACAACGCGTTCGGCTTCGCGAACAAGCTGATGAGCGCCCAGCACCAGTACCTCACCCAGGTGTTCGCCGCCGCCGAGCCGGCAATGCCCAAGGCGCCGGCCAGCGCCAAGTAGGCGAGGCAGGACGTCGTTCGGGTGCCGGCGAGCCCAGGCTTGCGGCACCCGAACGCGATCCCCGACCCGTGGCCGGCTCCGAACCATTCGATCCGTGGAAGGCCCAGGTTGAGGCCTTCGGGCGCTACCTGAAGGCTCAGCGCGAGGTCTCGGACCTGTCGCTGCGCGAGCTGGCGCGAATGACGAACCTGTCGAACGCGTACATCTCCCAGCTCGAGCGGGGACTGCACGAGCCCTCGCTGCGAGTGCTACGTGCCCTCGCCGACGCGCTCGGGATTCCGCTCGAGACGCTGCTTGCGCACACCTGGCTCCGGGACTCAAGTGCCTCCACCGCCGCGTCCGCCGCGGCCACCGAGGCGGCCATCCGAACCGACCCGGCTCTCACCGAGGCGCAGCGGGAAGCCCTCCTGGCCGTGTACCGCAGCTACGTCGCCCGAAAGGGCGGCAGCGCCGAGCCCTGACGCCCCTCGCGGGTTGGTCGGCGCCGGCCGGCCGCGCCTCAGCTGATTGGCTCGGCGTTTCCTACGAGCTGCTGCTCCCGAAGCCCGGGGCGCCCTGCCGTTGGGGGGCCAGGCTCTGGCAGGCTCGGAAGGCCTTGCGCATCTTGGGCGAGATGCCGGGGAAGCCGCCGCCGGAGGGTGGCTGACCGTTGAACTGGCCGCCGGAGGGAGGGGTGCCGCCGAATCCCTGCCCGCCTGACGGTGGCGCGCCGCCGCCGAATCCCTGGCCTCCGCTCGGCAGGGTGGCGCCGTGCTTCTTGAGGCACTGGGAGAACGCGGCGAACGATGGCTTCTGGGAGGAGCTGCTCCCGCCGCCGCCGGACGAGGTTCCACAGCCGCCGGCGACGACCAGCGCAGCGGCGACGAGGCCTGCCGATGCGACCCTCCTCATGCCGAGGCCTCGGCCGTGCGGCCCGCGCCCGGATGATCCGAGATGACGGCTCCGTCGCGCAGCTCGATCACGCGGGCCATCGCCTCGGCCAGCGTCCGGTCGTGGGTGACGAGGACGATGGTGTTGCCATGCTCGGCCGACAGGCGCCGCAGAAGTTCGAAGATCTCCTGGCCGGTGGTCGAGTCGAGGTTCCCGGTCGGCTCGTCGGCGAGGAGTATGGGCGGGTTCGTCGCCAGCGCGCGAGCGATCGCCACGCGTTGCTGCTCACCGCCGGAGAGCTGGGATGGGAGGTGGTCGCCGCGGTCGCCGAGCCCGACAGAGGCAAGCAGCTCGTCGGGGTTCCTGCGTATGGCCGTGCCGACCACTAACTTGCACTCGACGTTCTGACGCGCCGTCAGCGTCGGGATCAGATTGAACTGCTGAAACACGAATCCGATCGCATCGCGCCGCAGCCGGGTGAGGTCCCGCTCGCTCATGTCACCGAGGTGCCGGCCGAGGCAGGCCACCGATCCCTTCGACGGGCGGTCGAGCGCGCCGAGCAGCTGCAGGAGCGTTGTCTTCCCGGACCCGCTGGCGCCGACGATTGCAACCGATTCGCCCTGTTTGATGGCGAGGTCGACGTCTCGCAGCGCAGCCACAGTCATGCTGCCGGTTCCGTACACCTTGGTCACATCGTCGAGCTCATAGGCCGGCGCTGCGGCCGCCGCGTGTGCGTCGGCGTGACCGTCCTGTGTCTGGGTTGACATCTCCATCATGGGTCTCCTGTGCGTTGTGTTACTCGACGGTGCGAAGGGCGACGGCGGGGCGCAGGCGCGCAGCCCGCAGGCCGCCGGCGATCCCGGCGACGAGCCCGCCGGCGATCGCCAGCAGCACCGCGGCGACGATCAGCTTCGCGTCCGCCGACGTCGTGATCTTGACGAGGGTCGAGCCCGAGGTGACATGCGGCTGGCCGAGGCCGAACGGTCCGGCGGTTGTCTGCGACCCGGATCCGCTCACCGTGGCCTTGAGCGTCCAGCCGACCGCGTTGATCGCCTCGACGGCGATCAGGCCGATGACAACCCCGAAGACGCCCCCGAGGAGGCCCTGCAGGAGCGATTCGCCGGTGATCTGGCGGACGACCTGGAAGCTCGACCAGCCCAGCGCCTTCAGCGTTCCCAGCTCTCGGACGCGCTTGGAGACGGACGAGAGGGTGAGCAGGCTGGCGATCAGGACGGCGGCGAGCAGGCCGACGATCTCGAGCGCCGTGCCGAGCTTCGCCGACAGGTTCTTGGTGTCGGTCAGCGAGCCGCCGACGCGCTTGGCCAGCGTCTGGGCGGTCGTCACCTGCGAGCTCTTGAGGCTGTCGTTGATCGATGCGGCGACCGACGACACGGTGCCGGTCGAGGTCGCCCGTACCTGCAGCGAGTTGATCTGGCCGGCGTACCCGGAGATCTTCTGCAGCGTTCCCAGCTCGACGTAGATGTCGGACGGCGACCCGCCCAGCGGGCTGGATGCGATGCCGACGACGGTGAAGGTGTGGCCGTCGAGCTTGATCGCGTCGCCGACCGAGATCTTGTTGCTATCCGCGTAGGAGCTCGACACGATCGCCTGGTTCCGACCCCCGGGTCCGCTGGAGAAGTACGTTCCCCTGACGATCTGACTCGGAGTCACCGCGGCGAGCGACGACGTGGTCTGATCGATACCGGTCACGGTCCGCGAGTCGAAGTGCAGCGAGCTGTTCCCGAACCCCGGAGTTCCGTTGCCGCCGCTGGGAGCTCCGCTGCCGCCGCTGGGGGCGCCGCTTCCACCGCCGTTGAAGCGGATATTGGGCACCTTGCCGTACACGTGGATGTCGTTGAGCGTGAGCGCGCCGGCCGCCTTGGCCACACCGGAGATCGACTGGGTCTTTGCGACCTGGCTGTCCGAGAAGGACAGCTGGCTGGTCTGGAAGCTGTCCTGGTTGATCTTCGAGCCGGGCTTCAGGCTGCGGAAGTTGAGCGGCCCGGAGCTGCCCTCACCACGCAGCCGTTTCTGCTCCGACCGGGAGAGTCCGCCGAACGGGCCGCTGCCGGGGGTGATCCTGATCGGACGTGTCACCGTCATGTCGGTGCCGACGCCTGTCAGTGGCTGCAGCACCCTTGCCTGCGCATGATCAAGTCCGTTCGAGAGGGCGTTGACCGAGATGACGAGGGCAACGCCGACGGCAAGTCCGAGGGCGGTCAGGATCGTTCGCGCCCGGCGGCGTCGCAACTCCGACGCGATGTAGGACAGAAAGAACATCGTGATTGCATCTCCATGCGTGACGAGCGGGTACAGGTCGCATCTCATGGAACACCCGATCTTGAAGCGCATGCTGAGAATCAGCTGAAGAGACCCTGAAGCCGGTCGGCGACGGCCGTGCCGCGGAATCTTCAGGAACCTTTCAGCTTCCATTCAGCCTCGGCTCATGGTGCGTGGTCATCGTTGAGGCAGTCAGACGGAGATGAGCGCTCAAACCGCCGATACGCACGACCCGCGCCTAGGGAGGGCGAGCGCCGCGGTACCCCGGATCCTCGTTGTCGACGATGACCGTTCTCTCCGGCGTGCCGTGAGCCGCGCCCTCGAGCTCGAGGGCTACGAGCTCGAGGTGGCGGAGGACGGCGCGCAGGCACTGGCCCTGCTCCATGACGCTCCGCAGGCGCCGGACCTGGTCGTGCTTGACGTCCTCATGCCGAACCTCGACGGTCTGCGAGTCTGCCGGGCGATCCGCACGAGGAGCCAGGTCCCCATCCTGATGCTGACCGCGCGCACCGAGGTCGAGGACCGCGTCGAGGGGCTCGAGGCGGGTGCCGACGACTACCTGGCCAAGCCGTTTGCCGTGATCGAGTTGATCGCCCGGGTCCGCGCGCTGCTCCGGCGATCTGGCAGCGACGTGGACGTTCTGCGATACGCCGATCTCGAGCTTGATCGCAGAGAGCGCCAGGTGTACCGCGGCGGATGCCAGCTCGAGCTGACGCGGATCGAGTTCGCCCTCCTCGAGCTCTTGATGTCGCATCCGCGCAAGGTGCTCACACGCGAGCTGATCTTCAGCCGCGTCTGGGGCTACGACATGACCTACGCGTCCAACTCGCTGGAGGTCTACATCGGGTCGCTGCGCAGGAAGACCGAGGTCGGCGGCGCTCCACGGCTGATCCAGACCGTTCGCAGTGTTGGCTACGTCCTGCGCGAAGCGTCATAGGAGCGGTACGTGAGCCTCCGCGTGCGATTTGTGCTGGGCACTGTCGCGACGCTCGCGGTCGCAATCTGCGCAGGACTGATCGCCGCCTATTTCGTGGTCAGCGCTCAGCTGCAGTCGGAGATCGACGCGGCCTTGAGGGACAGAGCCGGCGCGCTCGTCGAGCTGACCAAGCACGCGCCCGTGCCACCGCCTGCGCGACCCGTGCGGCTGCCGTCTCCGAAGCTCGGCGGCGCCGCCGGATACGTCCAGTTCGTCAACCGAACCGGCCGCGTCAGCCTGCCGCGGGGAGAACGCACCAGGCTGCCCGCGAGGGGTGTCCGCAGCGTCGCGGCCGGAGCCGGCTCCTCCTACTTCATGGACGCGACGGTGGCCGGAACCCACCTCCGCATCTACGTGACACGGCTGAATGACAGCACTGCCGTTGAGATCGCGCGTCCACTCACAGAGGTCGACCAGGCCCTTTCGCGGATCTGGATGCTGTTCCTGATCGCGGCCGTGGCCACGCTCGCAGTCGGAGCCGTGATCGGCACGCTGGTCGGCCGAGCGGCTCTGCGGCCGGTCGAGCGGCTGACCCGGCACGCGGAACGGATCGCCGCGACCGGCAATCTCGAAGAGCGCACCAACGAGCGGCGTCAGGACGAGCTCGGCCGGCTGGCACATGCCTTCAACACCATGCTGGACGCGCTCTCGCGCTCGGTCAGCGCCCAGCGGCAGCTCGTCGCCGACGCCTCTCATGAGCTGCGCACGCCTCTGGCCGCCGCACGTGCAAACGTGGAGCTTGTCGAGCTCCACGACGATCTCACCCCCGACGAGCGACGACGCCTGCTGGGCGAAGCGTCCGCGGAGCTTCGCGAGATGACCCTGTTGACCGAAGGCCTGGTCGAGCTCGCCCGGACCGACGCCGCCGTGCTCAACCGCGAGCCGGTCCGGCTCGACCAGCTCACCGAGGACATCATCGCCACGGCCTCGCGCCGCTCCGGCACGCCGTTCGAGAGGCAGCTCGAGCCGACGACCGTCAGCGCCGCTCCGTCCGCGCTCGGTCGCGCGATCGCCAACCTCGTCGACAATGCAGTCAAGTGGAGCCCCGCGGGCGAGCCGGTCGAGGTCACCGTCCGCGAAGGCACCGTCACCGTCCGGGACCACGGACCGGGGATCGATCCATCGGACGCACCCCACATCTTCGACCGCTTCTACCGAGCCCCCGCCGCGCGCACGCTTCCCGGCTCTGGGCTGGGGCTGGCCATCGTTCGCGAGGTTGCAACGGCCCTGGGTGGCACCGTCGCGGCGGCGCCGGCGGAAGGCGGAGGTGCGCTCTTCACCCTCCGCCTTCCGGTGCTCCAGCACGCCTAGGCGTACCGGTCGACGAAGTTCCCGCCCGTCGCCGTCCCGTCGCTCCGCCAGCTCTGTGGCGTGGGCAGCACGCCGTCGACGATGTTGCCCGCCAGCTGCTGCAACTGATCACCGGACAGTTGGGGGACACTCGCCGTGCTGTTGTCGGTGTCCGATGAGCCCCCGGTCAGATCCTTCTCGACGCTCGCGACGAGGTCGCTCCGCGAGACGCCCTTCGCGGTCCCCAGCTCGGAGAAGGTCTGTCCGGACTGAAGATCGGTTGCCAGCTCGTCGGTTGAGATGCCGAGCACCTGGGCGGTGTTCGAGAACGACGGTGCCTGACCGCCGAAGCCCGCCGACTGCTGACCGCCGACGCTGCCGAACGGGCATCGCGCCTCCGAACCCGCCGCCGCCACCCGCGGGCGGGGTGGGCGGCGTGCCGTTGATGATGCTCGTGGCGATCTGCTGCAGCTGGCCGCCGGAGAGTGTGGGTGCTCCCTGGGGGGCATTGGCCTTGAGATCGTTCTCGACGCTGGCCAGCAGATCCGAGCTCGACACGCCCTTGGAGCCGGCCAACGAGCCCAGCGTACCGCCGGACTGGAGAGCGGACCGCAGCCGGTCAGACGAGAGACCGAGCAGCTGCGCGGTGTTCGAGAGGGAGGGCTGCTGCCGGCTTCCGCCCGGCATGCCGACGTGCATGTGGTGATGGTGCGAGCCGACGGAGTTGACGTTCATATCGTGCCTCGTTTCGGTTGGTGACCGGTCATAGCAATCGACCAGACCCTCCGGGCATCAATCCGACGACGATCACCTTCAGCCAACGTTCAGGAAACGCGCCGGCGATCTGGAGGGAGGCGGCGCGGAGCAGAGCCGCGACCGGGTTGACACGCGGCGACCTCATCGGCAATACTAAGGCATATGCCTGAGTATTCTGGTGAGATGGATCGCGTCTTCCACGCCTTGGCCGACGGCACCCGCCGCGCGATGGTGGAGCGCCTGACTCGTGGTCCCGCCTCGGTCAGCCAGCTCGCCGAGCCGTTCGCGATGGCCCTGCAGAGCGCGGCTCAGCACATCGGCGTGCTCGAGACGGTCGGCATCGTGACCTCGACAAAGGTCGGCCGCGTACGCACCGTTCAGCTCGTGCCCGCCGCGCTGGCGGCGGCGACGGACTGGATCGGCCGACAGCAACTGCCTGCTGAACACAAGCTCGACCGGCTGGAGTCGTTCCTCGCCGGTTCAGATGCCCACACCTCGAGAAGGAGACTCCCCATGAACGAGATCGGCGAACGCAGCCAGATCCACGCCACGTTCGTAATCGAACGTGAATTCGACGCACCGCTCGACCGCGTCTGGCACGCGCTCTCGGACAACGACGCCCGCGATCAGTGGTTCGGCGGCGGGCCGACGTTCGACACGGACGAGAAGTCGCATGCCTTCCACGTCGGCGGACACGCCGTCGAGGAGGGTCAGTGGCACGACGGCCCGAGATCGCGGTTCGAGTCCACCTACACCGACATCGTCGACCGCCAGCGGATCGTCTTCACCTACGACATGTGGGTCGACGGCCGGCACCTGTCGACCTCACTCACCACGATCGCCGTCGCAGCAGACGGCGACCGCACCAGCCTGACCTACACGGAGCAGGCCGTGCACTTCGACGGCCTGGACAGCGTCGAGGGCCGCGAGCAAGGAACCCGCGGACTCCTCGACCAGCTCGGCTCCTGCGTCAGCATCGAGCGCGAGCACGCCCCCGGCGAACCGTCACGACGAAAGGCAGATCGATGACCCTCGTAACCGCACAGATGTCCGTGTCGCTGGACGGCTATTACGCCGGCCCGGAGCAGCGCGAGCGTCGATGTTTCCGACCTGGAGTCCTGGTTGAGCGGCCCCGAAGCTGCGGGCTTCTTCCGCATCACCCGTTGGGTCATCGACGCCGAGGCCTGGCGGCAGCGCCTGGGCTTCTCCGGCGGAGCGCAGAGCGTCAACTCCGACATCATCGCCCAAACGTACGAGTCGGCCGGCGCGTACGTCATGGGTCGGCGGATGGCGGACGGTGGCGAGATCCCGTGGGGCGCCGAGCCGCCGTTCCGAGCTCCGGTCTTCGTGGTCACCCATCGTCCGCGTCCGACGGTGCACCGACAGGGCGGCACGAGCTTCACCTACGTGACCGACGGCATCCAGTCGGCCATCGAACGAGCCCGCGCCGCGGCCGGGAACAAGAACGTCGCGATCGCCGGAGGCGGCAGCCTCGTGCGCCAGGTGATCGCCCTCGGATTGCTCGACGAGCTCGAGCTCCACATCGTCCCGGTCATCCTCGGCGACGGGATGCGGCTCTTCGACAGCCGACTCGAGCTCGCCACCTTCGAAGGCATCGAGCTCACCCCCGACCGCGTCACCGCCACGGACGATGTCACCCACATCCACTACCGAGTGCGTGAGCGCCGTCCGCTCGTGCTGGACAACCGCGGACGCGACGAACAGGCGAGCGTGGCTTGACGCACGGCCGGCCTCGCTCCCCGGGCCGGCGCGGCGGCCGGCCCGGGGAGGCGGCGGTCGGCTACGGCGTGATGCGCAGGATGCGCCCCTGGCCGGCGGGGAACCCGAAGCCCTGCTCGGACACGTAGAACGCGCCGTCGGGGCCGATCGTGAGTCCGGTTGGGAACGTCAGCCCGGAGGCGATCGTCTTCACGGGTACGCCACCGCCCAGGAGGACGAGCGCGCCGGTGCCCGGGGTGGGGCCGCCCGGCGTGGTGCTCGACTCGAGCGCGTACAGCTTGCCGTTGCGGCGGGCCAGTCCCAGCACCTGCTCCAGCCCGGAAGCCTGCACGCGCAGCTTCCGGTTGGGCGTGAGCTTGTACACGTGCTCGTTGGGCACGGTCCCGTCCGGCCGGCCGAACCCACCCAGGTTGCCGATGAAGAACGCCGGCCTGGGGCCGCCGCGCTCGGTGATCGCCGTGGGGACGACGTGACCGACCCTGGCCGAGATGTCGATCACGCGCCTGATCGAGCCGCCCGGAGTAACCCGGTCGAGCTCGCCATGGTTCGAGTCCATCGGATACAGCGCGCCGCCGGCCGCGGTCATGCTGAACCAGGTCCCGTCCGGCTCGAAGTCCTCCGGGTCGGGATTCTTGACCGGGTGCGAGCGCTGGAACCTGCTCAGGTTCGCGATCATCCGCCAGTGGCCGTCGCCGCCGACGCGAATCACGCCGTTGGGGACGCCCGGGACGCCGTGCGAGCAGCCCGCCCCGGCCAGCAGCGCGTACAGGTGATGGTGGACGAACGCGACGCTCGAGACGCCGCTCACGAGGCTGCCGAGCGCCGGGCTCGTCTGGCTCGACGGCAGCCCGCGGACAACGGTGGTGCGCACGCCCGCCGGCGTCACCTTCGAGATCCGGCCGCCGAGCACCGGGTTGTTCGTGCTCCCCGTGTAGGGCGCGGCGGCGCCTGCGGCCTGGGCGCACTTCCCGACGGTCGAATGGTTGCCGCCGAGACCGCCCTCGGCGACGTACAGGTTGCCGTCCGGCCCGAAGGTGAGCCCGCGCGGGTTGTTGAACCCGGTCGCGAATACGCTCACGTGCGCAGCCGCATAGGCGGGCTGCGCGTCGGCGACCTGGCCGCCCCCGGCCCCGACGGCCACCGCGGCGAGCGCCGCCATGGTGATGGTCCGTTTCATGGACGATCCTCCTTTGGGAGTTGCCGTGAGCCGGCGTCGCGCTGGCCGGCCACGGGTCGTCTACGGATGTAGCGGGAGTATCCCACGCCCATGTGCCGACTGCAACCAGGTCGGATCGGGCCCTTAGCGACCGATCACCGCAGCGAGCTCGTCCAGCGTGTCCCGGACGAGCCGGCCGAAATCGCGCTGCTCGTCTGGGTCGATCCAGCGCTCGAACGCGGCCCGGAACACGGACACGCCGGCGTCGGCGGCGAGGTGGGCGGGCCAGAGCTCGACGCCGCGTCCGCGCAAGGCTTCGGCCACGTCTTCGGCCAGGGCGGCGTACTTGATCTGCTCGCCCTGCTGCAGGCTCGGGTTGGCGGCGATGACGGCCTGCCGCCGCCGGGTCATGTCGCGGCGCTCGTCGAGCACGGCGCCGGCCGCGTCGAGGGCGGCCGTGACCGCCTCCATCGCGCTCATCGCCGCGGGAGCCTCGGCGACGGTGCTCACGAGGACGCGCGCCACCTCGCCCGAGAACACGACCTCGCGCTTGTCCGTGAAGTGGCGGTAGAACGTCCGCTCTGTGAGGCCGGCCCGCTCTGCGATCTGCGCCACCGTGGTCTGGTCGAAGCCGTGCTCGCCGTAGAGCTCGAAAGCCGCCTGCCGGAGGCGGCCGCGTGCGTTGGGCTGCCAGCGGGCCATGGTTCGATTCTAGTGACGGCAGTGGCTGTCATGGCGTGCTAGGCTATGACAGTGGCTGACATCAACCCGACCGGCCGACCCCGCCTGGTGCTGGCGATCTGCTCCACGGGCCTGCTGATGGTGGGGCTCGACGCGACGATCGTGAACATCGCGCTGCCCGCCATCCATCGTTCGCTGGGCTCCTCGCTGGCCGGGCTGCAGTGGACGGTCGATGCGTACACCCTCGTGCTGGCAAGCCTGCTCATCCTGGCCGGTTCCACCGCCGACCGTATCGGCCGCAAGCGCGTGTTCCAGCTCGGCCTGCTCGTGTTCTCGCTCGGCTCGCTGCTGTGCGCGCTCGCGCCGACGCTCGGCGTGCTGATCGCCGCCCGGGTGCTGCAGGCGATCGGCGGCTCGATGCTGAGCCCGGTGGCGATGTCGATCATCCGTACCGTGTTCGTCGATCCGGCCGAGCGAGCACGCGCGATCGGCGTCTACGCCGCGATGTTCGGGCTCAGCATCGCGCTCGGGCCCGTGCTCGGCGGCACGCTGGTCGACGCCGTCGGCTGGCGGGCCGTCTTCCTGGTGAACGTTCCGGTCGGCGCGCTGGCGCTCCTTGCCACCCACCGGTTCGTGCCCGAGTCGCGGGCCGAGCGGCCGCGCCGGGTCGATCCGGTCGGTCAGATCCTCGTGATCGCCGGCCTGGCGTCGCTCACCTACGGAACCATCGAGGGGCCCGACCACGGCTGGGCCTCGATCGACATCGTGGCGGCATTCGCCGTGGCGGCGCTGGCCCTCGCCACCCTCATCCCGTACGAGCTGCGGCGTCGCGAGCCACTGCTCGAGGTGCGCTTCTTCCGCAGCGCGCCGTTCTCCGGCGCAAGCGCGATCGCCCTGTGTGCGTTCGCGGCGCTCGGCGCGTTCCTGTTCCTGAACACGCTCTACCTGCAGGACGTGCGTGGGCTGTCTCCATTTCACGCCGGCCTGTGCATGCTGCCGATGGCCGCAATGGTGCTCGTCTTCGCGCCGCTCTCGGGCCGCCTTGTCGGCTCCCGCGGCCCGCGGCCGCCGCTGCTCGCGGCCGGCGTCGCGCTCATCGCCGCCGTGGCGATGCTGACCCAGCTGCAGGCCGAAAGCTCGATCACCTACGTGCTCATCGCCTACACCGTGTTCGGGGTCGGCTTCGGCCTGGTCAATCCGCCGATCACCAATACCGCCGTCTCCGGCATGCCCGCCTCACAGGCCGGCGTCGCCGCGGCAGTCGCCTCGACCAGCCGCCAGGTCGGCCTGACGCTGGGAGTGGCGCTCGCAGGCGCGATCGCCGGCGGGAGCGCCGCGCTCGACGGCGGCTCCGCGGCCGGCTTCACCGCCGCGACCCGGCCGGCGTGGTGGCTGATCCTCGGCGCCGTCGTCGCCGTCCTCGGGCTCGCGATCGTCTCCACGACGCGCTGGGCCGAGGCGACCGCGCGCCGCACCGCCGAAGCGTACGCCTGACCTCCTACGCCGGCGCCACCGCCCGCGTCTTCGCCGCGTGCCAGCCGAGCCCCATCGCGTCGAAGCGCTCAACGGCCCGTCCGGTCAGCGTGGGGTCGCTGCGCACGAGGCCGAGCGTGCGCAGCGCGAACGGCTCCAGATACGTCCCCGGCTGGAGCAACGGTATCGCCGCTTCCTCGGCCTCGCTCGTCCGGCCGAGCGCGATCAGCGCGTCGAGCTTGGTCGCGAGCCCGTAGAGGCTGCCGTCCTGCGACCAGTGCCACGTGGCGCCCGACGCCGCGAGCAGGGCGTCGAGCCGTTCGACGTCGCCTCGCAGCAGTGCCAGATGCGCCGGCGGTGGGTCGAGCCAGACGCCCAGCGCATCGTCGTGGAAGCCCTGCTCGGTCGCAGCCTCCTCGAGCCGGCGCGCCTCGACATCGCGACCGAGCTCCTCGCACGCGACGGCACACGAGAGCAGCGACCTCGGAGCGAGCACGCACGGCGTGCCCTGGTTCGCGGCGACGGCCCGCTCGACCCGGTCCTGCAGCCGTCGCACCTCGTCCCAGTGCCCCAGCGCCTCCTCGACGAAGAGGAGGACGGCGAGCGCGTGCACCTCGTGGTGCGGGCTGAGCCGTGAGGCGACGATGTCGTGCCTGCGCACGAGCAGCTCCGCCTCGTCCGGCCGGCCGGCGGCGAGCGCAGCCGTCGCCGCGTAGTAGTAAATGTGGGCGATCTTGTCCGGATCGGTCAGGCGGCTTAGGAGCGCGGAGCGGCGTTGGGCCCAGCGATCGGCCTCGTGATAGTCGAAACAGACGAATGCCGCCCCCGACCGCGCCCAGTAGGCGTAGGACAGGAGCACCGGATCGTCGAGTCGCTCGGCCAGCTCGACCGCCTGCGCCGCGAGCTCGGCGTCGTCCTCCCACATCGACTTGGTGACGAGCGCTCTGGCGCGCGCGCCGCTCCCGGCATCGGCGAGCTCAAGCGCCCGGCCGAGCCAGCTCTCGACCAGGGCGTGGTCGAGCGGGCGCTTCCACATCCCTCCGCGCATCGTCGACTCGAACGTGAGCTCCGCGTAGAGCTCGGCCAGCGCCTCGGTGCCCACGGTCAGCTCGATCGCCTTCTGCATCGCCGGCCACATGGCCTCGCCGTCGAACTTGAGCGCGTTTACGCGGCCGATCGCGTGCCACACCTCAGCGTCGCCCGGCGCAAGCTCGGCGGCGCGGTGAAGCTGCGCGAGGGCGTCGTCGAGATCGAAGCGCGCCAGCGAGAGCGCGGCGGCGCGCCGCAGCCACCGCAACGCCGCCGCCGAGAGCTGCCCCAGCTCGTCCTCCAGATCGCGCCAGGCGAGCCCCGCGATGTCGGGCGCGACCGCCTCTGAGTAGTGGTGCGCGAGCACGCCGGCGCGGCGGTCGGTCGCATCGCCGGCTTCGAGCCAGCGGGCGAAGGTGGCGTGCAGGTGCGCTCGCTGCGCCTTCGGCAGGCTGCCGTAGGCGACGTCGCGGGTCAGCGCGTGCTTGAAGACGAGCTCGGGCTCCGTGGGGCGGACGAAGCCGCGCTCGACGAGCGTGCGCACCTCGGCGCTCGCACCGGTCAGCGCGGCCAGGCCCGCCGGAGTGAACGAGCGCCCGATCACCGAGGCGGCCTGGAGCGCCGCCTTTGCGTCGGCCGGGAGTAGGTCGATGCGGGCAGCGAGGACGCCCTGCACGGAGTCAGGGATGCCGAGATCGACCGCGCCGTCCCGCGGCGTCCAGCCGCCGGGCCCGCGCTCGAGCAGCCCTCGGTCGAGCAGGTCCGCGAGCACCTCCTCGGCGAAGAACGGGTTCCCCTCCGCATGGCCGGCGATCAGCTCCAGTGCGCGTGCATCGAGCGGGCCTGCGAGCGCGGCCTCGACGAGCTCGGCCACCTCCGTGTCGGCGAGGCGCTCCAGGCTCAGCATGTCCGCCACCGGGAATGGAGCGTGGTCCGGCCGCGTGGTCGCGAGGACGAGGACCGGGCCCTGCGCCTCCGAGAGCACGCGCGTGAGCACCTCGACCAGCGGTTCGGCCGCCCAGTGCAGGTCCTCCACGACCACGACCGCGGCCCCCCGCGCGCCGAGCTCTGAGATGAGCCGCACCCACGCGTCCTGCAGCTGCAGAAGCGCTGCCCGGGGGTCGAGATCGCCGGGGACGTCGAGACCGAGCGTCAGGCCGAGGATCTCGCGGCCGGCGAGCCGCCGCAGCGTGGCCTCGGCCGAGTCCTCCTTGCGCAGGCCGAGCTCCTGCCGGAGCACGTCGGCGAGCGCGCTGTAGGTCACGCCGCGGCCGTACGAGAGGCAGCGGCCGAGCCGGAACGCGGTCTCCGCCGGCAGCCGCTCCCGGAACCGGCGGACGAGGCTCGTCTTGCCCATGCCCGCCTCGCCCACAACCGCAGCGAGCCGCGGCTGCCCTTCGCGTTGCGTGCGCGCGAACAGGTCGTCAAGCCACTCGAGCTCGCGCGTGCGGCCCACGAAGCTCGCCGCCAGCCCGTGCCCGCCCCGGGGCCGCCGCGGCGCGCGCATCTGCCCGAGCTCCCTGCAGACGACGCCGCCCTCCTTGCCCTTCGCCTCGACCGTGCGCGGCTCGCCGAGCTCGAACGCGCCGCCGGCGAGGGCCGCCGTGCGCTCCCCGACGAGTGTGTGGCCGGGTGCCGCCGCCTGCTCGAGGCGCGCGGCCACGTTCACCGCATCGCCGGTCGCGAAGGAGCTGCCCTCCCGCGGCCGGCCGATCACGACCTCACCGGAGTTGACGCCTATCCTCAGCGAGAGCCGGCCGTCGAAGAGCTCCTGCAGCCGCTCCTGCATCCACAGGGCAACCTGCAGCGCCCGCTCGGCGTGGTCCTCCTGAGCGGCGGGCGCGCCGAACACGGCGACGACCGCGTCCCCGATGAACTTCTCGACCGTTCCGCCGCCGAGCGCGATCTCCGCCTCCATCGTGTCGTAGAAGCGGTCGAGCAGATCGCGCGCGTACTCCGGGTCGAGCGACGCGCCCAGCTCCGTCGAGCCGACGAGGTCTGCGAACAGGATCGTCGCGAGCTTGCGCTCCACCGGGCGAGTATAAGTCGCACCTCGCACAAGGTCGAGGCGCCCAACCTCATGGAGCGCGCGAGTCCAGCACCTCGACGTACCCGTCGGTCCCGTGCACGCGGATGCGCTGCCCATCCCGGATCAGCCGGGTGGCATGCTCCACGCCGACGACCGCCGGCAGGCCGTACTCGCGCGCGATCACCGCACCGTGGGTCATGAGGCCGCCCACCTCGGTCACGAGGCCCGTGATCGCGACGAACAGCGGCGTCCAGCTCGGGTCGGTGTGGGCGGTGACCAGGATGTCCCCCGGTTCGAGGTCGGCCCGCGCCATGTCCAGGACGACCCGGGCCCGCCCCTCGACCGTCCCGGACGAGACCGCGAGGCCGACGAGCGCACCGGCGGGCTGATCGGTCCGCCCGTACGACCCGGCGATGACCTCGCCCTCCGAGGTGAGCACCCGCGGCGGCGTCAGCCCCTCGTACGATCTGAACTCCTCCCGGCGCCGGCGGATGAGCTCGGGATCGGCGTGCCGCGTGCGCACGACCTCGCGGAGCTCCGGGAACGTGAGGAAGAAGATGTCGTCCTGCTCGCGCAGCACGCCCGCCTGCACCAGCCGCCCGGCCTCGTCCATCAGGGCCAGCTTGTAGACGAGGTAGCGGCTGACGATCCCGTACTTCGGATACTCGCGGTACCCGATGAAGGTGCGGACGCGGTCGATCATGCGCTTCGCCTCTGCGGCCTTCCCCTGCCCGTCCGGCGAGGCCCGCAGTCGCTCGAGCAGCTCCTGCCGCTTCGTCCCCGCCTCCCGCAGCCCCTGCTCGAAGCGCCGCTTCCCCGCGCCCGGCGCGAAGTCCCTCACGTTGCCGAGGATGACGGGCACGAGCGTGCTCGGGCGCTCGCTCCAGCGTGGCCGCGTGATGTCGATCTCGCCGACGCACCGCATGCCGTAGCTGTCGAGGTAGGCCATGATGGCGCGCCCGCGTCTCGCGCCCGCCCTCGACCGTGACCAGGCGGTCCAGGAAGCCCTCGTCCTCGACGCGCTCCAGGAACGCCACCGCCTCGGGGTGCTCGCGGACCACGTCGGCGACGTCCAGGAGCGCGAGCCCCATCTCGGACGTGACGTTGTTCGGGGCCGACCGGGTGAGGGTGTCGGCCGCGCTCTTCTCGCCCAGCCACGCCTTCAGGTTGTCGTTGAGCCACCAGGTGGCCTCCATCCCCGCCATGATCGCCTGATGGCTGCGCGGGTCGAACAGGATCCGTTTCAGCTCCTGGATGTCGGCCAGGATGAAGTCGATCAGCGCCACCCCCGACAGCGTCCGGATGTCGCGCTTGAGGGCGGCGACGGACGCCTCGTTCTGCTCGATGAGCTCGGTGACGACGGCCGGATCGGTCTCGATCGGGTCCGGCGGGCCGGCCTGCTGCGAGCCGCCTGGAGCCGCGTCCGGCACGGAGGGGATGAACTCGCGGGCGATGACGGTCTCCAGGGCGTCTCCGGTCAGCGGATCGCCCCTCCCGATCAGCGCCACGAGGCCGGCGCGCGTCGCCGGCGACGCCAGGCGCGCCGTCACGTCGACGAACAGCCTCCCGCCCGCCTCGTACATGCGCGGCAGGGCCGTCAGCTGCCACATCGAGAGCCCCAGGGGCTTCATCGGGTCGGTCATCATCTGGCCGTGGCCGACCGAGACGTAGACGCGGTTTGTGTCGTCGTCCGCCGCGGGGATGGGGAAGAGCGTGGTGATCGGCCGGCTCTGGACGATCTCGAAGTCGTCGCCGACCAGGCACCATTCGATGTCCTGGGGATGGCCGAAGTGCGCCTCGATCCGCCGGCCCAGCCGCGCGAGCCGCATGACCTGTGCATCGGTCAGCGCCGGCTGCTCCCGCCGCTCCGGCGCGATCGCACGGGCGACGATCTCGCCGTCGCGCACCCGGTAGGTGTCGGCGCTCACGACCCCCGAGACGAGCGCCTCGCCGAGCCCGGTGCCGGCCTCCACCGCGGCGACCTTCCGGTTGCAGGTGACGGGGTCGGCCGTGAACAGGACGCCGGCTGCCTGCGGGTGCACCATCCTCTGCACGACCACGGCCATGTGCACCCTGCGGTGGTCGAAGCCGTTGCGCAGGCGGTAGGTCACGGCCCGGTCGGTGAAGAGCGAGGCCCAGCAGCGGCTCGTGTGCTCGAGGATCGCGGCCGTCCCGACGACGTTCAGGTAGGTGTCCTGCTGGCCCGCGAAGGAGGCCGTCGGCAGGTCCTCCGCCGTGGCGCTCGAGCGGACGGCGTAGGCCGCGTCCTCGCCGAGCTGGGCGAGCGCGCTCGCGATCGCCGCCGTCAGGTCGCCGGGGATGGCGACCGCTGCGATGGTCTGCCGGATCTCCGCGGCGAGCGCGCCGATCGCCTCCCGGTCGTCCGGTGCCAGACGCGACAGCCGGTCGAGCCGATCGTCGATCGACGGCGCCTCGGCCATGACCCGCCGGAAGGCGTCCGTCGTCACGCAGAAGCCCGCCGGGACGCGGATGCCCTCGATCCGCGCCAGCTCGCCCAGCTGTGCGCCCTTGCCACCCACGACCGCGACCTGCGACCGGTCGATCTGCTCGAACGCCAGGACGCCGCGGCTCATCCAGCCCTTCTCGCGTTCACGCACCGAGGTGCTCGGCGATCGCTGCGAACGCCGCCAGACAGCACGCCTCCAGGCGCTCGTCGACCGGGCTCGGCCACGTCGAGAGCTTCACGCACACGACGTCGGCCGGGACGTTCACGTACGCGAACTGGCCGTGGATGCCCATGCCGGTGTAGACCGCGCCGGGCTCGAGCACCCACCACTGGTTGCGGTACATGCCGCCGGGGTATTCGGCCTCGGACTCCGAGCGGGCGAAGGCGTTGCGTGCGGCGGCGTCGCCGTTGCGGGTGTCCATCACCCACTCGCGCGGCACCACCTGCGCGGCTCCCACCATGCCCTCGCGCAGCTGCAGCAGCGCGAACCGGGCAAGGTCGCGCAGGGTGACGCAGATGCCGCCGTCGGGCAGCGTCACGCCGTGGCGGATCGTGATCTCGGCATCCTGCTCGGCACCGATCCGCGACCAGAGCGCCTCGCTGACGAGCTCGGGATAGCGCACGCCCGCGGCCCGCTCGAGGATCCAGCCCAAAAGCTCGGTGAGGATCGACCGGTAGTCGAAGAGCGCGCCGTGCGGGCGCACGTTGTCCAGGCCGGCGATCTGCTGGTAGACGTTCTCGAACGCCACGTCGGCCCGGGCCGGCCGCCAGCCGGCAAGCACCTCGGTGATGAACACGTCGGCCTGCGGATCGTCGTAGGTCTCGTCGTAGCCCGTGCCGGTGCGCATGTCGAGGACATGCCGCACCGTCGCGCCGTCGAAGCTCGTGCCGGCGAGCTCCTCGACGTACCGTGACACGGGCGCGTCGGGGTCGAGCCGGCCCCGGCCGACCAGGACGCCGGCCACGGTGCCGGCGATCGACTTCGAGACCGATTGCAGGAGGTGCGTCGTCGTCGGTGTCATCCCGGGCCCGTACCGCTCGGCGACCACGCGGCCGTGGTGCAGGACGAGCAGGCCGTCGGTGTAGGTGCGGTCGACCATCTCGGCCACCGTCATCTCGCGCCCCTCCCAGCTGAACGAGACGCGATCGATGTCGCGGGGGTCCGGCGGGAGCTCGAGCACCGGCCCGCCTCCCCGCTCGATCCGGGCGGTCGGGACGACCTCGCGCGTGTGCAGGAACCCCCACCGCAGGTGCGGATAGGTCGACCAGTTGTGCACCCCGACCACGCGCTCGCCGGTCGGAGGCAGGCCCTGCATGAGCTCGGCAGCGGGATCCGCGATGGCCGCGATGATACCGGTGCGTCTCGGCGCCGGTCGCCGTCCGTCGCGGGGCATAGGCTTCGGCGACCACCGATGGCAGCGGCCGGCGGACATCAGCTCGAGTGGGGCGGGCGCTCGTGGAGCGCGTACTCCGGGACGGGCGCGCTGGGCCAGAGGTGGTCGCCGGACCACGTCCGCGTCGGCGCCAAGGGCACGCTCGTCCAGACGGTCGCCGGCGGTCTCGCCGGCGCCATCGGCGACCCCACGCGGTACCTGTACGGCACGTGGAGCGTGCGCTTCCGGATGAGCGCGGGCGCAGGCGCGAAGTACGCCATTCTGCTGATCGACAAGCCGCACGGCCTCGAGATCGACTTCGCCGAGGGCAAGCAGGGCGGCGACGACCAGCGCCGGCTGATGACGAGCTCGGTGCACTACGCCGACGGGTCGATCGCCCACAACCAGGTCGCGGGCGACTTCACCGTCTACCACACGGCCGGCCTGATCTGGAAGCCGGGCGTCGTCCAGTTCACGCTCGACGGCAAGGTGTGGGCAACGGTCACCGACGCCCGTGTGCCGGCGGTGCCGATGCATTTCGCGATCCAGACGCGCAGCTACGCGCCCGGCCCGACGTGCTATCTGGAGGTCACCTCGGTCACGCAGGAACCGATATGAGCGTTCGCCCCAACCGTCAGCTCATGGCGGCCGTCGCGGGATTCGCGCTGGTCGCGCTCGTCATCGCGATTGCGCGCCGCTCGGCTCCGGCATCGCCGCCGAGCCACCTGGAGGGCTGGAGCGCGGATTGAGCGCATCGCCGCCTGAACCGGATCCGGCTCAGGCCTGCCTGCGCACCGCGACGGTGTACTTCGTGACCGACGTGCGGCCGCCCGGCGTCTGCGGGCCGGGCATCGCGTTCAGCGTCGCGTCGCCCTGGCGGTAGTCGTCCTCGGTCTCGAAGAACAGGATCGCAAGCGCGGTCTCGCCCTCGGGCTCGTGGAGCAGCATGATGTCCGTCGCGGGCAGACCTTCGGGGCGCTCGCCCTCGCCGATCTCGCGCTGCATCGCCTCGATGCGCTCCTTCGTGACCCCTTCGAATCCCACGACGCGTGCGAATGCCATGCCACCCTCCAGGTCGATTTCGGCAACCGTACACCGTTCCCGTGCGCTGCGCGGCCCGGGTCGCGGTGCCACCGAGTGGCACGGCCGGGTGAGCCCCGGCCCCCCGTGTGTGCCAGAATCCCGCCGTGATCTCCGAGCGACTGCTCGACATCCTGCATCCCGGGCAGCCGGCGTTCTCGCCCGACGGGACGCGCATCGCGTTCGCAGTCGAGGAGGGCTTCACCCGGCCCGGTGAGGGCGTCGCAACCCGCATCTGGGTCGCCGCCGCCGACGGCTCGGGTGCCCGGCAGGTCACGGACGGGCCCCGCGTCGACACGACCCCGCGGTTCGCTCCGGACGGGCGCACCCTCGCGTTTCTCTCCGATCGGCAGGAGGCCGGGCGGGCGGCGCTGCATCTGCTCGCCGACGGCGCGGGCGAGGCGCGGCCCGTCGGCACGATCGCGGGCTCGGTCGAGGACTACCGCTTCTCGCCCGACGGGACGCGCATCCTCGCGCTCGCGGCCGATCCGGGTTCCGACCGCGCCGGCGCCGACTCGGCCACCCGCATCGGCGCCGAGGAGACCGATCCCCAGGTCACCCGCCCGGCCGAGCACTGGCGCCGCCTCTACACGATCGATGTCGCCACCGGCGAGACGCGGACCGCCGGGCCGGACGGTCTGAACATCTGGGAGTTCGACTGGCGGGGCGGCGCGATCGCCGCGGTCGCGGGCGACGACCCGTCCGAGAGCGGCTGGTACGAGGCCCGCCTCGTCCTGATCGACCTCCCGGGCGGCGCGGTCACGACGCTCCACCGTCCGGCGATGCAGATCGCCTATCCGGCCGTCTCGCCCGACGGCGCGCATGTCGCCTTCGTCGAAGGGTTCTGCTCCGACCGGGGCATCCTGGCCGGCGAGACCACGGTCGTGCCGGCCGCCGGCGGCGAGGCGGCCGTGCCGGCCCCGCACCTCGACGTCAGCTGCCTCGCGTGGCGCGATGAGCGCACCCTGTGGTTCGCGGCCCTCGCCGGCCTCGGCCAGGCGTGCGGGACGATCGCGCTCGACGGCACCGCCGAGGTTGTCTGGAGCGGCGAGGCGTCGATCGCGTCGGGGTGGATGCCGACCGTCACCGCGGCCGCCGACGGCAGGCTGCTCGCGGCCGCGCACAGCGCCTGGGCGAGCCCGCCGGAGCTGCGGGTGCTCGATCCCGCCGCGGCGGAGGCCGGCTGGCGGGCGGTCTCGGCGCTGAACCCGTCCGCGCCCGCCGTCGACGCAGTCTGCATGCGCCGCAGCTGGACGTCGGACGCCTTCGCCGTCGAGGGGCTCGTGCTCGCCCCGGCGGGCGAGCGCACCGCGCTGCCGCTCGTCGTGTGGGTGCACGGCGGCCCGACCGCCGCCTACGGCTTCGAGTATCCCGACGCCCGCTTCATCGCGCTCGTCGAGGCCGGGTACGCGATCCTGCTCCCGAACCCGCGCGGCAGCGCCGGCCGCGGCCAGGCGTTCGCGCGCGCCAACATCGGCGACATGGGCGGCGGCGATCTGCGCGATATCCTGGCCGGCGTCGACGCGCTCGTCGGCGAGGGCCTGGTGGACGACGACCGGGTCGCGGTCGCCGGCGTCAGCTACGGCGGCTTCATGGCAGCCTGGGCGATCGGGCAGACGGACCGCTTCCGCGCGTCGATCCCGATGGCGGCCGTCACCAACTGGCTCTCGTTCCACAACACGACGAACATCGGCCGCTTCGACGAGCTCTTCCTCGCCGCCGAGCCGTACGACCCGGCGGGCGACTACTTCGCACGATCGCCGGTGGTGTACGCCCGCCGCGTCTCGACCCCGACGCTCGTCATGCACGGCGCGCTCGACCTGTGCGTGCCGCTCTCGCAGGGGCAGGAGCTTTACCAGGCGCTCGCCGGCGCGGGGGTCGAGACCGAGCTCGTGGTCTATCCGCGCGAAGGCCACGGCTGGCGCGAGCGCGACCACATCCTGGACGGCACCGCCCGGGTCATCGCCTGGCTCGATCGCCACCTGGCGGCCCGTGACCGGGCCGCCGCCGGGTCGGCGAGCCTAGCCGGCTGACACCCTGTGCGGATAGTCCGGCTCGCGCCCCTGGAACGAGAGGATGCGCGGGTTCTCGACGACGCCGTCGCGAATCTCGATCGCGCGCCGGATCGTCTCGCTGCCCCGCCACCCATCCGGCCCGGACATGACGGCGCGCAGGTGGGGCACGAGCGCCTCGCTGATCTCCCAGGTGGCGGAGTTCCACAGGTATGACGGGCTGTGGTCGACCGCGTAGTAGTGCACGCCCGGCCCGACCGTGAAGATCGGGTCGGCGAACGACGTGGCCCGTGCCCACTCGAACCCCATCCCCTCGTCGCAGGACACGTCCACGATCAGGCTGCCGCGCTGGAACAGCTCGAGATCGTCGTTGGTGACGAACACCACCGGATCGTCCGTATCCTGGAGCACGCAGTTGACGACGATGTCGTACCCGGCCAGGTAGGCGGCGAGCGAGCCGGGCTCGGGATGGGTGACCGCGGGCCGGCGGGTCGGATGCGCGGCATCGCGGTCGTAGTGGACGAGCCGCGCGGGCGGCATCGGCGCGACGACCGCCGGCACGGTGCGATTCGTGAGCACCGTGACGTCGTGGACGCCGAGCGCCAGGAGCGCGGCGATCGCGCCCCGCGCCGTCGCCCCGAAGCTGATCACCGCGGCGCGCAGCTGCGGGCCGTAGTGCCCCGACGTGCCGCGCAGCTGGAGCGCGTGCAGCACCGAGCAGTAGCCGGCGAGCTCGTTGTTCTTGTGGAACGCGTGCAGGCTGAACGTGCCGTCGTCGGTCCAGTGGTTCATCGCCTCCCAGGCGATCATCGTCAGCCGCCGGTCGATGGCGAGCTGCGTGAGCTCTGCGTCCTGCACGCAGTGGGGCCAGCCCCACAGCACCTGCCCGGGCCGCAGCGCGGCGATGTCGGCGTGAAGCGGCTTCGGCAGCACGACGATGTCGCACTCGGCGACGAGCTCGTCGCGCGAGCGCAGGCCTCCGACCGGGCCCGCGAGCTCGCCGTCGGAGAACCCGTGCCGCTCGCCGTAGCCGCGCTCGAGGAACATGCGCCGGCGCAGGTCGGCGTCGATCCGCTCGAGGTGGCGCGGGTGGATCGGCAGCCGCAGCTCGTGCTCCTTCCGCGACGTGGCGATGACGCCCAGGCTCAGCTCGTCCATCGGCCAAGGATCGCACACATCGGTGCGTGGCACCGCCCGGGGCGATCCGGCATGATTGCGGCGTGATCCTCCGAGCCGGCATCCCCTCGGCACGGGTGGCCGGCGCGACGCTGGGCGTCGCGGCCGTGGCATGGGTCGTGGTGATCCGCCAGACCGACGGGATGCAGTCCGCGCCGGGGACGATGGGCCTGGGCGCCGCCGCCTTCATCGGCCTGTGGGCGGTGATGATGGCGGCGATGATGCTGCCCGCGCTCGTGCCGGTCGGCGTGCTCTACGCCGGCGACGGCCGCGGCCGGGGTGTCCGCGCGGCCGGCCTGGGGGGCGGGTACCTGCTCGTGTGGGCGGCGTTCGGGGTGCTCGCCCTGCTCCTGAGCGCGGTCGCCGCCCGGCTTGCCGACCGCAGCGGCACCGCCGCCGACTGGGTCGGGGCGGGTCTCCTCATCGGCGCCGGCGTGTACCAGCTGAGCCCGCTCAAGGACCGGTGCCTCTCGATGTGCCGCTCGCCGCTGCAGCTCCTGCACCGCGCCGGCGCCCACACGGGGCGCACACGCCACCTGCGTGCGGGCGTGTTCCACGGCGCCTACTGCGTTGGCTGCTGCTGGTCGCTGATGGTCGCGCTGCTCGTGCTGGGCGTCATGAACCTGTGGTGGATGGTCGCGTTCACGCTCGTGATCACGCTCGAGAAGGTCTGGCGCCACGGCGGGCGGCTGGCGATCGCCGCGGGCGTGGCGCTGATCGTGCTCGGCATGCTCGCGCCGTGGCACGCGGCCGCGATCGTGCCCGGGCTGCACAACTCGCCGATGCCGATGGCCGGGATGTGAGCGCCGCCGAGCCGACTCCGGCGTGGCGGATCGCGGGCACCTATCTCGAGGTGTGCAACTGCGAGGCGATCTGCCCCTGCCGCCGCATCGACGGCGTCGCCGGCGGCCGCTCGACCTACGGGGTCTGCACCGGCGTCCTGTCGTGGCGGATCACCGAGGGGGCGGTGGGCGCGCTCGACCTCTCCTCGCTCGGCGTCGTGCTCGCCGGCTGGTACAGCGACGACGAGGAGCGCTCGCCCTGGACGTGGGTGCTGCACGTCGACGAGCGCGCCGACGCCGGCCAGCGCTCGGCGCTCGCCGACCTCTTCACCGGGCGGCTCGGCGGCACCCCGCTCAGCCAGTTCCCGTGGGCGTTCAAGCCGAGCAGCCGGCTCGCCGTGATCCCGAGCCGGATCGAGATCGACCACACGCCCGGCCGGGGCTGGTTCCGGGCGGGAGGGTCGGTCAGCGTGCGCATCGCCGCGCCGTTTGCGACGCAGAGCCCGGTGTCGTGCATCATCCCCGGCCACCACCGCAGCGGCCGCGAGGTGGTGGCCGAGCTCCTGCGCGTCGACGACGAGCACTTCCGGTGGGAGTACGCCGGCCGGTGCGGATACGAGGCGACGTTCGAGTACGCATCCGAGTCCCCGGCCTAGAAACGCGCAATTTCCCGAAGCAGGGTTCGGGGAACGTCCCGATGACCCGCTCGGCGGCTGCCCCGATACTTGGAGGCCTGGATGGAGCACGCCCGAGGGAGGCCACCGATGCGCAGCCAGTACGCAGATGTGATGCCCGAAGCGATGAAGGCGATGATCGCGGTCGTGCGGGACGTGCGCCGTGGCCCGCTCGAGCCGGCGCTGGTCGAGCTCGTGAAGATCCGCGCATCGCAGATCAACGGCTGCGCCTACTGCGTCGACACGCACGTTCGGGCCGCGCAGTTCCGCGGCGAGGGCGGAGCGCGTCTGCACCTGCTCACCGTCTGGCGCGACGCCGAGTGCTACTCCGACCGCGAGCGGGCCGCGCTGCGCTGGTGTGAGGAGCTGACGCTGATCGCCGACACGCATGCCTCGGACGAGGCCTACGCCGAGCTCGAGCAGGTCTTCTCGGAGGAGGAGATCGTCGCGCTCACGCACGCGATCATCTCGATCAACGGCTTCAACCGCCTGGCGATCGCGTTCCGCCAGCCGGTCGCCGAGCCCAAGCCGGCGGTGCGCGCGACCGGCTAGCCGACCGCCGGTTCGCACGCCCGCGCTGGCATGATGCGGGCATGGACCGCGAGATGTGGGACGCGCGCTACGCCGCGACCGAGTCGCTGTGGTCGTTCGAGCCGAACCGGTTCCTGGTGGGTGAGACGGCGGCGCTCGCACCCGGGCGCGCGCTTGACCTCGCCTGCGGCGAGGGCCGAAACGCGCTCTGGCTGGCGGCCCGCGGCTGGCAGGTGACGGCGGTCGACTTCTCGGGCGTCGCGCTCGACCGCGGCCGCGAGCGGGCCGAGCGCGACGACCTCACGCTGGAGTGGGTGCAGGCCGACGTCCTGCAGTGGGCGCCGCCGGAGCGCGGGTTCGATCTCGTCGCCATCCTCTACCTGCACCTGCGGGGGGCCGAGCTGCGGCCGGTGCTGCGCCGGGCGGCGGACGCCGTCGCGCCCGGGGGCACGCTGCTCGTCGTCGCCCACGACGCGACGAACCTCGCCGACGGCCACGGCGGGCCGCAGGATCCCGCGCTCCTCTACACCCCCGCCGACGTGACGGCCGCGATCGCCGGGCTCGCGGTGCAGCGGGCCGAGCGGGTGCGGCGGCCGGTGGCGACGCCGGCCGGCGAGCGCACGGCCATCGACTCGCTCGTGCGCGCCGTGCGACCCGTCTAGCCGGCGGCTGCCACGGCGGGCCATTGCGCCCGCCACCGCTGCGCGATCCAGGCCACGTCGGCGGCCGGCAGCTGCGGCACGTCGGAGTTGATCGCGCGGGCATCCAGATAGACGCGCGCGGCGCTCTCGGTCAGGCTGGCGGCCAGGAAGGCGTGGGCGAGGTCGGCGCCGACGGCGAGCAGGCCGTGATGGCGCAGGAAGCATGCGCCCCGGTCGGCGAGGGCCTCGGCGGTCAGGTCGGCCATCTCGGCGGTGCCCGGGCGCGAGTAGGGCGCGGTGCGGACGTCGCCGCCGACGGCCTCGACGAGGCCGGTCAGGACCGGCGGCAGCGTCCACCCGAACACGGCCATCGTCATCGCCGCCTGCGAGTGGGTGTGCACGATCGCCCCCACCTCGGGCCGGCGCGCGTAGACGAGCGTGTGCAGCGGCAGCTCGCTGGTCGGGGCGCGGCGGGCGTCGACGACCTCGCCGTCCGTGCGCACCAGGCAGATGTCGTGCGGCTCGAGCGCGTCGTACGGATGGCTCGTCGGCGTCATCGCGATCAGACCGGGCTCGCCGGGCACGCGTGCGCTGACATTGCCGGCGGTCGCCGAGACCAGGTGCTCGGCCTGCATGCGCAGGCAGCAGGCGATCACCTCCGTGCGCGTGCGGTGGCGGGCATCGGCCGTCACGGCGCCGGGCCGATCTCGACGAGCACCTTGCCGCGCGTGCCGGCCGGCGTGCGCAGCGCCTCGATCGCCTCGGCGTGGCGGTCGAGCGGGAACCGGTGCGTGACGAGGCCGCCGAGGTCGAGCCGGCCGGCGCTGAGCAGGCCCGCCACCCGCGCCCACGCCGCCGACGTGTAGCTGAAGCTGCCGCAGACGGTGACGTCGCCGTTCACCAGATCGTCGACGGCGAGCGGCACGGTGACGCCCTGGCCGGGGAAGCCGAGGATCACGACCCGGCCGCCGCGCCGCGGGGCGGCGAGCGCCGCTGCCGTCGCCGCGGGGACGCCGGCCGCCTCGATGACGACGTCGTGGCCGCCGCCGGCCTCGGCGGGTGCGCAGGTGAAGCGGTCGACGTGGGCGAGCTCCGCGAGCGGGGCCTGCTCGGGCCGCGCCCCCAGCATCGTCACCGCGGCCGGCGACCACAGCCGCGCGAGCATCGCGGCGAGCAGCCCGACCGTGCCGTCGCCGACGACCAGCACGCGCTCGCCGGGGGCCGGCCGCGCGCGCTCGAGCGCCCGGTAGACCACCGCTGCGGGCTCGACCAGCGCTCCCGACTCGTACGAGACGTGGTCGGCCAGCGGGTGGACGATGCGGGCGGGCGCGACCAGCAGGTCGGCGGCCGCACCGTCGCGGGTGAAGCCGAACTCGTCGTAGTTCTCGCACCGGTTGGTGGCGCCGCGGGCGCACTCGCCGCACCGGCCGCACGGCACCACGCCCTCGACGACCACGCGGGTGCCGGGGGCGATCGCCGTGTCGCCGCCGACCACCCGGCCCGCCCACTCGTGTCCGAGCACGATCGGATAGCGCACGAACGCCGGGTCGATGGTGCCGTCGAGGATGTCGAGATCGGTGTGGCACATGCCGACGGCCACCGGCGCGATCAGCACGTGTCCCGGCCCGGCGGCCACGTCGGGCCGCTCCTCGAGGACGAGCTCGCCCGGCGCGCGCACTGTGAGCGCTCTCATGCCGCTCCGCCGTCGTCGCTGCGGTCGGCCCCGCCGAGCAGGGCCGTCACCCGCCCGGCCGCGGCGCGCACGTCGCCGCCGAGCGCGTCCACGCCGCGCGCGCCGATGTCGCGCGAGATCCCCGTCGCGCTGAGCGCGCCGGCCACCTGGCCGGTATGGTCGAAGAACGCCGCTGCGACACACATGACACCCAGGGCGTCCTCCTCGTCGTCGACCGCGTAGCCGCGCTCGCGTACACCGTCGAGCTCGGCGAGCAGCGCGGGCAGCGTGCGGATCGTGTTCGGCGTGCGCTGGGGGAGATCCGTCTCGGCGGCGACGCGCTCGGTCACGGCGGCGGGCAGCTCGGCCAGGATCGCCTTGCCGGCCGCGCTCGTGTGCGGCAGCTCGCGCACCCCGAGCGGGGTGTGGAAGCGGATCACGCCCGGCGAGTCGACCCGCTCGATGAACACGGGATAGCCCTCGTCGGAGATGGCGGCGCGGGTCGTGAGGCCGGTCGCGTGGCTCAGCTCGAGCAGCACCGGGTGGCACAGACGGCCGACGTGGATCGACCGGGTGGCGGCGTCGCCGAGGCGCACGAGCTCCATGCCCGGCTTGTACCGCGGGCCGGGGGCCACCGTGCGCAGGTAGCCCCCGGCGACGAGCGTGCGCGCGAGCGCGTGCGCCGTGCTCTTGGACGTCCCCAGCGAGCGTGCCATCTCCGAAAGCGGCAGGCCGTCGGGCGCGTCCGCGACCAGGCCGACCATGCGCAGGGCGCGGGTCACGCTCCCCACCAGATAGCGGCTCTGGGGTGTGGACTCTTGCGTTGACATGCCTCGCGGGGTCTGATTCACTAGCCAGAACTACCGGACACCGTTCGTCTGTGCCGAACAATACCGTATCCCGTCCCGACCACGCGAGCATACGGCGCGACCGCCGCGACGGGCGCCGCGCGGCCGCGATCGAGCGCGTGCGCGCGGTGGCAGAGGCGGCCGGCGTGCCCGGCGTCGTGCTCACGCGGCCCGGGCCCGTGGCGTGGGCGTCAGGCGGTGCGAACCCGCCGGTCGACCGCACGGCGCCGGTCGACACCGTGTGGCTGGCCGTGTCCGCGGACGCGCTCACCGTCATCACGACGACGGTCGAGGCGCCCCGGGTCCGGGCCGAGCTGGTGCCGGACGACGTCGAGGTGGTGGCCGTGCCGTGGTGGGACGCCGATGCGCTCGTCGCCGCCGCGGGCGACGCGCTGGGAGCGAGCGCGGGTGCGCTCGGCGCCGACGGGCACCCCGCGTTCGGCCGCGACCTCGACCACGAGCTTTCCGCCGCCAGGCTGCCGCTCTCGCCGCCCGAGCGCGACGACCTGCGCGAGCTCGGCCGCGATGCCGCCACCGCGGTCGAGGCGGCCCTGCGCGACTGGCGGCCCGGCGAGCCCGACCGCGCCATCGCCGCGCGCATCGCGGCCGGCGTCGAGGCGACCGGTGCCGACTCGCCCTGCCTGCTCGTCGGCGGCGACGAGCGGCTGGCGGCCTTCCGCCATCCCGTCGCCGACGGCAGCCGCCCGCGGCGCACGGTCATGGCCGTGCTCGTCGCCCGCCGCGACGGCCTGCACGTCGCCCTCACCCGTCACGCCGCGACGGCCGCCGACGCAGAGCTGCAGCGCGGCCTCGCCGCCTGTCGCACGATCCACCGCGGGGTGCTCGCGGCGTGCCGGCCCGGCGCGTCCTTCGGCGATGCGCTCGCGGCGCTCGCGGGCGGCTATGCGGCCGCGGGCGCCCCGGACGAGTGGCGCGCTCACTACCAGGGCGGCCCGATCGGCTTCGGCCAGCGCGAGTTCGAGATCGCGCCGTGCCAGACCGGCAGCCCGTGGTGGCGCGCGCCGATCACCGCCGGCGTCGCCGTTGCGTGGAACCCGAGCCTGCCGGGCGGCGCCAAGGACGAGGACACCTACCTGCTCGGCGCCGACGGCCCCGAGCTCGTGACTGCCACGGGCGCCTGGCCGCTGGCGGACGACGCCGGCCTGCCGCGGCCGGCGGTGCTCGAGGTGGCGGAGTGACCGGCATGCGCGCCCAGCGCCTGCTCGCCGCCGCCGGCCTGCCCGCCGAGCGGCTGCCCTCCCCGAGCCCGCGGCGGTTCGCCGACGGCGCCCACTTCCGCATCGAGATCCCGTCCGTCGAGGGGCCGAAGGTGCTGGCCGCGGTCGTCGCCGAGGCGGCGCAGCAGGGCCTGACCGTGAACCGCGTGTCGCAGGGCTCGGGCGCGATGCTCCTGTCCGAGGCCGAGCTGCGCGAGATGGCCGCCATCGGCGCCGGCGCCGGGCTCGAGGTGTCGCTGTTCGTCGGCCCGCGCGAGGAGTGGGGGCCGTTCGCGATGTCGCGCGCGGCCGACGGCGGTGCGGTCGCGGGCGGCGTGCGCGGGTTGCGCCAGCTCGGCTACGCGGTCGAGGATGTGCTGCGCGCCGTCGACTGCGGCATCCGCGGCTTCCTGGTGGCCGACATCGGCCTCCTGCGCACCCTCGTGGCCGCCCAGGCCGACGGCGAGATCCCCGCCGACGTCGTCTGGAAGGTGTCGGTGATGCTGGCCCCGTCCAATCCGGCCGCGCTTGTCGTCTTAACCGAGATGGGTGCCGGCACCGTCAACCTTCCCACCGACCTCACGCTCGACGAGCTGGCCGACATGCGGGCCGTGTGCGACCTGCCGCTCGACCTCTACGTCGAGGCGCCGGACGCCCTCGGCGGCGTCGTCCGGGGCGAGCAGCTGGCCGAGCTGGTGGCGGCCGCCGCGCCGCTCTACGCCAAGTTCGGCCTGCGCAACTCCCAGCCCCTCTATCCGGCGGGGCTGCACCTCGAGGCGGCCGCAGCCGTGATCGCGCGCGAGAAGGTGCACCGCGCCCGGGTCGCGCTCGAGTGGATCGGGCGATCGGGGGCGCAGCTCGTGCAGTCGGGGCCCGGCGCAGCCGGCCTGGGAGTGCCGCGGCCGTGACGGGCGCGCTGCGCTCCAGCCGCTGGTTCGTCGGCGACGACGAGGTGGCCGTGCTGCACCGCGTCGCCGCCCGCAACGCCGGCATCGACCCGGCCCCCGACGGCGAGCGGCCCGTGATCGGGATCGCCAACTCGGCGTCGGACCTGAACCCGTGCAACCTGCCGCTGACCGCGCTCGCGGCGGACGTCGCCGCCGGCGTCCGCGCGGCGGGCGGGGTCGCGATGGAGTTCCCGGTCATGAGCCTCGGCGAGGACCTGATGAAGCCGAGCGCGATGCTCTACCGCAATCTGGTGGCGATGGAGGTCGAGGAATACCTGCGCTCCTATCCGCTCGACGGCGTCGTCCTGCTCGCCAACTGCGACAAGTCGGTGCCGAGCGCGATCATGGGCGCGACGAGCGCCGACCTGCCCGCGCTCGTGCTCACCGCCGGCGCGCGCCCGGTGCCGCACTGGAACGGCCGCCGCGTCGGCACCGGCACCGACCTGTGGCGCGCCTGGGAGAGCCACCGCTCCGGCGCGATGAGCGACGCCGACTGGGCCGCCTTCGAGGCCTGCCTGGCATGCGGCCTCGGCGCGTGCAACACGATGGGCACCGCCTCGAGCATGGCGATCGTCACCGAGCTGCTCGGGCTGATGCTGCCCGGCACGGCAGCGATCCCCGCCGCCGACCCCGCCCGCGCGGCCGCTGCGTTTGCGACCGGCGAGCGCATCGTCGCGATGGTGCGCGACGACGTGTGCCCGTCGCAGGTGCTGACCGACGCCGCGTTCGCAAACGCCGTCCGCGGCCTGCACGCGATCGGCGGCTCGACGAACGTCGTCCTGCACCTGCTCGCCATCGCAGGGCGGGCCGGCGTGTCGCTGCGCCTGGACGACGTCGGCCGCCTCGGTGCGGGGATCCCCGTCGTCGCCGACGTCGAGCCTTCCGGTGCGCTGCTGATGCAGGAGTTCCACGCCGCCGGCGCCGTGCCCGCCCTCGTGGCCGAGCTCGGCGAGCACTTCGACCTCGACGCCGTCACCGGCTCGGGCCGCACCTGGGCCGACGAGAGCGCCGATGTGGCTGTCGCCGGCCCGGCCATCCGGCCCGCCGATCGCGCGCTCGCGACCGACGGCGCCTTCGCCGTGGTGCGCGGGTCACTGGCGCCCGGCGGCGGCCTGCTCAAGACCTCCGCCGCATCCCCCCGGCTCTTCCGCCATCGCGGCCCGGCGGTCGTGTTCCGCTCCTACGAGGAGATGCGGGAGCGGATCGACGATCCCGCGCTCGAGGTGACCGCCGAGAGCGTGCTCGTGCTGTCGGGCGCCGGCCCCGTGGCGGTGCCGGGGATGCCGGAGTGGGGGCACATGCCGGTGCCGGCGCGGCTCGCCGCCGAGGGCGTCGAGGACATGGTGCGCATCACCGATGGGCGCATCAGCGGCACCGCGTTCGGCACGTGCATCGTGCACGTCGCCCCCGAGGCCGGGGTCGGCGGCCCGCTCGCGCTCGTGCGCGACGGCGACCCGATCGCCCTCGACGTTGCGGGCGGCACGCTCGAGCTCGAGATCGGCGCCGAGGCGCTGGCCGAGCGCCGCGCCGCCTGGCGCGAGCCGGCCCGGGAGCACACGCGCGGCTGGCCGGCCCTCTACCAGGCCCACGTGACCCAGGCCGACGAGGGCTGCGACTTCGACTTCCTGCAGGCGCCGGCGCGGGCGGCGCCGCGCATGATCGAACCCGTGATCGGGAGGTCGTAGATGTTCAGAACGGACGGTTGGAACCAACGAAGGAGGAGTTCGGTGCGCAGAACGCTCATTCCCATTGCGGTGGCCGCCGCGTCGATCGCGCTCGCCGCCTGCGGCGGGAGCTCGTCGGGCTCTTCGAGCTCATCGAGCGGAGGCACCGCGGCGCCGGTCACCCTGACCCTGTGGCACAACTACGGCACCGAGCAGAACGCCGTCGCGACCCAGAACCTCGTGAAGGCCTACGAGGCGATCCACCCCAACGTGACGATCAAGGTCGTGAGCCAGCCAGCGGACAACTACTTCGCGCTCCTGAAGGCGGCCGCCGTGTCGCGCACCGGCCCGGACATCGCCGTCCAGTGGACCGGGCTCTTCACGCTGCAGGACACGAGCTACCTCACGCCGCTCAAGGGGCTCGTGCCGGCGTCCGCGCTCAGCCAGATGAAGGGCCTCTCGTGGATGTCGCCCGGCCTGAACGACCCCACGAACCCGTACGTGATGCCGCTCGAGGATCAGTTCTACATCGGCTTCTACAACAAGGCCGCCTTCCAGAAGGCAGGCGTCGCGGCCGTGCCGCAGACCTGGGATCAGCTGAACGCCGCGTGCACCAAGCTCAAGGCCGCGGGCTACACGCCCCTCGTCTACGGCAACGGCGGCCAGTCGCTCGGCACGGAGTTCTACCCCTGGTACGACTCCAGCTACCTGATGATCGGCCAGTACAGCGTGCCCGAGTGGAAGGGCCTCTACGACGGGACGATCAAGTGGACGTCGCCTGCCGTCGAGGCGCAGTACTCGAAGTGGGCGGCGCTGCAGAAGAGCGGGTGCACGAACCCGAACATCCTGACCACGACCGACAACATCACCCAGTTCACGTCGGGCAAGGCCGCGATGATCGTCGACGGCACCTGGGACACGCAGAAGTTCACGGACTCGATGCACTCCAACGTGGCCGCATTCGTGCCGCCGTTCTCCACCAAGCCCATCCACGGCGTGGTCGAGTTCCCCGGTGACGGCTTCTCGATCATGAGCTACTCGCAGCACAAGGCGGACGCCGCGAGCTTCCTCGCGTTCATCGCCTCGCCCGCCGGGGTGAAGGCCGTGAACGACGCCGGGCTGATCCCCGACGTGAACGGCTCGAGCACCACCAACCCGGTGAACGAGCAGATGCTCCAGTTCGCGGCGAGCCAGGGCTTCACCCGCTACCCGATGCTCGACAACGTCACCCAGGGCGACGTCGTGAACGCCGGCAACAAGCTGCTGCCGAGCGTCCTCGCCGGCAAGAGCTCGCCTGCGAGCGCGCTCGGGCAGATGGACGACGCGTGGAACCAGCTCCCGTCGTCGCAGAAGGGGTCGACCTACAACTGACGCCGCACGCGGTAGGGTCGGCTCCCGCCCCTGCGGGGCCGGCCCTGCCGCAGCGAACCCCTCCGTGAGCACCGTCCCCCAGGCACCCCGCATCTCCGACCTGCCACCGGCGCCGACCCGGCCGCGGCGCACCGCGCTCCAGCGCCGGCGCGGCTTCATCGGCATCGCGATGAGCGCACCCGCGTTTGTGCTCGTCACGGCGCTGCTCGGCTGGCCGATGATCCAGGCCGGCTACTACTCGATGACGCAGTGGGACGGGCTGACGGCGACCTGGATCGGCCCGTCCACGTACACGCACGAGTTCCACGACCCGGCGTTCTGGCGCGTGCTGCAGAACAACGGCCTGCTGCTGCTCTCGATCCCGGTGGCGCTCGGGATCCCGCTCGGGATCGCGTTCCTGCTCGACTCGCGCGTGTTCGGCTGGCGCACGTTCCGGTCGGTCTACTTCCTGCCGACCGCGATCTCGTGGGTCGTGATCGGCATGGTCGCCGAGCGCTTCTTCGCCGCCCAGGGGCAGCTCAACTCGATCATGGGCGCCGTCGGCCTCGGCTTCCTGAAGAGCGACTTCCTCTCCGGCGAGCGCACCGCCCTGCTCGCCGTCGCGATCACCTTCGTGTGGTCGATGATCGGCACGAACACGATCATCTTCCTCACCGGCATGGCGACGCTCGACCCGAGCCTGGCCGAGGCCGCCCGGGTCGACGGGGCGGGGGCGTGGCAGACGTTCACCCGCATCACCGTGCCGCAGCTCAAGCGGTTCATCCAGTTCGCACTCATGATGACCCTGATCAGCGCCTTCACCGCGCTCTTCAGCCTGATCTTCGTGATGACGAGCGGCGGCCCCGGCTACGGCACGACCACGCTCGAGTTCTTCGTCTACCAGACCGCGTTCGCGACCGGCCAGTTCGGCACGGGGGCGATGCTCGGCGTGATCCTGTTCGTCATCATGGCCACCGTCGGCATCGTCCAGGTGCGGCTGCTGAGGACGAAGGAGTGACCGTGGAGCTGCAGCCGCCGATCGCCATGCCGCCGCCGGTCACGCGCCCGCGGCGCGTCCGCCGGCCGGTGAAGAGCGGAGTGATCCTGGCCCTCATGATCCTGGTCGCGGTCGTGATGCTCTACCCGTTCTGGTTCATGATCGACACGTCGCTCCAGAGCGAGACCGCGTTCCTCGGCAACGGCGCGCACTCGCTCGCGAGCTGGCGGGCGCTCGACTCGACGCTGCCGTGGGCGCAGGAGCTCAAGAACTCGGCGCTCGTGTGCGGGATGTCGATCGCGATCATCCTCGTCTGCTCGACGATGGCCGGGTTCGCGTTCGCCAAGCTGCGCTACACCGGCGCGACGGTCGTCTTCCTGGCGATCATCGCCGCGCTGCTGATCCCGGTGCAGTCGATCATCATCCCCGCCTACGTCGACATCGCCAACTGGAACTTCGGCATCTCGCACCTGCTCACGTCCTACACCGGGGCGGTGCTGATGTACGCGGCGCTCGGCACGCCGTTTGCGACCTTCCTCATGACCGCGTACTACCGCGGCCTGCCCGACGAGGTCATCGAGGCCGGCGTGATCGACGGCCTGTCCTATCCGCAGATCTTCGTGCGCATCGCCCTGCCGATGTCGCTGCCCGCGCTCGCCACGATCTTCGTGCTGCAGTTCATCCAGATCTGGGACGACCTGCTGGTCGGCCTGCTCTTCCTGCAGAACCCGTCCGAGCGCACGATCACCGTCGGCCTGGGCGCGCTCGCCGCCGGGCGCACCACCGACATCCCTGTGCTGATGGCCGGCTCGCTCATCTCGGCGCTGCCCGCGATCGTCGTATTCCTGGTGTTCCAGCGCTTCCTCGTCAACGGCCTCACGGCCGGGATCGGGAAGTAGAGATGATCAACTCCACGTCGCCGCGCGCCTGGACGTCAGCCTGTGGATGGTTGGCGCCTGCTGGTGGGGCTGCGCCTCGGCGTCTGCGTTATCGCAGACGCCTCGGACCGTGGTCAAGGGCGTGTGCCCTTGACCACTTGAACCGTCGCAGCGCGGCGTCCTCGGTCGCGCCCATACGTACGGCCGGTATGAACGCTCCCTGCGTCCTTGCGCTGCTCGGTTCTCGCCGCCCAGGACATCACTGCGACGTGGAGTCGATCATCTAGTGGCCACTGTCCGCTTCGAGCACGCCTCGCGGGTGTACGCGGCCGGGCACGCGCCCGCTGTCGACCGGCTCTCGCTCGAGATCGCAGACGGCGAGCTGTGCGTGCTGGTCGGGCCGAGCGGCTCGGGCAAGTCGACCGCGCTGCGCATGCTGGCGGGGCTCGAGTCGGTCGACGGCGGCAAGGTCTACATCGACGAGCGCGACGTGACAGACCTGCCGCCGAAGCGGCGCGACATCGCGATGGTGTTCCAGAGCTATGCGCTCTATCCGCACATGACGGTGGCCCAGAACCTCGGCTTCGCGCTGCGTGTGGCGCGGCTGCCGAAGGCCGAGGTCGCGCGGCGCGTGCAGGAGGCGGCGCGGCTGCTCGAGCTCGAGCCGTACCTCGACCGGCGCCCGCGCGCGCTCTCGGGCGGCCAGCGTCAGCGGGTGGCGATGGGCCGCGCGATCGTGCGCGAGCCGCAGGTGTTCTGCATGGACGAGCCGCTCTCGAACCTCGATGCGAAGCTGCGGGTGTCCACGCGCACGCAGATCGCGTCGCTGCAGAAGCGGCTCGGCGTCACCACCGTCTACGTCACCCACGACCAGGTCGAGGCGATGACCATGGGCGACCGTGTCGCCGTGCTGCGCGACGGCGTGCTGCAGCAGGTCGACCGGCCGCTCGACCTCTACGACCGGCCGTGCAACGTGTTCGTCGCCGGCTTCATGGGCTCGCCGGCGATGAACCTGCTGCCGGGGCGGCTGGTGACCGCGGGCGTCGAGGTCTCGGGCGCCGTGGTGCCGGTCGCACGCGGCGGCGGGGCGCCCGCCGCGAGCGACGGCGGCGTCACCGTCGGGATCCGGCCCGAGGGCATCACGCTGGCCGCGGCCGGCGAGGCCGGCACGGTGCCGGCGACCGTGGACTTCGTCGAGGAGCTCGGCTCGGACGGGTTCGTCTACGCGGCCGTCGCCGGCGGGGAGCGGATCGTGCTGCGCAACCTGGGCCGCTCGCACCCGGCGATGGGGGCGCCGGTCGGCCTGCGCATCGACCCGGCGCATCTGCACCTGTTCGACGCCGAGAGCGGAGTGCGGCTGTGACACCTCCCAATTGGCATCCCGGGCAATTGCCAATTGGGTGGGAGACCGCATACGCGGACGACGCCGAGCTCGGCGAGCGACCGCTGTGGGACGAGCGCACCGGCACGCTGATCTGGGTCGACTCCTACGGCGGCATCGTCCACCGGCTCGGCGACGACGCGCAGCACACAGCGCTCGCCGTCGGCGCGCCGCTGGGCGCGGCCGCGCTGCGCGAAGGCGGCGGGCTCGTGGTCGCCCGCGGCGACGGCATCGCCTTCATCGCGCCCGACGGCACCGCCGACCGCCCGGGGATCCCCTTCGGCCTGGCGGGCAACGTCCGCTTCAACGACGGCGCCTGCGACCCGGCCGGGCGCTTCCTGATCGGCACGTGCGCGGCCGACGGCAGCGCCGGGATCGGCGCGCTCTACTCGGTCTCGGGCGACGGCGCCGTGGTCGAGCTGCTCTCCGGGATCACCGAGTCGAACGGCCTGGCCTGGTCGGCCGACGGGACGACGATGTACTACGTCGACTCGGGCGAGGCGTGCCTGCGCGCGTACCCCTACGACGTCGCCGCCGGCCGCATCGGCGATCGCCGCGACCTCGTGGTGTTCGGCGAAGGCGAGGGCATCCCCGACGGGCTGATCACCGACGCCGACGACGCGGTCTGGGTGGCGATGTGGGAGGGCGCCTCGGTGCGCCGCTATAGCCCGGCCGGCGAGCTCCTGCTGCACATCGAGACCCCCGTCTCGCGGCCGACCTGCACCGCGTTCGGCGGCCCCGCGCTCGACCGGCTCTACCTCACCACCGCGTGGGAGGGCATGGACGCGGAGGAGCGCGCCCGCGAGCCGCTGGCCGGGTCGGTGCTCGTTGCGCGGCCCGGGGTGCGCGGGGTGGCCGCGGCCCGGTTCGCCGGCTGACGCGTGCCGGCGCGAGCCTCGCTGTGGCAGCTCGACCACGCTGGCCCGCGCCACCCGGCGCTGGCCGGACGCACCGAAGCCGACGTCGTGGTCGTGGGCGCGGGCGTGACGGGCCTTGCCTGCGCGCGGCGCCTGGCCGAGCACGGGGCGGCGGTCGTCGTCCTCGACGCCGGCCGCGCCGGCGCCGGCGCGAGCGGGCGAAACGGCGGCTTCGCGTCTGCCGGCACGGGCCTCTCGCTGCACGATGCCGCCAAGGCGATCGGGAGGCCGGCCGCGCTCGCGCTGCACCGCGCAACGACCCTGGCGATCGACGAGATGCTCGCGCTCGCAGCCGAGCAGGGGGCGGCCGACGCCGTGCGCCGCAGCGGCAGCCTGTGGCTCGCCTCGGCCGAGGAGGCAGCGCAGCTGCAGGCAGCCGTCGCCGAGCTCGGGGCCGCGGGAGTCGACTGCCGCGAGGCGCCCGAGCTCGTGCCCGCGCCGATGCGGCCGCACTACCCGCGCGCGGCGGTCTTCCCCGGCGACTGCGAGCTTCAGCCCGCCGCCTGGGTGGGGGCGCTCGCGGGCGCCGCCGCCGCGGCCGGGGCGCGCATCCACGAGCGCTCGCCCGCCCTCGCGATCGAGCCCCACGACGGCCGCTTCGGCGTGCGCAGCCGCGCCGGCACCGCATCGGGCCGCGCGGTCGTGGTCGCCTGCGACGGGCTCATCCCCCGGCTCGTGCCCGAGCTCACGGGCATCGTCTACCCGGTGCGCGGGCAGATGCTCGCGACGGCGCCGCTGGCCGACCCGCTGCTGCGCCAGCCCACCCATTCCGACCATGGCTTCGTATACGCGCGGCCGACCCGCGACGGCCGCCTGGCGATCGGCGGCTGCCGCGTCGCCGATCTCGAGACCGAGTACACCGACGACGCCCGTCCCACCCCGCGGGTGCAGCGGGCGCTCGAGCGGTTCATCGCCGTGCGGATGGGCCTCGCCGACGTGGCGGTCACCCACCGCTGGGCCGGGATCATGGGCTTCTCGGCCGACCTGCTGCCCATCGTCGGCGAGATCCCCGGCCGGCTGGGGCTGCACGTCGCGGGCGGCTACAGCGGGGTCGGAAACGTGCAGGGGTTCGTGTGCGGGGGCATGCTCGCCGACGCGATCGGCGGCCGGCCGGCGCCGCTCGCCGCCGCCCTCTCGGTCGAGCGGTTCGCCACCGGCGGCGGGCTGCGGCCGCCGCCGCAGCTGCGCGAGCAGGTCGAGAGCCGGCGCCTGCGCGCGCTGCTGTGTGGATAGGCGAGAGGCGGGGACTGGCCCCGCAGGCGGGGACAGTCCCCATGCGGGGACAGTCCCCTCAGGCCGAGGCGCCGCCGTCGACCACGAGCGTGTGGCCGGTGACGTAGTCCGACGCGCGCGACGCCAGGAACGCGACGGCGCCCTCGAGGTCGGTGTCGCTTCCCAGCCGCCGCAGCGGGATCGTGTCGAGGAGCGCATCCCCGGCACGGTCGAGCACCGGCTGCGACAGGCCGGTCGCAAACCAGCCCGGCGCGATCGCGTTCACGTTGATGCCGTGCCGGGCCCACTTCCAGGCCAGGTCGCGCGTAAACGCGATCACCGCGCCCTTCGAGGAGCTGTAGGCGATCGCGTCGAGCACCTCGGGGCGCGCGCCGCGCAGGCCGGTGATCGACGCGATGTTCACGATCTTGCCCCTGCCCTGCGCGATCATCACCCGCCCCACCGCCTGGGTGCACAGGAAGAGTCCGGTGACGTTCGTGTCGATCACCTTCTGCCATCCGTGCAGCGGCGTCGACTCGGGTGCAGCGCCCCAGGCCGTGCCGGCGTTGTTCACGAGGATGTCGATGCGCCCGAACTCCGCCTGCGTCTCGTCCACGAGCCGGGCGGTGTCGTCGGGGCTCGCGACGTTGCACGCCGTCCCGCGGCAGGCGACCCCATGGGTGCGGCTGAGCGCGGCCGCCGCCTCGGCGCAGCGCTCGCCGTTTCGCCCGCACACGGTCACGTTGGCGCCGAGGTCGGCCAGGGCGGCCGCCATCTGCCTGCCGAGGCCGGTCGCGCCGCCGGTCACGATGGCGGCCTGGCCGGTGAGGTCGAACAGGTCGCGGACGCTCACGCGCCGCCTCCCGCCGCCGCCCCGCGCGCATGCTCGCGCAGGACGTGTTTCTGCACCTTGCCCGTCGCCGTCTTCGGCAGCGTCGCGACGACCTCGAAGACCTTGGGCACCTTGTGGCGCGCGAGCCGCGTGCCGGCCACCTCGCGCAGGTCGTCCGGCGACACGTCGGCACCCTCCCGCAGCACCACGTAGGCCTTCGGCACCTCGCCCCAGAGCTCGTGGGCGATCCCGACGACGGCCACCTCGATCACGGCGGGATGGGCCGCGAGCGCGTGCTCGACCTCGATGCTCGAGATGTTCTCGCCGCCGGAGATGATGATGTCCTTCAGCCGGTCGCGGATCTCGACGTAGCCGTCGGGGTGCATCACGCCGAGATCGCCGGAGCGGAACCAGCCGCCGGCGAACGCCGCGGCGGTCGCCGCCTCGTCGCGGTAGTAGCCCACACAGACGTTGTTGCCGTGCATGACGATCTCGCCCATCGTCTGGCCGTCGGCGGGCAGGTCGGCCATGCCCGGATCGACGACGCGCAGCGGCTCGCTCACGACCGTGCCGACGCCCTGCCGCGATCGCAGGGTCATGCGCTCGCCGGCATCCAGCGCGTCCCACGCCGGCTGCCACGCGCACACTGCGATCGGCCCGTACGTCTCGGTGAGGCCGTACAGGTGCGTGACCCGCATGCCCAGATCCTCGACGGTGCGAAGGAGCGCCGGCGAGGGCGGCGCCCCGCCGACGAAGACGCGCACCTCGCGCCCGACCGGAGCGGCGCCCGGGTCGCCCGCGAGCATGGTGAGCACCGTCGGCGCGCCGCAGAGATGGCTGACCTCGCCCGCGGTCAGCATCGCCCACACCGCCGCCGGATCGAAGCGCGCCAGGCAGCGGTGTTCGCCGCCCATCGCCGTCACCGCCCAGGTGTACGCCCAGCCGTTGCAGTGGAACATCGGCAGCGTCCACAGGTAGGCGCTGCGCGTGTCGAGCCCCGACTCTGCGATGACGCCGAGCGTGTGCAGGTAGGCGCCGCGGTGGGTGTACATGACGCCCTTGGGCCGGCCGGTGGTGCCGCTCGTGTAGTTGATCGAGAGCAGCGCGGTCTCGTCGGCCGGCGGTGCGATCGCGACCGCCTCGGCGCCGGCCAGCCGCTCGTCGTAGTCGGAGCGCTCCTCGGCGCTCGCGCGGGTCATGACCACGAGCGGGGGATCGCCCGGCGCCACCAGGGCCTCGGCGACGGTGGCTGCGAGGCTCGGATGCGTGACGAGCACGCGGGCGCCGCAGTGCTCGAGGATGTAGGCGAGCTCCGGGCCGCTGATGCGGACGTTGATCGGCACGAGCACGGCCCCGGCCGCGGGCACCGCGAAGTGCAGCTCGAGCATCTCGGGGACGTTCGGCAGGAAGACCGCCACGCGGTCGCCCGGAGTCACCCCCAGCGCGCGGAGCCAGCCGGCGGCCCGCGCGCAGCGGTCGGTGAGCTCCGTGTAGGTGATGCGCCAGCCGTCCCACCGCACCGCCGGCCGCTCGCCCCACACGTTGCCCGCGTGCAGGAGCAGGCTGAGCGGGCTCAGGGGCGAGTGGGATGCGAGGGGCTGCATGAACCGGCCGGGCGATCGTACCGCGCCGCCGCTGCGGCGGCCGCCTCGAGCTTCGCCGGCACGCCCGTCTCCATCGCGGCCGCGAAGGCGTCGCGGCGCTCGCCGGCCAGGTAGCGCTTGTACATGTTCTCGCAGAAGATCGCGGCCTTCCAGTGGGCGAGCGCCTCGTACCAGGCGAGCCCCTGCACCGGCCGGCCCGTGCGCTGCGCGTAGAGCGTGGCGAGGTCGGCCCGCGTCGGGAACCCGTCCGCGCGGGTGACCGGCGAGAGGGCGACGATGCCCTCGCCGGGCGGCGCGTCGCGGTCGACGTAGGTCGAGATCAGATACCCGACGTCGGCGAGCGGGTCGCCGAGCGTGGCGAGCTCCCAGTCGAGGATGGCGGTGACGCGGGCGGGCGCGTCGCGCCCGGCGAGCAGGTTGCCCACGCGGTAATCGCCGTGCACGACGGTCGCCGGGCCGGACTCCGGCACGGTCTCGGCGAGGAACGCGCCCACCTCGGCGACGAGCGGCAGGTCGCGCGTGCGGTTCACCTCCCACAGGCCGGTGAATCGGCGCACCTGCCGCCGGAGGTATCCGTCCGGCCGGCCGATGGTCTCGAGGCCGGCGGCGCGCGGGTCGATCGCGTGCACCTCGGCCAGCGCATCGATCACGTCGCGCCCGAGCAGCGCCCGCCCCCCGGGATCGTCGATCGCGGCCGGCAGCTCCGTATCGATGGCGGCGCCGTCGGCGAGCGTCATCAGGAAGAACGGCACGCCGATCACCGCGGCGTCGCCACACACGGCGAGCACTCGCGGCACGCGCGCCCCGGCCCGGTGCAGCCCCGCGATGACCGCGCTCTCGCGCACCACGTCGTGTGCCGAGGGCGGCAGCGGCGGCGGCGGCGGCCGCCGCAGCACGAACCGGTCGCCGCCGCGCTCGCAGAGGTAGGTCAGGTTCGAGTGGCCGTCGCCGAGCCGCTCTGCGCGCAGGGCGCCGGCACCGATGCCGTGCGCGTCGCAGAACGCCGCGACAACCGCGGCGTCGAGCGGCGGATCGCTACTCGAAGCTCCAGGCATCGCCCGCGCGGTAGCGCTCGAGGATCCGCCGCGCGACGACCATGCGGTGCACCTCGTCGGGGCCGTCGTAGATGCGCGCGAAGCGGGCGCCGAGGTACATCGCCGCGAGCGGCGAATCGCCCGACACGCCGAGCGCGCCGTGGGTCTGGACGGCCCGGTCGACGACGTCGTGCAGCACCCGGGCGGCGAAGAACTTGAGCGCCGACACCTCGACGCGGGCCTGCTCGCCCCGGTCGATCTTGCCCGCAGCGGCGAGCGTCATCAGCCGGCAGGCGGTGATCTCGGCGGCGGAGTCGGCGATCCAGGTCTGGATCGTCTGCTTGTCGGCGAGCGGGCCGCCGAACGCCGAGCGGGCGAGGCTGTACGAGCACATGAGATCGAACGCGCGCTGCATCTGGCCGAGCCAGCGCATGACGTGGTGGATGCGCCCCGGCCCGAGTCGCTCCTGCGCGATCCGAAAGCCGGCACCGCGCTCGCCGAGCATCGCATCGGCGGGCACGCGCACGCCCGTCAGGCGCACCTCGCAGTGCGTGTCCCACCCGCGGCCGGCGTGGCCGAACACCTCGATGCGGCGCACGACCTCGACCCCGGGCGCCGCGGTGGGCACGAGGAAGAGCGACGCCCGCCGGTGTGGCGCCTCGCCGGGATCGGTGACCGCCATGACGATGCCGAAGCCGGATCCGTCGGCGCCGGTCGAGAACCACTTGTGCGCGTCGATCACCCAGCCGTCGCCGTCGCCGTGCGCCCGGCCTGCGAGCGTCGTCGGGTCGGCGCCGGACACCTCGGGCTCGGTCATCCCGAAGAACGAGCGCACCTCGCCGGCGACGAGCGGCCGCAGCCACCGCTCGCGCTGCTGCGGCGTGCCGTGCAGCGCCAGGATCTCGCTGTTGCCCGCATCCGGCGCCTGGCAGCCGAACACGAGCTGGGCCCAGTAGCTGCGTCCGATCTGCTCGTTCAGGAAGGCGTAGGCGAGGAAGCCACGGCCGGTGCCGCCGGCCTCCGGGCCGATGTGCGGCGCCCACAGCCCGGCGGCGCGGGCCCGTTCCCGCAGCGACGCGATGAGCGCGTCGGCGGCGTCGTCGCCGGCGGCGAACGCCGCCTCGTGCGGATAGACGTGCTCGTCCATGAAGGCGGCGTAGCGCTCGCGCAGCGCACGCAGCTCCGGCGTGACCGCGGGCAGGGCGTCCTCGGGCATCGCGCCGTGTATAGCACAGCCGTCCTACCTGGAGGCGGCCGCCCGGCGGGGCGGGCCCGTCGCGGCGCGGTGGCCGTCGATCGCGAGGCTGAACCGGTGTGTCAGCCACACGTCGCGGCCGTCGCGGATCTCCCAACGGAAACGGTCGAGCGGGGTGTTCGACCAGATCACGAACATCGCGTGCGGGTCGAGCCAGTCCGCGCTCGTGCCGCCGGTGTTGTGGACGTAGGCGAGCTCGGCGCTCGCGCCCGCCGACGTGGGGTCGGCGACGAACGCGGTCACCCACGGACGGGCGCCGCGCGGCTCGGGCGGGAAGTCGGCGATCTCGCCCAGGCGGACGGGATGGAACATGCGCTCGGTCATCTGGGCGGGAGTACGTGCTCCGGGGCCGATGCGGTTTGGCAGAATCGTCACCGGGGTAGGACTCCGCGACACCCGGGAGGTCAGCGCATGCGCGGCTACACGAAGACGAACCTGCGACAGGTCGAGAACTCGGCGCCGAAGTTCGGCATGCCGTCCGAGCTCGAGGCACGCTTCGCGCGCACCCCGATCGGCGGAGAGACGCTCGGCCTGAGCCTCTTCCGGCTCGCGCCCGGCTTCCGGATCCCGTTCGGCCACAAGCACAGGAGCCAGGAGGAGGTCTACGTGATCGTCGCCGGCTCGGGCCGGATCAAGGTCGGGGACGACATCGTCGACGTCGCCCCGTGGGACGCGGTGCGGTTCGACAAGGACACGATGCGCAACGTCGAGGCGGGGCCTGACGGCATCGAGTACGTCGCCTTCGGCGCCGGCGAGGATGCGACGGAGGTCGAGATGGCCCAGGGATGGTGGACCGACCAGCAGTCCGACCGGCCGTAACGTTCTCGGGACGGCCGGTGCGGCAGAATGGGCGCGTGGGCTCCCGCGAGGAGAAGACGTGACCGTCCCCGTGGCGCTCCGCCGTCCGGCGGCGGCGATCGGCCTCGGCGCGATCCTGCTCCTCGCCGCCGTGCTGGTCGTTCTGAACGACCTCACGCACTCGTCGTGGACGGTCGCGGTGCCGCTGATGGCGATCGTGCTGCCGTTCGTCGCCGTCGGGGCGCTCGTCGCCTGGCGCCGGCCCGAGAACCCGGTCGGCTGGATCCTGATGGCGATCATCGGCCTCTTCCTGCTGAGCACCGACGGGGGTGCCTACGGCCAGCTCGTGTACCAGCACGGCCGCCACTGGCCCGGCGGCCCGGTGTCGCTGTTCCTGGAGCCTTTGTGGGTGCCGGCGCTGATCATCCTGCCGCCCGTCGCGATCCTGCTCTTCCCCGAGGGTCGAGTGACCACGCGGGCACTGCGATGGATGCTCGGCGTCTACGTCGCCGTCGCCGCGGTCTACATCGTGAGCGAATGGGAGATCGTGGCGAGGGCCGTGATCGACGCGAACATCCACCTCGTTCCCGACGGCGACCTCACGGTGATCAACTCGCCGCCGGCGTGGTTCGGCGTCGTCCAGGCGGTGAGCCTGGTCGTCATCGGCGTCTGCGCGCTCACCTGGATCGGTGTCCAGTCGCTGCGCTGGCGCAGGGCCACGGGCGAGGTGCGCCAGCAGGCGAAGTGGCTGATCGGCGGCGCCGCGATCGCGCTCGCCTGCCTCGGCTTCATGCTGCTCGGGCCCGGGTCGAGCTCGAGCACGCTCGTTCAGGCCGTGATGAACGTCGCCGTCCCGGTCGGCCTGGCCGCGCTGCCGCTCTCGATCGGCGTCGGCATCCTCCGCTACCGGCTCTACGAGATCGATGTGATCATCCGCAAGACGCTTGTGTACGCGGTGCTGGCGGGGACGCTCGCCGTCACCTACCTCGGCGGCATCTCGCTGATCGATCGGGCGCTGCAGGCCGTCACGGGTCAGTCGGGAGCCCTCGCCGTGACCGTCTCGACCCTCGTCGTCGCCGCCGCGTTCCAGCCGCTGCGCGCGCGCATCCAGCGCGCCGTCGACCAGCGCTTCTACCGCGAGAAGTACGACGCCACGCGCACGCTGGACGCGTTCGCCGGCCGTCTGCGCGATCAGATCGAGCTCGACGCGCTGGCGGCGGACGTGCTCGGCGTCGTCCGGCTGACCCTGCAGCCGCGGCACGCGAGCCTGTGGCTGCGGCCCGCCGACGGCGCGCTCCCCGCGGCCGCCGACACCCAGCCTCGCTAGCCGTCCCCGCCGCCCACGCGCCGCTGCAGGAAGTCGCGGATGCAGGCCAGGTAGAGGTCCGCCTCCTTCTCGAGGATGGTGATGTGGCTCGCGTTGCCGAAGACGACGAACTCGTTGTCGGGGATGCCGTCGGCGAGCGGGCGGCTGCAGCGCTGCGGCGAGAGCTCGTCGTACCAGCCGCACAGGATCAGCGCGGGGACTGCGATCTCGCCGAGGCGGTCGGAGATGTCGAAGAACGCCTGCGGCCCGGTGCCCTTGAACTCGTGGGGGCCCCACAGGGCGTAGGCCGGGCCGATGTCGCTCAGATAGCGTGCCTCGATCTCCTTGAACTCCCGCCGCGAGCGCTCCGGGTCGTACGGGCTTGACCGGCGCAGGTGGCGCGAGTTCAGCTCGAGCACCGCGTCGAGGTACTCGGGGGCATCGAGGTCGCCCGCGTGCTCGTGGCGCAGCATCAGCGCGTGCATGTCCTTGCCGAGGGCCATCCGGTGCTCGGCGATATCGAGCAGGTAGTCCTTGCCGTTCGCATAGGTGTTCGAGAGCACGAGCCCGTCCACCCACTCGGGATGATCGAGCGTGTAGGCGAGCGCGAGCATGCCGCCCCACGACTGGCCGTAGAGCGTCACCCGGCCGAGGTCGAGCGCGATGCGGACGGTCTCGACCTCGGCGATGAAGCGCGGGATCCGCCACAGCGACGGATCGTCGGGACGGTCGGAGTCACCGCCGCCGAGCTGGTCATAGAGGACGAGCCGGCGGTCGCCGCCGACCACCTCGGCCAACCGGTCGAGATAGCGGCTGCTCGCGCCCGGGCCGCCGTGCAGCGCGAGCAGCGTGCGGCTGCCCGTGCCGAAGACGCGGTAGGCGATGTGGTGGCCGCCCTCGACCTCGATCCGGCCCGCGTCGGTCTGCGTCGCCATGGCCCTCCTCTGGGGAAACCTGCCCCGTCCGGGTGTGCGTGTCATCCCCTGCCGTGGTGTCCGCAAGGAGGGGGACGGCGCCGATGCTACTGCATGCTTCGCCTGCGCCTGCCTCTGCTCGTCGGCCTCGCCGTCACGGCGCTCGCCGTGCCCTCGGCAGGTGACGCGGCGGTGTCCGGCACGATCACGTCGCAGACGGCATGGGCACCGGTCGCGACGCTCGCGCCCGGCGTCACGGTCACCAGGAAGGTCATCGGAGTGGCGGGCTACAACGGCACGCGGACGCTTACGCGGGTGTCGTGGCCGCTCGGGCAGAGCCACGTCCTGCTCGCCGCCGACCCGGTCGCACCGGGCGGCTACGGGCCGCTGCAGCACTCCTTCGCCGAGTCCACCATCTCGAGCTTCGGCCGCTCGATCGGCGCGCTCGCAGGCATCAACGGCGACACGTTCTGCGCCGGCTGTGCGAACAACGGCGGCGACACGCTGCACGGCCTGCTCGTCCACAACCGCCAGATCTACGCCGACGGCGCCGGCCCCGAGGTCGGCTACACGGCGGGCGGCCACATGATCATGGGCAGCGCACGGGCGGTGCCCGTGCGGATCTCGCTGCCGGGAGGCACCGCGACGGTGGCGGTCTGGAATGCGCTCTCGATCCCGGGGCGGACGATGTACCACGACCAGGTCTCGGTGCTCAGCCGGTCGGGGGGACGGTTCGCGATCCCCACCTCGTCCGTCGCGCTCACGCTGGCGGGGACCGTCTCGGTGGCGGGGGCGGCCACGACCGTCGGCGCCGCGTTCCGCAACATGCTCCAGATGGCGGTGCCCTACCAGGACGTCGCCGACAAGGCCAAGGGCAGCGCGGGCGTGAAGGAGTGGGTGAACGCCTACCGGGTCAGCCAGGCCGGCGGCACGCCCGTGACCGCGGCGATGCCCGTGTCGGGCGGGATCGTCTCGGGCGCCACGGTGACCGTGCCGAGCAACGGCATCGTCCTGGTGGCCCACAAGGCAACGACCGCTGCGACCGGGCTCGCCGCCGCGGCGACGCACCACACCGTGTCCGTGGCGCTCGACGACGCCGGCTGGGGCGCCGCCGCGAGCATCATGGACGGCAAGTACCAGATGGTCTCGGGCGGCGTCGCCCGCACCGCCTACCCCGGCTGGCGCGACTCGTGGCCGTGGTACTGCCAGGGCACCGGCTGGGGCTGCGTCCGCGCGGCCGTCGGCGAGACCTCCACTCGCGGGTACCTGGTCGTCGTCGCCGGGACGAGCGGTGGCGGCCTCACGATGCCGGACTTCGCCCGCGTGCTCTCCCAGCTCGGCTCCACGAACGCGATGGCGTTCGACAGCAACAGCCACGCCGACTTCTGGCACACCGGGGCGAGTCCCATCACGGGATTCGGGCGCGAGCCGAGCGCCCCCGAGGCCACGATGCTCACCTACCACTGAGACCGGCGCGCCTGCGGTAGGGTGGGCCGATGCGCGACGTCGGCATCGGCCTCGTCGGATCCGGGTTCATCGCCGAGGCCCACGCCGAGGGGTTCAAGCACGTCCCCGCCGCCAGCGTGCGCGGGGTGGCGTCGCCCACGCCCGGCAACGCCGAGCGGTTCGCGCACGAGCGCGGCATCCCCCGCCATCACACCGACTATCGCGCGCTGATCGAGCAGGACGACGTCGATGTGATCTGCATCGGCGCGCCCAACGATCTGCACCGCGACATCACGGTCGCGGCCGCGTCCGCCGGCAAGCACGTGATCTGCGAGAAGCCGCTCGCGCGCACGCTCGCCGAGGCCGACGAGATGATCGCCGCCTGCGAGCGGGCGGGCACGCTGCTGATGTACGCCGAGGAGCTGTGCTTCGCGCCCAAGTACGTGCGCGCCAAGGAGCTCGCCGACGAGGGCGCGCTCGGCGCCGTGCACCTCGTCCGCCAGGGCGAGCAGCACTTCGGGCCGCACTCCGACTGGTTCTGGGATCCCGACCGCGCCGGCGGTGGCGTGCTGATGGACATGGGCTGCCACGGGATCGAGTTCGCCCGCTGGGTGTACGGCAAGGCGCCCGCCGAGTCGGCGACGGCCGAGCTGGGCACGTTCGTGCACGGCGGGCGCACGGCCGCCGAGGACCACGCGGTGGGCGTCGTGCGCTTCGCCGGGAACCGCCTCGGCGTGATCGAGACGAGCTGGGCCAAGCCCGGCGGCATGGACGACCGCGCCGAGCTGACCGGCTCCGAGGGCGTCACCTACGTCGACATCCTGCGCGGCTCCTCGCTCATGACCTACAGCGAGCACGGCTACGGCTACGCGGTCGAGAAGGCGCCCCAGACCAGCGGCTGGACGTTCACGATGTTCGAGGAGATCTGGAACTACGGGTTCCCGCAGGAGATGCGCCACTTCGTCGACTGCGTCATGTCGGGATCCCCGCCGATGGAGAGCGGCGCCGACGGCCGGGCCGTCCTCGAGATCATCTACGCGATGTACATGGCCGCCGGCGACGCGGGCCGCGTGTCGCTGCCGCTCGAGCTGCGCCCCGAGGACGCCGCGCGGCCGCCGTACCTGCTCTGGAAGCAGCCCGGGGCCGCGGGCTAGTCACCGGTGCTCGCCGCCGGCGTCGCGGCGGGGCCGCTCTCGACGCGCAGGTCGGGCAGCCAGTGCAGGAAGCGGGGCAGGTACCAGCTGCGGTCGCCGAGCAGCTCCATCCAGGCCGGCATGAGCACCGTGCGCACGAGCGTCGCGTCGATCAGGATGGCGACGCCGAGACCGAAGCCCATCTGCTGGAACATCACCAGCTGGCCGGCGGCGAAGCCGGCGAATACCGCGACCATGATCAGCGCCGCCCCCGTGATCAGGTGGGCGGTCGAGCCGATCCCGTAGGCGACCGCCTCGCGGCTGTCGCCCTCCTGGTCGTAGCGCTCGCGGATGCGCGAGAGCAGGAACACCTGGTAGTCCATCGACAGGCCGAACAGGACCGAGAACAGAAAGAGCGGGATCCACGCCTCGATCACGGGCACCTGCTGGAAGCCGAAGATGGCCGCGCCGTGGCCCTCCTGCGTGACGAGCACGAGCAGCCCGTAGGCGGCGCCGACCGACAGCAGGTTCATGACGATGCTCGCCGCCGGGACGACGATCGACCGGAATGCGAGTGTCAGCAGCACGAAGCTGAGACCGAGGACGAGCGCGAACACGATCGGCAGGTAGCGGTCGGTGATCGCGAAGTAGTCGAGGTTCTGCGCGCTCGCCCCGTCGACGTAGGCGTGCAGGTCGGTGCCATGCAGAGCGGCGGGGAGATAGGTGTGGCGCAGGTCGCGCACGGCGTCGAGCGCCGCGCTCGAGTTGGCATCGCCGGCGACCGGGACGGTGATCACCGCGATCCGCTTGCGCGGGACGATCTCCGGCTGCAGCGGCCCGAAGCGGTGGTCGCGGGCCAGGGCGGCCTGCAGCCGCGCATAGGCGGCGCGCGCGGCCGGGGCGGCGATCTGGCCGTCGATCACGATCACGGCCGGCGTGACGTCGCCGGCGCTGAAGTCGCGGTTGAGGACGAGGAACCCCTGCTTGGCGCGGGCGCTGTCCGGCAGGCTGGAGACGCCCGAGGAGCCCGTGTTGATGCCCGTGTACGGGATGGCCGCGATCAGCAGGACGGCGATCCCGGCGGTGAGCGCGAGCACCGGGCGGCGCATGACCCGGCCGACCGTGTGCGCCCACAGGCCGTCCTTCGCGGAGCCCGTCGACGCGAGCCGCCCGAAGTACGGCACGCGCAGCGACTCGATCCGGTCTCCCAAGAGACTCAGCACCGCGGGCAGGAGCGTGAGCGCGGCGACGACCGCCACGAGCACGACCAGGATCGCGCCGGCGGCGAGGCTGACGAAGATCTTGGTCGGCACGATCAGCATCCCGACGAGCGCGAGCACGACCGTCATCCCGCTGAAGAGCACGGCGCGGCTGGCGGTGCTCCCGGCCACGGCGATCGCGTCCATCTGCGCGTACCCGGCCCGCCGCTCCTCGCGGTAGCGCGAGACGATGAAGAGCGAGTAGTCGATGCCGACCGCAAGGCCCATGAACGTCAGCATGTTCACGACGAAGAAGCTGAGCGGGGAGATCTGGCCGACGAGCGCGGCGAGCGCGAGCGCGACCACGATCGCGAACACGGCGAGCACGACCGGCACGAGCGCCGCCACCACCGTCCCGAACACGGCGAGCAGGATCAGGAGCGCGATCGGGATGCCGATCGCCTCGCCGGTCTGCAGATCGCTCTCGGAGAGCTGGGTGAAGTCACGGCTCAGGGTCGCGTCGCCCGTCACGAGGACGCGGAACCCGCCCTGTCCGTTGGCCGCGTCGGCGATTGCGAGCACCGGCCCGATGCGGGTGTGCGCGTCGTTCACGGCGCCGCCCGGCATGCTGAGCGGGATCAGGGTGCTGCGGCGGTCGGTCGAGACCTGCGCCGGCGCGTGCGTCTCGTAGTAGGTCGGGCCGACGGTGACGACGCCCGGGCCGAGCCGTGCGAGCTGCGCGCGCAGCGTCTCGACGCGGCGGCGGAAGCCCGGCTGGGCCACCGTCTGCGTCGCCGACTGCACGATCACGACGTCGAGGATCGGCTGCTTGCGCCCGAGCCGCTGCTGGATCAGGTCGAGGGCCCGCTGCGACTCGGGCGTGCCCGTGAACGTCGACTGCGTCGTCAGCGCGCCGGACAGGAGCGCCGAGGCGATGACCGCGCTCGCGACGGCGACGGCCAGCCAGATCGCGAGGGTGCGGCGGGGGTGCATGGCGCAGGCGCGCGCCCACCGTCCGGTCAGTCCGGCCGCCCGGGGGCCGCTCGGCTCCTGCACTTGCAGATCGTCCGCGTCCATGAACGCGACCCCAGACTACGCCAGAAGCCGCGGGCCGTCCATTTCCGCCGCTCGCGGGTATTGTCACCCCATGACGGTCGACGTCGAGACGCAGATCGAGATCCTGCGCCCGCGGGCCGAGGTGGCGGCGTTCGCGGCGGATCCCGACAACGCCACCGTGTGGTACCGCAACATCAAGCGGGTCGAGTGGCAGACCCCGCCGCCGCTCGCGGTCGGGTCGCGGGTGGCGTTCGCCGCCGAGTTCATGGGCCGGCGGCTCGCGTACACCTACGAGGTGGTCGCGCACGCGCCCGGGGAGCGCCTCGTCATGCGGACGGCCGACGGTCCGTTCCCGATGGAGACGACCTACGCGTGGGTCGACGCGCCCGCGGGCGCGACGCTCATGGTGCTGCGAAACCGGGGCGAGCCGGCGGGCTTCTCGCGGGTGGCGACGCCGATGATGGCGCGCGCGATGCGGCGCGCGAACCAGGGCGACCTCGAGCGGCTGAAGGCGGTGCTTGAGGCGAGGGGTTAGCGCAAGACGGCCGGGAGGCTCGCCTCCCACGCGTACAGCGTGAGGTAGCCGAGCCGGTCGTGCGCCATCACATGGGCGTAGTCGAGCACGGCGTCGACGTACAGATTCGACGGGTTGTACGCGTGCAGCGCGGCCCGCTCGTCGGCAGGCGCACCCGAGCGGTGCAGGTAGTTGGCGGCGCCGAGGACGGCGTCGTGGGGCACCTGCACGTTTCCGCCCAGGCCGTACGCGCGCCAGGTCGCCGGCATGAACTGCATCGGCCCCTGGGCGCCGGCACTCGAGCGGACGACGACGCGGCCGAACGCCGTCTCGACCATGTTGACGGCGGCGAGCACCTGCCAGCGCACGCCGAAGCGTGCCTGAGCCAGGCGGTAGTCGGCCAGCAGCCGGCCGGCCGGTCGTGGCGGAGCCAGGTGCAGCGCCGCCGGGTTCTTCGGCGGCGGCCCGTCCAGCCGCCGCAGCGCGTGGGCGGCGGCGAGCTCGGTGCGCACGGCGGTGGCGAGCGGGGCGGGCAGCGCGGGCAGGGTCGCGCGGGCGAGCGCAGGCTTTCCGGCCAGCTCGTGCACGATCGCGCGCTCGCTCGCCGCGGCGGCGAGCACCGCGCGCGGCGGCGCGGTGCGCAGTGCCGGATCGGCCGCCGCCCACGCCTCGAGCCCATGCCGCAGCGCCGCGTTCGCGTGCACGAGCCGTCCCGCCAAGGCGGTCGCGCCGGCGCCCCCACCGGCCGACGCCGGCGAGGCCGAGCCGCCGCCGCAGGCGAGGCCCGGCAGGCACGCCAAGATGGCGAGCGCGAGTGCGGTGGCACGCCGTCTCACCCTCTCACCATAGCCCGCGTCCGTCAGGCGCCGGCCTCGGGCAGCGAGCGCGCCTCGCGCCGTACCGTGCCCATGCGGACGTGCCCGAAGAGCACGAAGATCGCGATCAGCCCGAGCACGATGTTGAACGCCACGGTGGCCGCCTGGACGCCGATCGAGAAGGCGAGCACCTGACTCGACGTGGCGACGCCGCCGAGGGCGAACACCAGCAGCCCCTGCTGCGCGCCCACGCCGCCGGGCGTGAACGGGAGCGCCGTCGAGATCGAGTCGATCACCACGGCCAGGATCGCGTAGCGCAGCGTGGCGGGGATGCCGAACGCGGCCAGCATCTCGTAGGCCACCCCGACCCGCAGCGCCCAGTCGAGCAGCTGCGGCGCGGCGACGACCCGGGCGAAGTGGCCTGGCGAGCGCAGGATCGCGAGGCCCTGGACGAGCCGCAGCCAGAACCCGTGCAGGTGGTGCATCGCCCACTCGGCACCGAGCACGATCACGAGCGCGATCGCCCCGAGCGCGATCGCGACGAGGCCGGCGTGGCGGGCGTAGAACGAGAACTCGAACGCCTTGGCGTCGGGCAGGTGCACGATCGGGGGCAGCCAGCCGAGGCCGACGGTCGCGGCGACCATGACGGCAACCACGACCGCGCCGAAGGCCGTCTCGGCGATGAGGGTCGAGACGATCGTGGTCACCGACGCGTTCCCGAGCTCGCGGCGGATGGTGAAGATGCGCATGACGTCGCCGCCGCGGAACGGGGCGATGGCGTTCGCGCCGACGCCGGCCATGTACGACCACACCGCCGAGCGCAGCGCCACCCGGCGGTCGGGGAAGGCGGCGGCGAGGATCGCCCGCCACACGCCCGCGCGGACGAGCAGGCTCAGCAGATGCAGGAGGAGCGCGATCGCAAGCGGCCACAGATGCGTGTCGCCCATGTGGTCGCCGAACGCGCCCACGGCGCTGCGCAGCTGGGACAGCGAGTCCTGCATCACCAGACATCATGCGGCCGCTTCATGTGAGTCGCATCAGGCTTTGCCCGGCGAATGCTGGGGGAAACTACGTGATCACTCGGCGCAGGAACATGCCTGGGGACTGTCCCCGGCGATCGGGGACAGTCCCCGGCTCTCAGGCGTAGGTGTCGACGTGACCGCCGGACGACGCCGACGACCCCGGCACCTTGGAGTCCTCCTCGGAGGCTCCCTTGGCGCGGCTCTCGGCCTGCTCCTCGGCACGCGTGCCTTCGGCGGCGGGCCGGTGTTGGTGATACGCGGGGTTGACCGCGTATCCGGCGTGAATGGGGCTGAGGCTCACGGCTCCCTTTCGATCGTGCACCGCATGATGTTGTCGATCATCGCGTGCACTCCCCTTATCGGCGTCCCCTGCGCCGAAGCTGAGGACTACGGCAGCTCGACGCGGCCGAGCGCGCGGGCGGACGTCCACGCCGCACCGGCGGCGACGCCGACCAGGACGAGCGCCGAGACGGCCGTGCCCGCGACCGGCCGCGACGCCTGCGGCAGCACGTGGCCGACGAAGGCGCGGCCGTAGGCCGAGATCGACAGCTTGGCGGCCGACGCGGCGAACGTCGCGATCGACCCCTCCCAGAGCAGGATGTAAATCACGCCGATCACGATCGGCCGGCGGGTGTAGAGCGACAGCAGCACCGACGCCGCGCAGTAGGCCAGGCTCGCGAGCACGACGCCGAGCAGCGGCCAGCCGATCAGCTCGGCGGTGAGGCCGTGGCTCAGGCTGAGCAGGCCGCTCACGATCAGGCTCGGCACGAGCAGGATGAGCGCGGCCGCCCATGCGGCGGCGATCTTGGCGACGACGAGCCGCAGCCTGCCCTGCGGCGTCGCGACCAGGTAGAGGATCGTGCCGTCCTCGCGCTCGTCGCCGAAGGCGCTCACGCCGAACACGAGCGAGACGAGCGACGCCACCGTCGGCACGAACAGCTGCTGGACGAGGTCGGAGTAGAACGAGTGGTCGTGGCTCCCGGGCCCGCGCGCGAGGGCATAGATCAGCGCCATCAGCGCGGGCGAGGCCGCAACCAGGCCGAGCACGATCGTCCGCTTCTGCAGCAGCAGGGAGCGCAGCGTGAGCACGAAGACCGGGTCGATCATCGCGCCTGCCCCCGCGCCCGCTCGTGCAGGTAGGCGTACACGCTCTCGAGGTCGTCGCCGACCGGGCGGATGCCGCGCAGCAGCGTGTCGGTGCGCTGCGCGGCCTGCGGCAGCTCGCGGCTCAGAGCGAGCGGGTCGCTCGTCTCGATCTCGATGGTGCCGTCGGAGAGCCGCACGGCGTCGACGTCGGCCAGGCCGAGCAGCTCGCGCGCGAGCGCGCGGCCGTTGCCGTCGGGGCGCACGAGCACCCGCCGCGGCCGCTCGCTGATCAGCCGCCGGATCGCGGCGGTCGCGCCCTCGGCGACCAGATGGCCGTTCACGAGCACGAGCACCCGCGGCGCCATCCGCTCGACCTCATGCAGGACGTGCGACGAGACGATCACGGTGCGGCCCTCGTGCCCGAGCCGGGTGAGCAGCTCGATCACATGGCTGCGCTGGGTCGGGTCGAGGCCGTTCAGCGGCTCGTCCAGGAGCAGCAGCTCGGGGTCGTGGGCGAGCGCCTGCGCGAGCTTCACCCGCTGGCGCATGCCGTGCGAGAACTCGCCCACCGGCCGGTCGGCGGCCGCGGCCAGGCCGACCGTCTCGATCGCGGCCTCGGCGGCGGTGCGGAAGTCGGCGACGCGGTGCAGCCGGGCGGCGAGCTCGACCACCTTGCGCGCCGACAGGAACGGCCAGGGTGGGCTGTGGTCGGGCACGATGCCGACCCGGCGGTAGACGTCGGGCGTGCGCCGCGGGTCGACGCCGAAGATGCGCACGACTCCGCTGCTCGGCGTCGAGAACCCGGCGCACAGCTTGAGCGTCGTCGACTTCCCGGCGCCGTTGTGGCCGAGCAGGCCGATCACGCCCGCCTCGGCGGTGAACGACACGTCGGCCAGCGCGACCGTGTCGCCGAACCAGCGCGAGACGCCGGTGAACTCGATCGCCGGGGCGGTGCTCACCCCTCGTCACGCCCGTAGCGGATCGCGAGCACGATGATCGCGACGACGATCAGCTCGACCGACGTCGCCGCCCACACCCAGGCGCTGATGTGCCCGCGGTCGGTGTAGCCGGGGTAGAGGCCGCGGGCGGCCTGGATCGGCGCGGCCGCGAACGCGAACAGGCGCAGGTAGCGCTCGTTCAGGGCGTGGGCGAGGACGCCGCCGATGATGGTCGGGATGATCAGGAACGCCAGGTAGCCGCCGACGGCGAACGCGCGCCGGCCGGTCAGCGACGAGATGGCCAGGCCGACGAGCGCGTAGAAGACGGCGATCAGGATGCCCGCGCCGACGATCCTGGGGATGTCGGCCGCGTGCTTGTCCAGGTAGCCGACCGGGTGCACGGCGAAGAGCAGGTTGCCCGCGTAGAGGATGAGCGGCGGCGCCAGCGTGACCAGCAGCAGCGGCATCAGCGCGGCCAGGATCTTGCCGAGCACGTAGTCGCCGCGGCCGATCGCAGTCGAGAAGTAGAGCGAGAGCGTGCGGTCGCGCCGGTCGGGGCAGACGAGCTCCGGGGTGATGACGACGCTGAAGACGAGGATCACGATCGCCGTCGCCGTGCTGTAGTTCGAGTACGGGAGCGCGTTCACCAGGTTCGCGGTGAAGCTCGATGTGCCGAAGAGCGCCCGCAGGCCGAGGATCACGAGCGCGGGCGCGAAGGCGAGCAGGGTGAGCGTGATCGGGATCAGCTTGGCCTTCCAGCCGCGGCGGGCGCCGAGCGCGCGCAGGGCGCTCCAGTGCGCGAGCGACCAGATCGCGCCGAGCCGTCCGGCGCGTGGGCCGTCGTAGCGGCTGTAGGCGACGTCGACGACGCGGGCGTCGGCGCTCATCCGATCGCCCCGATGAGCGACTCCTCGAGCGTCGGCCCGGCTGGGCGCAGCTCCTGCAGGCCGACGCCGGCCGCGACCGCGGCGTCGCGCACGCCGGTGCACACGCCGTCGGCATCAGGGCCGCGCACGTGAAGCCAGGCTGCATCGCCGTCGCCGTCGGCCTGCACGGTGAGCCCGATCGCCGCAGCCGCCCGGGCGAACGCCTCGGCGTCGCCCGCGACCCGCACCTGCAGGTCGCCCTGCGCGGCCGCGGCGGTGTGGTCGATCCGGCGCGTCGCGGCCACGCGGCCTTCGCGCAGCACGATCACCGAGTCACACGTGCGGGCGACGTCCTCGAGCACGTGCGACGACATCACGACGGCGATCCCGAGCTCGGCCGACAGCCGGCGCACGAGCAGGAGCATCTCCTCCCGCCCGGCGGGATCGAGGCCGTTCGTGGGCTCGTCGAGGATCACGAGCCCAGGCGAGTGCACGATCGCCTGGGCCAGGTTCGTGCGCTGCTTCATGCCGACCGAGAACGTGCGGATCAGGCGCGAGCGCTCCTCCTCGAGCCCGACCTGGAAGAGCACCTCCGACGCCCGCAGCACCGCCACCCGGCGCGGCAGCCCGCGCAGCTCGCCCATGTGCACGACCAGGTCGCGCGCCGTCATCCCGAGCGGCAGGCAGCTGTGCTCGGGCATGTAGCCGAGCAGGCGCCGCACCTCCCAGCTCGGCCGCGAGGCGTCGATCCCGAGCACGCTCACGCGGCCGGCGTCGGCCTTGATCAGGCCGAGCATGACGCGCATGAGCGTCGACTTGCCCGCGCCGTTGGCGCCCAGCAGGCCGACCGCGCGCTCGCTGAGCGTCGCCGAGACGTCGTCCAGCGCGACGATCCCGCCGTAGCGCTTGGTCACACCCTCGATCTCGACAAGCGGTTCGGCGTCGCCGCCGTTTCCGCTCACCGAAGCGCTTGGGCCGCGGTCATGATCGTCGCGGCCGGCTGCGAGCCGACCACGGTGTAGGTGATGCCGCCGCGCGTGAACTGCACGAGCGAGCCGAGCGTGGTGTCGAGCTCATGCCCCTTCGCCCCGTTCACCGTGGCGGAGGGCAGCACTGCCGCCTGGCTCTTGCCGCCGGTGGCGCGCTGCTCGAGCACGAACACGGTGCCGAGCCCCTTGCCGTAGGTCACGAGCGCGGCCGGGCTCTTGCCGACGTCGACCGAGCGCACCTCGCGCTGCGAGAACCCGGCCAGCTTGGCCGGAGCGGCCGGCTGGAACCCGACGGCCTTCTTCACGGCCGCCGCGCCGGTTACCGACCGCGAGGCGTGGGCGGTGTGCGCGTCCTTGCCGCTCTTCTGGGTCGGCATGTGCACGTGCACGATCTTCGTGCCCGCGGGCGGGGTGAAGGCGAGGCGCGAGGCCGACACCGGGCCGTAGTGGATGTGGGTGACCGTGATCGCGATCGCGGCCGTGCTCGAGCCGCGCGGGTAGATGGCGAAGTGCAGCGGCACGCCGCGCGCGGCGTCCCAGGCGAGCTCGAAGTTGCCGAAGAGGCCGCCGTTGTGACGAGGCGACATACGCACGGTGTAGGCCTTCTGGCCGGCGACATTGCTCGGGATGGCGCCGGAGACCACCGCGACCTTTCCCAGCCGCGCGATCCCGCGGTTGATCTCGGCGATGCTCGGCACGGTGTGGGTCTTCTTCGCGCTGTCGGCGCTTGCCGATGCGTGGTGGGCGACCGGCAGGATGTAGGCGACGTGGTGGTGCTTGTCCCACAGGGTCACCTGATGGCCGTCGAAGGCGACCTCGGTGGTGCCGAGCTGCGAGTGGACGTCGAGCCGGACGCGGCCGCCGGCGATCCAGACGCGTCCGGTCGCGCCGGAGATCGGGCTGGCCGAGATCGTCGAGGAGCTGCCCGCGAGCAGGTGCTGGTCGATCGCAAACTGCGCGGATACGCCGGTGACGTGGTGCGGCGAGAGGGCGATGTGCGCGGCGCTTGCGAGCGAGCGCGGCGGCGGCTTGGGCGGGCCGCTGCGGGTGACCGCGTACGCGGTGACGGTGACGGCCGAGAGCAGGACGGCCAGGAGGATGAACCACCCGGCCAGGCTGGTTGCGGACGAACGCCTGATCATGCCCATTTCGTGCTTCCTTCCTCGCGTGACCCATGCAACCTAGCCGCCGACCTTGAGAGCCGTGTGAGCGGGCGGCCGGACGGTCAGATCACGCCGTACCGTTGCCGTCAGGCTGCGCGCGACGTCTCGGCCGGTGCCACGGCCGTTGTGCTCACGTCTGCGGCGGTGCGGCCGCCGCGCATGAGCGACGCGCCGGCGGCGATCAGGCAGGCGGTGATCGCGAACGCGAAGGCCGCCTGGAGCCCGTCGCGGAACGGCGCCGAGATCAGATGCGGGAAGAACGCCCGCCCGGTCAGGAGCGCGCGCTGGTGGGCGGTGAGCGCATGCAGCGCCGCCGGGCCGAGCAGGTGCCCGATCGGGTTGTAGCCCAGGAACGCCGCGAACAGGATCGAGACCGGGGGCAGGCCGGCGACGTGGTCCGCGGTGGCCGGCGCGACGCCGTGGGCGACCAGGCCGTCGTGCATCGTGGTCGGGAGCGACGCGGCCAGGCCGACGATCATGAGCGTGAAGAAGATCCCGATCGAGAGCACCTGGGCCGAGTTCTGGAACGTCTGGTTCATGCCGCCGCCCGCCCCGCGGTCGCCCGCCGGCAGGCTGTTCATCACCGCGGCCCGGTTCGGCGAGGCGAACATGCCCATCGAGATCCCGTTCAGGAGCAGGATGGCGGCGAACACCGGGTAGGAGAAGTCCGTCGGCAGGAGCAGCAGGAGCGCGAAGCTCAGGGCCGCGCCGAGCATGCCCGCCGTCGCGAACAGGCGCGCGCCGAAGCGGTCCGAGAGGAAGCCAGAGGTCGGCCCGGCGACGAGCATCCCGAGCGTCAGCGGCAGCATGTAGATGCCGGCCCAGAGCGGCGTGTTCTCGAAGCTGTAGCCGTGCAGCGGCAGCCAGATGCCCTGCAGCCAGATGATCAGCATGAACATCAGCCCGCCGCGCGCGACCGCCGAGAGGAAGGTCGAGAGCGTGCCGAACGTGAACGCGCGGATGCGGAAGAGCGGCAGCTTGAACATCGGCTCGGCGACGCGCCGCTCGACGACCACGAACGCGGCCAGGCTGACCGCGGCGCTTGCGAGCAGCACGATCACGCGCGTGCTCGTCCACCCGGTCGGGTGGCCGTTGGCGGGGCGGATGCCGTAGGTGACGGCCACCATCATCAGCACGAGCCCGAGCGCGAAGGTGATGTTGCCCCACCAGTCGATCGGCGCCCGCCGGGGGACGCTGCGCTCCTCGAGCTTGAGGTAGGCCCACACCGTGCCGAAGAGGCCGACCGGCACCGAGATCAGGAACACGAGCCGCCAGTCGATCGGCGCGAGCAGGCCGCCCAGCACGAGCCCGACGAACATGCCGCTCACGCCGACGATGTTGTTGATGCCGAGCGCCATCCCGCGCTGGTTGGACGGGAACGCGTCGGTGATGATGGCCGCGGCGTTTGCGAGCAGGCAGGCGCCGCCGAGGCCCTGCACGATCCGGAACACGATCAGGTAGGTGGCGCCCGCCTGGCCGGTCATCCAGTCGACGGTGAGGCAGAGCGACGCGACCGTGTAGATCACGAAGCCGAGGTTGTAGATGCGCACGCGCCCGTACATGTCGCCGAGCCGGCCGAGGCTGACGATGAGGACGCTCGTGATCACCAGGTAGCCCAGGATCATCCACAGCAGGTAGAAGCTGTTCGCGGGCACCAGCGGATCGAGCTTGATGCCGCGGAAGATGTCCGGCATCGCGATCAGCGTGATCGACGCGTCGAGCGTGGCGAGCAGCACGCCGAGGGTCGTGTTCGAGAGCGCGATCCACTTGTAGCGATCGGCGGGCACCCGGTCAACTCTACAGTCAGACTGTTCAGTTATGCTGCATACATGAGCGACCCGAACACGCTCGCACGCGACCTGCGCGTGGTCATCGGCCGGCTCGTGCGCCGCCTTCGGGCCGAGCGGCGCGACATCTCGCTCGCCCAGCTCACGGTGCTCGGGCGGCTCGACCGCGACGGCCTCTCGGGTGTGAGCGCGATCGCCGCCGCCGAGCGGGTGCGCCCGCAGTCGGTGGCGAGCACGGTGGCGGCACTGGAGCAGGCCGGGATGATCTCGCGCCGGCCCGATCCGGACGACGGCCGCCGGGTCGTGCTCGAGCTCACCCCGGCGGGCCGCGACGCGCTCGCGGCCGACCGCCGCCGCCGGGAGGGCTGGCTGGCCGACGCCATCGCCCGCGACCTCACGGCGGACGAGCGCCGCGTCCTGGCCGAGGCCGCCGGCCTGCTCAGGAGGCTGGCCGACGGCTGACGGGCGGCGGTCGTATCAGGTAGCCTGATTGCCCCATCCTGGCCAATTGGCATTCGTTGCAACTGCCAATTGGCCGAAGCACGGCCCCGAAGAGATGTCCGCCAACCTCGCCCAGATCCTCGACACGGCCGCCGCCGGCCACGGCGCGCGCGCCGCCCTCGTCTGCGAGGACGGAGGCACGACGACGTACGCGGAGCTCGCGCGGCGCGCCGCCGGCGTCGCCGCCCGGCTGGCCGCGCGCGGCGTCCGCGCCGGCGACCGGGTGGCGCTGCACCTGCGAAACGGCCCGGACTATGTTGCCGCCTACTTCGGCGCACTGCGCGTCGGCGCTGTTGTCGTGCCGCTGAACGTTCTGCTGGCGCCGCCCGAGATCGCCCTGCGGGTCGCCGCCTCCGGGGCGCGCGTGACGATCGACTCCTCGTGGCCGCCCGATCAGGCGCAGCCCGGTGCGCCCCCCGGCCCGATCGCCGACCGCCGCCCCGGCGACCCGGCGGTGATCCTATACACGTCGGGCACGACCGGAGCGGCGAAAGGGGCCGTGCTGACCCATGCCGGCCTGCTCGAGGCCGGCGAGAACGCCGTCACGGTGCTTGGCTACACCAACGACGATGTCATCCTCGGTGTGGCGCCGTTCGCCCACGTGCTGGGCCAGTCCGGGGCGATGATCGCCGCCGTCCTCACCGGCGCGGCCGTTGCAGTCCCCGACCGCTTCGACGCCCCGCGCACGCTGGCCGAGATGGCGCGCACCGGCACGACGGTGCTGCTCGGCGTCCCCACCATGTGCGTCGCGCTCACCGCCGCCGCCCGTGAGACGGACGCGCGCCCGCCGCTTCGGCTCGCGCACATCGGCGGCGCGCCGCTGCCGGAGGGCGTCCGCGTCGAGTTCGAGCACGCGTTCGCCTGCCCGATCCACGAGGGCTACGGGCTGACCGAGCTCTCGGGAATGGCGGCGGCTCAGCCGGTCGGGCGGCCGCGGACGGCGGGCTCGGTGGGGATCCCGGCGGGTCGGGTCGAGATGCGCATCCGGGCCGCCGACGGCTCCATCTGCCCCGCCGGGGAGATCGGCGAGATCCAGTTTCGCGGCGGCACGGTGATCCCCGGCTACTGGCGCGATCCCGCGGCCACGGCGGCGGCCATCGATCCTGATGGGTGGCTTGCGACCGGCGATCTCGGCCGCACCGACGCGGCCGGCAACCTCTTCCTGGTCGACCGCACGAAGGAGGTGATCATCCGCGGCGGCTACAACGTCTACCCGCGCGAGGTCGAGGAGGCGCTGTACGCCCACCCCGACGTGCGCGAGGCCGCGGTCGTCGGCACACCGGACGATGCGCTCGGCGAGGAAGTGACAGCCTTCGTCGTGCTCGAGCCCGGGGCGGCGCAGGACGCCGAGGCCCTGCGCGCCTTCGCCGCCGAGCGGGTCGCGGCCTACAAGTACCCGCGCCGGATCGTGTTCCTTACGCACCTTCCCAAGAGCGCCACGGGAAAGGTACAGAAGCGTGAGCTCGTTCGGTCACTCAACACGTAACGGGGTGACGTTACCTAACGCTCGTACGCCTCGAGCCCGGGCCGGATCTTCTTCTCGTCCAGGAACTGCGTGAGGCCCTGCTCGCGGCCACGCTCGGCATCCAGGAACTGCGACTGCTCGAGCTTGGCGTAGAGATAGTCCTCGGCCTCGTCCCAGCTCATGTCGCGGCAGTGCTTGAACCCGAGCTTGGCCGCCCGCAGGACGACCGGGTTCTTCTCGAGCAGCTCCTCGGCCAGCCGCCGCGTCTCGGCGCGCAGCTCCGCCCGGGGCACGCTCGCGTTCACGAGCCCCATCTCGGCCGCCCGCCGGCCGTCAAATGTGCGGCCGGTCATGATGTGCAGGAGCGCCGCTCGCGTCCCGACGGTCTCGGCCAGCGCGCGGCTCACCACCCCGCCGGGCGGGATGCCCCAGTTCACCTCCGAGAGCCCGAACGTGGCCTCGTCGGCGGCGAGGGCCAGGTCGCAGGCCACGAGCGGGGTGAACGCGCCGCCGAAGCACCAGCCGTTCACCATCGCGATCGTGGGCTTGGCGTACGTGCGCAGGAGTCGCCATTGCCACTGGGCGGAGTCGCGGCGGACGCGCCGCTGGACGTGCGCCGGGCCGGCGTCGACCTCGCGGAAGTACTCCTTGAGGTCCATCCCGGCCGAGAACGCGTCGCCGGCGCCCGTGAGGACGACAACGAGGCAGGCGTCGTCGGCGTCGAGTGCCTCCAGCACCGCGATCATCTCGGTGTTCATCGTGGGATTCATGGCGTTTCTCTTGTCGGGCCGGTTGAGCTCGACCCAGGCGATGCCGGCGGGCTCGAGATCCACCCGCACCGTGCTCCAGCGGTCGGTGTACGTCATGTCGCTCCTCTCAGGCTGCCTGTCATGTAACCCCGTCCGGTAGTCTCGCGGTGATGGAGCCGCGCTTGAGCTACGTGATCGGCCGGCTCGACCACGTCCTGCGGCGCCGCATCGCCGAGGTGGTCGAGCCCCACGGCCTGACGGTCTCGCAGTACACGGCGCTCTCGGTGATGCGCTCGCGCCCCGGCCTCTCCAACGCGCAGCTTGCCCGGCGGGTGCTGATCACGCCGCAGTCGATGAACGAGGTGCTCGTCCAGCTCACCGCGGCGAAGTTCATCGAGCGCCGCCCCGACCCGAACCACGGGCGGGCGATCCGCACCGACGTGACGACCCGGGGCGAGCGCGTCCTGGCGGCGTGCGACAATGAGGTCGACGCGCTCGAGGACGACCTGCTGGCGGGCATGCACATCTCCGAGGTCGAGCAGTTCCACGAGCTCCTGGTTGGCTGTGTGCGCCGGCTGGGCGCCGGTCTCTGAGCCGCCTGCAGGCGGGAAAACGGGCACGATCATCAGGGTACCTGATTCTCCACTGGGAGGAGCAGTATCAGGCAGGCTGATCCCAAATTCGGTGGCGGCGGCCATCCCCGAGATCTACAATTGGAGTGCAAAGAGTCGCGGCCCGAACGACAATCACGCCGCCCGAGCTTCGGCCCCCGGAACAAAGGAGGGACGATGCCCACCACACTCACGCGTTGGGACCCGTTCCAGCAGATCGCGCAGGTTCAGCGCGAGATGGATCGGATGCTCGGTATCACGCTGCCGGCCGGCATGACCCGGACACCGGCGACGTGGATGCCGGCGACCGACATCGAGCAGACGGAGGACGCGATCGTCTTCAAGCTCGAGATGCCGGAGATGAAGAAGGAGGATGTCTCGATCGAGGTGCACGGGCGCACGCTGCAGATCACGGGGGAGCGCCACGAGGAGAAGGAGGAGAAGCACGAGGGCTACCTCGCCCGGGAGCGCTCCTACGGCTCATTCAGCCGCAGCTTCCTGCTGCCCGAGGGCACCCATGAGGATGACATCGAGGCCACCTTCGAGGACGGCCTGCTGAAGGTGACGGTGCCGCGGCCGCAGGTCGAGACGCCGCACCGGGTCGAGATCACGAGCTAGCGGATCTCCGGGGCGCCCGCCCTCGCCGTAAGGCGCGGGGCGGGCGCCGTCGCGTTCGGCGGGCGCGAGTCTGGCCACTTCCTTACCGAACTCCCCTCCAACGCTCACGGACCACGGGGTTGGCGCACAGGTTGGGGCGGTAGCGTGAGGTGCATCGGAAGCTTGATCCGAACGCCATCTGGAAAGGCCACGTCATGAGTCACCTGCTCGCCACCCTGATCGCAAACGCCGTCAGCGTCTACACACTGCTCATCCTCGCCGCGGTGCTCTTCTCGTGGATGCGCACCCCGCGCTCGCCGGCCCTCGCGAGCATCAGAAGCGGCGTTCAATCCCTCACGCTGCCCTACCTGCGCCTGTTCCGGCGGCTCGTGCCTCCGCTGGGGCGCCTCGACCTCTCTCCGATGGTCGCGGTGATCGCGCTGCAGGTCTTCGGCGGCGCGACCGCGGCCACGGTTGCCCAGCTGTAGGCCGCATCCACGCGGTGGCCGGCGCCCCGGGGGACGCCGGCCACCGCCGCAATGTCCGCTCAGCGGACGCTGAAGGCGGCGCCGGCGATCTTGACGTACAGGTCGTCACGCAGCAGGTACACGCTGTAGCGGCCCGGCGTGAGCGGGACGGCGAAGACGCCGCTCGGTCGCAGCGAGAACCTGCCGTCGACGGCCGAGTGGGTGTAGCCCCAGAGCAGGTACGACGCCACCAGGGGGTCCGCGCCGCGGTGGTAGATGCCCAGCCAGTCCCAGCGATCCCCGGGAGCATCTTTCACCGTCACGCCGATCGGCTCGCCGGGCGCGTACGTTGCCTTCGTCGTGCGCACCACCGGCGCGGCGCCGGGAGCTGCGACCCAGAAGGGGAAGCGCGAGCGCACGCGCCCGCCCGGGCCGAGCAGGGCGGCCGCGTAGGCCCCCGGCGCCCAGCCGGAGCTCGCGAACGTGACCGTGCCGATGCCGCCGGCGGCCGCCGCCGTCACGTGGCGGCTGGCGACGACGCTGGCCCTTCCGCCGCGCAGATGCTCGATCGCGACCGCCCCCACCGGCCCGCCGGCGTGGAACGAGGCCGCCACTGCGTCGCCGCGGCGGACCAGCCGGTGCGGGACCGTGACGAGCGCCGGTGGGGTCGCTCCGCGCACGTGGAAGGTCGAGACGACCAGGCGGTGGTCGGACGGCCACGGCGCCACGGTCGCGGCGGTGCCCGGTGAGCCCGGCTCGCCGACGATCGTGCTCGCAATCGCGGTCGCCCCCTGCGAGTAGACGAAGTCGATCCGGTCCTTCGGCTCGCCCCGGAACTGATCGACGCCCGGAATCGTGCGGTGCGTCGGCCAGGTCAGACCGGGGACCTTGAGCGGATCGGGGTGCACGGCCCGGAACGAGTCGGTGAAGCCGGCGGCCTCGACCGCGGCCGAGACCGGCCAGCGCAACGGGTAGCGCAGGTCGGGACGCGAGCCGACGGTGGCCTTCGTCCAGTCGCGAAACGAGGGCGAGTTGAAGTCACCGGTCAAAAAGACGGGGATGCCCTGCGCGTGGAGCGTTCGCGCCGCAGCCAGGTCGGCCTGGATCGCGGGCAGGCGCACCCGCTTCTCCATCGCGATCACCTGGGCCGCCGTCTTGCCGTGCTTGACCCATACCGGACCGTACGGAGCCGACGGCAGGTGCACGTTCTCCATGGCGACGACCCGGCCCGGTGCGGCTTCGACGAACGTGTAGAGGCCATGTCCGGCCGGTGGGTCGATGAGCGGCAGGCGCGAGACGATCTGCATGCGGATGTCGTAGTAGCGCCACCCGAGCGCGCGGGCGATCTGTGCGGTCTCGCCGCCGCCCTCCTCGATCCCGACGACGTCGGCGCCGCTCGCCCTGATGGCGCGGGCGACGAGCGCGGGCTTGATGATCGGGAACTCGTCGGAGATGTCGCAGTTGAACTGCGCGACCGCGATCGTCGCCGGGCGGACGGCTGCCGTCGTGGCGGCCGCCGCTTGCACCGTGCCGCCGCCGAGCAGCACCGACGCCGCCGCCACGGCCGCACCGAGCTTCACGCGCCCCCCTCGCATGGCGCGACCCTACCACCTACACGTCGATTCGCGAGCCCATGATCACGGTGCGTGCGCGCGGCAGGCCGAAGTACTCGGCGGCGTCGGCGGTGATGCGCGACGTCGCGACGAACAGGTGCTTGCGCCAGCGGCTCATGCCCGGCGCGTCGCCCAGGCGCAGCTCGATCGTCGAGAGGAAGTACGAGGCGTCGTCCACCTCGAGCGGGCACTCCAGCCCGGCTGCGGCGGCCAGCCGCAGGACGCGGGGGACGTTCGGCTCGTCCTTGTAGCCGAAGCGGGCCTCGACGTGGGTGATGCCGTCGTCGGCGAACCCGAGGTCGTCGACCGCGATCCGGTCCGGCTCGGCGACGTGCGGCACCGGCAGCGTCTCGATGGTCAGGATCACGACGTGCTCGTGCAGGATGTGGTTGTGCTCGACGTTCGCGCGCATCGCGAGCGGCGTCGTCGACTTGCCGCGGTTCAGGAAGACGGCCGTGCCGGGCACCCGCCGAAGCGGCGGCTCGCGCCGGTGCAGCTCGGCGACGAACGCGCGCAGCGATCCCTCGTCGTGCTGGCGGCGGGCGCTGACGAGCGCGCGGCCGCGCTGCCACGTCGTGAGCACGGTGAAGACCGTCACGCCGATCAGGAGCGGGAGCCAGGCCCCGTGGGTGATCTTGGTGAGGTTCGCGGCCAGGAACAGGAGGTCGACGGCGAGCAGGCAGCCGGCGCCCGCGAGCACCAGCCAGAGCGGCTTGCGCCACTGGTGCCGCACGATGTAGAAGAAGAGCAGCGTGGTGATCGTGATCGTGCCGGTGACGGCGATGCCGAACGCGAACGCGAGCGCGGCGGACGAGCGGAACGCGAACACGAGCGTGAGCACCGAGACCATCAGCACCCAGTTGATCCACGGCACGTAGATCTGCCCGATCGTCTGCTCCGACGTGTGGTCGACGCGCAGGCGTGGCAGGTATCCGAGCTGGACGGCCTGGTGGGTGACCGAGAACGCCCCGGTGATCACCGCCTGCGACGCGATCACCGTCGCGGCGGTCGCCAGGAGCACCATCGGCATCCGCCCCCAATGCGGGACGAGCAGGAAGAACGGGCTCGCCACCGCCGTGTGCGGATGGGCCAGCACGAGCGCCCCCTGGCCCAGGTAGCTCAGGATGCAGGCCGGGAAGACGAGCCCGAGCCACGCGCGGGTGATCGGGGCGCGGCCGAAGTGCCCCATGTCGGCGTACAGGGCCTCGGCGCCGGTGATGGCGAGCACGACGGCGGCCAGCGAGAAGAACGCGATCGCGAAGTGCCCGGCCAGGAATCCCACGGCGTAGGTCGGCGAGAGCGCCTTCAGGATCGCCGCGTGCCCGGCGATCCCGTGCACGCCGCAGGCGGCGATCGCCACGAACCAGACGATCATCACCGGCCCGAACATGCGGCCGACGGCGGCGCTGCCGAACCGCTGGCTCGCGAAGAGGACGACGATGATCACCGCCGTGATCGGCACGACCAGTTCGCCCAGCGACGGCTGCACCACCTTGACCCCCTCGACGGCGGAGAGCACCGAGATCGCCGGTGTGATCATGCTGTCGCCGAAGAAGAGCGAGGCGCCGAAGATGCCGAGCGCCGCGAGCGCGATCCGCGTCCGCCGGCCGCCGCGCACCCGTCCTCTGCGGATCAAGGTGATGAGGGCCATGATCCCGCCCTCGCCGTCGTTGGACGCCCGCATCACGAGCAGCACGTACGTGACGGTGACGACGATCGTCACCGCCCAGAAGATCAGCGAGACGACGCCGAAGACGCTCGTGCGCGTGACCGCCACCGGGTGCGGGTCGCCCGGGTTGAAGACCGTCGACACGGTGTAGATCGGGCTGGTGCCGATGTCGCCGAAGACGACGCCGAGCGCGCCGACGACCAGCGCCGCGCGCGCGGCGCCTGCGGTCGGGGTGCGGGTGTCGGAGGTCGTGTCCACGCGGGGTCGGGCGCGCGCGAGCACCGTACACCCAGGCTGTCGTAGAATCGCCGCATGGGGGCTCGTGACGAAGGTAGCGAGCTGGCAGCCGCGACCTACGTGCGAAAGACGGTCACGATCGTGTTCTCCGACGTGGTCGGCTCGACCGCGCTCGGCGAACGCCTCGATCCCGAGGCCCTGCACGACGTGATCGGCCGCTACGGCGCCGAGATGGCGCGGGTGGTGGAGCTGCACGGCGGCCGCGTCGAGAAGTTCATCGGCGACGCCGTGATGGCCGTGTTCGGGGTGCCGGTGCTGCACGAGGACGATGCGCTTCGGGCCGTGCGCGCGGCGCTCGACATGCGCACCGCGCTCGTCGCCCTGAACGGGCAGCTCCAGCGTGAGTACGGCGTCGAGCTCGCCGTGCGGATCGGCGTGCACACCGGCGAGGTGATCACCGCCGAGCACGCGGCCGACCAGGGCCTGATCGCCGGCGATGCCGTGAACGCCGCCTCACGGCTGCAGTCGGCGGCGCCCCCCGGCGCCGTGCTGCTCGGTCCCGAGACTCGCCGGCTCGTCGCCGGGGCGGTGCGCCTGCGCCGCCACGGCGATCTCGAGCTGCGCGGGAAGGCCGGGCGCATGCGCACCTGGCTCGCCGAGGGCCTCGTGCCACGCCGCGAGCCGCTGCGGGTGGCGGCGGCCGGCGGGATGGTCGGCCGCCGCCGCGAGCTCGCGAGCCTGCGCCGCCGCTACGACCGCTGCGTCGCCACCGACCGCTGCGTCGTCACGACCGTGCTCGGGCCGGCCGGGATCGGCAAGTCGCGGCTCGTCAAGCAGTTCGTCGCCGACGTCGAGGCCGGCGCCCGCGTCGTCGTCGGGCGCTGCCTGCCCTACGGCGAGGGCATCACCTACTGGCCGCTCAAGGAGATCGTCGACGACCTGGGCGGCGTGGCGGCGCTCGAGGCGCTCATGCCGGGCGACGGGCAGGCGGCGCGCGTGGCCGACATGGTGTCGGGCGCGATCGGGCGCTCGCGCTCGACGGCGTCGGCGCAGGACGTGCAGTGGGCCGTGCGCCGGCTGCTCGAATCGCTCGCCCGGGTGCGCCCGCTCGTGGTCGCATTCGACGACATCCAGTGGGCCGAGCCGCCGCTGCTCGACCTGATCCAGTACCTGGCTGCATACGTGACGTCGGCGCCGGTCGGGGTCGTCTGCCTGGCCCGCGACGATCTGCTCGAGCGCCGGCCGGGATGGGAGGCCGCGTTCGGCCGGAGCGCGACGCTGCGCCTGCGGCCGCTGTCGGACACCGACTCGGCGCGGCTCCTGCGCGGGCTCGCGGGGCGCCGCGGCGCCCGTCTGCGCCGGTACGAGCTGCTGGCTGCCGCCGAGGGCAACCCGCTGTTCCTCGAGCACCTGGTCGCGATGCGCGCCGACGATCCGGCCGGGGCGACGCCGCCCAGCATCCAGGCCCTCCTGGCCGCGCGAGTCGACGGGCTGCCGCGCGGGCCGCGCCGGGTGATCGAGGCGGCGGCGATCGAGGGCCGCGGATTCCACCGCGGCGTGGTCTCGGCGCTGCTGGCTGACCAGAGCCGCGTGGACGTCGACGCGGCCCTCGCCGAGCTCGAGCGGCGCGAGCTCGTGCGCCCGTCCGAGCGCCTGTTCGCCGGCGAGCAGGGCTATCGCTTCACGCACCTGCTCGTTCGCGATGCCGCCTACGAGCTCATCCCCAAGGCCCGGCGGGCCAAGCTGCACGTCGGCTTTGCGGAGTGGCTGCGCGCCGCGGCCGAGGATCAGCGCGAGCTCGACGAGATCATCGGCTACCACCTCGAGCAGGCGCACGGATACCGGCGCCAGCTCGGCCGGGCTGACACCGTCGGAGACCGCGCCCTCGCCGCCGAGGCGTCCGGCCATCTGCGGCGCGGCCGGCCTGCGTGTCCTACGGGCCGGCGACCGGGCGGCGGCCGCGAATCTGCTGCGCCGGGCCGCGGCGTTGCGGGAGGCCGACGACCCCGCGCGCTCGGTGATCCTGATCGACCTCGGCGGTGTGCTGCGCGAGGAAGGCCGCTTCGACGAGGCGCACGCCGCGCTCGGCGAGGCGATGCGGCTCGCCGACGCGCGCGCCGACGCCGGGTTATACGCCCGCGCCCGGGTCGAGCGGCTGCTCGCGCTGCTCCAGGTCGACCCCCCGGCCGTCGCTCGGCAGGCGGCGCGGCACGGGGCCGCGATCGCGCGGGCGCTCGAGGACGCGGACGACCGTGCGGGCCGCGCCCGGCTGTGGCATCTGCGTGGGCTGCTCGCCTGGATCCAGGCGCAGGCCGGCGACGCGGCCGACTGCTGGCGGCTCTCGGCGGCCGATGCCGGCGTGGTTGGCGACGAGCGCATGCTGGCCGACGTGCTTGGCTGGGAGGCGACGGCCGTGACGCACGGTCCGACGCCGGTGGACGAGGCATTCGCGCGCTGCGACGAGATCCGTTCGCAGTTGCACGGCGACCCGTGGGCCGAGGCGCTCGTCCGCCAGCAGATCGCCGCCCTGCATGCGATGCGTGGCGAGTTCGAGCCGGCCTTCGCCCTGCTCGACGAGTCAGAGGCGGTGCTGGCCGGGTTCTCGCCCACCGTGGACGCGGCCGTGTCGAACGCCGAGGTGTTCGTCTCGCTGCTGGCACCGGATCCGGTGCGCGCCGAGCGGCACCTGCGCGCGGGTCGGCGGCAGCTCGAGGCGATGGGCGAGCGGGCGGTGCTCGCGTCGACCGAGGGCCTGCTCGCGCTGGTCGTGCTCGCGCAGGGGCGGACGGCCGAGGCCGACCGGCTGGCCCGGCACGCAGCCCGGATCACCACGGATGACGACATCTCGGCGCAGGTGCTCTGGCGGCGGGTGCGCGCCGCCGTGCTCGCCCAGAGCGGCCGCTGCGCCGACGCCGAGCGCCTGGCGCGCGAGGGGGTCGTGCTGGCCGAGCGCACCGACTGCCTAAACGATCGCGCCGCGGCGGTCGAGGATCTCGCCCGCGTCCACGAGATCGCCGGCCATTCGGCCGCCGCCTGCGCGGCGTGGGAGGAGGCGCTCGAGGTCTACCGACGGAAGGGAAATGCCGTCTGCTGCGTCCGGTTGGAACAGACGTTGACAGGTCACGCACACGTGTGACCCAATGGACACTCTAGGGATAGGAGCCAAGGATGCCACCCCCCGACATGACACCCAAGATCGATCCCGTCGCGTATCTCACGGACGCGGCCGGGATGAGCATCGAGGCGTACGGGCCGATCAACTGGGCGCCCCCGACCGTGCCTCCCGATGAGATCGCGGTCTGGTTCACGGTCGTCATCTCGCAGGTGCTCAGGATCAACGCCGTGGCGCCGGCCCTGCCGAGCTACGAGATGGTCACGGCGATCGGGGCATCAGCGGGTGTCTACCTCCCGACGCCGCCCGCGGCCGGCGTGCCTCCGGTCGCCGTGTGGTGGGCAACCGCGAACGTGGTCACTCCGAAGGGCTTCAAGGTCGGCGAGGGCGCAACCGTTGCAGCGTGGGCGACCATCGCGCACGAGGACGGCGGTGGCGAGATGTACCCGTGGACGCTGCCGGTCATGGTGCGGCCGCACAGCGAGCGGCCGCCGGCCGGGGCGCCCCCGACCCTTCACGGTCCCACTCCCTGATCACTCAGAAGCGCGCGGCGGCGGCTCGGCGGCAGGCGAGTCGCCGCCGTAGTCGGCCTGGAGCTCCTCGGACAGCTCGCGCGATCCGGTCTCGGGCTCGGTGTCGGCGGGCGGATGACCCGCGCCGACGACCTTGGTGCCCTTGGCGGTGATGCGGTCCATCAAACGGTCGAGCCAGGCCATGCGCGCAGTCTACCGGTCGGCCTTGACTCACCCCGTCTGACGCAGCAGGAACTGGAGCGTCGTGCGGTTGAACGTCTCGGCGTCCTCGTGCAGTCCCGCGTGCGACAGGTCGTCGAAGAGCGCCATCTCGCTCCCGGCGATGCCGCCCTTCAGCGGCCCCGCGAAGCGGGTCGAGGTGCAGACGTCGTGCGCCCCGAACGTGATCTGGGTGGGCGCGCTGATCTGGCCGAGCACGCCGCTCGCGTCGTGTGCGAGCACGGCGTCGGTCTGGGCCAGGAACGCCTCGAGCGGCTGGGGCGGGCGGCTGCGCACGAAGTCGACCAGGCCCTGGACGAAGTCGGGCTTGTCGTTGTACATCCCGTCGGTGAAGCAGAACGGGAAGACACCCTGGATGACCGCGTCGGCCACCGTGGGCAGACCCCGCGCCAGCGATCGCCACATCTCGACCAGGGCGCGCAGGTAGGCGTCGGTGCGATGCCACGCGCTGTGCACCGAGAGCGAGCGCACCCGCTCGGGGTGGCGCGCCGCCAGGTGCAGGCCGATCGCCCCGCCCAGCGAGACGCCGGCCACGTGTGCCCGCTCGATGCCGGCGGCGGCCATGAACGCGGCCACCTGGTCGGCGTAGGCCTCGGTCGAGTACGGGCCGGGAGGCTTTTCGCTCTCGCCCGAGCCCGGCAGGTCGATCGCGACGCAGCGGAAGTGCTCGGTGTAGGCGGGCAGCTGGAACGCGTAGCAGGCGTGGTCGGCGCCCGTGTAGGGGATGAGCAGGAGCGGCTCCCCGTCGCCCTGCACGTCGTAGTTGATGCGAAGCCCGGCTGCGTCGACCTGCGGCATCAGAAACCTCCCTGGGGAAACGAGCAGTGGTGCGTGTTCTACTCCCTCCACCGGCCCGCTGCAGGCGCCGTCCCAATTGGCACCTGCCGGAGCCGCCAATTGGGTCGCAGCGCGTCAGTCGCGGATGACCCAGAAGAGCGCGGCCGGCCGCTGCGCGATGTTGCGCCACCCGCGGATGCTCGTGCGGTCGGCGAGCAGGGCCTCGCCCTGGCGCAGCACCGGCCGCCCGCTCGTCAGCTGCACCTGCACGAGTCCCGCGATCACGGCGACGAGCTCGCTGCCCTTGTGGGCGACGTTCGGCGTGGCCGTCGCTCCGGGCGCGAGCCGCACGAGGTAGGCGCGCAGGCCGGCCTCGGGGTCGTCGAGCAGCGGCACCGGCGTGCCGGTGGGCGTCGCCGCCGGATCGTCGCGGCGACCGAGCCGGTAGCCGGGCGAGACGTGGCCGCGCAGCAGCTCGTCGACGGTGATGTTCAGGTTGGCGGTGAGCGTCAGCAGGGTCTCGAGCGAGAGCCCGCGCTGGCCCCGCTCGGCCTGCGAGATCGCGCTCGCCGAGACCTCGGCCAGCTGGGCGAGCTGGGCCTGGCTCAGCTGGCGCTGCATGCGCACGGCCCGCAGCGCGCCGCCGAGGCGGGCCGCGGCCGGCGCCTGGGTGAGCTCCGGCCGGCCCTCGGCCAGGCGGTAGTGGTACACGCTTCCCTGCACTCCCACCGGCCGGCCTTCGGCCTTGGCGATCCGCAGCCGGCCGTCGCGCACGACAAGCACGCACTGCGTGACGTCCTCGACGTCGCGGCGCAGGGCCTCGAAGCGCTCGCCCTGGGAGAGCGACCAGTACGCGATCGCGCCGACCTCGAGCAGCAGCGGGCAGCAGCGGGTGAAGAAGCGCCGCGCCATGTCGGCGCCCCAGCGCGCGGCCATGTCGTCGAGCGGGTCGAACAGGAGCAGGGTGCGTGACTGGGGCTTGCAACGGCGCCGGATCGCGTTCAGGAGCGCGCCCGCCTCGGCGAGCGGCGTGTCCGGCCGCGCATCGATCAGCCCCAGGCCGGGATAGTCGCGCTCGACCAGCTCCGGCGGGAGCGAGAGCGAGACGTAGGCGGCCTGGTCGTACATCCCCGTGAGGGCGGCGATCGCGGCGTAGAACGGCATCGCCGTCTCGGTGCGATCGGGCTCGAAGACGACGTTGTCGCCCCAGTAGAGGCCGTGCAGCGCGCGGTCGAGATCGGCGACGCCGGAGCTTGCGACCGGGATGTGGGGAGGCGCCGCCTCGGTCACGGACCTATAAAGCGTTGCTTCCTGAATCCGGGATTCTCAGCACACCGGCTCTAGCCTAGCGCGGTCATCTACCAGAGGAGCAGCTTGATGGATACCGTGATCGTTGCGCTCGACGGCCCCGAGTCAGAGCGCGCCCTGCCGGCCGCACAGGAGCTCGCCACGCAGTTCCTGTCCCGCATCGTCATCGTGCACGTGAACCAGCTCGTCCCCGGCGCCCGCGGCGGCCGTTTCCCGCTGCACGCCGACGAGGACATCCGCACCGCCCGCATGCACGAGGTCGTGGGCGAGCTGCGCGCCCAGGGCTTCGACGCCGACCTCGAGCTTTCGGCCACCTCGCTCGGCCACCCCGCGACCATCATCGCCCACGCCGCCGAGCGCCATGGCGCCGGTACGATCGTGCTCGCCGCGCGGCATCACAACGCGCTCGTGGGCGCGCTCACCTCGAGCGTCAGCCAGCGGCTCGTGCGCGAGGCGCCGTGCCCCGTGCTCGTCGTCACCCCGGAGACGACGCGCGAGACGTTCCACGCCGTCCGGCCGCAGCCGGCCGCCGCGTGATCGAGACCGCACGGCCGCGTGAGGATCGCGCCGGGCTGGGCGGGGCCCGGCCGACCCTCACGCCGGCACTGCCGTACCTGCTGCCGCTGGCCGCGGCCGTCGTCGCCTCGGCGGCCCGGCTCGAGTCCGAGACGGTGTTCGCGGCGGTGGCGGTGTCGGCGCTCGTCTGCGCGCTCGCGCGGGCGGTGGTCGAGCGCACACGGATCGAGCTCGCCCGCGAGCGCGCCGACAGCTGGATCGTGTCCCGCACCGGGCAGCCGCCCACCGACGCGGTGCTGCTTGCGCGCATCGGCGAGCTCACAGGCGCACGCCTGCGCGGTGACCTGGCCCGCTCGCTACGGCGCGTCGCGGCCGACGCGGTCAGCTCGGGCCGGGCGCTCACGCCGTCCCAGCACAACCGCCGCGCTCTGCGGCCGCACGTCGCCGAGGTGCGGCTGCTCGCCGAGCGCCTCGCCGACACCGACACGCCGGTCACTCCGCGCGGGGTCGCGCTTGCCTACCGCCTGGTCACCGCAGGCGGCGGCCCGCTCTACAACCCCGGCCGCGCCGACGAGCTGCCGGCCGGCTTGCGCGCCACCCTGGCCGCGCTCGACCTGCTCGACCCCGTGGCGCTGGCGGCCTAGAACCCGCCGAGCCGGTCGACGTCTCTGATCGACCCCTCGCCGATCCGGCCCTCGGCACGGGCGTCGGATGCGCGGCCCTCCATGTCGCCCGCGATAATCGCGCGCTCCTCGGCCGAACCGCTGTACATCTCGTCCTCGGCGCGCTTGACGGCGTTCGCGTCCTCCTTCTCACGCCGGTGTGCGAGCCAGCTGCGTATCCCCATGACGTCCTCCAGACCTCGCCTGCGTGGGATGATCGGGGTAGGCGACGGGGAGCATATCGTCCCATGAGGGTGGTTCTTGATGACCGGGCCGGCCTCCTAGGCGCGGCTGGCGTCGGCCACGTCGCCGGCGCCGTGCAGGGCGCCGACCACCTCGGTGCTCGTCATCGGCTGCGAGAACATCGGGTAGTCCTGCGCGGTCGCCGTCTTCTGCTCTTCGGCGCTCGTCGCCGCCGTGCAGTCGGTGAGCGTGATCACGTCGTAGCCCTTCTCGTAGGCCGTCCGCATCGTCGACTCGACGCAGCAGTTGGTGAGGAAGCCGCCCAGGACGACCGTCTCGATCTCGTTGCTGCGCAGGACGAAGTCGAGGTTGGTGGTCGCAAACGCGTCCAGGCCGCGCTTGCCCTCGACGATGATGTCGGTGCCGTGCGGCGCCATCTCGTCGCAGATCTCGGCGCCCCACGTGCCCTTCACGAAGGCGGTCGAGTCGATGACGCCCTTGAGGATGCCGTACACCTTGTCGGGGTTTCCGAGCTCGCCGTAGCCGGGCGCGAACGTGATCGGCGCGTGGATGATGGTCGCGCCCGCCTTGCGCGCCTCGTCGGCCACGCGCCGGCTGTTCGCCAGCATGTTGGAGTCGTCCATGACGCCCTTCACGGCGTCGTGCAGCGCGCCCCCGTCGGTGGTGAAGTCGTTCTGATACTCGATCAGGACGAGTGCGGTCTTTGCCGGGTCGACATCCATGGCGCTCCTCGCTCGTGTCGGGCTCTCCGCGGTATGTGCGGGCCCACCACTCTAGCGCCGCCCGGGCCCGTTCACCCGATCGGGAGGATGCGTCGCTCGCGGCCCGGCGTGATGCTCGCCGGTCATGGGCTCAGCGACCGACACCAGCACCACGACCGCAGCGACGCGTGAGGAGGCGCACGCCCTCGGCGTCGAGGCGTACGTGTACCTGTATCCGCTCCTGATGATGGACACGACCCGCCGGCAGATGACGAACCTGCCGGCCGGGCAGGCGCCCGGCTTCGGGCCGATGAACGCGTTTCACCACATCCGCGCGTTCCCGACGGCCGAGTTCCGCGCGGTCGTGCGCCCGAACTTCGACACGCTCTACTCGGCGGCGTGGCTCGACGTGGCCCGCGAGCCGATGGTCGTGTCGGTGCCGGACACGGACGGCCGCTACTACCTCCTGCCGCTGTACGACATGTGGACGGACGCCTTCGCTGTGCCCGGCAGCCGCACCAGCGGCACGGGGGCCGGCCGGTTCGTGGTGGCGCCGGTGAACTGGGACGGCGCGGTGCCCGAGGGCGCCGAGCTGATCGAGGCGCCCACGCCGCACGTCTGGGTGATCGGCCGCACGCAGACCAACGGGCCCGACGACTATGCGGCCGTCCACGCGGTGCAGGACGGCTTCACGGTTCAGCCGCTCTCCCGCCTCGGCGGAGAGCAGGTGGAGGTCACCGCGGCGATCGACCCGGCTGTCGACATGCGCACGCCGCCGCTCGAGCAGGTGAACGCGATGTCGGCGGCGGACTTCTTCGCCCGCGGGGCCGACCTCCTGGCCGTGCACGGGCCGCACTACACCGACTGGTCGATGCTCGCCCGCATGCGCCGCATCGGCGTCGCACACGGCGAGCGGTTCGACCTCGGCTCGCTCCCGGACCACGTCCAGTCGGGCCTGCGCGACGTCCCGGCCGATGCGCAGGAGATGCTGCACGACAGGGCGCGGTCGTCGGCGAGCATCACGAACGGCTGGCAGATCCACCTCGAGCTGGGCGTCTACGGCAACGCGTACCTGCACCGCGCGATGATCGCGATGGGCGGCCTGGGCGCGAACCAGCCCGAGGACGCGGTCTACCCGCTGCTCATCACCGACAGCGAGGGGCAGCCGCTCGACGGCGCCCGCGACTACCTGCTGCACTTCGAGGCGGGCGAGCTGCCGCCGGTCGAGGCGTTCTGGTCGGTGACGATGTACGACGGCGACGGCTTCCAGGTCGCAAACGCGATCGACCGCTTCGCGATCGGCGATCGCGACGACCTGACCTACAACGACGACGGCTCGCTCGACCTGTACCTGCAGCACGCGCACCCCGGCCCGGAGCTCGAGTCGAACTGGCTGCCCGCGCCGCGCGGGCCGCTCGGGGTGACGATGCGGCTCTACGCGCCCAGGCCGCAGGTGCTCGACGGGCACTGGACCCCACCCCCGGTCAGGAGGATCTGATGTCGACGCACCGCGCATGGCTTGCCCTCGAGTACCCCGGGGTGGAGCAGTTCGACGACCCGACGCTCGAGTGGCGGCGGCTCTTCTCAGAGCTTCTGGGGACGTTTTTCCTCGTGCTCGTCGGTGCCGGCGGCGCCGTCGTGAACGCCGAGTCGCACGGGGCCATCAGCCGCACGGCCGCGGTCACCGGCCCCGGCCTCATGGTGATGGCGATCATCCTCTTCATGGGCGCGATCTCGGGCGCCCACCTGAACCCGGCGGTGACGCTCGCGTTCTCGCTGCGCGGCGACTTTCCGTGGCGGCGCGTGCCCGGCTACATCATCATCCAGATGATCGGCGCGGGGCTCGCCTGCCTCTTCCTGCGGGCGGTGTTCGGCCGGATCGGCGACCTGGGCGCGACCGTGCCCGGGCCGGGCATCCACGCCTGGCAGGCGATGGTGATCGAGCTCGTGCTCACCGTCGGGCTCGTCAGCACCATCCTCGGAACGGCGTCGCGGGCGCAGAACGTCGGGCCGCTGGCCGCCATTGCGGTCGCCGGATACATCATCCTGGCAGGGCTGTGGTCGAGCCCGATCAGCGGTGCGTCGATGAACCCCGCACGCTCGTTCGGGCCCGACATCGTGCTGGGGAACTTCACGGACTACTGGGTCTACATCGTCGGGCCGCTGGCGGGCGCCGCGCTCGCGGTGGGGTTCGCGTACGTGCTGCGCGGGCCGGGCGGCGACGAGGGCGGCCGCGGGGCCGCGCGGGGCGCCTTGCCGTAACGACCCCGTAACGGGGCCTGTGGGAGGCTGCCGCGATGAGCGCAATTCCGCTCAGGCGCACCGTCCCGGCGCGCGCGGCGCTGCCGGCGTGGTGTGTCTGCATGGCGCTGGTCGTCGGCGCGGTCGGGCTGCACGGCGTGAACCTCGGGTCGGGAGCGGGGATGGTGTCGCCGATCGGCAGCAACCTCGTGTTCGCGCTGTGGGCGGTGGCGTATGCGAGCGTTGGCGCGGTGATCGGCGCGCGCCGGGCGGAGAACCCGATCGGATGGCTGCTGCTCGCCGCCGGCTTCGTGCTCGCCGCGTCCGGGGCCGCCTTCGAGTACGCGGACTACGCGTTCGGCTCGGAGCCGCCGGTGCCGGGCGGCGCGGCCGCCGCGTGGGTCGCGTTCTGCGTCTCGCCGGATGCGCTCGTGCTCGTCCCGCTGGCGTTGCTCTACTTCCCCGATGGGCACCCGCGCTCGCCGCGCTGGCGCCGGGCGGTGTGGATCCCGATCGGTGCGATTGTGGGGCTCACGATCGGGACAGGCCTCTACCCGGGGCCGCTCGACCAGACCGCGCACATCGCGCCGAACCCGATCGGAGTCGACGCCCCCACCCTGATCGATGTGGCGCAGACGATCGGATGGACGCTGCTCGTGCTGAGTTTCATGGCGGCGGCGGCCGTGATCGTCCTCAACCTGCGCGGATCGGCCGGGCTCGTGCGCCAGCAGATGAAGTGGGTGGTGGGCGCGGGCGCGGTGCTCGGGGTCGCGTGGACGTGGTGGTCGCTCACCTACGTGCTGCCGCTGCCCGACGGTGTGGGGACTGTGAGCCTCGCGTTCGTCGTGCTCGCCGAGTGCGGCATCCCGGTCGCGATCGGGATCGCAGTGCTGCGCTACCGGCTGTACGGGATCGACGTCCTGATCCGGCGCACGGTCACCTACACCGCGCTCGTGGCGGTGCTCGCGGCCGTGTACCTGGGCTGCGTGGTCGTGCTCGAGGCGGGTCTGCAGTCCGTGAGCGGGCAGTCTGGCTCGATCGCGGTCACGCTCTCGACGCTGGCGGTGGCGGGGTTGTTCGGGCCGGCATTGCGCGGGATCCGGCGGGCGGTCGACCGGCGGTTCTCACGCAGCGTCTACGACGGGGCACAGACGCTCGCGGAGTTCTCGGGCCGGCTGCGGCACGAGATCGACCTGGAGACGGTCGAGGTCGAGTTGATCGGCGTCGTGCGGGAGACGATGGGGCCGGCGCACGCGACGCTGTGGTTGCGGCGGGGGCCGCCCGGCTAGGGCGTCAGGTGCGTGACCGTCGCACCGGCTGTGGCGAGCCGCGCGGCGACCAGGCCACGGTGGCACGCCTGCGGGTCGCGCTCGACGCAGAAGAGCACGACCGGCCCGGCCTCGGCGAAGCTCGCGAGGAACGCGGCCGGGTCGAAGCCGGTCAGCACCTCGTTCTCGAACGCCGCGGCGAACTCCGGCGTGAGCTCGGCCCGGCTCCGGCGGGCGGTGTGGTCCTCGGCGTCGGCTCTGGCTTGAGCCTGGCGCAGGGCGTCGCTCGGGGCGAGGTCGAGCCGATGCACATAGGCGACCCCGAGCTCGGTCAGCCGCGCCTGCAGCCGCCCGGCGTTCGCGAAGGCGTACTCATGGCCGCGCACGCCGCGCCGGCGGCGGATGTCGCAGAAGGTGCGCACGCCGGCGGTCTGGAGGGCCGGGAAGAAGGTGGCCTCGCTCCAGCCGTAGGCGCCAATGGTGAGGACGGCGGGCATGCTGTGACTTCGATGTTAGGCCGCGGCGTCTACCAAGGGACTTGCGAGGGCGGCGGACACACTCGTGACCTCTGTTACGCCGAGTCTTGGCCCGGTGGCAACTTCTACCGTGACGTCAGGACGCAGTCTCCACCAACGAGCACAACGTCGAGATCAGTCGCATCTCGTCGACCGTCCTCGCCCGCGCCTCGAGCAGCGCCGGCGCGCAGCACAGGTACGCCAGGCTCCTCGCGCGGCTGATCGCGACGTTTAGCCGATTACGGCTGAACAGGAACGCGATGTCGCGGGGGACGTCCTCGCCGCTCGAGGTGGCCATCGAGAAGATCACGACCGGCGCCTCCTGACCTTGAAAGGCGTCGACGGTGCCCACTCGTACGCCGTCCGGCAGCCCCCGCCGGAGCAGCCGAACCTGGGCGTTGTACGGCGAGACCACCATGATGTCGGCCGTCGACAGCGGCCGCGTTCGACCCTGCTGGTCTGTCATCGGCGTTCCCACGAGCTCCGCGATCTGCGCGCGCACGCGCTCTGCCTCCTCGGGGCTCTGCGAGCCGTTCCCGTGGTGGTCGACCGGCAGGTAGCGGATCCCGGTTCCGGCGCTCGTCGTCTGCAGCGCGCACGAGGCGTGGCTCGAGAGCCGGCCCTCGTACACCTCGTCCGAGATGAACCGACACACGTCGGGATGCATGCGCCACGTCTCGGTCAGGAACACGCCACGATCCTCGGGCACCGTCGCATTCACGCCGAGGAGGTGCTGGAGCACGCTCGCGTTCGTCCCCGGCGGGTGTGTCGCCTGCGAGACCTGCGGCAGCTGGAGCGGGTCGCCGAGCAGGATCAGGTTCCGTGCCGCCGTCCCGGCCGCGAGCGCGTCGGCGAGCGAGAGCTGACCGGCCTCGTCGATCACGAGGTAGTCGAGCGTGTCGTCGAACTCATCCGGCGTGAACAGCCACGTCGTCCCCGCGACAAGGTCGTAGCCGCGGTCGAGGCACTCGTCGTTGTCCGCGACGTTCACGATCTGGCCGCCGTCCGGCACGCGGCCGGCCGGGTGCTTGGGCGCCGCCTTCCGCGCGCCTCGGAACGTGAGCCGACTCGCCGTCGCGGCCCGCTCGGTTTCCGCCAGCAGATTGTTGATCGCCCGGTGGCTGAGCGCGGTCACGCCGACCCGATGCCCGTGGGTGATCAGGTCGACGATCAGCCGCGCGCCTGTATACGTCTTGCCGGTGCCCGGCGGCCCCTGGACCAGCAGGTAGCTGCGGTCAAGCACGCGCGCGAGCGCCTGTTGCTCGGCAAGGTCGGTCGTCTGGATGCGCGCACCGGTGGGGCGATCCGAGAGCCGTGGTGGGCTCGCCGCCAGCACGTCCCGCAGCGCCGCGTATCGGTCATGTGAGTCGCGCACCGCGGTCGCCAGCCGCGTGAGCGCCTCGCGATGGGCGTTCGTGTGGATCGGCTCCTGCGGGACGAGCGCCCGTGGCGGCGGCTCGCTCCCGAACCTCTGCCCGCGCACCACGAGCGTGCAGGCATCGTCATCGATCTCCGACATCGTCACGCCCTTCCCGGTCGCCGCATCGGCGACGGGCCCTGCCTCCAGCTTGTGCCGCTGCTCCGGGAACCGCAGCGTCACCTCGTAGACGTTGTACGGCTGCTTGCGCGGATCACCGACCTGTTCGAGACCGCCGATCGCCTCGGCGTCGGCGATCAGCTCCTCGCCGTCCATGTCCAGCAGCGAGAACCAGCGCCACCACGCCGGTCGTGCCTCTCGGCGGTGATACTCGAGCAGCTCGCCGGCCAGCCAGCGCACCGATCCGATGTCCTCGCCCGTGACTAGCTCGAGCCGGAGGGCCTCGCGTGCGTTGGCGGCCTCGACGGTGTCGTCGCTCAGCGTTCGCGGCGGCACGGGTTCGAGCGGGCCGGCCCCCGCCGGCCGGATCGAGACGAGCCAGTCGCGCAGGGCGAGCGTGGCTCGGCAGTCTTCCTCGTTGTATCTGGCGATCCCTTCAAGCTCGGCGCCGTCCCGAGAGTCGATCCAGCGCTCGTACCCGAGCACGGCATCCGCGCCCGAGCCCATGTCGGCCGCGCGCACGAAGCCCGCAAGGTGCTCGATCTGCTTCAGCGAGTACGACTCCACGCCGACGCGCATCGACTGCCGGACGATGGTGAGCAGGTCGACCATGACCTTGCGGCGGAGCAGGTCGTCGATCTCGAGCTCGCGGGTGGCGTGCTCGGCCATCAGGCGCTGGAGGGCACCCGGCTCGGCAGGGCTGTAGTGATAGACGTGCATGTCGGGATACGTGGCAAGGCGCTGCGTCAGCAGATCGACGACGCGCTGGAACGCCGCGCGCTCCTCGTCCACCGAGTGGCCCCACACGGGCTCGTAGCGCCAGCCGCCCTCCTCGGCAAGCAGCAGGCCGAACAGGAACGTCAGCTCCCGGCTCGGCGTCCACAGAGGGTCACCCTCGAGGTCGAACATGACATCGCCCGGTGAGGGGCCCGGCAGGCGCGCGAAGCCACGATCGGGGTCGAGTGGAAGCACCTCGTACGGTGTGCGCTCGGCCGTGTCGGCCTCGACCTGGAGCCGGGCCTGCATGTGCAGGTTCGCGAGCGTCGGTGCACGCAGGTCGGGAACGCTCGTTCCATCGGGCAGCGCCGCGAGCGCCCGACGGGTGCAGATGCCCGCGGCGGTCAGCCGGCCAATCTGCCCACGGCCGATCCACGCGACGAGCGAGAGGTGGTCCTCGGCGCGCCACCACTCGCCGCACTCGCGCCGGAACGCGCAGAACCCGCAATGCTCGCACGGAAACGGCTCGGTCGGCCGCTCCGATCGGACTGCCTCCTCGAACCCTGCTCGGGCCCGCCGGAAGTACGGCGCCACCTCGTGCAGCCGGATCGTCTCTCGCAGGCCCGAGCCGAGCTCGAGGTGCGCGTACGTCGGCGCCACACGCTGAACGCCCGCAACCCCCTCGCTGTAGAAGCACAGCTGGAGCACGTGCGACGGCGCCGCGTGCGCGCGGGCGAGCTTCGTGTCGACGACCTCGTATGACCAGCCGCCCAGATCCGAGGGCGCCTCCACGCGCTCGACGAAGTCGGCCAGACCGCGCCACGCGCCGACGACGAAGGTGCCCTGGTAGATCACATCGACGCCCCGGCGCATCAGCTCCGCCGTGCGCGCCGCGCCGACCGCGAAGTCGCCGGATCGCCCCACCTCGACTACGTCGCGGCCAGCGGCTTGCAGTCGCGCGAGATACGCGGCCTCGTGGTCGTCGCCCTTGTCGAAGATCAGCCTGGCGTACGCGCTCCCGACATACGCCTTTGCCCGTTCGCCCCTCGCCGCCGCGCGCGACATCGCCGAGGCGTGTTCGCAGGCGAGGTATTCGGTCAGGTCAGAGGGCGAGAACCGCAGCTCGCCGTTACGACTCTCCATGCCGCCTCCGATCCTAGACGGCGCCGGGAGCTACGTCGTCACGGTGACCGTGACCGTGGTCGTCGGGCCGGTGACGGTGATGATGGCGGTCGTCGTGCCGGTGACGGTCTGAGTCTGCGTCTGCGTGCGGAACACGGTCGTCACGACCGTGTTGTTGATCGTGGTCGTGTTCGTCCGCGTGGTCGGCACCGAGATCGTCAGCGGCACCGAGACGGTGTGGTTCACCTTGACCGCGACGGTCGTCCCGGAGATCACGGTGCTCGCGGGCAGCTTCACCGTGCGCGCGGGGATGTGCACGGTCTTGCCCTTGACCTTCACGGTCAGCGCCGGCGTCGAGACGTAGCGGGCGCCGTCGATCGTGATCACCTTGCCCTTGATCTTGACCGTGCGCGTGAGCGCCGCCGCGCTCGCATGGCCACCCACCGCGCCACCGAGCCAGAAGCCGCCCACGATCAGCGCCAGCGCCGCGAGCGCCGCCGGCAGGGCGTGCCACGGCCGCACGCGTGCCCGCAGCGCAAGCAGCCAGCCGTCGCTCTCGCGCAGCCGCTCCTTGACGTCGCCGAGCTTGGGGCCGAGGTCGGGGAACCCGCGCGAGCGGTCGTGCAGCCGGTCGCGCACGCCGTCGAGGTTCGGCCGGCGGCCGCGCACCCCCTGGGCCCGCCCGAGGAGCCGACTCGTCAGCTCCTCGACGCGGCCCAGCAGCTCTTCGAGGCGGCTCTGCATGAGAGGGGCCAGACTCTAGCATCGGCCCGGGCTCAGCATGACGGGTTATCAGAAACCCCTGCTCAGGCGTATGCCGAGAGCTGCAGCAGCTCGCCCTCGTGCTCGAGACCGGTCGCAGAGACGCTCTTCGTCTGGGCGCGCAGGTCGATGCCGAGGCCCGCTGACGGGCTCCGCGTGAGCGGCACGAGCGAGAGCCGGTGCAGCAGCCGGTTCGCCGGCTCGATGCCGGCCGCGGGCAGATCGAGCTGGTCGAGCGCGTCCATGAGGTAGCCGTCGACGAGCTTGCGGTGGTGCTCGGCGTAGGCGTCGGGCCGCGACAGGTAGTCGAGGCACACATGGCCGTCGGGCAGGACGAGGATCACGCCGCACTGCCCCGGCCTGGCCGGGAAGGCCTCGCGCAGCTCGGCCAGCGTCCCCTCGTGCTGGGCGAACATGTCGGCGTGCGCGGCGGTCGGCGAGGCGACGCCGCGCCGGGTTGCCTGCTCGGCCACCGCGTCCCACACCTCGTGCTGGCCGCGGCCGCGCTCGAGCGCGTCTGCGCCCAGCGCCCGCGCCTTGCGCAGCCGAAGCCCTGGCCCCGCGGTGTGGCGGGCGGCGGCGAACGCCTGCGAGCGGCGATCCCAGCGGCCCGCCTCGACGCAGCTCACCGGGATCGGCGTCACGGAGCCGGCCGCCACGAGCACGGTCAGGTTGAGGATGCGGTTCTGCTTGGCGCCGACGAGCTCCTCGCCGTCGTAGAGCAGCACCCACTCGTCGAGCGGGTTTGCGACCACGAGCTCGGGCACGCTGCCGGCCGCGCTCGTCTCGGTGATGCGCAGGCCGCGTCGGAGCGCCGGGTCGAGCGTCGTGTAGGCCGCGACCGGGTCGCGGCGCGGGAAGAGCGGCACGACCGCGATCCCCCGGTGGATGGTGGGCTCGTCGAGCTGGGCGGGCAGCGGCATCGGCATGGTGCGGCGTCTCCTCGTTCGTGTGCAGGAGACGTCCGCGCCGGAGGCCCAGTCCTTACATGCCCCGCCAGCGGTCGACCTCGGCCTGGAGCGCGACCGGGAGCGCCTCCAGGTAGCGGAGCGTGACCAGGCGAAAGCCCATGGCGACGTCGGAGACGCCGAAGCGCTCCGCGAGCGCGATCGGGTCAGGCCCGTCCCGGTCGGCCGCATCGCGCACGAGCGGCTCGGGCATCAAGAGCTCGGCGGCGAAGCGGTTTGCCTCGCGCTCGCGCGTCCGCTCGTGGCCTGCGGCGGTCTCGACGTCGGCCGGCCGGCACAGCACCGCCGCCCCGTCGGAGTGCAGCAGGTGGTGGCCGACCTCGTGCGCGACGGTGAAGCGCCGCCGCGGCGCACCCAGATCTCCCACCGCGCCGGCAGCAGCAGGCCCGAGAGCGGCGTCGGCGGCGCGATGCCCGCGATCGGGCACAGGTCGTCGGCGTCGCACACGCGCAGGCGGCACAGGCTCGCAGCGAGCTCCTCGACGTCGACGGGCGGGACGGAGGCGCGGTATGTGGTCGTGAACCGTGCGAGCGCCGCCCGGGCCGCCGCGATCTCATCCATCGGCGCCGGTGAAGAGGTCGTCGATCGCCGCCACCCGCTCGGCCGGCTCAGGCGCCGCCGCGGCCGGCTCGGGAGCGCCGAGCGGCGCCTGGCGCTGGAACATCGGCGCGGCCAGGTCGAACGCCGGCCGCTGCGGCGGCATCCGCCGGCCCAGCTCGAGCACCGCCTCGGGGACGTGCAGGATGCGCGCGAGCGCGGCGACCACCGGCGGGCGCACGCGCCGGGCCGGCAGCTGTCCGGTCTCGAGGCCGTGAACGTGCTCCTCGACCTGCGCGTGCGCCTCGGGGTGTCCGAGCGCTGCGGCCAGCTCGGTCACGAGCACTCCCCTGGTCGTGCCGGTGCGCTCGCGCAGGGCCGGCAGCAGCTCCGGCCACGCGACCGGCGGCGCGCTCGCGGGATCGGCGGCGCGCGCGGCCACCTCGGCGGCGGAGACGTCGGTGCGGGGGTGCGCGGCCAGGTAGGCGGCGATCATCGCCGCGAGCGGCTCGCGCTCGCCCGCGGGCGCCGCGGCGATCGCCGCCGCCGGGTCGGGCCGCTCGCCGCGCTCCCACGCGGCCGTGAAGTCGGCGAAGCCGCGCTCCGCGCTCACCGCTCGAGCTCCTCGCGTAGCCGCCGCATCGCCCGGAAGAAGATCACATCGACGTTGCCGGGCGTCGTCTCCAGGCGCTGTGCGACCTCGGCGCTCGTGAGTCCCTGCCACAGCCGCCCCCACACGACCTCCCGCTGGCGGTCGGAGAGGACGGACAGCAGCTGTTCGGCAACCTCTGCCGCCGCCAATTCGTCATACCCGTCCTCGCCGGCCGCGACGTCGTCGAGCTCGTCGAGCGAGGCGGGCGTCGGCTTGCGCCGGTCGTGGAAGGTGGCGACGACCCGGCGCGCCATGATCACGAGCAGCCCGGCCGGGACGTCGATCGGCCTGCGCCGCAGGTAGACCGTGCGCACGAACCGCAGGTACACCTCGCCCTCCAGGTCGTCGACCGCCTGCAGCGGCACCCTGGACGCGATGGTGGCCCGCACGAGGTTGCGGTGGCGCTCGTAGACGAGGGCGACGCAGCGTCTGGCCGTCTCGTGGCCGGGCTCGCCCGTGCCGTAGAGCTCGCGGGCGCGGGCGCGGGCGACGAGCGCCGCGTCGGACATGCGCTCGAGCTCCTCATGCGAGAGTGGCCTGCCGGTGCCCACGATGGGCAGATGCTAGGGCACATACCGCAGAGGTCGCGGGACGGCGCGCGCCGCTTACACCCGCTCAGTACTCGTCGTGCCGCTTCACCCACCACTGGTTGCCGCGGCCCTCGTCCTCCCGGCGGCCGAGCGGCACGGTGTCGAGGTAGTGGTAGGCGGTGTTGAACATGTCGATGCCGCGCGCATAGGCGGAGTAGGTGTGGAAGATGCGGCCGTCGGCGTCCTTGAAGAAGACGCTCATGCCCTCGCGCTCGCTGATCCCGACCTGCTGGGGCCGGTAGTTGAAGACGACCTCGCCCGCGAGCTCCTCCGGCGTGAACGAGACGCCGCAATCGCGACTGAAGTCGCTGCCGTGCGCCGAGGCCCAGTGGAAGCTCCAGCCCATGCGCTTGCGATAGGCCTCGAGCTTTGCGATGGGGGAGATGGACACGGCGACCATCGACACGTCGTTCGCGTTCAGGTGCACGATGATCGGGTCGAAGTTGTCGGCCCAGAACGAGCAGTGGCTGCAGCCGTCGTCCCAGTCCTCGGGGTACATGAAGTGGTAGACGATCAGCTGACTGCGGCCGGCGAAGAGGTCCGCGAGCGTCTCGGGGCCGTCCGGCCCGGTGAGCACGTACTCCTTGGTGACCTCCTCCCACGGCAGGTCGCGGCGGGCCTGCGAGAGCTCGTCGCGCAGGCGGGTGAACTCCTTCTCCTTCGCGAGCAGGGCGGTGCGGGCGGCGATCCAGTCCCCGTGCGGGACGACGGTGTGTGCGGAGTCGTTCAACATCAGGGTTAAATATCACGCCGCTTGGTAATGTTCAACCGGATGGTTGAGGATACCGCCACGCTCGACCGTGTCTACCGCGCCCTGGGCGATGCCACCCGGCGGAGGCTGCTGGCGCAGCTCGACGCCGGCGCCGCCCGCATCACCGACCTGGCCGCGCCGCTGCCGATGTCGTTTGCCGCCGTCGCCCGGCACGTCTCGGTGCTCGAGCGTGCGGGGCTGATCGAGCGTCACGTGCGCGGGCGCGAGCACTGGCTGACGGTGCGCGCCGGGGCGCTCACCGACGCCGAGCGCTGGATCGCGCAGCAGACCGCGTTCTGGGGCCTGCGCGCCGACGCCCTGGCCGAGCAGCTGGCCGAGAAGCGCGCGTGACGGCGGACGACCTCGCCACCGCGCGCGTCGAGTGCGTCCTCGAGGCCTCGCCCGCCGAGGCCTACGCGGCCTGGGTCGATCCGGCCGTCCTGGCCCGCTTCATCGCGCCGCAGGGGACGGCGGCGGTCGAGCTCGACCCGCGCGTCGGCGGGCGCCTGCGGATCGTGATGACCTTCCCCGACCGCACCACCGAGATCGAGGGTGAGTACCTCGTGCTCGACCGGCCGCACCGCATCAGCTTCAGCTGGCGGCCGCTGCGGGCCGGCTTCGACAGCGTGGTCACGGTCGCCCTCGAGCCGTACGGCGAGGCCGAGACGCGCATGACGATCACCCACACCCGCCTGCCGCGGGAGTGGCTCTCGTCCTACGAGGCGGGCTGGGGGTCGATCGCCGAGGCGCTGGGGCGGCGCGTGCGCAGGTAGAGCGCCGGCACGAGGAACAGGTTCAGGAGCGTCGAGGTGACCAGGCCGCCGAGGATCACAATCGCCATCGGATACTCGATCTCGGCCCCGGGGATCTCGCCCGAGATCACGAGCGGCACGAGCGCGAGGCCGGTCGCGAGCGCGGTCATCAGGATCGGCGCCAGGCGCTCGCGCGAGCCGCGCAGCACGAGCCCGGCGCCGAAGGGCTCGCCCTCCTCGCGCTCGAGGTGCTGGTAGTGGTTGATGAGCAGGATGCCGTTGCGGGCCGCGATGCCGAACACCGTCAGGAAGCCGACCAGCGAGCCGAGAGAGATCGAGGCCGCCGGTCGCGAAGGCAGCGAGCAGGCCGCCGACGAGCGCGAGCGGCAGCGTCAGGAACGAGAACGTCGCCACCCGCCAGCTGCCGACGCACGTCTGCAGCAGCAGGAAGATCCCGATCGCCGCGGCGATCCCGAACGACGAAGATGCGCCCTGCGGCCGCCTGGCGCTCGGCGAACTCGCCGAGCACCTCGGCGTGGTAGCTCGCGCGGGAAGCCCAGCTCGCCGAGGCGCTCGTTCACGTCGTGCACGACGGCGCCGAGGTCGCGGCCCTTCACGTTCAGGCCGACGTCGATGCGGCGCGAGTCGTCCTCGCGCGAGATCTGGTTCGGCGTCGAGCCGATGTGCACGTCGGCGACGTCGGCCAGGCGCACGTGGCCACCGCTCGGCGTGTCCAGGAGCAGATCGCGGATGCTCTGCACGTCGCGGCGCGCGCTCGGCGTGCTCCACGACGATCACGTCGTAGACCTTGTCGTTCCGAAATGCAGGTCGGAGACCTCCTCGCCGGCGACGATCGTGGCCGCGTCGCGGCGGATGTCGCCGGGCTTAAGCCGTACGGGGCCGCCTTCTCGAGGTCGGGCTTGACGCTGACTGAAGGGCACCTCGACCTGGAGCTCGGTGCGCAGGTCGACGACGCCCGGGATCCCGCGCAGAGCGTCGTGCACCTCCGCTGCCTCGTCGCGAAGGACGTTCAGGTCGTGACCGAAGATGCGCACGGTCGACCGCGTCGCTCGACCCGGCGAGCACCTCGTCGATGCGCTCGTTCAGGTACGTCGTCGACGTTCGACGGAAGATGCCCGGGTATGCGGCGACCACCCGCGATCCGGTCGAGCGTCTTCGCGTAGTCGGCCTTGGGGTCGAGGCTGATCCAGTCCTCGGCGAAGTTGACGCCGTTGATCTCCTCGCCAGACGGCCTGGCCGATGTGGGAGCCGAAGTTGCGCACGCCCGGGATGGCGCGCGAACTCGCGGCTGACGCGCTCGGTGATGCGCATCATCCTCCTGATCCGCCCGTGCCGGGCTTGTTCACGAAGTGCATCAGGAAGTCCCGCTCCTTGAAGTCCGGGAACAGCGACTCGCCCAGGGCCGGGCAGCACCACGATGCCCACCAGCACCGCCGTCGCGACCAGACACGGTCGCGGCCGGCGGATGATGTGGCCAGCACGACCCGTAAACCCGCTGCAGCCACTGCACCAGCGGCGATCGCCGCTGCTCGAGCTGCACCTTCGAGAGCAGCAACAGACGCACACCGGCGTGACCGTGAGCGCGACCACCATCGACGCCAGGACGGCCAGGCCGTAGGACACCGCCAGCGGCCGGAAGAACGCGGCCGACACGCCGCCCATGAAGAACACCGGCATCAGCACCACCGCGACGATCAGCGTGGCGTAGACGATGGCCTGGCGCACCTCGAGCGACGCCTCGAGGACGACCGCCGACGGACGTGGCGCGGCTGCCCGTCGCCGCGATGCTGGCGTAATCGGCGCACGATATTCTCGACGTCGATGATCGCGTCGTCGACGACCACTCCGATCGCGATCACGAACCCGGCCAGGATCATCGTGTTGATCGTCGCGCCCGCACCTGCAGCACCACCGCCCCCGCGACCAGCGACAGCGGGATCGCCACCAGACTGATGAGTGCCGTTCGCCACTCGAACAGGAACGCGGACGAGCACGACCAGACCAGCAGGCAGCCGAACAACAGCGCCTCGGGCAGATTGTCGATCGACTGCTCGATGAAGTCGGCCGGCCGGAAGATGTGGGGTCGATGTGGATGCCCGTGTAGCCCGGGGCGCATCTCATCAGCGCCGCTCGACGCCGCGGGTGACCTCGAGTGTGTTCGCCCACGGGAACTTCTCGACCACGAGCAGCAGGCCGGGGCCGTCGTTGATGACCGCGTCGCCGAACAGCGGCGGCACGTCATCGTGCCGACGTCGCCGAGCGGCAGCGGCGTGCCGTCGGCCTTGCGGCTGTCGCTATCCGGCATCTGGGCCAGCTCGGCCGGCTCGACGAACTGGCGCACGGGTGGATGCCAGTCGCTGGTTGGCGGTCTCGATGAACCCGCCGATGCGGTTCTTCGCGCCGTCGGTGTACTGGAGCAGGCCGAAGTCCAGCGCGTCGGATGTGACCGGCATGGCCGTCGTCGAGCGTGACGTGGTGGGCGCGCAGCTTCTCGGGGTCGAGCCTGCACCTGCAGCTGGTTCCAGCGGTCGCCCCAGATGTTCACGTTGGCGACGCCGGGCACCGCCATCAGACGCCCGGATCGTCCAGTAGGCGATCATCGAGAGGTCGGTCAGGTTGTAGCAGGTCGACGAGAGTCCGATCTTGATCACCCGGCTCGTGGCCGAGAGCGGCTGCAGAACCCACGGGTGCCGGCCACGTGGCAGGCCGGGGATCGCGATCGCCACGCGCTCCTTCACGAGCTGTCGGGCGACCAGGCTGTCGGTGCCGCGCTTGAAGAACAGCGTGATCGACGAGAGGCCGGGACCGTCTTCGACCGCATCACGTCGAGATCGGGCGTGCCGTTCAGCGACTGCTCCATCGGGATCGTGATCAGCTGCTCGACCTCCTGCGTGGACATGCCGAGGCCCTCGATCTGCACCTCCACAAACGGCGGTGCGAACTCGGGGAACACGTCCACCGGCATGTCCTTCACACGCGTCGCCCCGAGCGCCATCATCCCCACGGCGAGCGCCACCACAATGAAGCGGAAGCGCAGGCTCGACCGGACGACGAAGCGCATCACGGCTGCGGGGTCACTCCCCTTCGATCTCGAACTCGGTGCCGAGCAGCTCCTCGCCGCCGACGCTCACGATCTGCGTTCCCGCGGGCGGGCCGCTCGTGAGCACGGCGACGTCGCCGTCGACCTCGTCGACTGCGATCGGCCGGCGCATGAAGGTGAGCGGCCCGGTGCGCGCGTACACCCACGTGCCGCCGTCGATCCAGTAGATCACGGCCGAGTACGGCACGGTCTTGCGCTGGCCGCTGCCGTGCAGCGCGAGCTGCACCCGCAGCCGCGCGCCCGCGTGCAGGCCGGCGCCCGCGCCGGCGAGCCGGTAGTAGCGCGCGCCGCCGCCCCCGGGCACTCCGGGGCCCGAGGGCGGCGCTGTCGCCGGTGCGACCAGGCCTGCCCGGCCGCCCAGGTCGAGGATGCGCGCCGGACGTGACGCATCGACGCTCCCTGCCGAAGCGCTCGGCAGTGCCACCCGCACCGATAACGTGCCCCCGTCGCCTGCCACCACCGTCCCCCGCACGACCAGGTTGCGGTCGACCTGCCCCAGCGCCACCGGCGCGGTCTCGAGGCCGATCCGCCTCGCGGCGGCCGGCTTCACGACGACCCGGGCCTGGTCGGATCCGTCGACCTGCTCGACGCTGGCCGGCCCGTCGCCCTCCTCGTCCGCCGCCGCCGAGTAGCCGCATGCGGGCAGCACGAGCGCCGCCGCGGTCAGGAGCAGGATGGTGGGTGTGCGGCGCGACACGGCTGCCTCCGTTATGTGGCGGGGTCGGTGGAGTGGCTGCGGGCCGCCGGGCGCCGACCGGAGGCGGCATAGACGGCTGGCACGAGGAACGCCGTCACGAGCGCCGCCGTCACCAGGCCGCCCGCGACGACGACGGCGATCGGCTGTGCGATCTCCTGGCCCGGGACCGTCCCGGTGACGATCAGTGGCACGAGCGCGACGGCGGTGGCGAGGGCCGTCGTGACGGTCGCCCCCAGCCGTTCGCCGGCCGCCTGCACGACCGCCGCGGCCCGCGCCGCGCCGCCGTCGCGCTCGAGCTCCTGGGCGCGCGTGATGACGGTGACGCCGCCGCGCGCCGCGATCGCGAGCACCGCCAGGAAGCCGGCCAGCGCGCCCAGCGACATGTCCGCCCTCGTGATGACCGCGGCCAGCACGCCGCCCGAGAGCGACACGGGCAGCGTGAGGGTGAGGAGGGCCGCGAGCCGCCAGCTCCCGAACGCCGCCTGCAGCAGCAGGAAGATCGCGATCGCGGCCGCGAGGCCCGACGCGAGCATGCGCCGGTGCAGGGTCTCGGCGGTGCGGTAGGAGCCGACGACCTCGGCGTGGTACTCGAGCGGCATCGGGGTCGCGGCCAGCCGGCGGTCGATGTCGGCCGCGACGGCGCCCGGATCGCGCCCGTGCGCGTTCACGCCGATGTCGATGCGGCGCGAGACGGCGTCGCGCTCGATCACCGTCGGCGTCGGGCTGATGCGCACGTCCGCGACGTCCTCGAGCCGCACGTGCCCGCCCGTGGGCGTATCGATCAGGAGGTTCTTGATCCCCGTCAGGCTGCTGCGCGCATCCGGCGTGCTCCACACGACGACCTGGAACACCTTCTGCTCCTCGAACAGGCTCCCCACCTCGAGCCCGGCGAGCATCGTCGCCGCGGCGCGGCGCACGTCGCCGGGCTTCAGGCCATAGCGCTTGGCCCGGGCGAGGTTGACCTCGACCTCGATGTTCGGCTGCTCGGGCGGCTGCTCCATGCGCACGTCGGCCGTGCCGTCGACGTGGGTGAGCATGTCGCGCACGTGGGCCGCCGTCGCGCGCAGCGTCCCGAAGGCCGGCCCGAACACGCGCACGGTGATGTCGTGGGTGGCGCCGGTGTCGAACTGCTTCACGCGGTCGTCGAGGTAGGTGCTGACGCTCTGGGTGACGCCCGGGTACCCGGCAACGGCGTCCTTGACGGCGGCGACCGTTGCGCCGTAATCGGCCGAGCCCGAGACGGTCACCCACAGCTCGGCCGAGTTGACGTCGACGATCTGGTCGCCGAGCACGGCCCGGCCCAGATGCGCGCCGACGTGGCTCACGCCCGGGATCGCCCGCAGCTCGTCGCTTGCGCGCGCCGTCAGCCGCGCCATCTCGGGCTCGGACGTCCCCGGGGCCGCCTCCCAGCGCACCACGAGATCGCGGTCGCGGAACGACGGCAAGAGCGACTGCGGGAGCACCGGAGTCAGGACGAGCGCCAGCACGAGCACGGCGGCCGAGGCCCCGAACGCCGGCCGCGGCGCGCGCACGACCCGCTGGACGAGCGGGGTGTAGCGCGCCTCGAGCCGGCGCAGGAGCGGCGAGCCGCCCGCCTCCGCGCCCGGGGTGCGCGGGCGCAGGAGCAGGGCGAGCGCCGGCGTGACGGTGACCGAGACGACCACCGATGCGATGATGGCCAGCAGGTAGGCGAGCACGAGCGGCTCGGCGACCGCCTGGGCGACGTCCTCGGCGAACAGGTACGGCAGGAGCGGCGCGAGCGCGACGAGGGTCACGTAGACGACGCTGCGGCGCGCCGCCAGCAGGCGCTCGCGTCCACCGGCCGCCGCCGTCGAGCAGGTGACCGCGTCGTCGACGAGCACGGCGAGCGCGACCAGCAGGCCCGCGAAGATCATGAGGTTCGCGCCGTGCCCGGCCAGGTCGAGCACGAGCAGCGCCGCCGCGAGTGAGAGCGGGATCGCGACGACGGCGATGAGCGCGCTGCGCCAGCCGCGCACGAGCGCCGCGAGGCACGCGATCAGGAGCACGGCGCCGATCAGCAGGGCGATCTCGAGGTTCGAGATCGAGTCGTCGATGTAGGTCGCGGGGCGCGACACCGACGTGTCGATCTGGATGCCCGCGAGGCCCGGCTGCAGCTGAGCGAGCGCTTCGTCGACGCCGCGCGTGACCTCGAGCGTGTTCGCGTTCGGGAACTTCTCGATCACGAGCATGCTGTCCTCGTCGCCTCCGAGCAGCGCGTCGCCGATCAGGGGCTGGTGGTCGGCGACGACGTTTGCGACGTCGCTCAGGCGCAGCGGCGCCGCCCCGTCGACGCCGACCTTCGCCAGGTCGGCGGCTGTCGAGATCGGGAAGATGTGCCGCACCTCGAGCCGCTGCTGGGGCGTGTCGATCCAGCCGCCGCTGCCCGGCGTCGAGGCCTGCAGGAACGTCAGCGGCGACACCCACATCGCGTTGCCGGTCGTGCGCACGATCTGGTCGAGGGTGACGTCCGCGGCGAGCAGCTTCTGCGGCTGCACCTGCACCTGCAGCTGGCGCTCGCGCTGGCCCCAGATAGCGACGTTGGCGACGCCGGGGACGGCCAGCAGCGCTGGGCGGATGTTCCAGCGGGCGAGGACGCCCATCTCGATCGGCGAGACCGTCCGCGACGAGAGGCCCACCATCATTACCCGGTTCGTCGTCGAGAGCGGCTGGATGATGATCGGCGGCTTGGCGACGTTGGGGATCGCGAACGAGAGCGTGAGCCGCTCCTGCACGAGCTGGCGGGCGCGCAGCACGTCGGTGCCCGGCTCGAACGTGAGCACGATCGACGAGAGCCCCGGCACCGAGGTGGAGTGGATCGACCGCAGCCACGGGGTGCCGTTCAGGAGCTCCTCGAGGTTCAGGGTCACCAGGCTCTCGACCTCGGGCGCCGAGAGGCCCAGGGCCTCGGTCTGCACCTCGATCGACGGCGGTGCGAACTCGGGCAGCGCGTCGACCGCCATCGTCCGCGACTGCTGCACGCCGGCCACCAGCACGCCGGCCGCGACCGCGACCACGAGCAGCCGGAACCGCATGCTCGCATCCACCACCCAGCGCAACATGCGCAGGTCGTACCAGGCCGCCGTCACCGCGCCGTCACGGTGCCGTCACCGGGGTGTTGGGCGGCCGAGAACCGGGGACTGTCCCCCAGGGGACAGTCCCATACCACGACGCTGATCAGGCGGCGGCGCCCGGCACGAGCACGTCGCCGGGCAGGAGGTCGCGCACGAGCGCGGCCATCTGCGCCGAGGGCGGCAGGCCGAGCTGGGTGAGCGCGAGCCGCTCGTACAGGCGGTACTGGCGGATCGCCTCGTAGGCGTTGCCCTCGGCCAGGTGCACGCGGATCATCAGCCGGTGCGCCGTCTCGCGCAGCGGCTCGCGCACGTACACGGCCAGCGCCACCTCGAGCGCCTGGGCGAGCGCGCCGGCGCCGAGCAGGCGCTCCGACAGCCGCTCCATCGCCTGCAGCGAGAGGCCGCGGTGGTGCTCGCGCTCGACGATCACCCACTCGTCGTCCCAGTCGGGCAGGAGCTCGCCCGAGAGCACGCCCCACTCCACCTGCGGCCGCGGATCGGCGCCGCCCGCGTCGAGCAGCGCGCGCGAGAGGCAGGCGGCCTCGCGGAAGTCCACCCGCACCCACGGCGCCAGGCCGAGCAGGGCGCCGTTTGCCTCGACGACGTCGCCGCCCGCCTGCTGCAGCCGCCAGAGCGCAGAGCGCAGGCTCGCGGACGCGCGCTCCTCGGGGCTGTCGAGCCACAGCGACCCGGCCACGTGCACGCGCCGAAGCGCGTGCGGATGCAGAGCGAGGAAGGCGAGCACCCGCTGCGCGCTCATCGGCAGCGCGACGGTGCGGCCGGCGACGGCGAGGTGGAAGCAGTGCAGCAGCTGGAGGGTAGCTGCATTCATGAATCTTCATCTTCCTTGGCCGAACGATATTCGGCCGGCGCCTGCGCGTCAAACGGCCGGGCCGTCCCGCGGCAGCGCCACCCACACGTCCGCCCCGCCCTCGGGACGGTTGCGTGCGTGCGCGCTGCCGCCGTGGGCCTCGGCAATCATGCGCACGATCGAGAGCCCGAGGCCGGCGCCGCCGCCCGGCCCGCGGGCCGCGTCGGGGCGTGAGAACCGCTCGAACGCGCGATCGAGGAAGTCAGGCGGCAGGCCTGGGCCTGAGTCGGCGACGTGCAACTCGACCGCCCTGCCCGACTCGACGACCGCGAGGCCCACGTCGCCCTCGCCGTGGCGCAGGGCGTTGTCGATCAGGTTCCCGAGCGCCTGCTCGAGCCGCACCCGGTCGCCCTGCAGCGAGACCGCCGGGCTCGACGCGAGCGTGATCGCCCGGCCCGTCTCCTGCGCCCGCCACTCGAATCGGCTGGCCGTGGACACGACCACGTCGGCGGCGTCGAGCGGCTCGACCCGCAGCGCGAGCCGGCCGGCATGCGACTGCGCCATCAGCAGCAGGTCCTCGGCCAGCTGGGCGAGCCGGTCGACCTCGATCGAGCTGCGCCGCACGGCCTCGCGCAGCTCGTCGGCCGACTCGGCGTGGCGCAGCGCCAGCTCGAGCTCGGTGCGCAGGAGCGCGAGCGGCGTGCGCAGCTCGTGGCCGGCGTCGGCCACGAACCCGCGCTCACGCTCGAGCCCCGCCTCGAGCCGCTGAAGCATGGCGTTCAGGGTCTCGCCGAGGCGCTCGATCTCGTCACGCGTGTGCGGCACCGGCAGGCGCTCGCCCGGCGTCGCCGCCGAGATCGACGCGGCCCGCAGCCGCATCGAGTCCACCTGGCGCAGCGAGAGGCCGGCGAGCAGGTACCCCGACAGGGTGGCGAGGACGAGCGCGACCGGCCCGGCGATCAGGAGCTCGTCGCGGAGGCGGGCGAGCGTCTCGGCGCGGTTCTCGCGCGTGGCGCCGACCACGAGCACGAGCCGGCGGCCGCCGCGGACGACCGGCGTCGCCAGCAGCCGGGACGGCTCGTTCAGGCCCGGCAGCGCGGGGACGTTCGCGAACACGGTGCCGCGACGGGCGGCACGCAGGTCGGCCGGCGGGAGCACCACGGCCGTCGTGAGCGGTGCCGTCGCGTCGACCACGTGCCCGCGCGCGTCCAGCAGCTGCGCGTAGGCTTCGCCCTTCTCGACGAACCGGCGCCCTCCGGCCGCTGCGAGCGAGGCGTCGGGGTCGCGGACGACGGCGGTGAGATCGAACGCCCGCAGCTCGAGCTCGCGGTCGAGGGCCGTCTCGAGCTCGGCGCCGATGCGCACGTACAGGAACCAGCCGGTGCCGAGCAGCACGAGCGTCATCGCCGCGGCAAACGCGGCCGCGACGCGCACGCGGATCGGCAGGCTCATCACGGGTCGCGCTCGGCCCGCAGCCGGTAGCCGGCGCCGCGCACGGTTTCGAGCGTCCGCAGCCCGAACGGGGTGTCGATCTTCGCGCGCAGGTGGCCGATGTAGACGTCGACGACGTTCGAGCGGTTGCGGTAGCTCACGTCCCACGCGTGCTCGAGGAGGTGCGCCCGTGGCAGCACGTCCCCCGGGCGGCGCATGAACGCCTCGAGCAGCGCGAACTCCTTGGCCGACAGGTGGATCTCGACGTCGCCGCGGTGGACCGTGCGGGTGGCCGGGTCGAGGCGCAGGTCGCCGACGGCGAGCACGGTGGGCCGCTCGGGCTCCCCCCGGCGGATCAGCGCGCGCAGCCGAGCGAGCAGCTCCGGCCAGGCGAACGGCTTCACCAGGTAGTCGTCGGCGCCGGCATCGAGGCCGGTGACGCGGTCGGACACGGAGTCGCGCGCCGTCAGCATCAGCACCGGCGTCCACACCCCGGCCGCACGGATGCGTCGGCAGACCTCGAACCCGCTGATCCCGGGGAGCATGATGTCGAGGACGACCGCGTCGTAGCCGGTCGCGGCGGCCATCGTCATGCCCTGCTCGCCGTCGCCGGCGACGTCGACCGCCAGGCCCTCTTTGGAGAGGCCGAGCCGGATCAGGTCTGCCATGTGGGGCTCGTCCTCGACCACCAGCACGCGCACGGCCCTCCCTCCTCTCCGTCGGCGTTCATCGCAAATTCATCAACGGTGAAGCCTACGGCATCGCGCGAGATCGGCGACGATGAGTTCCCCCGGGTGAGTGAGTCTCTTCCCGGCACGCAGACAATTTCGAGGAGGGCTCATGGGAAGGATCGTCGTATCGGAGTTCGTCTCGCTCGACGGCGTCATGGAGGACCCTGGCGGCGCCGAGGGCACGTCGTACGGAGGCTGGGCGTTCAAGTTCGAGCGCGGAGCCGACGGTGACCGCTACAAGCTCGACGAGCTCATGAGCGCCGAGGTCATGCTGCTCGGCCGCGTCACTTACGAAGGGTTCGCCAAGGCCTGGCCGTCGATGACCGACGAGGTCGGCTTCGCCGCGAAGATGAACGGCATGCCGAAGTACGTCGTCTCCTCCACGCTCGAGAAGGCCGAGTGGGAGAACTCGACGATCGTGCGCGGTGATGTCGCCACCGAGGTCGGCAAGCTGCGCGCGTCGATCGCCGGCGACCTGCTGGTCGCGGGCAGCACGAGCCTCGTGCACGCCCTGCAGGACGCCGACCTGATCGACGAGTACCGGCTGATGGTGTACCCGACCGTGCTCGGCAGCGGCAAGCGGCTCTTCCGCGACGGCGCCCGGCCCGCCGCCTACTCGGTGGCCGAGGCCCGCCAGACCGGCGCGGTTGCGATCATGACCCTGCACACGGTCCGCGAAGGAGACGCCCCCACCGCCGCATGAGCGCCGTCCCACCCGCCAGACACTTCCTGCGGGCGAAGGATCTGATCGACGCCCGCTATCGCGAGCGCCTCGACGTCGAGGCGCTCGCGCGGACGTCGCACTGCTCGCCGGCGCACTTCAGCCGCGAGTTCAAGCGCGCGTTCGGCGAGACGCCGCACCAGTACCTGCTCACGCGCCGGCTCGAGCGGGCCGCGGCGCTCCTGCGCAACACCGACCACTCGGTGGCCGACATCTGCATGACCGTCGGCCTGCGCAGCGTCGGCTCGTTCACGACGAGCTTCGGCCGCGCGTACGGCGTCACGCCGACCGCCTACCGGGCCATGCATCCGCCGGGCGCCTGGCAGGTGCCGATCCCGGGCTGCCTGCTGCTCGCATGGGGGCGGCCGCGGTCGAGCAGCTTTCGAGAAGACAGGGCCGCGGCGGCTGGTTAGCGTCCCTCTCGAAACGGACCGACCCCGAGGAGGGACACGTGCTGAGCAAGCTGACCAACGTGAACGTGTGGGTGCACGACCAGGACGAGGCGCTCGCCTTCTACACCGAGAAGCTGGGGATGGAGGTGCGCGCCGACGTGACCGTGCCCGAGATGGGCGGCTTCCGCTGGCTCGCCGTCGGCCTGCCCGGCCAGGACGACGTCGCGCTCGCGCTGCTGCCGGTGCCGGGCCCGCCGGTGTTCGACGAGGAGACGCGCGACCAGCTGCACGCGCTGCTCGCCAAGGGGGCCGCGGGCGGGCTCTTCTTCAGCGTCGACGACTGCCAGAAGAGCTTCGAGGAGCTGCGCGCGCGCGGCGTCGAGTTCAGCCAGGAGCCGACGCAGCAGCCGTACGGCATCGACGCCGGCTTCCGCGACCCGTCCGGCAACCAGATGCGCATGGCGCAGATGGGCTAGCGACAACCGGGGACAGTCCCCGCTTCGGCGGGGACTGTCCCCAGCGGCTGCGCTGCCACGCCTCAGCCGACGCCGAGCACCTCGCGCGCGTTGCCCGCGTAGATGCGCTCGCGGTCGGCCGCGGCGAGGCCGAGCGACTCGATGTCGGCGATCGTCTCGCCGACGACCCCCGGCCCGCCGAGCGGCATGTCGGTGCCGAAGAGGACGTGGCCGGCGCCGAAGAAGTCGATCGCGCAGCGCAGGGCGTGCGGCGCGCCGAAGAGGGCCGTGTCGGCGTAGAAGCGGTGGAAGTAGTCGAGCGGCTCGTGCGGCAGCCGTGCGAGCGCGGGCCGCTGATCCTCGGTCTGGATCTCGCGGAAGCGGCCCGAGAAGTACGGGATCATCGCACCGGCGTGGTGGGTGACGATGCGCAGCCCGGGATGGGCCTCGAGCACGCCGGAGTAGACCAGGCGGCACATCGCCGCGGCCGTCTCGTACGGCCAGCCGATCGACCACCAGATGCCGTGCTGCGACTCGTGTTCGGAGGGGTAGTCGGGCCACGCCGGGCTGCGGGTCGGGTGCAGCCAGATCGCCGCACCGAGCTGCTCCGCGCGGGCGAAGAGCGGCGCGTAGCGGGCGTCGTCGAGCGGCCGGCCGTTGATATTGGACGAGACCTGGAAGCCGAGCGCGCCCAACTCGGAGACGGCGCGATCGAGCTCGGCGAGGCTCGCGTCGACGTCGTTCAGCGGCAGGCCGGCGGCGAAGCCCACGAAGCGGTCGTGAGCGGCGACGAGCGCCGCCATGTCGTCGTTCACCGCCCGCGCGAGGTCGCCCGTGGCGGCGGGAGGGCCGAGCTCCTCGAGCGGCGGCGCGGCGAGCACGAGCACCTGGCGGTAGTCGTCGAACGGCTCGAGCGCACGCCACCGAGCGTCCAGGTCGAAGAGCACCGGGTCGGCGCGCAGCCACGGGCCGTGCTCGCGCACGGCGGCGCTCACACCGGGGCTCGCCAGGATGCGCTCGACCCGCTCCAGGTGGCGGATGGGAGAGATGTGTGCGAAGGCGTCGATCTTCACGCGCGGACGGTCCCGATCCTAATGCCGGATTCAACGAGCGGGGGCTAAGGTGTGGCTTCCCAATCGAAACCGGAGGCCGACCATGGCTGACTCCAACCGCAAGATCCTGGCCGCAAGCTTCTCGACCGTCGAGGCGGGCTCACGGGGCGCCGGCTCCGTCGGCGGCGCCTTCCCCGACCGGGTCGGAAACACCGCCGTCCTGGTCGTCCGCGAGGACGGCCACGTCAAGTTCGTCGAGTCGAAGGACTGGGGCGCCGGCCGCGGCGCGCTCGTCGGCGGCGTGATCGGCATCCTCGGCGGCCCGATCGGCATCCTCGCCGGCGGCAGCATCGGGGCGCTCGCGTCGAAGCTGCGCGACTCCGGGTTCAAGAACGACCAGCTCGAGGCGCTCGGCAAGTCGATGACGCCGGGCAGCTCGGCCACCGTGCTCGAGATCTCGGCCGACGCCGTCGACACCGCCAAGCAGCTGCTCACCGTGCTCGGGGCGAAGCAGATCGTGGTCGAGGACCTCGACTCGAACGTCGACGACCTGTTCGCCGGCGACACCGCTCCTGCGCCCGAGACCGAGATCGCCTCGGCGGCGACCACGAGCTAGCGAGAGGTCAGGCGGGACGGCGGGCCGTGATCGGCCAGCCGTCCCACCCCGGCCACCACACGCCGTGCGCGAAGTTCGGTTCGCGCCGCACCTGGACGTCGGTGAAGCCCGCGGCGGCGAACCGCGCGAGCAGGTCGGGGAGGGCGAACGCGCGCAGCTCGAGCGTCTCGCCCGGGCCGCCGTGGAACACCAGGTCGGAGAACTCCTGCACCCGCCCGTCGCTCGTGGTGTTGCGCAGCACGTGACCGCCGTCGACGGCGACGACCTCGTACCGGTGCAGGTCGGGGAAGAACTCGCGCGTCTCGCCGTCGGCGGCGTAGGGGACGCTGAACACGAGCAGGCCGCCGGGGCGCAGGAGCTCGAAGAGGCCCGTGAACGCCGGATCGACCGGCGGCGGCACGTGCTCGAGCACCTCGCTGCAGACGACCAGGTCGTAGCGGCCGGCGTGCTCGCCGGGGGCCGACACGTCGAGGCGCGGCTCGCAGTGGTAGAAGGTGTTCGTGTAGGTCATCCGGCGGCCGAGCGCGGCGGCGAGCGCGTGGTGGTCGCTCATCCCGGCGCCGACCAGGTCGGGCCGGTGCGGGAGCGCTGAGATCGGGACATCGGCTCCGAACAGCTCGCGGGCGATGATGTCCGCCAGGCAGCGGAACCGGGCCGCCGATCCGCACACCGTGCAGGTGGCCGTGTCGCGCGGCCAGCCGCGATTCTCGGCGACCCCCTCCGAGCCGCACAGGTTGCACGTGAACCGGTGCAGGCGCGGGTACGGGCCGGTCATGCGCAGGTCGTAGAGGCTGCGCAGCTCGGCCGGCGCCACCCACGGCAGGTCGGCCAGGTCGCCCTGCGGCCGCCCGCTGCCGAGCACGGCCGCCAGGTGGGGCGCCGTTGCGGTCAGGCCCTCGGCGGCCACGAGCACCATGTCGGGACTGTCCTCGCCGAGCGCGTCGGCGGCCGCGACAACCTCGGCCTCCGCGCCGCCGTGGATGACGAGCGTGGCGTCGTCGGCCGGCCCGAACCGGGCCGCGAAGCCGGTCAGCAACGCCGGCGCGGCGGGGTCGCTCCAGTCGAGGGCGGCGGCGAAGGCGCGCAGGTTGATCACGCGGCACGAGCGGGAGAGGGCATTGGAGGGTCATCGGCCTTCCCGGGCGGCGGTTGAGTCCGCATTTTGGCGCGACCGCGGGCTGGGTGAGATTGACAGCCGTGTTGCAGGCGGTACATTCGATAATGTGTAAGCGGCGCGTTCCTTCGACGAGAGGCTGGACATGAGGCAGATGGGTAGCGGAGCAGAGACCCTGCTCGCAGGCAGGCGCAGGATCTTTGGCTGGTGTGGCACGGCGGTGGCTGTGCTGGTGACGATGGGTGTGCTCGCGTCTGCGGCATCCGCGGCCGTCGTCCAGAAGAAGCCTTCCTCGCTCTACGGGGCGAACGGAACGGTGCGGACGATCCTGATCGTCGGCAACGTGACGTACCTGGGCGGACAGTTCACGGCGATGGTGCCGAACGCCGGCGGCACGGCCGTCACGCGCAACCACGTCGCCGCGGTGAACACCGCCACCGGCGCGCTGCTCTCGTGGGATCCGAACGTGAACGGCAACGTGTACGCGCTGGCCGCGAACCCCAACGGGGACATCTACATCGGCGGCACGTTCACCACCGCGGGCGCCACGAACGCGGCTCACAAGAACCTGGTCGAGGTCGACGGGACGAGCGGTGCGCCGGTCGCAGCGTTCGGCAACTCGCTCAAGCCGAACAAGGCGGTGCGCGGTCTGACCGTCTCGTCGGCGGGCAACCTGTACGTCGGCGGCGCGTTCACCACCCCGCGGCACTACGCGCTCGAGGCCAATGCGACCTCCGGCACGCTGATCCCGGCGTTCGCGCCCGTGATCTCGAACTCGCTGGGCACGAGCCCCGAGGTGCGCGCGATCGCCGTCAACCCGACCAGCACCCGGGTGATCCTGGGCGGATTCTTCAACCAGCTGAACAGCGGCGCGCCCGGCGATCCGAACACGACGAACCTCGGCGTCGGCGCGGTCGATGCCAACACCGGAGCATCGCTCCCATTTGGCCTGGCACACCAGTGACCTGCAGACGTTCCGGCCGTTCCAGCTGCTCGCCTTCTCGCAGGACGGCGAGAACCTGTTCGGCGCCGGCACCGGCAACGGCGGTTCGGCCATGTCCTGGAACATCGAGACGGGCCAGCTCAACTACATCGAGGGCTTCAACGGCAACGTCGTCGGCGTTGGCGTGGCGGACGGCATCCTCTACATGGGCGGCCACTTCACCGGCTATGACGGGCCGATCCCGGGGAGCAACTTCCTCACCCCGGTCGCAACCCGCGACAAGCTGACGGCCGTCGACGAGACCTTCGGCACCACGCTCTCCACGTGGAATCCGGCCGTGAACACGACGCTCGGCATCGAGGCCGTCGCGACGGGCGGCTCGGCCGGCACGGGCGTGGTTGCCATCGGCGGCGAGCTCACGAAGGCCGGCGGTGTCACCCAGCAGCACTTCACGCTCTTCCACGAGTAGCTGCTCGGCATAGGTAGCACTGGGGCCTGGCCCCGGTTCCTCGCGAACCGGGGCCAGGCCCCGCGTCGTCTCTAGGCGAGCTCGGCGCGCGCGGCCGCGAACTGGTCGGCCGCGAAGTCGATGTCGGCCGCCGTGTGCGCCGCCGACATCTGCGTGCGGATCCGGGCGGTGCCCTGCGGCACCACGGGATAGGAGAAGCTGACGGCGTAGACGCCGCGGCGGATCAGGCCGTCGGCGAGGCTCGCGGCGCGGACGGCGTCGCCGACCATCACCGGCACGATCGGGTGCGAGCCCGGCAGGATGTCGAACCGCAGGTCGGCCATGCGGGCGCGGAAGCGGGCGGTGTTCGCAGACAGCTGCTCGCGCAGCTCGCTCGAGCGCTCGATCAGGTCGAGCGCGCGCAGGCTCGCGGCCGCGATCGGCGGCGCCAGGCTGTTCGAGAAGAGGTACGGCCGCGAGCGCTGGCGCAGCAGCTCGACGACCTCGGAGCGCGCCGCCACGTAGCCGCCGCTGGCCCCGCCCATCGCCTTTCCGAGCGTGCCGGTGAGGATGTCCACGCGGCCGATCACGTCGTGCAGCTCGTGCGTGCCGCGGCCGCCCGCGCCCATGAAGCCGACCGCGTGCGAGTCGTCGACCATCACGATCGCGTCGTGGCGCTCGGCCAGGTCGCAGATCTCGGGCAGCTTCGCCAGGTAGCCGTCCATCGAGAAAACGCCGTCGGTCGCGATCAGCCGGTGGCGGGCGTCCGCCGCCTCGCGCAGGCGCGCCTCGAGCTCGTCCATGTCGCCGTTTGCGAAGCGCAGGCGGCGGGCCTTGCACAGGCGGATGCCGTCGATGATCGAGGCGTGGTTGAGCGCGTCGGAGATGACGGCGTCCTCGGGCCCGAGCAGCGCCTCGAAGAGGCCGCCGTTGGCGTCGAAGCACGATCCGTACAGGATCGCGCTCTCGCTGCCCAGGAACGTCGCGAGCCGCTCCTCGAGCTCGCGGTGCACCTGCTGGGTGCCGCAGATGAAGCGCACCGACGCCATGCCGTAGCCCCACCGCTCGAGCGCCTCGCGCGCGGCCGCCACGATCTCGGGGTGGTCGGCCAGTCCGAGGTAGTTGTTCGCGCAGAGGTTCAGCACCTCGCCCTGGTCGGCCACCCGGACGTGGGCCGACTGGGGCGTCTGGATCAGGTGCTCGCCCTTGTACAGGCCGGCCGTGCGCAGCTCCTCCAGGCGGCTGCGCAGGTCGTCGCGAAGCGCTCCATCCATCGTCAGGCTCCTGTCCAGTCGAGGACGACCTTGCCGGACTGGCCGGAGCCCGCGATCGCGAACCCCTCGGCGAAGTCGGTATAGGGCATGCGGTGGGTGATGACCGGCGTGATGTCGAGGCCCGACTGCAGCATCACGGTCATCTGGTACCACGTCTCGTACATCTCGCGCCCGTAGATCCCGCGCAGCGTGAGCATGTTGAAGACGACCTGCGTCCAGTCGATCGCGATCTCCTCGGTGGGGATCCCGAGCAGGGCGATGCGGCCGCCGTGGGACATGTTCGCGAGCAGCTGGTGCAGGGCCGCGGAGCTGCCCGACATCTCGAGGCCGACGTCGAAGCCCTCGGTCATGCCGAGCTCGCGCTGCACGTCATCGAGGCCGCGCGCGGCCGGGTCGACCGTCAGGCTCGCGCCCATGCGCTCGGCCAGGTCGCGCCGGTAGGCGTTGGGGTCGCTGACGACGACGTGGCGCGCGCCGGCGTGGCGCACGACCGCCGCCGCCATGCAGCCGATCGGGCCGGCGCCGGTGATGAGCACGTCCTCGCCCAGCACCGGGAATGCGAGCGCGGTGTGCACCGCGTTTCCGAACGGGTCGAAGATCGCGGCGACGTCCTCGTCGACGCCCGGCCAGTGGTGCCAGATGTTCGTCATCGGCAGGGCGATCAGCTCGGCGAACGCCCCCGGGCGGCTCACGCCGACGCCCTGGGAGTGCGCGCACAGGTGCCGGCGGCCGGCCATGCAGTTGCGGCAGCGGCCGCAGACGACATGGCCCTCGCCGCTGACGAGGTCGCCGGGGTGGAAGTCGCTCACGTTCGAGCCGACGGCGACCACCTCGCCGACGAACTCGTGGCCGATCACCAGCGGCACCGGGATCGTCCGCTGCGCCCACGGATCCCACCGCTCGATGTGCACGTCGGTGCCGCAGATGCCGGTGCGGCGCACCCGGATCAGGACGTCGTTGATGCCGTGCTCGGGCTCGGGGACGTCCTCCAGCCAGAGACCCGGCTCGGCCCGGCTCTTACGCAGCGCGCGCATCGACCGGGAGGATAGGTGCTCAGGGCTCGTCGAAGCTGAACGTGAACATCCGCCGCGCGTCGATGCGGGCGTAGGGGTTGCGCTCGGCCCACTCGATCCAGGCGGCGCCGTACCGCGGCGCGTACACCTCCGCGAGCGTCGCGCGGAACGCGGCGACGTCCGGGTCGCGCAGGTCGACCTCGTGCGCGCGGCCGTGGACGGTGACGGCGAACGGCTCGCCCTCGAGGTGCGTCGCGCTCACGTCGGGGCGGGCGCGGATATGGCGGAAGCGCAGCGAGTCGGGCGCCGACCCGAACCAGAACGCGCCGCGGTAGAAGATGCCGTCGACCGGCCCGGCGATCGGCCGCCCGTCCGCCGTCACGGTCGCGAGCACCAGCAGCCGCATCCCGGTCAGCCGGGCGGCCAGCTGCGCCGCGGTGACCCGCCGCTCGGGCGAGATGACGTCGCGCAGGTGGCGGCCGGCGTGTGCATAGCTCTGGTCGAGCAGGCGCTGCAGCGCGGCCAGGTCGGCGGCGGTCTCGTGCATGCCGCCAGGGTATCGCCGCCCCGGGCTCAGGCGGCGGCGGGGCGGATGCCCTGGCGGAACCGGAACACCTGGTCGGGATCCCACGTGCGCTTGACCGCGCGCAGCCGCGCCAGGTTGGTTGCGTAGTAGGCCTCCTGCCAGCCGGCCAGGCCGGGGTCGATGTAGTTCTGGTAGGCCTGGCCCGAGGTGAACGGCGCGAGCGACGCGTGCAGCGAGTTGAGCCACGCGCCGGCCGGCGAGCCGCCGCCGGCCGAGCCCCAGTAGGCGAGCATCTGCGCAGAGAAGAGCTGGTCGCGGTGGACGAACGCGGTCGCGTCGGGGGCGACGCGGTTGAGCGCGCCGCCGTAGGGGTCGAGCAGCACGGCGCCCGATCCTGCGCCCTGCGCCTGGCGGGCCTCGACCGCTGTCACGATCGCCTGTGCGGCCCGCGCCGGCAGCGGGTCGGCGACGTAGGCCGACCGGGCGGCGAAGCTGGCCGGCTGGATCGTGCGGCACTGGGCGGCGGTCTCGGTCGCGCATCCGGCCCAGATCCGCTGCACGTCGAGGTAGCCGCCGTGGCCGGTCCGAAGCGACGCGCCCGCGACCGCGGTGATGGGCGCCATCGCCGTGCGCAGCGCCGCCTCGCTGCCTCCGAGCAGCTGCCCGAAGACGCGCACGACCGGCGCGCTCGTCCCCGTCTCGAGGGCGCAGATCAGGTACAGGTCGTCAGGCCCGTGCGGGGCGAGCGCCTGCCACGCGGCCAGCGCGGCGCCGGCCTGCGACCAGGGGAAGTCGCAGAAGCCGTAGGCGGCCGTGCTGACGGGGTGGGTGGCGAGCGTGAGCGCGGTGACGACGCCGAAGTTGCCGCCGCCGCCCCCGCGGCAGGCCCAGTAGAGGTCGGAGTTCGTCGCCGGATCGGCGGTGACGACGCGGCCGGCGGCCGTGACGATCCGCACGGCGAGGATGTTGTCGCACGTCGCCCCGAGGACGCGGGCGGCGAACCCGACGCCGCCGCCGAGGGCGAGGCCCGAGATGCCGACCGTTGGGCACGACCCGGTCGGCACCGCCAGGCCCCTGGCCGCGAGGGCGGTGACGAGATCGATCGCGAGCACGCCCGCGCCCACCGTGACCGACCGCCCGTCGGCGGCGACGGCGATCGCGTTCAGCCGGCGCACGTCGCACACGAGGCCCCGGTTCGTGGAGTAGCCCGCGTAGCTGTGCCCGCCGCAGCGGGCCGCAAAGGGCAGCGTCCCGCCGGCCGCGAAGCGCACACACTGGACGACGTCCGCCTCGGAGACGACGCGCGCGATCGCCTGCGGCCGGGCCGTGTAGCGCTCGTTCGAGATCACGCGCGCCGTGTCGTAGTGCGACGTCCCCGGCCGCAGCAGCGGGCCCTGCAGCCGCGCCGCGAGATCGGCGAGCGTCATCTGCCCCGTGGTGGGCGGCGCGACCTTCGCGGGGCTCGACGACGACCCGCCCGAGGAGCACGCGGCGAGGCCGCCCGCCATCGGCACGGCGGCCGCGCGCAGGAGGAGCTCACGCCGGTTCACGCGCACATCCTGCCAGGCCGGGTGGGCGCCGCTACGATCGCAGCGATGCCGACCGCCGCGCAGCTCCCCTGGACGGTGCCGGTCATGCAGGCACCGATCGGACCCGCCGCGACCCCGGAGCTCGTGGCCGCCGTCAGCGGCGCGGGCGGCATCGGCTGCCTAGGCGCGTCGTGGACGGATCCCGCCGGGCTGCGTGAGCAGATCGGCGCGGTGCGGCGGCTGACCGACCGGCCGTTCGCCGTCAACCTCGTGCTCGCGTTCGAGCAGGCGGAGCGGCTCGAGGTGTGCGCCCAGGAGCGCGTCGCGCTCGTGTCGTTCTCGTGGGGCGTCGCGCCGGAGCTCGTGGCGCGCGCGCATGCTGCGGGCTGCCGCGTGCTCGTCCAGGCCGGCTCGGTCGCCGAGGCGGTGGCGGGTGCACAGGCCGGATGCGACGTCGTCATCGCCCAGGGCGTCGAGGCGGGCGGGCACGTGCAGGGCACGACCGCGCGCGCGGCGCTGATCGGCCAGGTGACCGCGGCCGTCGGCTTCCCCGTGATCGCCGCCGGCGGGCTGGTCGACGCCGCCGGCGTCCAGACGGCCATCGCGGCCGGCGCGGCCGGGGCGATGATGGGCACGCGGTTCGTCGCCACCGACGAGGCGGACGTGCATCCGCAGTACGCCGCGCGGGTCGTGGCCGGCTCCGACACCGTGCATACGCTCCTCTTCGACGGAGGCTGGCCGGACGCGCCGCACCGGGTGCTCGTGAACAGCACCTACGAGCGCTGGGCGCGGCTCGGCCGCAAACCGCCGGGCGAGCGCCCGGGAGAGGGCGAGATCCTCGGCGAGCACGCGGGCGTCCCGATCCCGCGCTACTCGGCCGACGACCCCAGGCGCGAGACGACCGGCGACATCGAGGCGATGTGCCTCTACGCCGGCACGGGCGCGGGGGCGATCACGTCGATCGAGCCGGCCGCCGCGGTGATGGAGCGGATCGGGGCCGACCTGGGCCGGGAGTGACCCCACCCAGCCGGGGTGGTGTGGTTGCAACTTCGCTTGCAGCGAGTACCGTGGACCGGGGGGACATTCGGCGGGTGACCGGGGAGGTCGTGCGATGAGTGGTGGCATGCGGAGACGGGCGGCGGCGGCCGCCGCGGGGCTCATGTGCGTGGTGGCGGCTCCGGCGGGCATCGGGACGGCGGTCGCCCAGGCGGCGCCGTCGCATCCGATCGTGGTGATCGTGCTCGAGAACAAGACGTACGACACGATCGTCGGCAACGCGAACGCGCCCTACATCCAGTCGCTGATCGCGGCCGGCACGCTCTACACGAACTACCAGGCCGCGCCTGGCAGCCTGCCCGACTACCTGCGCATGACCGGCGGGATCGCAACGACCTCGCAGGCGAAGAACTCCGAGAATATCTTCGACCAGCTCCAGAAGGCCGACATCAGCTGGGGGCAGTACAACGAGGCGATGCCGAGCGCCTGCTACTCGAAGTCCGGGCCGGCGCCCTACGACAAGAACCACAACGCGGCTGTCTGGTACCAGGACATCACCTCGAACAAGGCCGCCTGCGCCAACATGCTGCCCTACGCGGCGTTCGATCCGGCGCACCTGCGCGCCTTCTCCTACGTCGTCCCGAACGACGCGGACGACATGCACGACGGGTCGAGCAAGACGGCGCAGATCAAGGCCGGCGACGCCTGGCTCAAGGGCAACGTCCCCGCCATGCTGGCGGGTGGGGCCGAGGTGATCGTGACCTGGGACGAGGGCACGCGGAGCAACGAGCACATCGCGACGATCGCGATCGGCGGCAGCGCCAAGGCGGGCGTGAAGGACGGCACCGCCTACACGCACTTCGGCCTTCTGGCCGGGCTCGAGGACGACTTCGGGCTCCCGCTCGTAAACGCCGCCCAGACGGCGACGCCGCTCCCGATCAACTAGGCGACCCGGGGACAGTCCCCGCTACGGCGGGGACTGTCCCCGCTCTCGCGGGTGAGCGAGATCGCCCAGCCGAGCGTCGCACCGACGATCGCAAGCGCGAGCGCGCGGTGCACGCTCCCGTGCGCGATCAGGCTGCCGCCGCCGGCCGTGCCGACCGCGATGCCGGCCGTCACGGCCGTCGAGAGCCACCCGAACACCTCGGCCTGCGTGCCTGCCACCGCGGCCCGTTCGATCAGGTTGTAGGCGATGGCGACGCTGGGCGCGATCGGCAGGCCGGCGACGAACATGACCACCGCCATCTGCGCCATCGACCCGGCCAGGAGCGGGGGCACGAGCACGACCGCGAACGCCGCGCTCACGAGCTGCAGGCGGCGGTTGAGGCCGCCCTCCTGCGACGACGCCGCCCCGGCCAGGATGCCGCCGGTCAGGCTGCCGCCCGAGAACGCCGCCAGGGCGATCCCGCCCAGCGAGCGGCCGCCGTGGCCCTCGGCGAACGCCGGCATCGACACCTCGGCGGCGCCGAACGCGATCCCGTACGCGCCGCCGAGCAGGAGGATGCGGCGCACGCCCCAGGGGATGAGCGCCTCGAACACGTGGTGGCCGGAGCGGTCGTGGCCCGGGTCGGGCCGTCGCGCCCGCACGGCCGGCGTGGCGATGAATCCGAGCGTGCCGACCAGGCAGGCGAGCGCCGCGGCGATGACGCCCGCGCTCGCCGAGACTGTCGCCGCCAGCACCGCCACGAGCAACGGCCCGACCACGAAGATCACCTCCTGGATCGTCGCCTCGAGCGCGAACGCCGTCGTGCGCAGGTCGGGCCGCGGCAGCATCGCCGGCCACATCATCCGGATCGTCGGCCCGATCGGCGGCGCGAGCACGCCCGCCACGAGCGCCGCGCCGACGAGCGCCGCCTCGGGCACGCGCGCGTGGGCGAGCGCGAGCAGGCCGGCCAGCGCGACCGCGTAGGCGATGCCGTAGACCATCAGCACGGGCGCGGGCCGGCGGCGGTCGACCAGGCGCCCGCCGACCACCGCGCCTGCGCCTGCCGCCACGGTGTACGCGCCGGTCACGATGCCGGCGGCGGTGTAGGAGCCGCCCTCGCTGCGCACGAGCAGCACGAACGCGAGCGAGCTCATGCCCATCGGCATCCGCGCCAGGAGCCCCCACGACACCACCCGCCGGGCCTCGCCGCCGGCGAACAGGTCGCGGTAGCTGCGCACGCCGAGCGCCTCGGCGAGGCTCATGCGTGCAGCGGCAGGCGGTCGGCCAGGAGGGCGGCGATGTCCGAGACCGACAGCGGATCCTCGCCCGTCAGGGTGCGGTAGTCGTCGCTCGTCACGTCGAACTCGCCGGCGCGCAGGGCGGCATACGAGGACAGCCCGGCCTCGATCGCCCACTCCTCCTTGCCGCGCGCCCGCCAGCGCACCTCCCACGCCGCGTCGCTGGTCGGCGCGTAGCGGTAGTTGGCGCCGCTCACGGCCCAGGCGATCTCGGCCAGCTCGGTCATGCTCACCGACTGCGGCGTGACGATGTTGTAGACCTTCCCGCCGTGGCCGGGCTCGGTGAGGGTGACCGCGATCGCGCGGGCGAGCTCGGGCCGGTAGGAGAAGCTCATGCGGCCGTCCCCGCCCGGGACCGTGTTTGTGCCCTCGGTGTCGAACCAGCCGGGGATGTCGTCTGCGTACATCGAGTTTCGGATCGCGGTGAACTGCAGGCCCGCGTCGGCCAGCATGCGCTCGGTCTCGCCGTGCGAGCGCGCGTGCAGGAAGATCGCGTCAGGGCCGGCGGCGACGAACGACAGGTAGACGACCTGGGCCACCCCGGCGGCGGCGGCCGCCTCGACGAAGTTGCGGTGCTGGGGCACGCGGTCTGCCGGGCCCTCGTGCAGCGAGACCATGAAGACGCGATCGCCCTCGCCGAGCGCGGCCCGCAGCGACGCCGGGTCGGCGTAGTCGGCGGCGACGACTTCGGCTCCGGGCAGCTGCGGCGCCCGGCCGGGGTCGCGCACCAGCAGCCGCTGGGGATGGCCGCGCACGGCCACCTCCTCGGCCACGAGGCGGCCGACGTGACCGGTCGATCCGGTGACGACGAGCACGGGCCCAGCCTATCCAGGCCGCCGCCCGCAGGCGTCAGAGGAGCTCGGACGCATGGTCGCGGAAGATGGCGGCGTAGTCGGTCGCGCCCTCGGCGTGCAGGGCGGCGACCAGCCGGTGGATCCGCGGCGCCGTCACGAGCACGTAGCGGGCGGGCTCCGGCCGCGCGTTCCAGAAGCTGTGGGCCGTGCCGCGGCGGGCGAGGACGACCGCTCCCGGCCCCGCCTCGACCGTGTCGTCGCCGAGGCGGAAGCCGAGCGTGCCTGAGAGCACGTACCAGGCCTCGTCGTCCGAGTGGTGGACGTGCAGGCCCGCGATCGGCCGGTCGGGTCCGGTGACGCCGCCCGGGTCGCCCCACTCGACCATGACGACGTCGCCGTCGGGGAGGCCGACCGGGCCGTCCTTCAGATCCGCCGCCCGGCGTGGCTGCATCGGCCGATCATATGCCCGCGGCGACGGCGGCGATCACCTCGCCGCGGGCGATCATCGGCTCGGGCTCGGTGATCTCGCCGGTGCGCTCCCGGAACCAGGCCGCGGCGGTGTCGGTCGACGCCTCGGCGGCCGCCGCGGTCTCGCACACCGACACGCTCGCGCAGCCCGCATCGGTGCGGAACAGGCAGTACCAGCGCACGCCGTCGACGCCCGCCATCAGCGCCTGGATCTCGTCGGCGTGCGCGGCCAGCTCGTCGGCGAGCTCGGGCTGGTTGTAGATCCTGATCGTGGCCTGCATGTGGATGACCTCCCGGGGTGGAGTGGTGGAATCACTGGTGCCTACCCGCCCCGGGAGGCCGCGAAACCGGCGCACGGCCGGTGTCATGAACCTGTCATCGCCCCGGCTACTCGGCGACGGGGAAGGCCTCGCCCGTCTCGAGCAGCGTCTTCAGGTTGCTCAGGATGTACGTCCACCCGGTGACGCTCGCCGCGGTCTTCGGCGCGCCCTCGAGCCGGTCGTGGACGAGCGTCAGCCGCGACGTGCCGCCGTCGGCGGGCTCGATCTCCCACGTCACCCGGCTCTCGTCCTCGGCGGCCATCTCGTCGTCGTACAGGCTCCGCCAGGTGTGCACGAACCGGCGGGGCGGATCGCACTCGAGGATGGTGTTGTCGCCCCACATGCGGGTGCGGTCGGGAGACCAGCTCCGGAACGGCGCGCCGGCCTCGAGCGGGCCGGCGTCGATCTGTGCCCCGTGGAAGTAGCGCGCGATCGTGTCCGGGTTCGTGATCGCGTCCCACACCTGCTCGGGCGTCGCCCGGATGTAGAGCTGGTACACCTGCGTCGTGCTTGCGGTCATGGTGGTCATGTTCCCTCCAGCGTGGCCTTGAGGTCGAGAAGCGCCGACACCTCGCGCTCCCGGTACTTGCCGATCCAGCGGTCGAGGATCTGGCGGATCGGCACCGGGTTCAGGTAGTGCAGCTTCTTCCGGCCCTGTTTACGGGGAACGACGAGTCCGGCCTGCTCGAGCACCTTCAGATGCTTCATGACCCCGAACCGCGTCATGTCGAGCTGCGACTCGAGCTCGGTGAGCGTGCGGCCGTCACGCTCGAAGAGCCGGTCGAGCAGGAGCCGGCGGCTGGGGTCGGCGAGCGCCTTGAAGACCAGGTCGTCGTCCATGGCCGGATAATAGGTGACTAAATAGTCACATGTCAAGCGCCGACATGCACGCCTCGGGTTGCTCGAGCCACGGGAAGTGGCCGGCGTCGGCGATCACGGCCACCCGTGCGTGCGGGATCAGCGCTGCGGACGCGGTGCTCGCCCGCACCGGCATCGGGCTGCGCTCCCCGTGGATGAAGACGACGGGGATGCTCGCCGGCACGTGCGGCAGGCCGTCCACCAGCGTGCCGCGCTCGGCGTGCCCGGCGATCGACGCCATCGTCTCGGCGTACACGGCCCCGCCGAATTCCAGCGGCGGCATCGACGGCGCGGTCGCGGGGTCTGCGAAGTAGTTCGGCCAGACCATCGCGAGCGCCTCGCGCGAGTCCTCGGAGGTCGCCTCGCCGGCGTCCTCGCGCGCCTCGATCTCGTCGGACCGCTGCCGCTGCGCATCCGTGAGGCCGGCTTGGAGCCGGGCGCCGAACGGCTCCATCACGTCCAGGTAAGGGCCCAGCGGATCGACGATCACCGCGCCGGCGAGCCGATCCGGGCACGCCACGAGCATGTGCAGGGCGAGGTGCCCGCCCCACGAGTGGCCGACGATCCAGGCCCGGCCGGCGGCCTCGTGGTCGATCACGGCGATCGCGTCCTCGACGTGCGCCTCGACGGCGAACGGCGGGCCGATGGTGGTCGGCGGCACGCCGCGCTGCTGGTAGCGGATCGTGCGGAAGCGGTCGCCGAGCAGCGGCGTGAGCGTCTCCAGGTAGTCGCTCATGCCCGGCCCGCCGTGCAGGAGCACGGCGGTCTCGGGCCCGCGTCCGCCGCGCCAGGCGGCGATCTCGCCCGCGGGCGTCGAGACGGTGAAGCGCTCCTCCGTCATCGCCGCCCAGTATGACGCGCGGCGGTAGAACACGGGCGTGGACGAAGACCCGATCGTGCGCGAGTTCACGCACCAGTCAGAGGCGTTCAACGCCGCCCCGGCGATGCGCTCGGAGGAGGCTCTCGGGCGCCTGCTCGAGCTGATCCCCGCCGCGCCCGACGAGCGCTGGCTCGACGCGGCCTGCGGGCCGGGGCTCGTCGCCCGCGGCCTCGCGGCGCGGGTGGCCGAGGTGCACGGCGTCGACATGACGCCGGCGATGGTCGAGCTCGCCCGCCGTGAGGCCGAGCGCGAGGGCGCGCGCAACGCGTCGTTCTCGCTCGGCGACGCCACTGCGCTCGCGTTCGAGGCGAACAGCTTCGACGGCGCCGTGACCCGCTTCAGCCTGCACCACATCCCCCGGCCCGGCCGCGTCGTGGCCGAGCTCGCGCGGGTCGTGCGGCCCGGCGGTGCGGTCGTCCTGGCCGACCACGTCACCGCGGCCGACGCCGACGTGGCCGCCTGGCACGAGGAGATCGAGCGCCTGCGCGACCCCTCCCACTGGGCCTGCCTGACCCCGGCCCGCCTGCGTGCGCTGGGCGAGCGGGCCGGCCTGGTGCTCGAGCATGCCGCGACGGCGCCGCTTCGGATCGACTTCGAGGAGTGGATCGCCCGCGGCAGCGGCGGCGAGGCCGCCCGCGGCCTGATCGCCGCCGCCCTGGCCGAGCAGGTGCCCGCGCCCGAGGTCTTCCGCGTGGTCGATGGGCCGGACGGGCGCCGGCTCGAGCTCGTCTACTGGCTCTCGCGCTGGCGCGTGCCCTCGCCGGCGGCGGGCGCCGCAGCGGGGTGGGCGGCCGGCGGCGTGTAGACCGCGGACTGCTCGCCGGGCGGCGGCAGATAGGCCGGCGGCGGGGTGTACACGGGCAGCGCCGGCGGCAGCTCGGCCGCAGGCTGGGAGTCGTGCAGAGGGTTCACGCTGTCGAGCCCGTGTCGGAACTCGCGCATGCCCTTGCCGAGCGCCTGGCCCGCCTCTGGCAGCCGCTTCGGCCCCAGGAACACGAGGGCGATCACGAGGACGAGGACGATTTCGGGAAGGCCCAGCTGGAACGGCATCTCGGCTATCCAGGCTAACACCACCGGCGCGGGCGGGCCACCGCGTCTGTTAAGGGTTCGTTGGCAGGGGGTTGCCCTGCGTCAAGTCGGACGTACCCTTGAGGTGGACATTCTCGGCGCGATTGGACGGGTCGAGCACATACAGGAGGGAAGGGCACATGTCGCATCGTCGACACGCCGGCAAAGCGCTGGCGTCGATCGTGTTGCTCGCGGTGGCCGCGGTCGCCTCGGCAGGCCCAGCGGGGGCTGCAACGCACGCGATCGTGGATTTCAAGATTCCAGGCACAAACAACCAGCCCGGCGACCTGACGGTCGGCGGCGACGGCAATGTGTGGTTCGTCAACGCCGGCAGCAACAAGCTCGGCCACATCAACAAGACGGGCGCGGTGACCCTCGCGACGATCCCGACGGCCAAGAGCAACCCGGTCGGGATCACGACCGGATCCGACGGCGCCGTCTGGTTCACCGAGTCGGCATCCAACCGCATCGGCCGCGTTGTCGGCGGGCCGACGTTCACGTCGTTCGCAATCCCGGCGGCCGACGGCACCAGCCCGCGCGGCATCACGGCCGGGCCCGGCGGCTTCCTCTACTTCGTGTCGAATGCGCAGAGCAGGGTCGTCAAGTTCGACGTGCACACGCATGCGTTCACCCTGCTGGCGCAGCTGCCCGCGGGCACCGGTCCGACCCGGATCGCTGCAGGCCCCGACGGCAACCTGTGGGTCAGCGGCACCTCGAAGAACGACGTCTTCCGGGTCACCCCCGCAGGCGTCCAGACTCGGGTCGCCCTTGCCGGCTCGGCATCGCCCGCGCGGATCACGAGCGGCCCCGACGGCAACATCTGGGTCGCCGAGCCCGGCATCAACCACGTCGCGAAGATCACGACCGCCGCAACCCCGGTCGTGACCCAGATCTCGGTCCCCGGCAAGCCGACCGGCATCACGAGCGGCCCCGACGGCAACCTCTGGGTCACCGAGCAGGGCGCCAACGCGATCGCCCGTGTCACCACGGCCGGCGCCGTGACGTCGTTCGGCATTACGACGAAGGGCTCGTCCCCGGGCGGCATCGTGACCGGGGCCGACGGCAACACCTGGTTCAGCGAGAACGTCGGCAACAAGATCGGCCGGCTCACGTCTCTGCAGGGCCACTCGAGCTACGTGATCGTGCACGACGGCGGCCCCGTGCCGTCGCAGCAGGGCATCCCGCTCGCGACCGGTACGACGAAGAAGCCGACCACGGTGCGGTGGGTGTTCGCGACCGGCGATGCGCACAGCATCACCGACACGAGCGGCATGAACCTGTTCGACTCCGGCTCCCAGGCGCCGGGGACTTCGTTCCCGTTCACCTTCACCACGGCGGGGACGTTCGGTTACAACTCGACCGTCGGCACGGCGTTCGGCGGCACCCCGCAGATCAAGGTGACGCCTTCTGCGACGGTGAACGGCGCCCACACGGCGATCACCGTCACGATCGCGACCTCCGTGCCCGCCGGGGTCACGCTGGACGTCCAGGTCGCGCTTCCTGGTAGCACCACGTTCAACCCGGCGCCGGCCGGCACCGGCCTGACGAGCCTGACCTACACGTACACGCCCAGCGCAGGCACCGGGGTGTACAAGTTCCAGGTTCGCACGAACAAGGGCGGCAACTCGTCGGGCTTCTCGCCCGCGGCCCGGGCGACCTTCTAGCCCAGAGCCAACGAGGCCGGCCGGGGAGTCCGCTCCCCGGCCGGCCTTGGCATTTCAGCGGTAGGGCAGCCGCGTCCCCATGCCCCGCTCCTGCGCCCGCGCGAGCATCGCCCGGCCGAGCGCGATGTCGGTCAGGCTGAGCCCGCGGTGCCACAGCAGGATGCGCTCGGAGTCGGTCTCGCGGCCCGGCCGCAGGCCGGCCACGATCTGGCCGAGCTCGGCGTGCAGGGTGTCCTGCGACAGGCGGCCGGAGTCGACATGCGCCCGCAGCGCGCCGAGCGGGCCCGACCGCGCCTGGCCCCAGTCGTCGACGACCACCTTGTCCATCACGTCGGTCAGGTCGAGGGCGACGGCGCTCACCGTGCCGTAGGGGACGACGAGCGCGCCCGGGGCGATCCACTCGGTGCGCAGCAGCGGCTCGGGTGTCACCAGGCGGGTGGCCTCGACCACGACGTCGGCGCCGCGCACGCACTCCTCCCAGCCGTCCACGGCGTGCACGCGCGGGCCGAGCTCGGCGGCAAGGCGCCCGGCGAGCGCGGTGCGGTTCTCGTGCGTGCTCGAGTGGATGCGCACCTCCTCGATCCCGGGCAGGACGGCGCAGAGCAGGCGCACGTTCCACTCGGCCGTCCCGCGGCTGCCGATATGGGCGAGCACGCGGCTCGAGCGCCGGGCGAGGTGGCGGGCGCCGATCGCGGTCACGGCGCCCGTGCGCATCGCGGTGATGGCGGTCGCGTCGAGGATCGCCGTCGGGGCGCCGGTGGCCGTGTCGTGGAGCGTCAGCAGCGCGAGCTCCGACGGCAGCCCGCGCGCGCCGTTTCCGACGTAGTCGCCGACGACCTTCACGCCGGCGACGCCCGCACGCGGCAGCGCGCCGCGGAGCACGTTGAAGTGCCCGTCGGCACCGCCGCCGGGGAACAGGTGCACGCGCGGCTCGATCACGGTCTCGCCGCGGCCGTGCGCGGCGAGCACGTCTGACACGGCCGCCAGGATCTCGTCGGCGCCGAGCGCCAGGCGGTCGATGTCTGCCCCGCTCAGATAGGTCAGCTCGAGTCCGGCCACCGCACCGCCTCGCGGACGCGCTCGCGCAGGACGCCCGACGCCACGAGCTCGCGCGCCACCCGCTCGACCTCGGCGCCGAGCGGCCGGTCGTCGTCGAGCGGCGCCACCAGCTCGCGTACGCAGGCCTGCGCTGCCGCCGTGCCGTTGCCGAGCCGATCGGGCGCCGCCAGGTCGACCGCCTGCGCCGCGCACAGGAGCTCGAGCGCGATCAGGCGCTCGAGCAGCCCGAGCTGCGCCTGCAGCCGCAGCGCCCCCGCGGCGGCGTTCGTCGAGTCGTCCTCGACACCGTCGGCCCCGAAGCGGGGGTCGATGGCGAGCGGTGCGGCGAGGTGGCGGATCTCGACCGCGATCGCCTGCGCAGTCTTCAAGAGCGGCGCGATGCCCGAGCGGCCCTCGCCGCCCCGGGTGAGGTTGGCGGGCAGGTCGCTCAGGCGCTCGGTGGCCAGTCGCGCCGGCCGCTCGGCGGCGGGGCCGGCGGTCTGGGCGACCGCGATCGCGGCCGTGTCGAGTGCGAGCGCGAGCGCCGGCGTGTGGAAGTTGCCGGTCGACACGACACCCCCCGTGCCGAGCACGAGCGGGTTATCGCCCGCGCCGTTCAGGGCGCCGAGCACGGCCGTCGCGAGCACGTCGAGCGCCCAGCGCAGGGCGCCGTGCACGTGGCTCGCACAGCGGAAGCTGAGCGGATCCTGCAGCCGCCGCGAGGCGCCCGCGTCGAGCAGGCTGCCGCCGCGCAGGAGCTCGCGCAGGCCGGCTGCCTCCCACTCCTGTCCCGGGGCCGGATGCGCGCCGGCCACGTCGGCGTGGATCGGCGTCGCCGCCGCGCGGAAGCCCTCCATCGAGAGCGCCGCCGCGATCTGGACGGCGTCGAGCAGGTGGTCGGCCGCATCGACTGCGAGCGCCGCCGCCCCGGCCGAGACCGACGAGGCGTTGCAGAGCGCCAGGCCGTCGCCGGCGCCGACGACGGGGAGCGCGATCCCCGCCCGCCGCAGCGCCTCGGCGCCCGCCAGGCGCGTCCCGCCCACATCGGCCTCGCCCTCGCCGAGCACCACGAGCGCGACGTGGGCGAGCAGGCACAGGTCGCCGGCGCCGATCGAGCCTGTCCGCGGCACGACCGGGTGCACGCCGGCGTTGAGCATGGCGGCCAGCGTGTCGGCGACCGCCGGCGAGACCCCGGCCCCGCCCGCGCAGAGTCCGTTCAGGCGGGCGAGCAGCGTCGCCCGCACGGCGGCTGTGGGCAGCGGCTCGCCGACGGCCGTCGCCCGGCCGCGCACGATCCGGGCGGCCTGCGCGGCCGCGTGCTCGGGCGCCACCGGCTCGCTCACACGCGCGCCGAGTCCCGTCGTCAGGCCGTAGACGGGGCGGCCCTCGGCCAGCGCGCGCTCGAGCATGCCCCGAGCAGCCTCGATGCGCCCGCGCGCCGCCGGGGCGATCTGCACCGGGCGGCCGCGCAGCGCGACGTCGGCCACGTCGGCCGGTGTCAGCGTGTGCCCGGAGACGAGCAGCGTGTTCGGCGGCGCGGCGATGGCCGCAATCTAGTTCTTGATCGCACACGCACGCGCTTTCGCGGTGCTCGCGCCGGCCGCAACCGGAGTCGCGTTGCGGTTGGCGGCTTGACAACCCGGGAGCGCTTTGCAATCGTTTGCATGGACGTCAGGCCGCAACCGCGGAAGGAGACCGGGTGAGTGAAGCTTCGGGTGGGGCGAGCCCCGCCGTGGCGGCCGCAGAGCGGGGCAGCCCGCTCGACCTGTACGGGCAGATGGTGCGCATCCGCGCGTTCGAGGACGAGATGCAGCGCCTGTTCCTGCGCGGCGAGGTGCACGGCACGGTGCACCTGTACACGGGCCAGGAGGCGTGCGCCGTCGGCGTCTGTGCCGCGCTCGCGCCCGGCGACCGCGTGGCCGCGACCTACCGCGGCCATGGCGCGGCGCTCGCGATGGGCACCGAGCCGCGCGCGCTCGCGGCCGAGCTGATGGGGCGCAGCACCGGTGTCTGCGGTGGCCGGGCCGGGTCGATGAACGTGATCGACCTCGACCACGGCCTGATCGGCTGCTTCGGAATCGTCGGCGGGAGCATCGCCGCCGCCACCGGCGCCGGGCTCTCGCTGCAGCGCACCGGCGGCGTCGCGGTCGCCTTCTTCGGCGACGGCGCGACCAACCACGGCTACTTCCACGAGTGCCTGAACTTCGCCCGTGTGCGCCGCCTGCCGGTGCTGTTCGTGTGCGAGAACAACCTCTACGGCGAGTTCACGCCGATGGCAGCGGTCACGGCCGGCGGCGACATCCGCGCCCGCGCCGCCGCCTACGACATCCCGGCCGAGAAGGTCGACGGCAACGACGTCGAGCTGGTGCACGCGGTGGCCGAGCGGGCGGTCGACCACGCCCGCCGCGGCGACGGGCCCGCGTTCCTCGAGTGCCTCACCTACCGCCACCTGGGCCACTCCAAGACCGACCCGGGCGTCTACCGCCCCGAGGGCGAGCTGGACGAGTGGCTCGTGCGCGACCCGCTCACCGTTGCCGCCGCCCGGCTCTCCGAGGCCGGGGTCGCGCTCGAGGAGATCACGGCCTGCGAGGCCGCCGTGCGCGCCGAGGTCGAGGCGGGTGTCGCGGCCGCGGTCGGCGACCCGTACCCCGATCCGGCCGTCGCCGCCGCGGAGTACGCCGGATGAGCACCGATATGCGCACCGCCGTGCGCGACGCGCTGGCGGCCGAGATGCGTCGCGACGAGCGCGTCGTGCTCTTCGGAGAGGACATCGCGGCCGCCGGCGGCGTCTTCAAGGCCACCCCCGGCCTGGCCGAGGAGTTCGGCGACGAGCGCGTGTTCGACACGCCGATCTCGGAGCTCGCGCTCGCCGGCGCGGCCTTCGGCAGCGCCGTCACCGGCCTGCGCCCGGTGGTCGAGATCATGTTCGGCGACTTCATGGCCCTGGCGATGGACAGCCTCGTCAACCAGTCCGCCAAGTACTGGTACATGTCCAACGAGCAGGCGCCCGTGCCGCTCGTCGTGCGCTGCGCGGTCGGCGGCGGCGGCCGGTTCGGCGCGATCCACTCGCAGACGCCGGCGACGTGGCTGCAGGGCGTCTCCGGCCTGAAGATCGTCGCCCCGGCGTTCCCCGACGACGCCCGCGGCCTGATCGAGGCCGCGGTCCGCGACGACAATCCGGTGATCGTGCTCGAGCACAAGCGCCTCTACCCGGTGACCGGCGATGTGGGCGACGCGCCCGTGCCGATCGGCGCCGCGCGGGTGGTGCGGCCGGGAACCGACGTCACGATCGTCTCGGTGATGCGGGGCGTGCACGACGCGCTCGCGGCCGCCGAGACGCTCGCGGCCGCCGGCGTCGACGCCGAGGTGATCGATCTGCGCAGCCTGCGCCCGCTCGACCACGACACGGTCGTCGCGTCGGTGCGCAAGACGAGCCGGATGGTCGCCGTCGAGGAGGGGCCCGAGCTCGGCGGCTGGGCGAGCGGCCTCGTGGGGGCCGTGGCCGAGCGCGCGCTCGGCGACCTCGACGACGTGTGGACGCTGACGACACCGGACACGCCCATTCCCTACAGCCCCCCGCTCGAGGACGCATACCTGCCGGGCCCCGACGCGATCGCCCGCAGCGTGCGCGAGCGGCTCGGCGTCGGCGAGCCGGCCTGACTGGAGAGGTGGCACGATGGGCAAGACGTTCGGGCTGAACGCGGTCGACTGGGAGCAGCGGGTCGACGTCGACCGGCTGCGGCGGCAGCGACTCGAGCGGATCGGCGGCCTGCTCGAGCGCTCCGAGATGGGCTCACTGCTCTGCTTCGACATGGTGAACATCCGCTACGTCACCGCCACGCACATCGGCACCTGGGCGATGGACAAGCTGGCCCGCTTCTCGCTGCTTGCCCGCGGCGCCGAGCCGATCGTGTGGGACTTCGGGTCGGCCGCCCGCCACCACGAGCTCTATTGCCCGTGGCTCGAGGGGCGCACGCCCGCCGGCATCTCGACGATGCGCGGGGCGATGTCGCCCGAGAGCGGACGCGCGGAGGACGTGGCCGAGAAGATCTGGCGTGCGCTCGAGGAGCGCGGGCTGCAGGCAGAGCCCGTCGGCGTCGACGTGGTCGAGCCGGCCGTGCTCTTCGCCCTCCAGGCCCGCGGCCTGCAGGTCGTCGACGGCCAGCAGCTGATGCAGTCCGCGCGGGTGATCAAGACGGCCGACGAGATCACCCTGCTCGACACGGCGTGCATGATGGTCGACGCCGCCTACGACGAGCTCTACCGCAGCATGCGGCCGGGCATGCGCGAGAACGAGTGCGTCGGCCTCGTCAGCAAGGTGCTCTACGACCTCGGCTCCGAGCACGTCGAGGGCGTGAACGCCATCTCGGGCGAGCGCGCGAACCCGCACCCGCACGTCTACTCCGACCGTGTTCTGCGGCCCGGCGACCCGGCCTACTTCGACATCCTGCACAGCCACCTCGGCTACCGCACCTGCTACTACCGCACGTTTGCGATCGGCAGCGCCTCGCGCGCGCAGGTCGACGCCTACCGCCGCTGCCGCGACCTGCTCGACCGTGCGATCGCCCTGGTCAAGCCGGGCGTCACCACCGGCGAGGTGGCGAGCGTGTGGCCGCGCGCGCAGGAGTTCGGCTTCCCGAACGAGGAGGCCGCCTTCGCGCTCCAGTTCGGGCACGGCGTGGGTCTCTCGATCTGGGAGAAGCCGATCATCAGCCGGCTCGTGTCGCTCGACCACCCCGAGGTGATCGAGAAGGGGATGGTGTTCGCGCTCGAGACGTTCTGGCCCACGTCCGACGGCTTCGGCGCCGCCCGGATCGAGGAGCAGCTCGTGGTCACCGACACCGGCTGCGAGGTGATCACGCGCTTCCCGGCCGAGGATCTGCTCGTGGCCGGCCGCAGCAACTACTTCACCGTGTCGGGCCAGCTTCCGGGGATCCGCGAGACGCAGTCGCACCTGAACCGCCCGGGCGCGGACGCCGGGCCCGCGGCGGCGCCGCCGTCGACCCCCGCACCCTGACGGTCGGCTCGAACACGAGCGTCTGCGGGGTCGCGGCCGGGTCCTCGATCCGCTCGAGCAGGAGCTCGGCGGCGCGGGCGCCGATCTGGCCGTGGGGGATGTGGATGGTCGTGAGCGGCGGGGCGAAGCGATCGGCGAAGGGCATGTCGTTGAAGCCGACCACCGAGACGTCGTGCGGACAGCGCAGACCGGCCTCGTGCAGCGCGGTGTAGGCGCCGAGCGCGAGCAGGTCGTTTGCCGCCACGATCCCGGTCGGCGGGTCGGCCGCGGCCAGGAGGTCGCGCGCGGCCGTCGTGCCGGCGGCGATCGTGAACGCCTCCCCCTGCGCGATCAGGGTGCGGTCGACCGGCAGGCCAGCGTCCTCCATCGCCTCGACGAAGCCGCGGTACCGCAGGAGGCCGGTCGTGGTCGCCTGCGGGCCGGCGATGTGCGCGATACGGGCATGGCCGAGCGTCGCCAGGTGGTCGACCGCGAGCGCCGAGCCGCGGCGGTCGTCGGGGACGACCGCGAAGACGCCCTCGCCCTCGATCGTGCGGTTCACGAGCACCACGGCCAGGTCGGACGCGATCGCCTCGGCCACCACGGGGTGGTGGCGCACGGCGGTCGCGATCACGAAGCCGTCCACCTGGCGCGCAATCAGCGCCTCGAGCCGCTGGCGCTCGCGGGCGGGCTCGCCGTCGGTCGAGGCGACGAGCGCCGTGTAGCCGGCGGCGTCGAGCACGCGCTCGATGCCGCGGATGATCGGCGGGAAGAGCGGGTTCGTCAGATCGGGGATGAGGACGCCGACGCTGAACGTGCGCCGCGTCTTCAGGCCGCGTGCGATCGGGTTCAGCGAGTAGCCCATCTCGCGGGCGACGCGCTCGACGCGGTCGGCGGTGGCCGGGTTCACGAGGGCGCGTGTGCGCGGGTTGAGCACGCGCGAGACCGTGCCGGGGTGCACCCCGGCCGTACGGGCGACGTCGCGCATCGTGACCGGCCTTTGCGACATGCCTCACTCTACTTTCGCCGGGAACAGGGTGTTTGACGCCCGCGAGCGCCATCGATATAGTAGTTGCAATCGATTGCTGCGACACCGGCCGCGTCCGGGGAGGGGAGATCGAGGACGTGAACGACGGAAGGGCGGCAACCGGGGCGGTCGGCTGGATCGGCGCCGGCAGGATGGGGTACCGGCTGGCCGAGCGGCTGCTGGCCGCGGGCTGCGACGTGGCGGTGTGGAACCGCACCCGCGAGAAGGCGGAGCCCCTGGCCGGGCTCGGCGCCACGATCGTCGACACGCCGGCCGATCTCGCCGACCGCGACATCGTCTTCACGATGGTGGCCGGCTCGGACGACTTCGAGGCGGTCACGACGGGGCCTGGCGGCGTGCTCACGCGGGCCGACGCGGCGCCGGCCGTGCTGGTCGACTCCTCGACGGTGTCGGCGGATGCGTCGGCGGCCGTGCGCGCCGTCGCCAGCACGCGCGGGACGGCGCTTTTGGCAGCGCCGGTGAGCGGCAACCCGAAGGTCGTCGCGGCCGGCCGCCTGACCGTGGTGGCGTCCGGGCCGCGGGGCGCCTACGAGGCCGCCCTGCCGTACCTGGAGCACTTCGGCGAGGGCGTGACCTACGTCGGCGAGGGCGATGCCGCCCGGCTGGTGAAGATCTGCCACAACCTGTTCCTCGGCGTCGTCGCCGAGTCGCTGGCCGAGATCGCGGTGCTGGCGGAGCGGGGCGGAGTGCCGCGGCGGGAGTTCTTTGAGTTCCTCAACGCGAGCGTGATGGGCTCCACCTTCACGCGCTACAAGACGCCCGCCTATGTCAACCGCACCTACACGCCCACGTTCACCCTCGAGCTCCTGCGCAAGGACTTCGACCTCGGCCTCGACGCCGGCGCCGAGATGGGCGTCCCTCTGCCGACGATGCAGCTCGTGCGCGGGCTGGTGCAGGAGGCGATCGACGCCGGCCACACGGGCGTCGACTTCGCCTCGCTGCTCGAGGTCGAGGCGGGCCGGTCCGGGTTCGAGATGGCGGATGACGCCGACCCTGTCGCAGACGGTCTCGGCACCCCCGCAAGCGGCGTGCGGGCGTAGACATGCGGATGCCGTTGACATGCACGGGCCAAGGAACTAGGGTTATGCAACCGATTGCAAGACGTGTTGCAGGCGGCGTCACCACCCGGTGCGTCGCCTCCCCGACGGGAGAGGAGTCGTCGTGAGGGTCGCATCACACAAGGTCTCACTGGCGCTGGCCGCACTGGCCATCGTGGCAACTGCGGCGTGCGGCGGGGGATCGGGGGGCGGCTCGAGCGCGGGCACGACGAAGCCGCTCGTGATCGGCATCTCGCTGTCGTTCTCCGGCGACTTCTCGGATCCGGGCCACGCGGCGGAGCTCGGGTACAAGCTCTGGGCCGACCAGGTGAACGCCCACGGGGGCATCCTCGGGCGCAAGGTGCAGCTGAAGATCGTCGACGACGCATCGAGCCCCAACCAGGTGGTCACGAACTACCAGACCCTGATCACGCGCGACAAGGTCGACCTCGTCTTCGGGCCGTTCTCGACGCTTCTCACGGCCCCGGCGGCACGCGTCGCTTCGCGGTACAACTATGCCTTCCCCGAGCCCTCGGGCGGCGGCCCGCTGGTGTTCCAGGAGAAGCTCGGAAACGTGTTCTTCGTCCAGCCGGCGCCCGTCGTGAACTGCGGCGACCCGTTCGTCAAGTACATCCTCTCGCTGCCCGCGAGCCAGCGGCCGAAGACGGCCGCATATCCCGAGCTCGACGACCCGTTCTCGGCGCCGATCGCCGAGCGCGCGCGCCTCCAGTTCGAGGCGGCGGGGATCAAGACCGTGTTCAAGGAGGTCTACCCGCCCGAGATGTCCGACCTGACGCCGGTGGTCGAGAAGATGGCCGCCGCCAAGCCGGACATGGTGTTCGCAGGTACGCAGTCCGACGACGCCTACTCGATGGTGAACGCGATGGTACAGCTCGGGTTCAGCCCGAAGTTCCTGTTCCAGGCCAACGGCGCCAACTCGCCGGTGGAGTTCCCCAGCAAGGTCGGTGCCAAGAACGTCAACGGCATCTTCAGCTGCGGCGACTGGTTCCCGAACTCGAAGGCGCCCGGCAACCAGGCGTTCATCAAGGCCTACAACGCCAAGTACGGCGGCACGCCGGCCAACATCGACTCCGGCTCGGCCGAGGCGTACGCCGTCGGCGAGGTCGTGGCCGAGGTGGCGAAGAAGACCGGCAAGATCGACAATGCCACCATCATCAAGTCGCTTCACTCCGGATCGTGGCCGACGGTCGAGGGCAACCTCAGCTGGGACAAGTACGGCGCGCCGTCCGGCAGTGCGATCCTGACCGAGTGGATCGGCGGCAAGCTCCTGCCGGTGTACCCGCCCGCCCAGGCGCTGGCGGCCCCGGTCATCCCCAAGCCGCCGTGGGGCGGCTAGGCACCCATAGCTCGAGGCAAGTCGGTTGCACCTCGTCATTCAGGCGGTCATCCTCGGCCTGCTCACCGGCGGCGTCTATGCCCTGATGGCGAGCGGCCTGACCCTGGCCTTCGGGGTCATGCGGGTGATCAACGTCGCCCAAGGGGCGATGATCGTCGCCGGGGCGTACGTCAGCTACACGCTCTTCACCGACTTCCACATCGACCCGTTCGTCTCGATCCTGCTCATGACCCCGGCCGCCTTCGCGGTCGGGGTCGTGCTCCAGTACGTCTTCCTCCGGCCGCTGCGCTCAGACGAGCGCGAGGAGCTGTCGCTGCTCGTCACGTGGGCGATCGCGCTCGCGTTCGAGGGCATCCTCAGCGTCATCTACACGACCACATACCGGGCGACCCTGCCGAGCTACGTGAACGACACGCTGACGATCGGCGCCTACCGGATCGCGGTCGTGCGGCTGGCCGCGTTCGGGGTGTCGGGCGTGGTCCTGGCGGCCCTCTACCTCGTCCTGCACCGCACGCGGCTCGGCCGGGCGATCAGGGCGACGGTGCAGAACCCGACCTCGGCCCGCCTCCTCGGCGTCGACGCCGAGCGCGTGTCGGCCTACGGCTTCGGCATCAGCGTCGCCACGGCGACGGCCGCGGGCGCGGTGTTCGGGATGGTGGAGCCGTTCAACCCGGGCAGCCACTACGACCTGATCTCGCGGCTGCTCACGATCATCGTGCTCGGCGGCCTGGGCAGCCTCACCGGCGCGGTCGTGGCGGCGCTCGTGATGGGCGTGTCCGAGTCGGTGCTGGCGGCGACGATCTCGCCCACGTGGTCGTCGATGGTGTTCTTCGTCATCCTGATCGCGGTGCTCGTCGTGCGACCGCAGGGGCTCTTCGGCACGAGCGAGAGAGGCCGGCTGTGAGAGCCCATCCGCCCGTCGGCTTCTGTTGCGGCTGGTTCGCGCCGTCTGCGGGTGCGTCCCACGCGGCGTGCGGTGCTCATCGTGGCCTCCGGCCACGTCTGCGCTCCGCTCGCCTTTCGATCCTTCCCGCAGCCACCGCACCCTGCGCCTCACGACGAATCCCACGGGCGGACGTGCTCTTGTGAGACCGCTGACCCGGCTCGGATTGGCCCGCGGCATCGGCTTCACCGCCGTCTTCCTGGCGTTCCCGTTCCTGTTCACCGAGCCGTGGGTCGTGAACATCGCCATCTTCACGGTGATGTACGCGGCGCTCGCGACGGCCTGGAACATCCTCGGTGGCTTCTCGGGCTACCTGTCCCTCGGGAATGCGGCCTTCTTCGGGATGGGCGCCTACGGCGAGGCGATCGTGTTCCAGCACATCGGCATCGGCGGTGGGTACCGCCCGTTCGCCGTGCTGCCGGCGGTCGGGTTCGGGGTCGCCGTCGTCGCCCTGCCGTTCGCGTGGGTGGCGGTGCGCACGCGGGCCGCGACGTTCGCCATCGTCACGATCTCGATGCTCTTCATCGTCCAGCAGCTCGCCTTCAACCTGCACTCGCTCACCAACGGCGCCCAGGGCCTCGTGATGCCGCTGCCGCCCTTCCCCAACTCGACCTTCGAGCGGCCGTTCTACCTCGCGATGGTGGCCGTGTACGTGCTTGCCGTCCTGATCTCGTGGTACGTCGCAACGGGCAAGCTCGGCCTGATGCTCTTCACGATCCGCGACGACGAGGACCGCTCGCGCGGCCTCGGCGTGCAGGTGACCTACGCGAAGCTCGTCGCCTTCGCGCTCAGCGCGGGCTTGACGGCGATGGCCGGCGGCATCTGGGCGTACTACATCGGCTTCATCTACCCGCAGTTCGCCGTCGACCCGCTCGTCACGATCGGGGTCGTGCTGATGGCCTTCCTCGGCGGTCGCGGCACGATCTGGGGGCCGACGCTGGGCGCGCTCATCCTCGTCCCCGCGCAGCAGTACCTGGCGTTCAGCCAGGGCGCGAGCGAGCTCTACCTGGTCGCGTACGCGGCCATCTTCCTGGTCGTCATGCTGCTCCTGCCGCGCGGGATCCTTCCGTCGCTGCGCGATCTGGTCGCCGCCCGGCGCTCGCCGAACGGGGCGCACACCGCCGACGGGCCGAGGGCCGAGATGACCGGGGCGGCGACGTGACCGCGATCCTCGAGGTCGAGGGCCTGACGAAGCGCTTCGGCGGCGTCGCCGCCGTCGACCGCTGCTCGCTCGCCGTTGCCGAGGGCACCGTGACCGCGCTGATCGGCCCCAACGGCTCGGGCAAGACGACGCTCTTCAACCTGATCACCGGCTACATGAAGGCCGACGCCGGCTCGGTCACGTTCGCCGGGCGGCGCGTGCGCCGGGCCGATCCGACGGCGCTCTGCCGGCGGGGGCTCACGCGCACGTTCCAGCAGGCGCGCGTGTTCGGCTCCCTGACGCTGGTCGAGAACATGATCGCGGCGATCCAGCAGCCGCGCCGCAGCCTGCTGCGTGCCGCCGCACCGCGCGCGGACGGCGAGCGCGCCGTCGAGCTGCTCGACGAGTTCGGCCTCGCGGGCCTGCGGGACGCCCGCGCCGACCAGCTCTCGTTCGGCCAGCGCAAGCTGCTCGAGTTCGCGTCGGTGCTGATGGGCCGGCCGCGCCTGGTGCTGCTCGACGAGCCGACCTCGGGTGTGAATCCGGTGATGGTCGAGACGATGGAGCGCCACATCCGCGAGCTGCACGAGCGCGGCCTGACGCTCCTGATCGTCGAGCACGCGATGCCGACGGTCATGCGGCTGTGCGATCCGGTGATCGTGCTCGACCACGGCTCCAAGATCGCCGAGGGGCCACCCGCGGCGGTGCAGCAGGATCCGGCCGTCCTCGACGCGTACCTGGGCACGTGAGCGTCCTCGAGCTGCGCGAGGTGCGGGCGGGCTACGGCGCGGCCGACGTGCTGCGCGGGGTCGAGCTCGCGCTCGCGCCCGGCACGATCACATGCCTGGTGGGGCCGAACGGCGCCGGCAAGTCGACCGTGCTTCGCACCATCTCCGGCCTGCTGCGACCGCGTCAGGGTCAGATCCTGCTCGACGGCACGGACATCGCGGGGCTCTCGCCCGGCGCGGTGCTGCGCCGCGGCGTCGTGCACGTGCCGCAGGAGCGCGGCCTCTTCGCCGGGATGACGGTGTGGGAGAACATCCTCATGGGCGCGCACATCCTGCGCGACTCGGCCGAGGTGCGGCGGCGGGCCGAGGCGGTGGCCGAGCGCTTCCCGCTCGTGGCCAATCGCCGCGGCGACCGGGCCGGATCGCTCTCGGGCGGCCAGCAGAAGATCGTCGAGATCGCCCGCGCACTGATGCTCGAGCCGCGGCTGATCCTGATGGACGAGCCGTCGATGGGGCTCGATCCCAAGGCGCGCCACCTCGTGTTCGAGACGATCACGGCGCTCAACCGCGACGAGGGCCACACCATCCTGCTCGTCGAGCAGAACGCCCGCGCAGGCCTCGGCATCGCCCACCGCGGGGCGGTCATGGACGCAGGGACGGTGGCCATCGCGGCGACCGGGGCGGAGCTCCTGGCCGACCCGCGCATGGCCCAGCTCTACCTGGGCGGCCACGCCCGCCAGACCGCCTAGGCACCCGTTCTTGACGGTTCGAGGTTGACGGCTTCCCGGACCACACCTATATTCTCAAGTATGGCAATCGACTTTATAGGAAACTAGCCGTGGAACCCCACCTCGAGCCTACGGCCACCGCGCCGCTTCGGCAATCGCCCGCGCCCGGCGTCCACAACCTCCCCGCGACGCTCACGGCGCTCGGCGAGCGGCACATGCCCACGCAGGCCCACTTCCGCCGCGAGCACTTCCCCGTCCCGGATCTCGATCCGGCCGAGTGGCGCCTGCGCCTGGCCGGCGCCGTGCGCACTCCGGCGATCATCACGCTGGCCGAGCTCGTGACCATGCCCCAGCGGACGGCCGCCGTCGTGCTCGAGTGCGCCGGCCATCGCCGCGCCGAGCTCGTACCCGCCACGCCCGGACTGCAGTGGGGGCCGGGCGCCGTGTCCGAGGCCACCTGGACGGGAGTCCCGCTGCGCGATCTCCTGCAGCGCGCGGGCGTCGACGGGCGCGCCGCCGAGGTCGTCCTGCTCGGCGCCGACCGGGGCCCGTTCGAGGGCAGCGCGACCAGGCACCGCTACGGCCGTGCGCTCCCGCTGCGCAAGGCGCTCGACCCCGACACGCTGCTCGCATTCGAGATGAACGGCCGCCCGATCCCGCCCGAGCACGGCGGCCCGGTGCGCGCGATCGTGCCCGGCTGGTACGCCACCGACTCGGTCAAGTGGCTCGAGCGTGTCCACGTGTCGGCCGGCGAGTTCGACGGCCCGTTCCAGGCGATCGACTACCGGTTCGCAACCCTCGACGACCCCGGGCCGGGATCGCGGATGGAGCGGATGCCGGTGCACTCGCTCGTGACCGACCCCGCCGACGCGGCCGCTCTGCTCCCCGGGGCGGCCCGCGTCCGCGGGATCGCGTGGAGCGGCGGGGGCGCCGTCACCCGCGTCGACGTACGCGTCGACGGCGGGCCCTGGACGAGCGCGGCGATCGTCGCCCGCACCGGCCGCCACGGCCGCACGTTCTGGGAGCACGAGTGGGAGGCGACCCCGGGCACGCACACGATCGCCGTGCGCGCCCGCGACGCGAGCGGCGCCGTGCAGCCCGAGCAGCCGACCTGGAACCGGCGTGGCTACGCGGTCAGCGCCGTCCACCGCGTGACGGTGACCGTGAAGGAGGTGGCGTGATGGCGACGTTTGCCCGAGACCAGGCCCAGGGGGCCAGCGAGATGTTCGCGGCGGACGCCGCGCTGGACGTGTGGATGGACGCGCACGACCGCGGCCGCGAGTCGACCCGGGAGGAGCTGGAGCAGCTCGTCCGCGAGCTCGCCGCGCGGCCGGATCTGTGGCGGCAGCACGTCCGCCATTCACCGGTCGAGCGTCTGTACGTGCGGCTGCACCTGGACGAGCACCTGGAGGTGTGGCTGATCTGCTGGTCGCAGCGGCAGGACACCGGATTCCACGATCACGACCGCAGCCGCGGGGCCGTGTCCGTGGTCGGCGGCGCGCTGCTGGAGCGGCGGCTGGCCGTGGGCGGCCCGCCTCCGCCGACCGCGATCCACCCCACGGGAGCGAGCTTCTCGTTCGGGGCGACCCACATCCACGATGTCTCCCAGACCGGCCCCGGCCTCGCCACCTCGCTGCACGTCTACTCGCCTCCCCTGGGCGAGATGGGCTTCTACGAGGTCGCGTCCGACGGCCTGCTCGGCCGCCGCACGGGTGACTACCGCGAGGAGTTCTGCTAGCCGGCAACACGGGGACTGTCCCCATCAACCGGGGACAGTCCCCGCTCCGCCTCGCCCGGGTCGAGGTTCGCCCAGGTGAGGCTTGACAGGCCGGTGTCGGCGCGGCATATTATGCACTATGTCCATGGATTTTATGAACAATGCAGGACGGGCCCTCGCGATCGCCCTGAACGTCTCGGTGGCGGTCGTCGTCCTGCTTGCGATCGCCGGCGTCTCCGTTGGCCCCTGAGCTGTACGCCCTCCCACACGTGGAGCCGGGGCCGGCGGAGGACGCCTGCGACGCCTGCGGCTACCGCGTGATCGTGTTCCGGCCGCTCGACCACTGCCCGATGTGCGGCGCGGTCGCGACCGGGCTCGCGCCCGCCGCCGTCGTCGTGGCGGCGCCCGCGGCCTGAGCCGGCCGGTACGGTTCCCGCCCGGTGAGTCGTCCCAACATCCTGTACGTGCACTCGCACGACACCGGCCGCTACGTGCAGCCGTACGGCTTCGGCATCCCCACTCCGCGCATCCAGGGCCTGGCCGAGCAGGGGATCCTGTTCCGGCAGGCGTTCTGCGCCGCGTCGACCTGCTCGGCGGCCCGCGCCTGCCTGCTCACCGGCCAGTACGCGCACACGAACGGCATGCTGGGCCTCGCGCACCGGGGCTGGTCGTTGCACGACTACACGCACCACATCGTCCACACCCTGCGCGACGTCGGGTATCACTCGACCCTGATCGGGGAGCAGCACATCTCCAAGCGCCCGGACGTGATCGGCTACGACCGGGTGGTGAAGATCCCGACGACGCGCGTCGACGACGTCGCGCCGGTCACGATCGACATCCTCCGCAACGCCCCGGCGGAGCCGTTCTTCCTGTCGGTCGGGTTCTTCGAGACGCACCGCGAGTTCTTCCCGGCCGTGGCAGGCGACGAGCACTACGTGCGCCCGCCCGCGAACGTGCCCGACACCGCCGAGACGCGGTCCGACATGGCCGCGTTCACCGCCAGTGCGCGCTCGCTCGACCGCGGCGTGGGGGCCGTGCTCGACGCCCTTGACGACACCGGCCTTGCCCGCAACACGCTCGTCATCTGCACGACCGACCACGGCATCGCCTTCCCGGGCGCCAAGGCCACGATGAGCGACCGCGGCATCGGCGTCATGCTGATCCTGCGCGGGCCGGGCGGCTTTGCGGGCGGGAAGGCCTCGGACGCGCTCGTGTCGCACATCGACCTCTTCCCGACGATCTGCGACGTGCTCGAGATCGGCCGCCCCGGCTGGCTGCAGGGCCATTCGCTCCTGCCCCTCGTCACCGGCTCGGCGGCCGAGGTGCGCGACGCCGTCTACGCCGAGGGCACCTACCACGCGGCCTACGAGCCGCAGCGGGCGATCCGCACCCAGCGCTGGAAGCTCGTGCGCCGGTTCGGCGACCGCCGCCTGCCGGTGCTGCCGAACATCGACGACAGCCCCAGCAAGGAGCTCTGGCTGCGGCACGGCTACGCCGAGCGCGAGATCGCGCCGCTGCAGCTCTACGACCTGGTCTTCGACCCCAACGAGGCCTGCAACGTGGTCGATCGGCCCGAGCACGCTGCCGTCGCCACAGACCTCGGGGAGCGCCTGGAGCGGTGGATGCGCGACACCGGCGACCCGCTGCTCGACGGGCCGGTCGCCCCGCCGCCGGGGGCCGAGTGGAACGATCCCGGACAGCGCTCCGCCGGCGATCCGGTGACCGTCTCGTCCGCTGCTTCGGGCTAATATTCCTTTATGTCTATTGACATAGTGGAAAACTTGTGGGTATGGTGACGGTGCGATGCCCGTTCCGCACCAGTCCTACCTGATCTGCTCGACGCCCCGGACGGGCTCGAGCCTGCTCTGCGACGCGCTCACCGCCACCGGCGTGGCGGGCCGGCCCGAGGAGTACTTCCAGTTCCGCGCCCGCACGGGCTTCCCGCGCCGGCCGCAGGAGTACTTCGAGGGGGCCGGCGACGCCGAGATCTTCGACATCCTGGGGCCGCGGACGCGGGTCGAGGACGACGAGGCCAGCTATGACCCGAGCCGGTTCGAGCGCTACGAGGGCTACCTGGCGTGGGCGCTCGACGCGGGCACGACGCCCAACGGCGTCTTCGGCGCCAAGGTGATGTGGGGCTACTTCAACGGCTTCGTGACCGGGCTGCGATGGGCGGTGCCCGGCAGGCAGCGGCTGTCGGTGTGCGAGCTCGCGCCCTCCGTGTTCCCGGACCTGCGCTACCTCTCGGTGACCCGGCGCGACAAGGTGCGCCAGGCCGTCTCGCTGTGGCGCGCGCTGCAGACCTGGAGCTGGTCGAGCGACCAGGTGCCCGCGGTCGGCACCGAGCACCTCGTGTACAGCCATGCCGCCATCGCCCACCTGATCCGCGACATCGAGGCCCACGAGTACGAGTGGCGGGCCTACTTCCGCGAGTGCGGCGTCGAGCCGCTCACGATCGTGTACGAGGACTTCGCCGGGCGCTACGAGGAGACCGTGCGCGACATCCTGCGCCACCTGGAGATCCCCGAGGCCGAGACGGCCGCCATCGCGGCGCCGCACAAGCGGCCGCAGTCCGACGACCTGTCGCGGCAGTGGAGCGACCGCTACCGGGCCGAGTCGGGCAAGCTCGCGCACGCCTAGTAGATTCCGCCGCGTGTGGATCGACCCGCCCGGAGCCGACGCGGTGCTCGTGCTCGGCCACGGCGCCGGCTCCGGCATGCGCTCGCCCTTCATGGCCGGCTTCGCCGAGGCGATCGGCGAGCTCGGGGTGGCCACGCTGCGCTTCGACTTCCCGTACATGCGGGCGGGGCGGAAGGCGCCCGATCGCGCGCCGGTGCTCCTCTCCGCCTGGAACGACGCGTTCGCCGATGCGGTCGGCCGCGCCGGCGGGAGGCCGGTGTTCGCGGGCGGCAAGTCGATGGGGGGCCGGATCGCGTCGATGGCCGTGGCCGAGGGCATGCCGGCTGCGGGGCTCGTGTTCCTCGGCTATCCCCTGCACCCGCCGGGGCGGCCGGACAAGATCCGCGACACGCACCTGGACGCCGTGCCGGTGCCGATGCTCTTCCTGCAGGGCACGCGCGACACGTTCGCGCGGCCCGATCTGCTCGCGGCGGTGATCGCCCGGCTTGGGCCGCGGGCCGAGTACGTCGAGGTGGTGGGCGGCGACCACTCGTTCCGCGTGCCCGGCGGCCCGCGCGACGCCGTCGTGAACGCCGCCGCGCTGGCGGAGCCGGCCGCGGCCTTCGTGCGCCGCGTGGTCGGTTGACGCACCTAGAGGTGGCGGCTCATCGCGACCCGCGGGGCGTCGCCGGGGATCACCGCGTGCTCGTGGGCGACGCGCGCACGCAGATCGGGCCCCCACTCCTGCTCCGCCAGCTCGCGGAATCCCAGGCGCGCGTAGTAGGGCGCGTTCCAGGGGATGTCCCGGAAGGTGGTCAGCGTGAGCGCGGTGCGGCGAGACGCCCGGGCGAGGCCGGCGACGTGGTCGATCAGCGCCGCGCCGATCCCCCTGCGGGCGTGGGTGGGGGCGACGCTCACCTGGTCGATGTGGATGCCCTCGTCGACTGCGGCCGTGAGGATGTAGGCGATCGGGGCGTCCGCGTCGTCCACCGCCACCCACGCCGCGCCCGCCGCCAGGTACGGCTCGAGCTCGGCGACGCTGCCGGGGTCGGCGGCGGCGATGTCGGGCATGCCGTGGTCTGCGAACGCGCGGCCGGCCGCGCGCTCGATCTCGACGAGCAGCGCGAGCTCGGCCGGCCTGCGGCGCGCGGATCGTCACGGGGCGAGCAGCCAGCGCACGACCTCCAGGTGCTCCGGCGGGCCGCCGATCGCCCACGCGATCGTCTGCCCGATCGTCCAGCCGCGGGCGCGGTCGCGGTCGAGGCCCAGCTCCGCCGTGAGCCTGTCGAGGCGACGCACGACGGCGCGGCGGCTGTGGCCGAGCTCGGTCGAGCGCACGATCGGCGCGACCGCGAACTCGCGCTCGCCCGTGAGCGGCTTGGGGTCGATCGCAAGCCACGGCTCGCGCTGCGCTCGAAGGACGTTGTCGCCGTGCAGATCCTGGTGCAGCAGCACCTGCTCGCCCTGGGTCGGTGCGAGCGCCGCCAGGGCGTCGATCGCGGCGTCGAGCAGGCGGCGCTCGAACGGGCGCCGGGCGGCCTCCCACTCACCCGGCAGGTAGCCGATCCACCACTCCGCCTCGGCGGCGAGCGTGTGGAACGGCTCGCCCGCCGGCAGCCACAGCCGCGGCAGCAGGCCTACGAGGACGTCCAGCGCGCGATCCGGACCCGCCGCCGAGAGCGGCGTCCCGGGCTCGCACCGCTCGATGAGGATCGCGTTCGACTCGTCGTCGCGGTCGAGCAGCCGCACCGCGCCGGCGCCGCCCCAGAGCGCGAGCGCGTCGGCCTCGTGCTCGGACTCGCGGTGAGGATGGATCAGCTTGAGCACGGCGGGCGTCCCGTCGGCCGCCGTGGCGCGCACCGCGTATCCGGCCGCGCCCTGCGGGTAGGGCTCGCCCAGCGTCAGCCCAAGCGCCGGGCGCGCTCGGCGGCCGCGGCCGCTAGAGCCGCGACCGGATCGCCCACAGGTCGGGGAACGACTGCCGGCCGATCGTCGTCGCCAGGTAGCCGACCCCGGACGAGCCGCCGGTGCCCGGCTTCTGGCCGATCGTGCGCTCCACCATCTTCACGTGCCGGTAGCGCCACTCCTGGACGCCCTCGTCGATGTCGACCATGCGCTCGCTCACCTGGGCGCTCGCCGGGTCTGACTGGTACACCTCGACCAGGACGTCCTGCACCTTCTCCGATGCCGCGATCGGCTGGGAGGGGTCGCGCTCGAGCACCTCGGCCGGGATCCAGTGGCCGAGCCGGTCGAGGTGCAGCAGGAACGAGTCCCACAGGCTGCGGCGCGACATCGCCGCCTCGATCCGGTCGCGGGCCGGCCCGGGCGGATGGTGCGTGAGCACGCGCGCGTCGCGGGCGCCGAGCACGGCCTCGAGCTCACGGAACTGGGCCGACTGGAAGCCGCTCGCTCGCTCCAGGCGGCCGCGGAAGCTCGAGAACCCGAGCGGCGTCATCGTCTCGAGCACGTCGATCTGGGCGACGACGGTCTTCAGGATCGTCAGGATCCGCTTCATCGTCTGCAGCGCCGAGCCGCGGTCGCCGATCTCGAGCCGGTCCTGCAGCCGCGCGAGCTCGTGCAGCAGCACCTTGAACCACAGCTCGTACACCTGGTGGATGACGATGAAGAGCAGCTCGTCGTGCTCCGGCCCGTCCGAGAGCGGCTCCTGGCACGCGAGCAGCTCGTCGATGTGCAGGTACGAGGAGTAGGTGAGCGCGGGGTGCTCTTCGGGGGTCACCGCGCCGAACTATCGCACCGCGAGCGGGTCGGCTTCCAAGGATGGACGCTCGCGCAGGTGCGGCAGCGGCAGCGCGGGGTCGGGCGAGTCGATCTCGCGCCCCAGCCGGTGGCCGTCGAAGATCGCGTCGGCGATCAGCCGCGGCGCGACGCAGTCGCCGATCCGCAGCACGCGCTCCACGGCCGCGCCCGGGTCGGCCGCAAGCTCGAGGTAGAGCGCCTCCTGCGAGAGGCGCTGGGTGACGAGCACGACGGCATCGGCCTCGAGCTCGAACGTGTCGCCGAGCTCGGTCTCGCAGGCCACTCCGCCCGGCTCGATCCGTGTGAGCCACGTCTCGGCGCGCATGCCGATGCCGAGGTCGTGCAGGCGGCGGCGCAGGAGCGGGCCCTCGAGCGTCTCGTCGCACCGCGGCGCGACCTTCTCGCATGACGTCACGAGCTCGACCTCGTGGCCGTCGGCGCGCAGGAGCTCGGCCATGCCCGCGCCCATGAAGTAGCCGTCGCAGTCGAGCACGACCACCCGCGAGCCGGGTGGCCGCTTGCCCGCGAGCATGATCTGCTCCGGGGTGAGCACGTGGCCCAGCGAGGCGTCGGCCCCGGGGATCGGCCCGCGGGTGATGCCGTTTCGGCCGTCGCCCGCCCAGGCGGCGCCGGTCGCGACCACGACCAGGTCGGCGCCGGCGGCCCGCACACCGGCCGCGTCGAGGCGCACGCCGGTCTCGATCTCAACGTTTCGGAGCTGGGAGAGCTGGCTCAGCCGCCACGTGCGCAGCCGATCCCACTCGGCAAGGCCGGGCAGGCGCGGCACCCAGCGGGTGATCCCGCCCGGCTCGGCGGCAGCGTCGACCAGGCGCACGCGGCGCATGCCGCGGCGGCCGAGCACGAGGGCGCACTCCATCCCGGCGGGCCCTGCGCCCACCACCAGCACCTCACGGTCGGCGTTGCGGGCGCGGTCGAACCGCTCGGGATGCCAGCCGCGGCGGTGTTCCTCGCCTGCGGTCGCGTTCTGGGTGCAGCCGATGTGGCGGCGCACGTCGCCCTTGGAGATGCACATGTTGCAGCCGATGCACGCGCGGATGTCGTCGATGCGGCCGGTGCGGATCTTCTCGGGGATGAACGGGTCGGCGATGTTCGGGCGCGCGGCGCCGATCAGATCCCACACGCCCGACTCGATGATCTCGACCATCCGGTCAGGCGTCGTCAGCCGGCCGACGCCGACGATCGGCTTCTGCGTCGCCTCGCGCATGCGCCCGGTCCACTCGAGCTGCCAGCCCTCCGCGAAGAAGCGCGACGCACCGGAGTCGAGCGACCATTCCAGGATCGATCCCAGGTGCACGTCCCAAAGGTCGACCAGGCCGTCGGCCATGCGCACGAACTCGAGCCCCTCCTCGACGGACACGCTCGCACCGCCGCCGTCCGAGACGGCCATGCGGCAGGCGATCGCGCAGTCCGAGCCGACCGCCTCGCGCACGGCCGCGAGCGTCTCGATCCACATCCGCGCGCGGTTTGCGAGCGAGCCGCCGTAGGCGTCGGTGCGCTGGTTGTAGAAGGGCGAGAGCATCTGCCCGAGCAGGTAGGAGTGGCCGCCGTAGACGTAGACGATGTCGAAGCCGGCGTCGCGCGAGCGCACGGCGGCGGTGACCCAGTCCGAGATGATGCGGTCGATGTCGACCTGCTCCATCGCCTTCGGGGTGATCCCGGAGAAGTCGCTCGGGATCTGCGAGGGGGCCGGCGGCGGCAGGCGCGTCTCGCCGTTCTCGCCGTGGGCGCCCGAGTGCGAGAGCTCGATCCCGGCGAGCGCGCCGTGGGCGTGGGCCGCCTCGCAGGTGAGCGCCAGGTGGCGCAGGTCGTGGTCGTCCCACATCCGCGCCGAGATGTAGGGCGTCTCGTCGGCGTCGGCCGACACGGTGCAGTACTCGGTGCACACGGCCGCCCAGCCGCCCTCGGCCTTGACCGCGCGGTGGGCCGCCTGCGACCACGGCTTCTCGACGCCGAATCCCGTGCAGTGCGGCACCTGGTAGAAGCGGTTGCGCAGCGTCTTCGGGCCGATCTGGACCGGCTCGAACAGAATGTCGTAGCGACCGTCGGGTGGCATGACGCGCGACTATACGCGCCCGTCTGCGGCCCCTGCAGGTGCCTGGCACCGCATGCGGTGCCAGGCACCTACCGACTCCAGCGGGATGGGTGGTTCGGGCCGTCTTGACTTCCGTCCTGCGCGGCGGGCAGAATCCCGAGACGTGCGTGTGTTCTTTGCCACGGACATCCATGGGTCGGAGACGTGCTGGCGCAAGTTCCTGAACTCCGGCACGCACTACAAGGCCGACGTGATGATCCTCGGCGGCGACATGACCGGGAAGGCGCTCGTCCCGGTCATCCATGACGGCGGCGAGCGCTGGCACGGCACGCTGCAGGAGCAGCGCCGCGACCTACAGGGCGACGATCAGGTCGTCGCCTTCGAGCAGGACGTGATCCGGCGCGGCTACTACCCGTTCCGCACGACGCCCGACGAGCTGGCCGAGCTCGAGGCCGACTCGGAGCGGCTGGACGACCTGTTCCACAGCCACATGCTGGGCACGGTCGAGCGCTGGATGCAGATGGCCGCCGAGAAGCTGGCCGGCCAGCCGCAGCGCATGTTCGTCTGCCCCGGCAACGACGACCAGTTCGAGGTGGACCAGATCCTCGCGGATGCGACGCGCGTCGAGTTGGCCGAGGGGCGGGTGGTCGACATCGGCGACTTCCAGATGGCGTCGACCGGCTGGGCCAACCCGACCCCGTGGCACACCTACCGCGAGGAGCCCGAGGACGTGCTCCTCGCCCGCATCCGGGCGGTCACGTCGCAGCTGACCGCGCCGCCCGAGCGCACCATCCTGAACCTGCACTGCCCGCCGTACGGCTCCGGCCTCGACGACGCCCCCGGCCTCGACGAGAACCTGAAGCCCAAGCACGGCGGCCACGCGCCCGAGCCCGTCGGCTCCACGGCCGTGCGCACTGCGATCGAGGAGACGCACCCCGTGCTCTCGCTGCACGGGCACATCCACGAGGCGCGCGGGCACACGCGCATCGGCAGCACCCTGTGCATCAACCCGGGCAGCGCATACGAGCAGGGCGACCTCATGGGCGCGCTGATCGAGCTGAACGGCAAGAAGGTGAAGAACTTCGTGCTCACGAGCGGCTGAAAGGAGACGTGATGGCTGCAGCAGACATGCCCGCCGAGCGCACGATGTTCGTGCGCAAGGCCACCGGACTGGTGAAGGGGTGGTCGGTGTTCGACGCCTTCATCTACTCGGCCTTCGCCATCAACCTGATGGCGCTCGGCTTCGGGTACGCCTTCACGGGCATCGCGGTCTTCCCGGAGGGTGGCCTGATCGCCGCCATCATCCTCTCCGGCCTGTTCATCGTCTTCGAGGTCATCACCTACGCGTCGCTGATCGCGGTCATGCCCAGAGCCGGCGGCGACTACGTGTGGCAGAGCCGCGTGTTCGGCGGCGGCGTCGGCTTCGTGTTCGCCGCCACCGGCTGGTGGTTCATCCTCTGGCACTGGGTCCCCATCTACGCCAACATCCTCATCCTCGAGTTCATCCAGCCGGTACTGAACGTGCTGGGCTACAACGGCGCGAGCACGTTCCACGCGGCCTGGTGGAACCCGATCCACGGCACCGGCATCTTCGTGGCGTCGCTTGCGACCGCCGCGATCGCGACGGTCGTGGTCTCGATAGGCATGCGCAACTACGCCCGGTTCCAGAAGATGTGCTTCTACGGGGCGATGGCGGGGCTCGTGATCATGCTCGGCCTGTTCCTGTTCCACTCCAAGGGCGACTTCGCCGCGGCGTTCAACCGCCAGACCGACATCTACGGCTCGCACGACCCCAACGCCTTTGCGAAGACCAAGGCCGCGGCGGCATCGGCGGGGGTGAGCTACAAGAGCTTCGGCTCGGCCCCGCTGCGGGCGACGCTCCTGCTCGTCCCGTTCATGCTGTTCTTCAACCTGTGGCCGAACTGGGGCGCCACCCTGTACGGCGAGGTGCGCGGCGCGTCCGACTTCCGCAAGAACATCTACGCCATGGGCGGTGCGCTGCTCTTCACCACCGTCACCGTCATCATCACGTTCGCGGCGATGGCGCACGCCATGGGCTACCGCTTCTACGGCGTCCTCAGCGGCGAGTACTGGGCGGCGGTGACCAAGGCACCGACCTACTGGTTCCCGTACCCGGGCATGCTCGCGGCGATGTTCCTCCACAACGAGATCCTTCAGCTGATCCTGCTCACGCTGCTGTCGCTGTGGTTCTTCGGCTGGGCGGGGAGCGTGTTCCTGAGCTCGACGCGGGTGATCTTCGCGGCTGCGTTCGACCGCATCCTCCCCGAGTGGGCGGCCAAGGTCGACGACCGCACCCACGTGCCGGTGGCGGCGCTCCTGCTCATGCTCGTGCCCTCGATCCCCATCAGCTACCTGTACGCGTACAACACCAACTTCTACGGCTACACGCTCGACGCGACGGTCGTGATCGCGATCACCTACTTCGTCACGACGCTCTCCGCCATCGTGCTGCCGTGGCGCCGGCGCGACATCTACAAGGCGTCGCCGATCGCCAAGTACGAGCTCGCGGGGATCCCGCTTGTGACCCTCACCGGCGTCATCTTCGCGGCGTTCCTGGCGTTCTGCGGGTACAAGTGGTTCTCGACCGACGCGTACGGCATCAACCACAAGAACTCGCTCATCTACATGCTCGTGCTGTACGCGGTCGCGCTCGCGATCTACGTCGGCTCGCGCATCGTCCGCAGGCGCGAGGGCATCGACCTCGCCATGATCAACTCGGAGATCCCGGTTGAGTAGCCCACGCTGGCAGGCCGGAGTCGGCGCAAGCGGTGCCGAGCGTATTGACTTCCCCGCGCAAGTCGGGGAAGATTTCCCTGGTCTAGACCACAACCTGTCTCCGTAGAGGAGGGGAGGGGCATGCAAGAAGGCACGCAGTCGGACAGCGCCCAGCTGGCCCAGTTCGGGTATCGCCAGGAGCTGCACCGCACGCTCGGCAGCTTCTCGTCGTTCGCCGCCGGCTACAGCTACATCTCGATCCTGACCGGCATGTTCCAGACGTCGGCGCTGGGATTCTTCTTCGCCGGCCCCGCATTCGTGTGGGCCTGGATCTTCGTCATGTTCGGCCAGTTCATGGTCGCGCTCCAGTTCGCCGAGCTCTCGGCGCACTACCCGCTCGCGGGGTCCGTGTATCAGTGGTCGAAGAACCTGGCCTCCAAGGCCTGGTCGTGGAACACCGGCTGGATGTACCTGTGTGCCCAGATCATCACGGTGCCGGCGGTGGCGCTGGCCTGGCAGGTGATCCTGCCCCAGATCTCGACCAAGTTCCAGATCGTCGGGTCGCCGGCCAACTCGCTCAACCTGTACAGCAAGGACTTCGCCGAGAACGCGATCATCCTCGCAATGGTGATGGTGTTCTTCACGACGCTCATCAACGCCACGGGCGTGCGCCTGCTCGCCCGCATCAACAACATCGGCGTCATCGCCGAGCTCGTGGGCGCGTCGGGCCTGATCATCCTGTTCCTCATTCACACCACCCGCAGCCCGGTGACGGTGCTGACGACGACCGCCAACACCGCCAACGTCCCCGTCCACCACGCCTGGGGCTACCTGGGAGCACTGCTGGTCGGCGCGATCATGCCGCTGTACGTGATGTACGGGTTCGACAGCGCCGGGTCGCTGGCCGAGGAGACCGACGACCCCCGCCGCACGGCGCCCAGGGCGGTTCTGCAGGCCCTGGCAACCGCCGGCACGATGGGCTTCCTGCTCATCCTGTTCGGCACCATGGCCGTCAGCAGCGCCCTGTTCAAGACGCCCACATCGCTCGGCCTGACGGTCATTACGACGGACGTGCTCGGATCCACCTGGGGCAAGATCTTCCTGGCCGACGTGGCCGTGGCGATCTTCGTCTGCTGTCTTGCGATCCATGCCATGTCGGTGCGGATCCTGTTCGCGATGGGCCGCGACGACAACCTGCCCGGCGGCGCGCGGCTGGCGCACGTGTCCGGCGTGCGCCGCGTGCCGGTGTTCCCGGCCGTGCTGGTGGGGGTGATCGCGATGGTCGTCCTGGCGTTCAACATCTACAACCAGTACGCGTTCGAGGTCATCGTCGCCCTCGGCATCATCTTCATGTACCTCGCGTACCTCGGGGTGACGATCCCGCTCCTGCAGCAGCGCCTCAAGGGGTGGCCCGGCACCTTGAACGATGGAGCCGGGTTGTTCAAGCTCGGCCGCTGGGGCGTCGTTACCAACGTCATCGCGATCGCCTACGGGGCAGCGATGGCGGTCAACCTCGCCTGGCCGCGCGACTACTTCTACGGCACCAAGTGGTACCAGCAGTACGGGCCGATCATCGGTGTCGCCACCGTGGCGATCGTTGGGCTGGCGCTGTATTACGGCCGCCAGCAGTACCACGGGACGGTGCTCGCCGAGCACCGCGCCGACATGACGGTCGCGGCCGAGGGCGATTGATCACGCTGTCCGGGGGGTGGCGTCCACGATGACGCTGCCCCCCGACCAGCTCCGGCGGTTGGTCAGGCGCGACGTGATCGTGGCCGGCGCCGGTGCACTGCTGGCGATGTGGGCGCTCGCGCTCGTCATCGCCGCGCGCGTCGGCGTCATCTCAGAGCTGACGGCGGGCCGGGTCGTCGTCGTCACGGCCATGATCGTCGGAGTCGTCTGCATCTGGTCGTGGGCGGCGGGCCCGCGCATCTACCTGCGCGACCGCATCATCGTCCTGACGCCGCTCTTCCTGATCGCAGGGCCCGGCCTGGTCGGCGTCCACTACCTCGGCGGCGGCCTCGCGGTCGGCGTCCTGTCCGGCGCGATCGGCTTCAGCGCCGCGGCCCTGCTCGGCCTCGCCTGGGGCTCCCGCAAGCGCTGAATACCGGTGCCAAACGCCGGATGTTCATCCTGCGCCTATCCTGCCCGGCATGAACCAGACGTACGTCTACTCCATGTACCGGTGCAACAAGTTCTTCGGGCCCGAGCGCCAGGTGCTGCGCGACATCTCGCTGTCGTTCCTGCCCGGCGCGAAGATCGGCGTGCTCGGCCCCAACGGCGCGGGCAAGTCCACCCTGCTGCGGATCATGGCCGGCCTGGACGAGCCGTCCAACGGCGAGGCCCGGCTCGCGCCCGGCGCGACCGTCGGCTACCTGCCGCAGGAGCCCGCGCTCGACCCGGCCAAAGACGTGCGCGGCAACGTCGAGGAGGGCGTCGCCGAGAAGCGCGCCCTGCTCGACCGGTTCAACGAGATCTCGGCGCGCTTCGCCGAGCCGATGTCCGACGACGAGATGCAGACGCTGCTCGACGAGCAGGGAGAGGTGCAGGACCGGATCGACCGCACCGACGCCTGGAGCCTCGACCGCATGCTCGATGTGGCCATGGACGCGCTGCGCCTGCCGCCGGCCGACGCCGAGGTGACCAACCTCTCGGGCGGTGAGCGGCGTCGCGTCGCCCTGTGCCGCCTGCTGCTGCAGTCGCCCGACCTGCTGCTCCTGGACGAGCCGACGAACCACCTCGACGCCGAGTCGGTGGCGTGGCTCGAGCGCTTCCTCGACGAGTACTCCGGCACCGTCCTCGCCGTCACGCACGACCGCTACTTCCTCGACAACGTCGCCGGCTGGATCCTCGAGCTCGACCGGGGCCACGGCATCCCGTTCCAGGGCAACTACTCGTCGTGGCTCGAGCAGAAGCAGGCCCGCCTGGCGGTCGAGGAGAAGCAGGAGTCCGCTCGCCGGCGCACGCTGCAGCGCGAGCTCGAGTGGGTGCGGATGGCACCGCGGGCCAGGCACGCCAAGAGCCGTGCCCGCGTGGCCGCCTACGAGCAGCTGCTGGCCGAGGACGCCGCGGTGAAGCTCGACACCGTCGAGATCCACATCCCGGCCGGGCCGCGGCTCGGCGACGTGGTCGTCGAGGCCGACGGGCTGCGCAAGGGCTACGGCGACCGCCTGCTGATCGACGATCTCGACTTCTCGCTGCCCGCGGGCGGGATCGTCGGCGTGATCGGCCCGAACGGGGCCGGCAAGACGACGCTCTTTCGCATGATCGCCGGCCAGGAGGAGGCCGACGGCGGCGCCCTGCGCGTCGGCCCGTCGGTGCAGCTCGCATACGTCGACCAGGCCCGCGCGGATCTCGACCCGGCCAACACGGTGTGGAAGGAGATCTCGGGCGGCAAGGACCGGATCACGGTCGGCACACGCGAGATCGCCTCACGCGCCTACGTGGCGTCGTTCAACTTCAAGGGCGGCGACCAGCAGAAGCGCGTGTCCGACCTCTCCGGCGGAGAGCGCAACCGGCTCCACCTGGCGAAGCTGCTGCGCTCGGGCGGCAACCTGCTGCTTCTGGACGAGCCGACCAACGATCTCGACGTCGACACGCTGCGCGCGCTCGAGGAGGCGCTGCTCTCGTTCGCCGGCTGCGCCGTCGTGATCACGCACGATCGCTGGTTCCTCGACCGCGTGGCGACGCACATCCTCGCCTTCGAGGGCGACTCCGAGGTGGTGTGGTTCGAGGGCGCCTACGACGAGTACGAGGCCGACCGCCACCGCCGCCTCGGCGCCGAGGCCGACCAGCCGCACCGCATCAAGTATATGCCGCTCGTGCGGCCGTAGGACGCGGTTCCTTCACGATGCGATATGCCGGCCGACGAAGCGCACCTGCGCCGGCAGCATCCGCCGCCAGAAGTCCTCGTCGTGGCAGCCGGCCACGAACTCGCCGGCGGGCCGCGGCTCCAGCCGGGCCGCGAACGCGCGGTCGTTCGCGACGAACGGGTCGGCCGTGCCGCAGCTGATCGAGACGGCCGTGCCCCTGAGCCGCGCAGAGCCGGCGAACACGTCGTTTCGGGCGAAGTCGGCCGGGCCGTCGAACGCGTCGGGCACCGCCGCGTGCTGTTGCGCGTAGGTCGGCCAGATGGCCGCGCTCGAGACGGCCACCGACCGGAACTGCGCCGGCCGCCGCTCCGCGGCCAGCAGCGCGCCGTAGCCGCCCATCGACCAGCCCATGATCGCCCGCGGCGCGAGGCCGAAGCGGCGGTGCAGCAGCGGCAGGAACTCGCCGAGCCGCATCGCCATGCGATCCTCGCCCGACGCGCGCCGGTGCCGGTACGACTCGCCGCCGTCGACGGCGGCGACCGCATAGTGAAGGCCCGCGGCCGCGACGAAGTCGACCACGTGCAGGGTGTCCATGACCCAGCGGGCGTCGCTGCCGCGGCCGGGCAGGCACACCACCGCGGACGTGCCCACCCGGCCGGGCGGCAGGCCGACGGCGTAGTCCACCGGCTCGGCGACATGCTGCGACCGCAGCGTGCCCAAAGTGACGCGCGTCCCGGCGGCCCGCGGCGGCGCCGGGCCACTCGGCCCGTTGCGCCGGTGAGGTCGTCCTCCCACCTGCGCAACGGGAGCCCGCGCGCGCCGGCCACCACAGCGACGGCTCCCGCAGCCGTTCCGGCGATCGCGGCTCTCCGGGTCACGCGCATCGAACAAGGCTAGGAGCCGCTCGTCGCATGCGTGTAACAGGTGCGCATCGGTCCGCCGCCTGCGGTCGCCTACCAGGTGACCAGGCCGGCGCCGCTCCCCCACGGACGGGATGCTGGCCGCCGGATGCGCCTGGCACGGCCGTGACGTCGTCGTGACCGCACGGTGTCGCCGCCGAACGGGGACGACTAGGCGCTCAAGCGGCCAGGCGCGCGATCGCGCTCAGGCGGTTGGTGGCGTCGAGCGCGGCCACCTTGTAGGACTCGGCCAGGGTCGGGTAGTTGAAGACCGTATCGAGGAGCACGTCGATCGTGCCGCCCATCGCCATCACCAGCTGGCCGATGTGGACGAGCTCGGTGGCGCCGGTGCCGAACGCGTGCACGCCGAGCAAGGTGCGGTCGAGCGGCGAGACGAGCAGCTTCAGCATGCCCGACGTGTCGCCCAGGATCTGGCCGCGGGCGAGCTCGCGATAGCGCGAGACGCCGATCTCGTACGGCACCGCCGCCTCGGTCAGCTGTTCCTCGGTGCGGCCGACGAAGCTGATCTCGGGGATGGTGTAGATCCCGATCGGGAGCATCGCGTCCATGGCGTTGGAGGCGACGCCGAAGGCGTCACAGGCGGCCAGCCGGCCCTGCTCCATCGAGGTCGCGGCGAGGCTGGGGAAGCCGATCACGTCGCCCACCGCATAGATGTGGCGCGCGGTGGTGCGGAAGCGCTGGTTGACGGCGATGCGCCCGCGGCGGTCGGCCTCGAGGCCGGCCTTGGCCAGGTCGAGCCCGTCGGTCGCCCCCTGGCGGCCGGCGGAGTAGAGCACGGCGTCGGCGGGGATCAGCTTGCCGCTCGCGAGGTGGGTCACGGCGCCGCCCTTGTGCTTGTCGACCGCGGTCACGGTCTCGTCGAAGCGGAAGATCACGCCGAGGTCGCGCAGGTGGTACTGCAGCGCCTCGATGATCTGGAAGTCGCAGAACTCGAGCAGACGCTGGCGCTGCTCGACCACGGTGACGCGCGTGCCGAGCGCGGCGAACATCGACGCGTACTCGATGCCGATCACGCCGGCGCCGACGACGACCAGGGAGTTCGGCAGCCAGTCGAGCGAGACGATGTCGTCGGAGTCGAGCACGGTACGGCCGTCGAAGGCGACCGTCGCCGGGCGGGCCGGGCGGGTGCCGGTCGCGATCACGATCTTTTGGGCGGTGATGCGGCGCTCCATGCCAGACACGCTGTCCACCGATACCGAGTGCGGGTCGAGGAAGCGGCCGTGGCCGGCGAGCACCTGCACGCGGTTTCGGGCCAGCTGGCTGCGCACGACGTCGATCTCGCGCTGGACGACGTGCTGGATGCGGGCGAAGACGTCCTCGCTCGTGATGTCGTCCTTGACCTGGTAGCTCTGGCCGTAGATGCCGCGCTGGCTCATCCCGGTGAGGAAGACGACCGCCTCGCGCAGCGTCTTGCTCGGGATCGTGCCGGTGTTCGTGCACACGCCGCCGAGCGTCTCGCGGCGGTCGACGACGGCCACGCGCTTCCCGAGCTTGGCGGCCTGGATGGCCGCCTTCTGGCCGCCGGGGCCGGAGCCGATCACGAGCAGGTCATAGTCGAACTTCACCCGCGGGTTATCGGCGGGGACGCGTGCGGATTCACGCCGAGCGCCGTCCCCGCCAATTGGCATTCGCAGCGGATGCCAATTGGGATGGATATCATCCGCCGGCCGTGGCCGAGTATCGCGTAACCAGCTGGCGCGACATCCCGACGATGGTGACCGCGCGCGACGCGGCCGGCGCCACCGCCAAGGTGGCGCTGCCCGACCGCTTCCAGGAGGCGATCGACGAGGCCGCGATGCGGCAGGGGCTGGCCGGGTCGGACGCCTACCTCGAGGCCTGGGAGCAGGGGCCGTGGCTCGAGGCCGAGGGATCGCCCGACGAGGTGGCCGCGCGGGTGGCCGCGGAGCTCGACGCCGCCCATCCGCCGGAGCGGCTCGCGGCCATGCTCGACGGCTGAGGCGTAGAATCGCGTTGGCTCCACGTCCACGCGATCCCACGGAAGGCGGACATGGCCCGCACGCCCTATGACTACATCATCATCGGCGGAGGCTCGGCGGGCTCGGCGCTCGCGAATCGCCTGAGCGCCGACCCCTCGACCCGCGTCCTCGTCCTCGAGGCCGGCCGCAGCGACTACAAGGCCGACATCTTCATCCACATGCCGGCGGCCCTGACCTACCCGATCGGCAGCCGCTTCTACGACTGGAAGTACGAGTCGGAGCCCGAGCCGAACATGCACGGGCGGCGCGTGTACCACGCCCGCGGCAAGGTGCTCGGCGGCTCGAGCAGCATCAACGGGATGATCTTCCAGCGCGGCAACCCGATGGACTACGAGCGCTGGGGCGCCGACCCGGGCATGGAGGCGTGGAACTACGCCCACTGCCTGCCCTACTTCAAGAAGATGGAGACGTGCCTCGCGGGCGCCGACGAGTACCGCGGCGGCGACGGGCCGCTCGTGCTCGAGCGCGGCCCGGCCACGAACCCGCTCTTCCTCGCGTTCTTCGAGGCGGTGCAGCAGGCGGGCTACCAGCTCACGAGCGACGTCAACGGCTATCGCCAGGAGGGGTTTGCCCCCTTCGACCGCAACATCCACCGCGGCCGCCGGCTGAGCGCCGCCCGGGCGTACCTGCACCCGGTCATGGACCGGCCGAACCTGACGGTGAAGACGAACGCGTTCGTGCGCCGGATCGTGTTCGAGGGCAACAAGGCCACGGGCGTCTCGTTCGACCTGCCCCGCGGCCCGACGCGGCGCGCGCACTCACGCGAGATCATCGTGTGCGGCGGCGCGATCAACTCGCCGCAGCTCCTGCAGCTCTCCGGCGTCGGCAACGCGGCCGAGCTCGAGGCGCTGGGTGTGAACGTCGTCCACGACCTGCCGGGCGTCGGCGAGAACCTGCAGGACCACCTGGAGGTGTACGTCCAGTACGGCAGCAAGCTGCCCGTCTCGGTCGCCCCGGCGATGCTCTACCGCAACCGCCCGAAGGTGTACCTGCAGTGGCTGGCGCGGCGCGGCGACGGCGCCACCAACCACTTCGAGGGCGGCGGCTTCGCCCGTTCGAACGACGAGGTCGCCTACCCGAACCTGATGTTCCACTTCCTGCCGCTCGCGATCCGCTACGACGGCTCCAAGCCCGCCGGCGGGCACGGCTACCAGGTGCACATCGGGCCGATGTACTCCAACTCGCGCGGGTCGGTGAAGATCACGTCGACCGACCCGACCGTGCACCCGGCGCTGCGCTTCAACTACATCTCGACGCCGGAGGACCGGCGCGAGTGGGTCGAGGCGATCAGGGTCGCGCGCAACATCCTCAGCCAGCCGGCGTTCGACCCCTACAACGCGGGCGAGCTCTCGCCCGGTCCCGGCGTCGCCACCGACGAGGAGATCCTCGACTGGGTCGGGCGCGACGGCGAGACGGCCCTGCACCCCTCGTGCACCTGCGCGATGGGCACCGGGCCGATGTCGGTCGTCGATCCCACGAGCATGCGCGTCCACGGCCTCGAGGGCCTGCGCGTGGTCGACGCCTCGGCCATGCCCTACGTCACGAACGGCAACATCTACGCGCCGGTGATGATGATGGCCGAGAAGGCCGCCGACCTGATCCTGGGCAACACGCCGCTCGAGCCGCTGAACGTCGAGTTCTACCGCCACCAGCCGAAGGCGGCCGCGGCGGGGGAGTAACGGGCCGAGAAGCGGGGACAGTCCCCATGCGGGGACTGTCCCCATCCAACCGGGGACAGTCCCCGGTCAGGCCAGCTCGAGGATGACCCTGGTGGCGTCGCCCGAGCGGACGAGGTCCATCGCCGCGTCCGCCTCGTCGAGCGGGAGCCGGTGCGAGATCAGGCGGTCGAGCGGCAGGTGGCCGCGGCGGTGCAGGTCGAGGATGAGCGGGAAGTCGCGGTCGGGCCGGGCCGAGCCGTAGATCGAGCCGAGCACGCGCCGCTCCATGCGCGGGATCGAGAGCGCCGGCAGGGTGATGGTGGCGTCGGCGCGGGGGATGCCGCACAGCACGGCCGCGCCGCGGGCGCGTGTGCTCAGGAAGGCGGCCTCGGCGGCGGCCGGCCGGCCGCGCGCCTCGAACGCGTAGTCGACGCCGCCGCCGCTCGCGGCGCGCACCGCGTCGGCCACCTCGGCGGGCGTGCCCTGCCACTCGACGACGCTCGTCGCGCCCAGCTCCCGCGCCCGCTCGAGCCGGCTCGCGCGGGCGTCGACCGCCACGATCTGCGCCGCGCCCGCGGCGACCGAGCCGATCACCGCGGCGAGGCCGGTGCCGCCCAGGCCGAACACGGCGACGCGCTCGCCGGGCCGCACGCCGGCCGTGCGCCACACGGCGCACACGCCGCTCGCGACGGCACACCCGACCAGGGCGGCGACGTCGAACGGCACGTCGGCGGGGATGCGCACGCACGAGCGCTCGGGTACGACGGCGCGCTCGGAGAACGATGAGAGGAAGCAGTAGTGGTGCACGGTGGCGCCGCCGAAGCTCAGGCGCGTCGTCCCGTCGAGCAGCCCGCCCGCGAGCATCTTCGGCCACGCCGTCCCGCACAGGTGGGGCAGGTCGCGCAGGCACTGCTCGCAGTGGCCGCAGTAGGGCGCCCACGAGAGCGCGACGTGGTCGCCGACCGCGAGCGCCGTCACTCCCGCGCCGATCTCCTCGACGACGCCTGCGCCCTCGTGCCCGAGCACCGCCGGGCACGGCACCTCGATCGAGCCGTCGAACGCGTTCAGGTCGTCACTGCACACGCCGCTGCAGTGCAGGCGCACGCGCACCTCGCCTGGTCCGGGCGGGGCCAGATCGAGCTCGACGACCCGCAGCCGCGTGCCGACGGCCGGCAGGAGCGCCGCTCGGGTGGTGACCGACTCAGCCATCCGTGCCCGTCCCGACCAGGCGCTCCAGATCGCGCTCGAGACCGCCCTCGCCCACCTCGCGCACCTCGAGCGGCAGGCCGATGCGATCGGCGGCCGCGCGGGCCTGCTCGAGCAGGCGCGGCGTCGGCCGCTGGGCCAGGTACACCACGCGGCGGTAGTTGCCGAAGTAGGCGTCGCGCAGCTCGGGGTGGCGGTCGAGGCCGAGCGAGCGCACGACGGTGCGGTCGAACGTGCGGGCGAGGAAGTCGGTCAGGAAGTACGTCCCCGGCTCCTCGCGCATGGCCTCGTGCACCTCGGCGCGGGCGAACACGTCGTAGCAGTGGTCGCCGGCCAGCCGCTCGACGCCGAGCTCGTCCACCGCGCCCATGCTGCCGCAGTCTGCGTACGCCAGGACGACGCGGTCGTAGCCCTCGCGCAGCTCCGCGATCAGGGCGGCAGCCGCGGGCGCGATCCGCTCGGGGCGGTTGTGCAGCTCCGGCGGCAGCGGATGCACGTCGACCGCCCACCCCCGCCTGCGCGCGATCGCCTGCACGTGCAGCGCCAGCGCGCCGCAGGCGACGACCGCGACCCGGGGCTCCCCGGCCGCGCTCATCCCGGGAACTTGAGCTGGTCGATGAACATGTCGTTGAAGTCTGCCCGCCCGGACAGCTCGACGTACTCGACCTCGTCGAGGATGGCATCCGCGGCGGCGCGCTCGCGCAGCGACAGCGCCGCCATCTTCGAGCCCTCGCCGGCGACGTTGCCGGCCGACACGATCCGCGGCAGCGGCAGCTTCGGCACGAGGCCGATGCGCACCGCGCTCGCGGGCGACAGGTACGAGCCGAAGCTCCCGGCGAGCAGCACCTGCGCCACATCCGTTGCGGTGATGCCGAGCTCGCTCATGAGGATCATCCAGCCGGTCGCGATCGAGGCCTTCGCGAACTGCAGCTCGCGCACGTCGCGCTGCGACAGGTAGACGGCGTTCTCGGGTTCCTCGCCGCGCCAGGCGAGCACGAAGACGCGCTCCTCGCCCACCTTGACGAGCCGCTTGGAGAGCACCGGGTGTGCCTCGAGCGCGACCTCGTCGGGCACGAAGCGGCCGGAGTGGTCGAGCAGGCCGCAGGCGACGAGCTGGGCGACGGCGTCGACGAGCCCCGAGCCGCACATCCCCACCGGATCGGTGTCGCCGATCACCTCCAGGCTCAGGTCGTCGCCCTCGATGCGCACACCCTCGATGGCGCCCTCGGCGGCGCGCATCCCGCACCGGATCTGGGCCGCCTCGAAGGCCGGGCCGGCGGGCGCGGCGGTCGACACCACCCGCTCCTGCGAGCCGAGCGCGATCTCGGAGTTCGTGCCGACGTCGATGAACAGGCGCACGCGACGGTCACGGGTGAGCCCGGTTGCGAGCATGCCGGCGACGATGTCGCCGCCGACGTAGGCGCCGAGCGCGGGGAACGTGAACGCCGGTGCGCGCGGATGGAGCGCAACGCCGTAGTCGGCGGCCGTCACGGCGGGCAGGCGGCGGGCGGCGATGATGAACGGCGCCATCGCCAGCGGCTCGGGGTCGATGCCGAGCGCGATCTGGGTCATCGTCACGTTGCCGCACACGACCATCTCGTACACCCGCTCGCGCGCGATGCCGGCCTCCTCGCACACCTCTGCGGCGAGCAGGTTGAGCGTCTCGGCCGCCCGCCCCTGCAGCGCCTCGAGCGCGTCGGGATCGAGCATGGTGGCCGACACGCGCGAGATCACGTCGGCGCCGTAGGGCTGCTGGCGGTTCAGGATCGAGCGCACGGCCAGCGGCTGGCCGGTGGCGAGGTCGAGCAGGTTCGCCACCACGGTCGTCGTGCCGAGGTCGAACGCGATCGCATGCCGGTCGGCGGTCGTGTCGCCGGGCTCGACGTCGATCAGGAGGTCGTCGCAGATCACCGCCGTGACCTGGAAGTCTGCGGCGCGCAGCGTGCGGCCGAGGTTGCGCACCGCGCCCGGGTGCACGCGCAGCTCGAAGTCGTCGACGGCGGCCAGCACGCGCTCCAGGTCGGACGCCTGGTCCTCGAGCGACGGCTCGGAGAGCTCCAGGTAGCGCTTCTGCACCGCCGGGCGCAGGATGACGTGGCGGCCGACGCCGACCAGGGCCGCCTTCGGCCGCGTCTGCAGCGGCGGCACGTCGATCTCGAGGTCCTCGGTGGCCAGAGCCCGGCAGGCCAGCCGCCAGCCGCCCTTGAGCTCGTCGATCGTGAACGCGCGCGGGTCGACGCTGTCGATCGGCACCGATCCGTGAAGCACACGCACCTTGCACTTCTTGCACGTGCCGTGGCCGCCGCACGTGGAGTCGATCGCGATCCCGTTCCACGAGGCGGCGTCGAACACCGTCGTGCCGGCGGGGACGCGCACGTCACCGCCGTCGGGGCGAAACTGCAGCCGCACCCGGCCCGTGCCGGCCTGGACGGCCGCGTCGCTCACGCTGCTCCGGAGGCCTGGGCGGCGGCGAGCTTCGCGCGGTGGGCGGCGATCCAGCGGGCGCCCCACTCGTCGTGTCCGAGCAGGAAATCGGCCGCGCGCACCGCCTCGACGCACGCCGGGGCGCGGGCGTCCATGATCGCGCTCGTCAGGCCATGGCTGGCCGAGATGCCCAGGAAGCCGGCCCCGAGCGTGTGCCGGCCCGGCAGGCCGAATGAGGTGTTCGAGGCGCCGCAGGTCATGTTCACGCCCAGATCATCGCGGATCAGGCGAACCGTCTCGATGAACAGCGTGACCGCGCGCGGCTCGGCGCCGACCGGCATCGCCAGCGGGTCGATGACGACGTCCTGCGGGGGGATGCCGTGGTCGCCCGCGACCGAGACGATCTTGCGCGCGAGCTCGAGCCGTCGCTCCGGCTCCATCGGGATCTCGTCGTCGTTCGGCAGACCGATGACGGCCGCGCCGTGCCTGGCCACGAGCGGCAGGATCGCCTCGAGCCGATCGTCCTCGGCTGTGACGGAGTTCACGAGCGCCTTGCCCTCGTAGGCGCCGAGGCCGGCCTCGAGCGCCTCGATCACCGAGGAGTCGATCACGAGCGGCAGGTCGGTCAGGCCCTGGACGAGCGGGATCGCGCTGCGCATCAGCTCGATCTCGTCGGCGAGCGGGTCGCCCACGTTCACGTCGAGCACGTCGGCGCCGCCCGCGACCTGCTCGGCCACGTCGATCTCGAGCTGCTGCAGGTCGCCGGCCTGCAGCTGGGCCTGGAACGCCTTGCGGCCGGTGGGGTTGATGCGCTCCCCGATGATGCAGAACGGCTTGTCAGAGCCGATGACGACCGTCCTAGACCGGGACTGGAGAACGGTATCCATGTTCAACCCTTTCGGCGTGCGTGGGGATCCCGAGCCGCCGGCAGAGCGCGGCGATCCCGGCGTCCTTGCGGAAGCTGATGAAGTGCAGGCCGCGCACGCCCGGCTGCTCGAGGGCGTGGCAGGCGAGCTCGTAGGCGACGTCGAAGCAGGCCTCCTGCTGGTCGGACGCCGCCTCGACCCGCTCGATCATGGCTCTGGGCACCGTGATGCCCGGCACCTTCTCGTCGATGAAGCGCAGCGCCCGGGCCGAGCGCAGGATCGTGATCGAGGGCAGGAGCGCGGCCCGCTCGGTCAAGCCCAGCCGGGCGGCCTCGGTCGTGAAGGCCGCGAGCCGCTCGGGCTCGAAGCAGATCTGCAGCTGCAGGAACCGCGCCCCCGCGTGCACCTTCTTCAGAGCGCGATGTGCCCGGTAGTCATACGGGGGCGCGCCGGGGTTCTCAACAGCACCCAGGAAGAGATGTGGAGCTGGAGTGATGGTTCGGCCACTCAGGTAGCGGCCGCGGGCTATGCCCGCGGCCGCTACAAGGAGCTGCGGGCTGTCGAGGTCGAACACGCGCCGGGCCTCGGGCTCGTCGCCTGCGGTGACGTCGTCGCCGGTCAGGCAGCACACGTTCTCGATCCCGTGCAGCGTGGCGCCGACGATCTCCGCCTCGAGGCCGATCCGGTTGCGGTCGCGGCAGACGAGCTGCATGATCGGCTCCATCCCGCACTGTTGCAGGGCGATCGCGATCGCAAGCGGCGAGGCGTGCGCGTGCGCGGCGGTGTTGTCGGTCGCGTTGCAGGCGTCCAGGTACGGCGCCATCGGCGCGAGCTGGAAGCGCACCTCGTCCATGCCTCCGCCGTCGATGGTCGGCATCTCGGCGGTGACCACGAAGCGCCCCGCGGCGAGGGCCTGCTCGAGCCGGCTCAATGCTCGCCGGCCTCCCAGCCGGCGGGCGTCCGGCGGTCGCGGCCGCTGGCGAAGTTCGTCCACGACGCCGTGCCGAAGAGGCGGTTGTCGACCGGCCGGCGCAGGTGGTTGAACTCGTCGCGCCACGCCGCCGGCAGGAGCGGCAGCCGCCGCGAGCGCTCGTAGCCGCGCAGCCACACGCAGCGCATGTCGGGCTTCACCTCGCAGCCGCCGTCGGCGCGCACGCCGCCGCAGGGGCCGTTGCGCAGCGTCTTGGGGCAGTTCATCGGGCAGGTCATGCCCGTCGAGTGAAGCACGCACTGGCCGCACATCCGGCAGCCGAAGACCGGCTTCTTCACCACCGCCTCGACTGCCGCGAGCACGCCCACAAGCCCTCCTAGACGGTGGCGGCCTGGTTGCGCTGCTGCTCGATCAGGGCCTTCGCCATGCGCACGGCCGTCGACGCGTCCGCGGCGTATCCGTCGGCCCCGACCGCGTCGGCGTACTCCTTGGTCACGGGCGCGCCGCCGACCATCACGATCACGCGGTCGCGCAGGCCGGCCTTCTGGAGAGCGTTGATGTTGGCCTTGAACATCGGCATGGTCGTGGTCAGGAAGGCCGAGAAGCCGACGATGTCGGGCTCGTGCTTCTGCACCTCCTCGACGAACCGCTCGGGGGCGACGTTGACCCCGAGGTCGTGCACGGTGAAGCCGGCGCCCTCGAGCATGATGTTGACCAGGTTCTTGCCGATGTCGTGCACGTCGCCCTTGACGGTGCCCATGACGAACGTGCCGATCGGCTTCGCGCCCGTCTCGGCCAGGAGGGGGCGCAGGATGTCGAGCGCACCCTGCATGGCCCGGGCGGCGATCAGCATCTCGGGGACGAAGAAGTCGCCGCGCTCGAACCGGGCGCCGACCTCCTCGAGCGACGGGATGAGCGCGTCGTAGAGCATGGACTCGGGCCCGAGCCCGTCGGCGAGGCCCTGGTTGGTGAGGTCCTTGACCTCCGGGGCGTTGCCGATCAGCGTGTTGTCGTACAGGCCTTGGAGGATCTCGTCGTGCGTCATGCTGCTCCTTGGGTGGTGGTGCCGTACCCCAGCCGGGCCGAGACCGTGGCTGCCTCGCGCAGCAGCACGGGTGCAAGCTCTGCGATCCGCTCCTTCGTCAGCCGTCCCTCCGGCCCGGAGATCGAGAGCGCGGCGAGCACATCGCCGCTGCCGTCGCGCACCGGGGCCGCCATGGCCGCGAGGCCGGGCTCGAGCTCGCCGACGGCGGTGGCGTAGCCGCGCGCGCGCACGGTGTCGAGCTCGGCCCGCAGCGGTGCGTGCGCGCGGGTGAGGCGGACGGCGCCGAACGCCAGGAAGACCTTGCCGACCGCCGTGCTCGTGTGCGGGACGCGGCGCCCGATCCAGTTGGTCGAGCCAATGAAGTGCGTGCTGTCGACCTGGCTCAGGTGCTCGACGCCGAGCGGCGTCGGCACGGCCAGGTTGATCGTCTCGGCGCTCGCCTCGGCCAGGCGCCGCAGGGCGTCGGCCGAGAGGTCGACCAGGTCGCGGTCGCCGACGCCGCGGCGGGCGAGGCGCATCATCACCGGGCCGGGGCGCAGCGGGCCGCGGGCACCGTCGCGCTGCACGAGCGCGTGCCGCTCGAGGGCGGCGACCAGGCGCGAGACGGTGCTCTTGGGCAGGTCGGTGGCCTCGGCCAGCTCGCCGACGCCGATCGGAGCCGCGCTGTCTGCGACCGCCACCAGAAGCTGGGCGGCCCGGTCGATCGACTGGGTTCCGGAAGCGCTTGGCATTGAAAACTGACTCACGATGTGGAACTATTGTTCCACCATAAGGATCATAGGGATCGACCTGGGGGCCGTCAAGCCATGTTCCGAAACACGATGCCGCGCTACGAGATCCTCTCCGAGGAGGCCATGGACACGCTCGACCGCGGCTGGCGGCGGATCGTGTCCGAGATCGGGGTCGAGTTCATCCTCCCCGAGGCCGTCGAGATCTTCCGCGCGGCCGGCTGCAAGACCGAGGATGCGAACGTGTTCCTCGACCCCGATTTCGTGCTCGAGCAGGTGGCCAAGGCGCCGCGCGAGTTCGACCTCGTGGCCAGGAACCCGGAGCGCTCCGTGCGCGTCGGCGGCGACAACATGGTGTTCTCGGGTGTGTACGGGCCGCCTTTCGTGCGCGAGGGCGACGTGCGCCGCGACGCGACGATGGCCGACTTCGAGCGCTTCGTCATGCTCTCGCACCAGTTCGACCAGCTCGACTCCGCCGGCGGCACGATCTGCGAGCCCAACGACACCCCGCTCGACTCGCGCCACCTCGACATGGTGTTCGCGCTGCAGACGCTCTCCGACAAGTTCCACATGGGCTCGGTCACGTCGGGGCCGAACGCCGCCGACACGATCGCGATGAGCGAGATCCTGCACGGCTCGCGCGAGGCCATCGAGCGCGCGCCGGTCACGATCTCGCTGATCAACGTGAACTCTCCGCTGCGCTTCGACGACCGCATGCTGGCGGCCATGCTCGAGTACAACCGCGCCAACCAGGCCGTGATCATCACGCCGTTCCTGCTGATGGGGGCGATGTCGCCGGTGACCACGCCCGCGTCGCTCGTCCAGCAGATGGCCGAGGCGATGGCGGGGATCACGCTCTCCCAGCTCGTGCGGCCGGGCTGCCCGGTCGTGTTCGGCTCGTTCCTCTCGAACACCGACCTGCAGTCGGGCTCGCCCAGCTTCGGCACGCCCGAGTCGGCGATCGGCCTGCTGTGCACCGGCCAGATCGCGCGTCACTTCGGCCTGCCGTGGCGCAGCGGCGGCGGCCTCACGTCGAGCCAGACGGTCGACGCCCAGGCCTCGTACGAGGCGATGATGACGATGCTGCCGACGTTCCTTGCCGGGGCCAACTACGTCATGCACTCGGCCGGCTGGCTCGAGTCGGGCCTCGTCAGCTGCTACGAGAAGTTCATCGTCGACATCGAGATCCTGCGGATGCTGCAGGAGGAGTTCACGCCGCTCGAGGTGGACGAGGCCAGCCTGGCCTACGGCGCCCACCAGGAGGTGGGCCACGGCGGCCACTTCCTCGGCGCGGCGCACACGCTGGAGCGGTTCCGCACGTGCTTCTACCGGCCGCTGCTCTCGTCGACCGAGAACTTCGAGCGGTGGAAGTCGAAGGGGTCGCGCGACGCGACCGAGCGCGCCGGCGAGATCTGGCGCCAGACGCTCGAGGAGTACGAGCAGCCCGCGATCGACCCGGACGTGCGCGCGCGGCTCAAGGAGTACGTCGACCGCCGCCGCATCGAGCTCGGCGACTGACCGCAGGACCACGAGGAGGGAACATGGCGGGAAGGCTGGCGGACAGCATGGGCCGGCTCGGCACCGAGACCGCGTTCGAGGTGCTGGCGCGGGCGAAGGCGCTCGAGGCGACGGGCCGGCGGGTGATCCATCTCGAGATCGGCGAGCCCGACTTCGCGACCCCCGCCCACATCGTCGAGGCGGGCGTGCGCGCGCTGCGCGACGGCCACACCCACTACTGCCCCGCGCCGGGGCTGCCGCAGCTGCGCGAGGCCTGCGCCTCGCACCTGTCCGCGCACAGGGGCCTCGCGATCGACCCCGGCCGCGTCGTCGTCGCGCCCGGTGCGAAGCCGTTCCTCTACTTCGGCGTGCTGGCGACGTGCAACCCGGGCGACGAGGTCATCTACCCCAACCCCGGCTTCCCGATCTACGAGTCGGTGATCAACTTCGCCGGCGCGACGCCCGTGCCGCTGCCGCTCGTCGAGGAGCGCGGCTTCGCCTTCACCGCCGCCGACCTGGCCGAGCGCCTGACGGAGCGGACGAAGCTCGTGATCCTGAACTCGCCCGCGAACCCGACCGGCGGCATCGTCCCGCCCGCGCTCACGGCCGAGATCGCCGCCGTGCTGGCCGGACACGACTGCTACATCCTCTCCGACGAGGTGTACTCGGAGATGCTCTACGGCGGCCGTCACGACACGGTCGCAGCTCACCACGGTCTGCTCGACCGCACGCTGCTCGTGGACGGCTTCTCGAAGACGTTCGCCATGACCGGCTGGCGGCTCGGCTACGCGGCGCTGCCGGCGGAGCTGGTCGAGCCGATCACGCGCCTTCTGATCAACTCCGTGTCGTGCACGGCGCCCGCGGTGCAGCTCGCCGGCGTCGCGGCGCTGACCGGCCCGCGCGACGACGTGGACGCGATGATGGCGGAGTTCGGGCGCCGCCGAAGCGCGGTCGTCGACGGCCTGAACGCGCTGCCGGGCGTCTCGTGCGTGATGCCGCAGGGCGCGTTCTACGCCTTCCCCAACATCACCGGCACGGGCATGGAGGCCAGGGCGGTCGCCGACCGGCTGCTGAGCGAGGCAGGCGTGGCGGTGCTCGCCGGCACCGCGTTCGGGGCCTACGGCGAGGGCTACCTGCGCCTGTCCTATGCCAACTCGCTCGAGAACATCGCCGAGGCGCTCGCGGCGATGGGCGAGCTGCTCGGCGCCGTGGCGGTCTGAGGCGATGACCGCCCGGATCTTCGTCTCGCGACAGCTGCCGGAGCCGGCGCTCGAGATCCTGCGTGGCGCCGGCGACGTGTGGCTCTCGCCGCACGACAGGCCGCTCGCGGCCGACGAGCTGCATGCGGCCGTGGCGGGAGCCGACGCCGCGGTCACGCTGCTGCACGACCGGGTCGACGACGCGTTCCTGGCGGCCGCCGGGCCGGGCCTGCGGGTGGTGGCCAACGTCGCCGTCGGCTACGACAACATCGACATCGCGGCCTGCGCGCGCCGCGGGGTGGTGTGCACGAACACGCCCGGCGTGCTCGTCGAGTCCACGGCCGACATCGCCTTCGCGCTGATCCTCATTGCGACCCGCCGCCTGGGCGAGGCCGAGCGGATGGTTCGCACGGGCGCCACGTGGTCGTGGGGCATGTTCTACATGCTCGGGATGGGCCTGCAGGGAAAGACGCTCGGCATCATCGGCCTCGGCAAGATCGGCACCGCGACCGCGCGCAGGGCGCGGGCGTTCGGGATGCGGATCGCCTACACCGGCCGGCGGCGGGCAGACCCGGCGCTCGAGGGCGAGCTCGGTGCAACGCTGCTCGACATGGACGAGCTGCTCGCGACCGCGGACGTCGTCTCGATCCACTGCCCGCTCTCTGCCGAGACCCGGCACCTCATCGACGCCCGCCGCCTGGCGCTGATGCGGCCGACGGCCTATCTGGTGAACACGGCCCGCGGCCCGATCGTCGACGAGGCCGCGCTCGCCGCGGCCCTCCGAGCGGGCGCGATCGCGGGCGCCGGCCTGGACGTGTTCGAGCGCGAGCCGGCGATCGACCCGGGGCTGCTCGGGCTCGAGAACGTCGTGCTGATCCCGCACCTGGGCTCGGCCACGATCGAGACCCGCACCGCAATGGGCGTGCTGGCGGCGAAGAACGCGGTGGCCGTGCTCCGCGGCGAGCCGCCGCTCACGCCGATCGCGTGAATACACGGGGTCAGACCCCGTTTATTCAGCGAGGGCGGTGGCCATCGCCGCCATGTGCGCCGGCGTCGAGCCGCAGCATCCGCCCACGAGCTCGACGCCCAGCACCCGCATGCGGCGCGCGTAGGCGGCCATCTCCTCGGGCGAGGTGTCGTAGTGGAACTCGTCGCCGCGGATGACGGGCAGGCCGGCGTTCGACTGGGCGATCAGGAGCAGGCCGTCGGGGCGGCAGGCCACCATCTCGGTCATCACGGCCTGCATGTCGTCCAGGCCGCGGCCGCAGTTCGCGCCAACGGCGGTCACGCCCAGCTCGGCGAGCGCCGCCACCGCCTGGGCGGGCGACACGCCCATCATCGTGTGCCGGTTCGTGTCGAAGCTCAGTGTGACGGCCACCTCGAGATCGGGCGCCGCCTCGTGGGCAGCGCGCACGACCGCCTCGGCCTCGGCCAGGTCGCTCATCGTCTCGGCCAGGATCAGGTCGGCGCCGGCACCCGCGAGCGCCTCGATCTGCTCTTCGAACACCGCCTGGGCGTCGTGAGCCGAGAGCGTCCCGAGCGGCTCGATCAGCTCGCCGGTTGGGCCGACGTCGCCTGCGACGAGCGCGCCGAACTCGTCGGCGACGGTGCGCGCGATGCGGACGGCGGCGGCGTTCACCTCGGCGACGCGATCCGCGACGCCGGCGGCGGCCAGCCGTGGCGCCGAGGCGCCGAAGGTGTTCGTGGTGACGAGAATCGCGCCGGCGGCCGCATAGCTGCGATGGATCTCGGCGACGGAGTCGGCGCGATCGAGGTTCCAGCGCTCGCCCGACTCGCCGGCGTCGAGGCCCGCGCCCTGGAGCATCGTGCCCATCGCGCCGTCGAAGAGCGCACAGCCGCGGGCCGAGATCAGGTCGCGCAGCGTGGTGCGGGCGGCGGTCGTCATGACCGGGCATGGTACCTCGACCGCGGCGGCGCGTCGCCCGCAAGACTGCCCGCATGAGCCGCCCGCCCGGGATGCCGACCGATCGCGAGGTGCTCGCGCTCGCCGTCCCCGCGCTCGGCGCGCTGATCGCCGAGCCGCTCTACGTCCTCGGCGACACGGCCATCATCGGCCACCTCGGCACCGTCCCGCTCGCGGGCCTGGCCCTCGCGGGGCTGCTGCTCTCGGAGGTGTTCGGGTTCTGCACGTTCCTCGAGTACGGCACGACCGCGCGCGCCGCGCGGCTCTACGGCGCGGGGCGCGTCGACGAGGCGCTCGACGTCGGGGTGCAGGCCACCTGGCTCGCCCTCGGCCTCGGGGTGCTGCTCGCGATCGGCCTCGAGCTCGTCGCCGCGCCCGCGATCCACGCGATGGCCGGGGGCAGCACGGACGCGGCCGCGCAGGCGCTCCTGTGGATGCGGATCGCGTCGCTGGGGGCGCCGTTCGTGCTCGTCACCGCCGCCGCGCAAGGCTGGATGCGGGCGCTGCAGGACACGCGCACGCCGCTCGTCGTGATCGGGCTTGCGAACCTGGCCAGCATCGGCATCTCGGCCGCGCTCGTGTTCGGCGCCGGGATGGGCATCCGCGGCTCGGCGATCGCGAACGTGATGGCGCAGGCGGCCTCGGGCCTCGTGTTCCTCGTCATCCTGTCGCGGCGCGGGGTGAGCCTGCGGCCGTCGATCGGGCGGATCACGGTGCAGTTCGCCGCCGCCCGCGATCTCACGCTGCGCACCGCCTCGTTCTTCATCACGTTCACGGTGGCGGCCTCGGTGGCGGCGCGGATCGGGAACACGACGCTCGCCGCCCACCAGATCGGCGCGCAGATCTGGACGTTCTGCGCCCTCTTCCTCGACTCGACGGCGATCGCCGCCCAGGCGCTGATCGGGCGGCTGCTCGGCGCGGGGCAGACCGACGCCGCCCTTCAGCTGGGGCGGCGGCTCCTGTGGGCGGGCGGCCTGCTCGGAGTCGCGTTCGCCGCCGTGCTCGCGGCCGGGTACGGGCTCGTGCCGCGGGCGTTCACTTCGGATCCGGCGGTGATCGCACAGACGCACGTCCTGTGGCCGTGGCTCGTCGCCATGATGCCGCTGAACGGGTGGGTGTTCGCCCTCGACGGCATCCTGTTCGGCGCCGGCGATCTGCGCTTCATGCGCAACGTCACGGCCGCCGCCGCCCTGCTCGGCTACCTGCCGCTGACGCTCGCCACGGCGGAGTTCGGCTGGGGCCTGACCGGCATCTGGTTCGGCATCACGACGTTCATCTGGATCCGGACGGCGATCGGCTTTGCGCGCTGGCGGGGACGGCGGTGGCTGGTCGGCGGCGTCCGCCTCGCCGACGAGGCCGTCTGACCGAGAACCGGTCAACATCCCCCGAACGGGTCATCAGCTGGGCAGGGCGGAACCCGTATACCTCCGTGGGGGGGGTCACAGGTATGGATGTGGGAAGCCAGAAGCCCGGCGAGGCGTGGGTGCCGCGGAGGTCGCGTGGCATGGCCGCCGCATGCGCGCTCGGCGTCGGGGTCGCCGCCGTGTACGGAGTGCTGGGGGCCCTCGCCCTCACCGTGCCGCAGGTCGGCGGCCTGCGGCCGGGCTTCGGAAGCGCGATCGGCTCCTATGTCGCGTCACCGCCCTTCACGCCGCCGCGCGCAAGGACGCACCACCGATCGGCCCACCACCGGGCGTCATCGCAGACCTCGGTGCTCGCCCTGTCGCCCCCACCGGCGGCCGTGCCGGTGGCGCGGATCACGATCGCCGCCGCGTCGCCGCCCCCAGCCGCGTCCGTGAAGGCCGCCGCACCGTCGCGCCGGCGCCATCATCGAGAGCACGACGGACACCGGCGCGAGCAGCGTAGGCACGATAGCCAGGACCGCGGCGGGCGTCGGCGCGGGTACGAGCACGGTCGGCACGGGCACGCGCACGGCGATGCCGGCCGGCGCCGCCACGACGGCCGCCGGGCCGGGGCGCGCCACGGTCACGGCGGCCCCGGCTGGCACCACGGCGGGCACCACCGCCGCGGCCGTGCCTAGATCGCGTCCACCTTCTCGACGTACCACACGACCCACGCGCCCTCGGTGCGCTCGGCCTGCACCACGCGTGCGCCCGGCGGCAGAGGCACGGCGCAGTACTCGCGCGACATCCCCCGCACCTCGCCGATCGCCTCGCGTTCGACGGCGGTCAGCGGCACGACGATCCGTGCCAGCAGGGGCATTCCCTCGGCTTTGCTCAGGTCCAGATTCTCCATGCGGCGAGGTTCGGCGCCAGGTCGTGCTCTCCTGCAGGGCTACCATCAGGTCAGGGAGTCCCTGAAATCTCGCTGCTGCTCGCCATCTCGATCTTCCACGTCCCGGCCAATCTCGGCTACGGGATCCTGTTCGTGCTCATCCTGATCGAGTCGGCCGGCGCGCCCGTGCCGGGCGAGACCAGCCTGATCGCAGCGGGCGTGCTGGCGTCCGAGGGGCATCTGTCGCTGCCGATCGTCTTCGCCGTCGCGATCTCGGCAGCCGTCATCGGCGACAACCTCGGCTACCTGGTCGGCCGCCGGGTCGGCCACCGGCTGCTGACGCGGCCGGGCCGGTGGGAGCGGCAGCGGCTGCAGTTCCTCGACGAGGGCGAGCACTTCTTCTCGCGCCACGGCGGCAAGACCGTGTTCTTCGGCCGCTGGCTGCCCGTGCTGCGCTTCACCGCGGCCCTCCTGGCCGGCGTGAACGAGATGCCGTGGCGGCGGTTCTTCGTCTTCAACCTCGCCGGCGCCGCTGGCTGGGTGTGCACCGTCGGGACGGCGGCGTACCTGCTCGGCTCGAGCGCCTCCAACCTGTTCGAGGCCATCGGTCTCGCCGGGCTGCTCGCGCTCGCGCTCTCGATCGCCGGGCACTTCGCGTGGCGCCGCTCGCAGCGCGGCCGCACGCCGCGGGTGCGGCCCTCGCCGGCCGAGCTGAACGACTCGGGCGAGTAGCGGCCGGTCAGGCCTGCTCGCCCGCGATCCGCAGCTCGACGACGTCGCCGCGGACGAGCGGGAGGCCGGGATCGACGGCGAGGCCGGCGCCGTTCACGGCTGCGACGACGCGTGGCGGGGGATCGGCCGGCCAGGCGCTGCCGATCGCCGCGCCGAGCGTGGCCGCCTCGATCGTGGCCGGTGGGCGCCCGGAGACGACGACCGTGACGAGCGGCTGCGGGAGCGCGCGCAGCTCGGCGTACTCGGCGCGGGTGTTCACGCTGCGGGGCGAGTCCACCTCGTCCAGGTCGCCCGGCTCGAGCCGGTGCACGCGGGCGCCGTCGAGTAGGGCCGCGACCCGCGGCCGGCCGGCGGCCAGCAGCTCCGGCGCGCGGCGCAGGACGCCCGCGTCGTAGGCGGCGGCGAGCGTCTGGTCGTGGCCGCCGACCACCGGGACGGCGACGTCGTAGCCCGGCAGCGCGTCGAGCAGGCCGGCGACGAACGCCGGGTGCAGGAGCGGCAGGTCGGTCGCCGCCAGGAACACCGCCCCGGCCCGGCCCGCCAGCGCGCGCATGCCGGCGGCGATGCCCTCGAGCGGCCCGCGCTGCGGCGCCGCGTCGGTGGCGCGCTCGACTCCGCCCGGCAGCGGCAGCTCCTGCCCCGCCGCGGCGACGACGATCACCGGCGCGCACACCCGGGTGAGGATCCCGGAGACGCGGTAGACGAGCGCCGTGCCGTGCCAGTCGAGCAGGGCCTTGGGCTCGCCCATCCGGCTCGACATGCCGCCGGCGAGGACGATCGCGGCCGCGTCGCGCCCTGTGGGCGTCACCTCAGTGCGCCGAGACGTACTTGAGGATCATCCCGTCGGTCAGCCACTCGACCGGCGCCTTGTCGTCGGTGAACGGCGTGCTTGACGGGGCGACGGCGTGCAGGTGTACGGCCAGGCCCGCGGCCGCCTGCAGCTGATAGCGGGAGCGGAGCAGCCGCCCGATCAGCGCGCGCGCCGTGACCTCGTGCCGGAACCCGACGATGATGTCGTTGAACGCATCGACGTGCCACTCGTACACCGACGCGAACCGGGTCGCCATCGTCCCGGCGATGTCGTGCGCGAGCCGGTCATCGCCGGGGACGCGGCCGATGTTCGCCATCACCATCCCGCGCGCCTTGAGGCGCTTCACCGTGAGGCTCCAGAACTCCTGCGTCGTCAGGTAGAAGGGGATGTACGGCTGCTGGAACGCGTCCAGGAAGATGGCGTCATAGCGGCGGCTGTGCGTCTCCAGGTACACCCGGCCGTCGGCGGTCGCGACCGACACGCGCGGGTTCGAGGCGAGGCCGAAGTAGCGCTTGCCGACGGCGGTCACCTGCGGGTCGAGCTCGATCCCCTGCACCGAGACCCGTGGCCAGTAGACGCCGTAGGCGCGCCCGACCGTGCCGCCGGCGTATCCGACCATCGCCAGGTTGCGGAACGGTCGGCCGTGCAGCGACGGGGCGAGCAGGAACTGATCCCAGTACCCGCCGGTCAGCACCTGGTGCGGCCGCCAGACCGAGTGCTGCGCCCAGCCCTCGTTCAGGTGCAGCACGTGCTCGTCGCCGGCCAGCTGCTGCACCTGGATGAACTGATACTGCGACTCGCCCTCGTAGATGATCCCGCTGCCCGGCTTGATCGCCCCCGGCGGGAGCAGCGCGATCATCGCGATCGCGACCGGGGCGACGAGATAGCGGCGGCCGAGCGCGGGCGCGGCCGCCAGAGCGAGCAGGGCGGCCGAGCCGAGCATGGTGCGGCGCGTGCCGATCTCGGGGATCAGGAACGCCACCGGCAGGAACGTGCCCAGGATGCTGCCCATCGTCGAGAGCGCATACATACGGCCGGCCACCTCGCCCGCCTGCTCGACGTTGCGCACCCCCAGCCGCACGGCGAACGGGGACGCCATCCCGAGCAGCGTCACCGGGATCGAGAACATCAGCATCACGGCGAAGAACGAGCCCAGGAACGCACCGACCGACGTGCTCGCAAACGCGCTCACGGCAGCCGAAAGGAACGGCTGAGCGATGAACGGCAGCACGGCGATCGCCGCCGCCGCGATCAGCATCAGGCGGGCCATCACGGTCATCGAGGGGTGCCGGTCGGCCACCCTGCCGCCGACGAAGTAGCCCACCGCCAGGTAGATCAGGATCAGGCCGATGATGTTGGCCCACACCAGGATGGACGCGCCGAAGAACGGCGCGAGCAGCCGCGAGGCGCACATCTCGGTCGACATGGTGGCCGCGCCGGCGATGAACACCAGCGGGTTGAGCAGGCGCGTGCGCACGGGCAGAGCGTACAGCCCGGTCAATGAGACAGCCGTGATGAATACACGGGGTCTGACCCCGTTTATTCACGCCTGCGGCGGCGCAGGACGCGCTCGTCGCCGACGCGGCGGGTGACGCCGTGGGCGTCGAGCGCCTCGAGCAGCGCCTGGGCGTACTTGCGCGAGATGCCCAGCCGGTCGCGCAGCTGGGCGAGCGTCACGCTGCCCGCCGCCTCGGCGAGCGCGACCGCCGCGGCGCGCGCCTCGCCGAACGCCTCTGCCGTGAACGCCAGGTCGCGCCCCGCCCGCACCGCGCGCTCCTGCTCGAGGAGCACGGCGAGCGCCGGTGCGTCCTCGGCTCGCAGTGCCGGCGGCTGCAGCGGGCTCTCGGCCAGCCGTGCGTGCAGCGCTTCGACGGCCTCGGCCGCCACTGCCGGCTTCGGCGCCGGCGCCGGCGGTGGCGCGGGCGCGGCCGCCGGGAGTCGCCGTCGCGGCGGCGCCGGATCCGTCACGGTCGCTCCGGCCACGGTCACCTGCGGGCTCGTCAGGCGCACGATCAGGCGGTCGCCGGCAGCAGCCGCGACCTGCCGGCGCAGGCGCAGCTGGACGTCGGCCGTCTCGCCCGGGCGCACCTCGGAGCGCTCGCGCAGCACGACGCTCGCGGGCGCCTCCGCGGTGCCGTGGTGCACGGTGACGACGTCGCCGTGGCGCAGGCCGTGGGCGGCCGTGCGGAGCACGCGCAGGCGAGCCTCGAGCCGGTAGGAGTGCGGCAGCGTCCCGGGCGTGGCCGCCGCGTGGCCGCGCCTGACCTGGGTGCGCTCGACGCCGACGAGCGCGAGCGCGACCCGCTGGCCGGCGGCCGCCTCGTCGACGGCCTGATCGTGCACCTGGACGCTGCGCACGCGCACCTCGCGGCCGCCGGGCTCCAGGGCCAGCCGGTCGCCCGTCCTGACCGTCCCCGACCACAGCGTCCCGGTGACGACCGTGCCGATGCCGCGCAGCGAGAACGCGCGATCGATCGGGAGCCGCACCGGTCCCGACGCGGCCCGGCTGCGCGCCGTCCCGGCCAGGCCGTCGAGCGCCGCCCGCAGCGCATCGAGTCCGGCCCCGGTGCGGGACGAGACCTCGACCACCTCGGCGCCGGCATAAGGCCCCGGCTCGAGCAGCTCCTCGACGCCGAGCCGGGCCAGCTCGGCCAGCTCGTCGTCGACCAGGTCGCGCTTGGTGAGCGCGACCACTCCGGCGGGGACGTCCAGGAGCTCGATGATGCCGAGGTGCTCGCGCGTCTGTGGCATCACGCCGTCGTCGGCGGCGACGACCAGCAGGAACATGTCGATGCCTGTGGCGCCCGCCACCATCGTGCGCACGAACCGCTCGTGCCCCGGAACGTCGATGACCGACAGCCGCCGACCCGACGGGAGCGCGAGCGGCGCGTAGCCGAGCTCGATCGAGATGCCGCGTGCCTTCTCCTGGGGCAGCCGGTCGGTGTCCACCCCGGTCAGCGCGGCGACGAGCGCCGTCTTGCCGTGGTCGATGTGGCCGGCCGTGCCGAGGGTCAGAGGCTGATCAGCAGGCACTGGTCGTCGGTGAGGGTGCGGCAGTCGAGCAGCACCCGGCCCTCGCGCATCACGCCCACCACGGGCGGGTCGGACGCGCGCAGTGCGGCATGCAGCGCCTCGCCGCCCTCGAGCGCGCAGGCGAAGCTCGGAAGCTCGAGCAGCGGCACGGCCCCGCCGCCGACCCGGGCAACGCTTGGGACGACCGTCCCGCCGAGGCGGTCGGCCAGCCGCTGGGCGCGGTCACGGACGGCCCCGGCCGACTCGGCCGCCGCCGCGAGGACGGGGATCTCGCGCAGGGCGCGCTGCGGGTCGCGCGAGAGCTCGAGCGTCGCCTCCAAGGCCGCGAGCGACAGCTTGTCGATCCGCATCGCCCGCGCGAGCGGATGGCGGCGGATGCGCTCGACGGCGCCGGCGCTCCCGGCGATCACGCCGGCCTGCGGGCCGCCGAGCAGCTTGTCGCCCGAGAAGCACACGACCGTCGCGCCCGCCTCGATCGAGCTGCGCGCGGTGGGCTCGTCGGCCAGGTCCGGCAGGTCGAGCAGCTGGCCGGAGCCGAGGTCGTCCACGAGCGGCAGGCCGTGCTTCGCGGCGAGCGCCGCGAGCTCGTCGAGCCGCGGCGAGGCGGTGAAGCCGACCATGCGGAAGTTCGACTGGTGCACGCGCACGAGCGCTGCGGTATCAGGCCCGATCGCCGCCTCGTAGTCGCGCAGCGACGTGCGGTTGGTCGTGCCGACCTCGACCAGGCGCGCGCCCGACTGGGCGAGGATGTCGGGGATGCGGAAGCCGTCGCCGATCTCGATCAGCTCGCCACGGCTGATCACGACCTCACGCCCCTCGGCCAGGGCGGCCAGGCTGAGCAGGACGGCCGCGGCGTTGTTGTTCACCGCCATCCCGGTCTCGGCGCCGGTCAGGTCGGCCAGGATGCCGCCGAGGTGGGTGTGGCGGGAGCCGCGTGCGCCGGCCGCCAGGTCGTACTCGAGGTTCGAGTAGCCGGCCGCGACCGCGCGCACCCGGTCGAGCGCCGCCGTTGCCAGCGGCGCGCGGCCGAGGTTCGTGTGCACGATCACGCCGGTCGCGTTCAGCACCGGCCGCAGGCTCGGCGGGCGTCCGAGCAGCTCGGCGGCGCGGGCGAGCAGGGCCTCGGGCGCACGCGGGTCGCCGGCGTCGCGGGCCTCGGCGAGCGCGGCCCGGATCGCCGCGACGGTGGGCGTGCGGCCGTACCGGGCGGTGAGATCGTCCGCCCGGCCGAGCAGGGCATCGACCGAGGGCAGCTGACGTCGCGGGTTGGCCGCCATGGATGCGATTGTACGTTGTGGGAGTGACCCGCCCTTCGCGACCACCGCTGTACGGCCTCGAGGTCCGTCGCCGCCGACGGCGCCGGCGCCTGCCGGCCGTGCGCCTGCCGCCGCTGTATGCGGTCGCGCTGGCGCTTGTGGCCGTGCTCGCGGCCGGGAGCGCATTCGCGGCCTATCGGCTGTGGCCGCTGACCGACCGTTCGGCGGGCGTGATCGCGGCCTCCGTCGGCTCCGGCCCGGGCACCGGCGGCGGCGCGGTCACGCCCGGAGCCGCACCGCTGCGCCCGCTCACCGCCGTCGGTGCGGCGGGCGTGCACATCCACGGCGTGCGGGCGCAGGCCGGCGTCGTCGTCGACAGCGCGAGTGGCAGCGTGCTGTGGACGCACGATGCGCACAGGCGGCTGCCGATCGCGAGCCTCACCAAGCTGATGACGGCGCTGCTCGCGCTGCCGCCCGCGCCGGCGCTCGGCCACAGCTTCGCCGTGACCCATGCCATGCTGGGCGTGCCCGGCTCCACCATCGGCCTGCGGGCCGGCGCGCGCGTCACGTCGCGCCGCATGATCGCCGCGATGCTGATCGCCTCGGCGAACGACGCGGCGAATGTGCTCGCGGTTCACCGGGCCGGGTCGCTCGCGCGGTTCGTTTCCGACATGAACACGGCAGCGGCCCGGTTCGGGCTCGCCGACACGCGGTACTCCAACCCGTCCGGCATCTTCGACGCCGGCAACCACTCGTCGGCGTGGGACGTCGCCGACCTGTCCCGGCGGGTGCTGCAGCAGCCGTTCCTGCGGTCGCTGGTCGGCGAGCGCGCGTATCAGGCCGGCCCGGACGTGTACGTGAACCGCAACCGGCTCCTGTGGACGTACGCGGGCGCGATCGGCATCAAGACCGGCTCGACGACCGCCGCCGGCAACTGCCTCGCGGTCGCGGCGCAGCGCCGCGGGCGCACCGTCATCGGCGTCCTCCTGCACGTGCACGGCGACGAGTTCGCCGCTGCCACGCGGCTGCTCGACTGGGGCTTCCGCCACGACCGCTGAGCGGCCTTCCGTCGTCGCCCGGCAGGCGCTTTCGGCGGATGTCGACGCCATCTGCCGGGTATGCGCTGCGACGGTGCGCGAGACCTACCAAGGCATCTATCCGGCCGCCGAGATCGAGGCGATGATCGGCGCGCTCTACCGCCCCGACCTGATCCGCGCAGAGATCGCCGCGTCGGACGGCTGGTGGGGGTGGATGGTGGCCGAGGTGGACGGTGTCATCGCCGCGGCCGGCGGGGGCGGACCCAGTGGGGCCGGCATCTGCGAGCTGCATGTCCTCTGCATCGATCCGCCGATGCAGCGGCGCGGCCTCGGCACCGCCGTTCTCGAGCTCTTCACGGCACGGGCCCGCGCCGCCGGCGCCTCGCGTCAGCGCCTCAGCATCGAGCCGTGGAACACCGGCAGTCTTGCGTTCTTCCGCAGGCACGGGTTCGCCGAGCGTGGCCGGGGCACGGCCGACCCGGCGTGGGGCGCGGCCGACGAGTCGGTCGAGCTCGAGCGCGCGATCTGAGGCGCTAGGCCGGGCGCGGCACGTACGCGGCGTGCATGCCGGCGACGAGCAGGACGACCAGGCCGAGGTAGACCACCGCGACACCGATCCGCTGCGGGACCGTGACGGAGTGGTACTCGCTGAAGCCCGGCATGTTGCGCCGGCTCCAGCGCCGGTAGAGCTCGTAGCAGGTGAACGCGAGCACGAGCAGCAGGATCGGGCTCTCGTACTTGAAGAACAGGAGCGCGATCGCGAACAGGCCTGCGAACCAGAACGCCGGGTGCAGCGCCGAGACGGCGCGGCCGCCGTCGAGCGGCACGACCGGGATCAGGTTGAAGAGGTTCAGCAGGAAGCCGAGGTAGGCCAGCGCGCGCAGCAGGTTGCTGTTGACCTGCTCGGCCCAGAGCAGCGTCACCAGCGCGCCGGCGCTGCCGAGCACCGGGCCGGCCAGGCCGACCTTGGCCTCGACGTAGGCGTTGCGCGGCATCTCCTTCATTGCGACGAACGCGCCCATGAACGGGATGAAGACCGGCAGCGAGGCCGAGATGCCCTCGCGCTTGAGCCAGATCACGTGTCCGAGCTCGTGCACGAGCAGGAGCACGGCGAACCCGAGGCCGAACCACCAGCCCCAGAACAGCGCGTACGCGCCGACGGCGATCGCGAAGGTGAACAGGAACTTGAACTTGAACAGGATCGCGAACTGGCCCAGGAACTTGAGCGCGAGCAGACCGCCGCCGATGACGCTCCCGCCGAGACGCCGGATCGGGCCTCGGTGCTCCTGCACGGGCGACTGGAACGGCGGCTCGTGCGGCGGCGGTGGGACGACGCCGGTGGGCGAGTCATGCGGCTCCCACGGTTCGTAGCTCATGCTCACAGGGTAGCCGCCCCGGGGCGCATGTCTACGTGGGCGCGCTGCCCTCGCGGCCGATCCACTCCTCGCCGCCCTCGAAGACTTCCTTCTTCCAGACGGGCACGGTCTGCTTGAGCGTGTCGATCGCCTCGCGGCAGGCATCCATCGCCGGGCCGCGGTGGGCGGCGGAGACGGCGATGATGACGCTCGCCTCGCCGATCGGGACGTGCCCTGTGCGGTGTGCGATCGCGACGCCGAGCACGCCATGGTGCGCCCGTACGGCCTCGGCGATCCGGGCCATCTCGGCCTCGGCCATCTCGGGGTATGCGTCGTACTCGAGATGGACGACCGTGCGCCCGCGGCTGTGCGTGCGGGTGGTGCCGATGAAGGTGGCGATCGCGCCGGCGGCCGGGTCGGCCACCTGGCGCACGACTTCGTTCAGGTCAAGCGGCGCCGCCTGCACGGTGAAGGCGCCGCCGGAGACGGGCGGGATGACGGCCACCTCGTCGCCGGTCTGCACCGTCGCGGAGCGCTCGGCGTATTCGCGGTTGCGCGCGTAGGCCAGGCCGGGCGGCTCGGCGCCCAGACCGAGCGCCGGCCACACGTCTGCGACCACCGCGCCGTCGGTCAGCTCGATCTCGCGCTGCGACCAGCCGGCCGTCTCCCGTAGCGCCGCGAAGAGCCTCACCGTGATCCGCATGCGCCGCAGCCTATCCGCCGACTCGCGGGTGTCCGCCGGGGGGTTGAACCGCGCGGCCCGGAGTTCTATGGTGGGCGGGGGAGCCCCGGAGGCTGAGACCGCTCGAGACGCGGCGCTGACTGGCTGCCGTGTCGAAGAAGGCGGTCCGGCAGCCGGGGCTCCTCTATCCTGGTCACGTGTCCGCCGATCGCGAGCGCTCGACCGAGTCGGGCATCCCCATCAAGCCCGTGTACGACGGGCGGGACGCGCCGCCTGAGCGGTCGCCGCCCGGTGCGTACCCATATACGCGCGGCGTGCGTCCCGACGGCTATCGCGAGCGGCCGTGGACGATGCGCCAGTACGCCGGCTTCTCGTCGGCGGCGGAGACGAACAGCCGCTTCCGGCTGCTGCTCGACCGCGGCCAGACCGGCCTCTCGGTCGCCTTCGACCTGCCCACCCAGCTCGGGTTGGACTCCGACCATCCGCTCGCGCGCGGCGAGGTCGGCCGTACCGGCGTCGCGATCGACTCGATTGCCGACATGCGCGCGCTGCTTGCGGACATCCCGCTCGACACGGTCTCGACGTCGATGACGATCAACGCCCCCGCGGCGCTTCTGCTGCTCCTGTACGAGCTCGTGGCCGAGGAACAGGGAGTGGCGCCGGCGGCGCTCACGGGCACGATCCAGAACGACGTCCTCAAGGAGTACATCGCCCGCGGCAACTACATCTTCCCGGCGCGGCCGAGCATGCGGCTCACGGTCGACACGTTCCGCTACTGCACCGAGCGGCTGCCGCGCTTCAACACGATCTCGATCTCGGGCTACCACATCCGCGAGGCGGGCTCGACCGCGGCCCAGGAGGTCGCGTTCACGCTCGCGAACGGCATCGCCTACGTGCAGGCCGCCGTCGACGCGGGCCTCGAGGTGGACGCGTTCGCGCGCCGGCTCTCGTTCTTCTTCAACGCCCACAACAACTTCTTCCAGGAGGCGGCCAAGTTCCGCGCGGCGCGGACGGTGTGGGCCGAGGTCATGCGGGAGCGGTTCGGCGCCCGCGACGAGCGCAGCCTGATGCTGCGCTTCCACGCCCAGACCGGCGGCTCGACGCTCACCGCGCAGCAGGCCGAGAACAACATCGTGCGGGTGGCGCTGCAGGCGTTCTCGGCCGTGTGCGGCTCGGCCCAGAGCCTGCACACGAACGCGTTCGACGAGGCGCTCGCGCTGCCGACCGAGCACAGCGCGACGATCGCCCTGCGCACCCAGCAGATCCTCGCGGCCGAGGCGGGTGCGCTCGACACGGCCGACCCGCTCGCCGGCAGCTACTACGTCGAGGCGCTCACCGATGCCCTGGCCGAGCAGGCCCGGGCGCTGATCGGCGCGGTCGACGACCTCGGCGGCGCCGTCGCCGCGGTCGAGGCCGGCTGGGTGCAGGACCAGATCGAGCAGGCCGCCTTTGCCCACCACCAGCGCGTCCAGTCGGGCGAGGAGGTGATCGTGGGCGTGAACCGCTACGCGGCCGAGCGGGAGGCGCCGATCGAGCTGCACCGCATCGACCCCGAGGCGGAGCGGCGTCAGTGCGAGCGCACGGCGGGCGTGCGCGCGGGGCGCGACGCGGCCGCCGTCGAGGCAGCCCTGGCCGATGTGCGCGTAGCCGCGCTCGGCGATGCCAACCTGCTCGTGCCGATGCGCGCGGCCCTCCGGGCCGAGGCGACGGTGGGCGAGGTGTGCCAGGTGCTGCGCGACGAGTGGGGCACGCACGACGCCCTGCGCACGCGGCCCTAGCCTGCATAAACGGGGTCAGACCCCGTTTATGCACGTTCACGCCTCGGCAGTCCTGTCACCTCGCGGCTGGAGATGGAGCAAGTGTGGGGGACAGTCCCCGGGTGGCCCTGCTACGAGGCGCCGCGCGTCTTGCCCATGAGGGCGGGCACGGTGCGCAGGATCAGCTTGATGTCGCCCCAGAGGCTCCAGTTGGTGACGTACAGGTAGTCGAGGACGAGCATCTGCGAGAACGTCACCTCGCTGCGTCCGCACACCTGCCAGAGGCCGGTCAGCCCCGGCGTCAGGTCGAGCCGGCGCAGGCCCCAGTCGTTCACGAACTGGTGCTCGTGCGGGATCAGCGGCCGCGGGCCGACGAGGCTCATCTGGCCCATGAGCACGTTCCAGAGCTGCGGGAACTCGTCGATCGAGTACTTGCGCAGGAACCGGCCGACCGGCGTCTGGCGCGGGTCGTCGGGGATCTTGAACATGCGCGCGTCGCCGAGCCCGAAGTGGGCGTTCAGGTGGGCGACCTCGGCCTTGCGCTCCTCGGCGTCCGGCACCATCGTGCGGAACTTGATGATCGTGAACGGCTTCTGGCCGCGGCCGATGCGGATCTGGCGGAAGAAGATCGGGCCGTCGCCGTTCATGCGGATCGCGATCGCGGTGGCGAGGAACAGCGGCGAGAGCACGACGAGGCCGAAGATCGCGCCGCTGATGTCCATCGCGCGCTTGGCGATGCGGTGCGACGCACCCAGGATGGGCGGCGTCAGCCCGAGCAGCGGCGTGCCCTCGAGCGAGTACACCGCGGCGCGGCTGCCCACGACCTCGAACAGGCGCGGCACGATGTCCACCTGCACGCCCATCTCGTTGCATACACGAACGACGTCAAGTCCGGCCTGGTGGTCGGCCGTGAACGCCAGGACGACGTGGTCAATGTCGTTCGTGACGAGCAACTCCGCCAGATCGTCGGTCGAGCCAAGGACGGGCAGATGCTGGAGCTCCTCGTGCAGCTGGAGCGGGTTCGGGTCGACGAATCCGACCAGGTCGAGGCCGTAGCTCGGCTGGCGCAGGACCTTGCGCGCGATCTCCTGGCCGACCAGGCCGGCGCCGACCACGACCGCCCGCTGCTTCAGCGCCAGCTGGCGGCGCAGCAGCGTGCGCGCGATGCTGCGATAGGTCGGGATCGCGACCGAGGCGAGCGCCCAGAACGCGACGACGCGGCCGCCGTGCAGGCTCGCCGGACCGAACGCCTGCACCACGGCGAAGACGGCGAACGAGGCCACGGTGACGCAGTTGAAGATCGGCCACACCTCGTCCAGCGTGGCGTTGTCCGCACCCACGCGATCGCGCTTGTAGAGGCCGTAGAACGGGGCCAGCATGCCCCATGCGGGCAGCGCCAGCAGGAGCGGGTCGAAGCCGATGCCGCCGTGCGTGAGCAGGTAGGCGCTGGCAGCCGCGGTGGTCAGGCCGAGCAGGTCTGCGAGGACGAGCGCCCAGCGAACGGTCGAGCGGCGAGTGCGTCCGGCCGGTCTGACCGGACGGCGGATCACGGCCCGGTGTGCCCGCACCGGTCCCGTCACAACCGTGCTCAGACCACGGCCCTTTCGTTCCACGCGTAGCGCGGACGTCGAACGATCTGCTCTCGCATGCTCGCCCACAGGGTGCCCACCCTCCTCGGAGTTGTGCCTCGCATGGTCGAACGTACCTGTCCTAACTGGCCGCGTCAAGGTGAATCTTCACCAAAACTTTTCAATTGACGCGTCCGCCGACCACGGCCCCGATGATAGTGGCGCGACCGGGTGTTGCATGTACGGATTTTGCGTGGATTGTGGGGTCGGGTCGCTCCGGTAGGCTCTCGCCGATGCCCGAGCACACCACCCGAGAGCGACTGGAGGCGGTGGAGCGCCTGCGCATCGAGGCCGCGGCGGCGGCCACGCCCGAGGCGGTCGAGCGGCAACGGGCCCGCGGCAAGCTGCTCGCGCGCGAGCGGATCGAGCTCCTGCTCGACCCGGGCAGCTTCACCGAGCTCGACGCGTTCGTCCAGCACCGCAACCCGAACTTCAACATGATGGAGAACCGGCCGTATGGCGACGGCGTCGTCACGGGCCACGGCACGATCGAGGGCCGGCGCGTGTTCGTCTTCTCGCAGGACTTCACCGTGTTCGGCGGATCGCTGGGCGAGGCGTTCGCCGAGAAGATCGTGAAGGTGATGGACATGGCGCTGCGCTACCGCTGCCCGATCATCGGCATCAACGACTCGGGCGGGGCCCGCATCCAGGAGGGCGTCGTGTCGCTCGCCGGCTACGCCGACATCTTCGTCCGCAACGTGCACGCCTCGGGCGTGATCCCGCAGATCTCGCTGATCGTCGGCCCGTGCGCGGGCGGGGCGGTGTACTCGCCGGCGATCACCGACTTCGTGATGATGGTCGAGGAGACCTCGCACATGTTCATCACCGGCCCGGAGGTGGTGAAGACGGTCACGGGCGAGGAGGTGAGCTTCGAGGAGCTCGGCGGCGCGACGACGCACGCGACCCGCTCGGGCGTCGCCCACTTCATCGCCCCCGACGAGCGCGCGCTGATCGGCGACTGCCGCTATCTGCTCTCGTTCCTGCCCCAGTCGAGCGCCGAGCCGCCGCCGTGGGAGCCGCCGGCGGATCCGCCCGACCGCGCCGACCCCGAGCTCGACCGGCTGATCCCGGACGAGCCGACCAAGCCCTACGACATGCACGAGGTGATCCGCCGGGTGATGGACGACGGCGAGTTCATGGAGGTGCAGGAGCGCTTCGCCGAGAACATCGTGTGCGGGTTCGCCCGCCTGGGCGGCCACCCCGTCGGCGTCGTCGCCAACCAGCCGCGCGCGCTCGCGGGCGTGCTCGACATCAAGAGCTCGGTCAAGGCGGCACGGTTCGTGCGCACGTGCGACGCGTTCGGCCTCCCCGTCGTCACGTTCGTCGACGTGCCCGGCTTCCTGCCCGGCACCGACCAGGAGTGGGGCGGCATCATCCGCCACGGCGCGAAGCTCCTCTACGCCTACTGCGAGGCGTCCGTCCCCAAGCTGGCAGTGATCACGCGCAAGGCCTACGGCGGCGCGTACGACGTTATGAGCTCAAAGCACGTCGGCGCCGACTTCAACTTCGCCTGGCCCACGGCCGAGGTCGCGGTGATGGGGCCCGACGGCGCCGTCAACATCGTCTTCCGCAAGGAGCTCGAGACCGCCGCCGATCCCGACGCCCGCAGGGCGGAGCTGGTCGAGGAGTACCGCGAGCGCTTCGCCAACCCGTTCACGGCCGCCGAGCGGGGCTACGTCGACGACGTCATCGCCCCGTCGCGCACCCGGCCCACGCTGATCACCGCCCTCGAGGCGTGCCGGGGCAAGCGCGTCGATCCGCCGCACCGCAAGCACGGCAACATCCCGCTGTGAGCGGCGAGCGCATCCGCCTCGAGCCCGAGGCCACGGCCGCGGAGGCCGAGGCCGTGCGCCAGGCGCTCGCCGCCCTCGGCCTGGTCGAGCCCTCGCCGCCGGAGAGCGACGGCCCGCAGGGCGACGGCGATCGCGACCCGTAGAATCGGCGCCGTGTTCACCAAGGTGCTCGTGGCCAACCGGGGCGAGATCGCGATCCGCGTGTGCCGCACGCTGCGCGAGATGGGCATCGCCTCCGTGGCGGTGTACTCCGAGGCCGACCGCGACTCGCCGTTCGTCGCCTATGCCGACGAGGCCTACCTGATCGGCCCCGGGCCGTCGCCGCAGAGCTACCTCCGCGGAGACAAGATCGTCGAGGTGGCGCTGCGGTCGGGCGCGCAGGCCGTGCATCCCGGCTTCGGCTTCCTGGCCGAGAACCCCGCGTTCGCGCGCGGCTGCACCGAGGCCGGCCTGGTCTTCATCGGCCCGCCGCCCGAGGCGATGGAGGCGATGGCATCCAAGACGAGCGCCCGCGAGTTGATGGCCGCGGCGGGCGTCCCCATCGTCCCGGGCGCGACCGATCCAGTGACGTCGGTCGCCGACGCCCGCCGGATCGCGGCCGAGATCGGCTACCCGGTGGCGATCAAGGCGGCGGCGGGCGGCGGCGGCAAGGGCATCCGGCTCGTGCGAGCCGAGGACGACCTCGAGGCCGCGTTCGAGTCGTCCCGGCGCGAGGGCAAGGTGTACTTCGCCGACGATACGGTCTACCTCGAGCGCTATCTCGACGACCCCCGTCACGTCGAGGTGCAGGTGCTCGCCGACACCCACGGCAACGTCATCCATCTCGGCGAGCGCGACTGCAGCATCCAGCGCCGGCACCAGAAGCTGATCGAGGAGACGCCGTCGCCGGCGGTGTCGCCCGAGCTGCGTGCGCACATCGGCGCGACCGCCGTCGCGGCCGCCCGGGCCGTGGGCTACACCGGCGCCGGCACGGTCGAGGGCCTGCTGGCCGCGGACGGGTCGTGGTACTTCCTCGAGATGAACACCCGGCTGCAGGTGGAGCACACCATCACCGAGATGGTGACCGGGCTCGACCTGGTGCGGGAGCAGGTGTGGATCGCGTCCGGCAGGCCGCTCGGCTGGGCCCAGGACGACGTGCGCCTCTACGGCCACGCGATCCAGTGCCGCATCAACGCCGAGGACGCCGCGGCGGGGTTCGTGCCGACCCCGGGCCTCGTGACCGCCTACCGCGAGCCGGCCGGGCCGGGCGTGCGGGTCGACTCGGGCATCGCCGCGGGCACGCACATCTCCGGCCTGTACGACCCGATGGTCGCCAAGCTGATCGTCTGGGACGAGGACCGCGACCTCGCTCGGCGGCGGATGCTGCGCGCTCTGGGCGAGTTCGAGATCGGCGGCGTGACGACCCTGCTGCCCCTGCACGAGGCGATCATGCGCCACCCCGAGTTCGCCGCCGGCGGCACGTTGCGCGACTACGTCGAGGGCGGCGGCTTCGCCCGTGAATATCCGGGGTCTGACCCCGGATATTCAGCCGACGGCGTCCCGGCGCAGAGCGAGGTGCGCCACCACGTCGCCGAGGTCGACGGCAAGCGCTTCGACGTCACCGTCGAGGTGCCGGAGCATCCCGGGCGCGCGCGCCTGCGCGAGCGGCGGGCGGCGCTCGCGGCGCGTGACGCCGCCGGCCACCACGAGCTCGACGTGGTGCGCAGCCCCATGCAGGGCACCGTCCTGCGGGTCGGCGTCGAGGCCGGCGACGAGGTGGCGGCCGGCCAGGTGCTCGTCGTCGTCGAGGCAATGAAGATGGAGAACGAGATCGTCGCCCACCACGCAGGCGCCGTCGACGAGGTCGGCGTGGCGGTCGGCGACCAGGTCGCGAGCGGCCAGGCGCTCGTTCGGCTGGTCTAGTCCACGAGCTCGGCCATCCGCACGGCCCACACCTCGAGCGCGAGCTCGACGCGCGTCTGGGGCAGGTCGACGTCGATGCCGTGGCGCGCGTTCAGGCCAGCCAGCCGCTCGTACAGGCGCTGGCGGGAGACGCCCAGGCGGCGGGCGGCGGCCGCCTTCGACCACCCCGTCGCGACGAGCGCCTCGAGCACGCGCCCCGTGGCCTCGTCGAAGCGCGCCTGCACCCGCTCGCCGGCGAGCACGGCGCGGGCGACCGCCGCGAGCGCTCCGAGCCCGGCCGCGTCCCTGATCGGCGGCCCGGCCGCGGCCGCCACCAGGCACGCGCGCTCGGCCGCCGCGAGCGCGTCGCGCAGCTGCGCCGGCTCGCCTCCGCGCGAGTCGAGGCCGACCGCCGTCACGGCGCCGCGGCGCACCAGGTCGCGCGCGACCGCCGCCATGTCGAGGTCGCCGCGCACCGCGACCACCGCCCGGCGGCCGTCGACGAGCGCGTCGAGGCCCATCCGCTCGAGCCGCTCCAGCGACCCGCGCCCGTGCACGGCCCAGAGCGTCGCGCGCGAGAGGTCGACCCCGACCGAGCGGGCCCGCCGCACGACGTCGGCGGCGCTGCCGGCCCGGCCCTCGGACAGGCGCTGCAGCAGCCGGGCGCGCTCGGCCGACGGCACCTCGTCCGAGGGCGGCTGGGCGGCGAGCGCGACCGAGAGCAGGAACGCGGCCTCGTCGACGGCGAGCTCGTCGAGCTCGTCGCCGTGGCGCGAGAGCACGTGCAGCCAGCAGCCCGGGTTCACCTGCCGCGAGTGCAGGGCGGTCGGCAGCCGCTGGCGGTGGCGGTCGAGCGCGTCCAGGAACGCGACGTCGAGGCCGTCCTCGGGCGACGTCGCCACCGGCGTGCGGTCGATGCGCTCGAACAGCACCTGGGCGCCGAGCACGTCGCCGAGCGCGGCCACGAGGCCGCTCGGGCCGAGGCCCTCGCGGGCGGCGTCGCGCAGCTGCGCCTGCAGCGTCACCGCCCGCCGCAGCGTCTGCAGCTCGCCCGACACGAGCCGCTCGTGGACGACGTGGGTGATGTCGACGAAGCGCACGTCGCGGCCGAACACGATCAGCGGCAGGTCGTGGGCGCGGCACGCGGGCACGAGCACGTCGGCCGGTGCGTGGGTGGGCTCGAAGCCGATCCCGGCGGCGCCGGAGCGGGCGACGGCGGCGACGAGCGCCTCCACCTGGGCGGGCGACATGCCTACGAGGCCGATCCCGGTCGTGAGCAGGAACTCGCCCCCGCGCAGCACCTCGCTGACGGCGGGCGTCTCGAAGACGTGCACCCACTCGACCCGGTTCCCCAGCCTGTGGCCGCCGGCGGCGACGGTCACCTCGCCCGACCGGAACTCGTCGAGCCCGAGCAGATCCGCCACCGTCAAGACAGACTGTCCGGATTCAGGCCGGTTCATGGACACAGTGTAAGGTGGCGGCGCGGCCTGCGCTGGGATTCAATGCCGGGATGGCTACCACCGCAGATACGCGCCTGCTCGGAAACTATGTCGGAGGCCGCTGGGTGGCCGCGACCGCCGGCGAGCAGCTCGACGTCACAAACCCCGCCACCGGCGAGACGCTCGCCCGTGTGCCACTGTCCAACGCGGCCGATGTCGACGCCGCCGTCAGCGCCGCGCGCGCCGCGCTGCCCGAATGGCGCTCCCGTCCTGTCATCGAGCGCGCCCGCTGGCTCTTCGGGCTGCGCCAGGTGATCGAGGCGCACGCCGATGAGCTCGCCCGCTCCGTCACCCGCGAGATGGGCAAGACCCTGCCCGACGCCCGCGCCGAGGTCGGCCGTGCGATCGAGATGGTCGAGGCCGCGAGCGCGGTGCCGCAGACGATGCAGGGCCGGATCCTCGAGGACGTTGCCACCAACGTCGACTGCGAGACGATCCGCCAGCCGGTCGGCGTCTGCGCCGCCATCGTGCCGTTCAACTTCCCGGCGATGGTGCCGTTCTGGTTCCTGCCCTTCGCCATCGCCTGTGGCAACACGTTCGTGCTCAAGCCGTCCGAGCAGGTGCCGCTGACGCAGGAGCTCGTCTTCACCCTGATCGACGACCACGGCGGGCTGCCAGCCGGCGTCCTCAACCTCGTGAACGGCGGCGCCGACGTCGTCAACTCCCTCCTCGACCATCCCGGCGTCGACGCGGTCTCGTTCGTCGGATCGGCCAAGGTGGCCCGGCACGTGTACGAGCGCGCGGCGGCCAACGGCAAGCGCGTGCAGGCGCTCGGCGGGGCGAAGAACTTCATGGTCGTCATGCCCGACGCCGTGATCGGAAAGACCGTGTCGAACATCATCGGCTCGGCCTTCGGCGCGGCCGGCCAGCGCTGCATGGCGGGCTCGGTCGTCATCGCCGTCGGCGATGCCAAGAAGCCGCTCGTGGATGAGCTCGTCGCGCGCACGAACGAGCTCACGGTCGGCGACGGCCTCGAGCGCGGCACCGACGTCGGCCCGGTCGTCTCGACCGTCGCCCGCGACCGCATCCTGGGGTGGATCGAGCGCGGCATCGAGGGCGGCGCGACCGCCGTCGTCGACGGCCGCAAGCCGGCCCCGGCGGGCGGCGCGTTCGTCGGCCCGACGATCCTCGACGGTGTCACGCCCGACATGGACATCGCCCAGGAGGAGGTGTTCGGGCCGGTGCTCTCGATCATCCACGCGGCCTCGCTGGACGAGGCGATCGACATCGTGAACGCCAGCCGCTACGGCAACGGCACGTCGCTCTTCACCGAGTCCGGCGCGGCCGCCCGCCGCTACCGGCACGACGTCCAGGTCGGCATGATCGGGATCAACATCGGCGTGGCCGCGCCGGTCGCGTTCTTCCCGTTCTCGGGCTGGAAGGGCTCGTTCTTCGGCGACCTGCACGCGCACGGCACCGACGCGGTCGAGTTCTACACCCGCAAGAAGACCGTCACCTCGCGATTCTTCTCGGGAGGCGAGACCGGGCGCTTCTTCGTCGAGCAGGCGGATGGCTGAGTGGCGGTGATCGACCGGCCGGTGCACGACGAGGGGCTGCGCGCGATCTTCGATCCGCGCTCGGTCGCGATCTACGGCATCTCCGAGCGCACGTCGCTGCGGATCGCCGAGAACATGACCGTGCCGGGCGTGCCGTTCCACGGCATCAACCCGACCAAGACCGAGGCCTGCGGGGTGAAGTGCTACCCCACGATTGGCGACTGTCCGACGGTGCCCGAGATGGTGGTGATGGGCGTCGGCCACGGCCGCATCGAGGCCGCGATCGACGACGTGCTCTCTGTCCCGGGCGTGCGGGCGATCGTCACGCCGGGGCTCGGCAACGAGGCGGGCCACGACGGGCCGGCGATCTCGGAGCGGATCTCGGCCCGGGTGCGCGAGGCCGGGATCGCGATGGTCGGCCCCAACTGCATGGGCATCGCCACCCCCGGCGCGCCGTCGCCCTGGATCGGCAGCCTGCACCCGACGTTCGTCCCCGGCCCGGTCGCGACGCTCGTCCACTCCGGCTCGATCGGCGAGATCCTGGTGTCGCTCGGCCCTCGCATCGGCTTCCGCACCGTGATCTCGGCCGGGAACGAGACGGTCACCGACGCCGCCGACTTCGTGGCCTTCTTCGCCGACGACCCCGAGACCCGCGTGGTCGGGCTCTTCCTCGAGGCCGTGCGGCGTCCGGCGGCGTTCGAGGCGGCGCTGCGCAAGCTGGCCGAGGCGGGCAAGGTCGCCATCGTCCTCAAGGTCGGCACGTCCGAGCTGGGCGCTCAGGCCGCGCTCGCCCACACCGGCGCGCTCGTCGGCTCCGACCGCAGCTTCTCGGCCATGCTGCGCCACTACGACGCGATCCGCGTGGACGACTTCGGTGACTGGCTGGAGCACATGGAGGTCTTCTCGCGCGCCCGCCCGCCGCGCGGACGCCGGATCGGGGCGATCACGAACTCGGGCGGCGAGGGCGAGTACTTCGCCGACAAGGCCGAACAGGCCGGCATCCCCCTCGAGCTCTTCTCCGACGAGCTGCGCGCGCGGATCACGGCCGAGTTCCCGAACTTCGTCCACGTCGGCAACCCGGCCGACTGCTGGGCGATCGACGACGATCGGGTCGTCTTTCCGCGCGTGTTCCAGATGATGGCCGAGTCGGGCGAGTTCGACGTGCTCGTGTCGGCGATCGACCACTCCGTGTGGCTGAAGGGCACCGAGCGCAGCCTGGCGACCAACATCGCCGGCGACCTGCGCGCGGCCGTCGAGGGCACCGACCTCTTCCCGGCGGTGATCACCGTGACCACCGCCGACCCGCCGGTCGAGGATCTGGAATGGGCGCGCCGGCACGACATCCCCATCCTCAAGGGCAGTCTGCCCGGCCTGCGCGCGCTCGCGGCCCGGCTGACGTACGAGGCCTACCTGCCGCCCTCGCGCGCCGTCCCGGCCGACGATCCCATCCCCGGCTCGGGGGCGCTGGCCGAGGTCGACTCGGCGGCGGTGCTGGCCGCCCACGGCGTGCCGTACGTCCGTGCCGAGCGGTGCGCATCGGCGGACGCGGCGGTCGCCGCCGCCGAGCGGATCGGCTATCCGGTCGTCTGCAAGATCGACAACGTCGCCCACAAGGCCCGCGTCGGCGGCGTCGCCCTGCACCTGGCCGATGCCGAGTCCGTGCGCTCGGCCGCCGAGCGCATGGGCGGGCAGGTCGTGATCGCCGAGCAGGCCGCGGGCGGGGTCGAGGTGCTCGTCGGCGGCGTGCGCGACCCCGACTACGGCGCCACCATCGTGGTCGGCATCGGCGGCGGCCTGGCCGAGCAGCTCGATCTCGTCGCCGCTGCGCTCGCACCGCTCGACGACTCCGGCGCGCGTCGCCTCGTTGCCGCCGTCCCCGCCCTCGTGCGCCTGCTCGGGGGCGAGCCGCCGCAGGCGCTGATCGACGCGATCGTGTGCGTGTCGCACCTCATGGCGGAGCATCCCGAGGCGCTCGAGATCGACATCAACCCCCTGCTCGTCTCCGGCGAGCGCGCCGTCGCGCTCGACTGTCTCATCGTCCTGAAGGAGCGCGAATGACCGAAGCGGTTCTCTACGAGGTCCGCGGCCCCGCCGCCTGGATCACCCTCAACCGGCCCGAGAAGCTGAACGCGATCAACAAGGACGTGCTCGACGGGCTGCACGCCGGGCTCGATCGCGCGGCGGCCGACGACGAGGTCAAGGTGGTCGTGCTGACCGGAGCGGGCCGGGCGTTCTCGGCCGGCTACGACCTCTCCGCAGAGGCCGCCCACTCCGAGATCCCGGCCCACGAGTGGCACGAGGTGCTCGCCGCCGACATCGACGCGACGATGCGCGTGTGGGCGCTCGAGAAGCCCACCATCGCCGCCGTCCGCGGCTACTGCCTGGCGGGCGGCTGCGAGCTCGCGATGGCCTGCGACATGATCGTCGCGGGCGAGAGCGCGAGCTTCGGCGAGCCCGAGATCCGGTACGGTTCAGGCCCGGTGACGCTGCTGATGCCGTACGTCCTCGGCCAGAAGAAGACCAACGAGCTGCTGTTCACCGGCGACGTCATCGACGCCGCCGCGGCGCTGCAGGCGGGGATGGTGAACCGCGTCGTCGCCGACGACGCGATCGAGTCCGAGGTGGAGGGCCTTGTCATCAAGATTGCGCCGACGCCGCTGCCGGTGCTGCGCCTGACCAAGATCGCGCTCGTGCGCGCGTACGAGTCGATGGGCCTGCGCCAGGCCGTCGGCACGAACCTCGACCTGTCCGCGATGCTGAATGCCGCGGACACCCCCGAGCAGCGGGAGTTCATGGATATCGTCAAGTCACAAGGCCTCAAGGCCGCACTCGCCTGGCGGGACAGCCGCTACGGCGAGGTACTGGGAGGAGTGAAGGCATGAGCGTTGCACAGAAGACCATCGATCCCACCAGGCTCGCGAAGCTGATCGAGACCGAGGAGGCGGAGTTCAACACGCGCCACCCGGGCTCGCGGGCGATGACGGAGCGGGCGCGCAAGTCGCTCGCAGGCGGCGTCGCGTCGAGCTGGCAGTCGACCGACCCGCACCCGATCTACCTGGCCGACGGCCAGGGCTCGCACGTCACCGACGTCGACGGCAACGACTACGTCGACTTCCACAACGGCTACGGCGCGGTCGCCGTCGGCCACGCCCATCCCCGGATCGCCGAGGTCGTCTCCGACCGCATCCGGCACGGCTCGCACTTCGCCCAGCCGACCGAGGACGCCGTGATCTGCGGCGAGCACCTGCAGCAGCGCTTCGGCCTGCCGCTGTGGCGCTTCTGCAACTCGGGCACCGAGGCCACGATGGACGCCGTCCGCCTGATGCGCGCGATCACCGGCCGCGACATCCTGCTCAAGATCGAGGGCTCCTACCACGGCCACGGCGACTCGGTGATGGTGTCCGTCGCGCCGCCCGCCGACAAGATCGGCCCCTACGACGATCCGGTGTCGGTACCGCAGACGCTCGGGATCCCGACCGAGGTCACCGAGCTCACGCGCGTCGTGCCCTTCAACGACCTCGACGCGCTCGAGCGCACGCTTCACCGCTACAAGGGCCGTGTGGCCGGCATGATCGTCGAGCCGGCGATGATGAACGCGGGCTTCGTCCTCCCGGAGGACGGCTACCTGGCGGGCGTCAAGGAGCGGGTGCACGCCGCGGGTGGGCTGCTCACGTTCGACGAGGTGAAGACGGGGGCGACCATCGCCTACGGCGGCGCCGTCGAGCGCTTCGGAGTCACGCCCGACGTGCTGTGCCTGGCCAAGTCGGTCGGCGGCGGCCTGCCGTGCGGCGCGATCGGCGGCTCGGACGCGGTCATGGACTGGATCGCATCCGGCAAGATCGACCAGGTCGGCACGTTCAACGGCAACCCGCTCACGATGGCCGCGATGCGGGCGACGCTGACCGAGATCCTCACCCACGACGCCTACACCGAGTTCGACCGGCTGGCCGAGATCCTGCAGACCGGGTGCGACGCGGTCATGGAGCGCAGCGGCATCGCCGGCTACACCACGGTGAAGTCGGCCCGCGGGGCGGTCACGTATCGCGCCGAGCGGGTGCGCAACTACCGCGAATACCTCGAGGTGTCCGACGAGCTCGGCTACGTCAACTGGCTCGTGCAGCTCAACCGCGGCGTGTTCATGGCGCCGTGGGGCAAGTCCGAGAACTGGACGCTCTCGGTGCAGCACTCCGAGGAGGACGTGCGCCGCTACATCGACAACTTCGACTACATGGGCAAGGCGCTCGCCGGATGAAGGCCGTCGTCTTCGAGGAGCACGGCGGGCCGGATGTCCTGCAGTACACGGACATCCCGGATCCGGAGCCAAAGCCGTTCGAGGTCCTGATCGAGGTGAAGGCGGCGGGAGCCAACTTCAACGACATCTGGGCCCGTCGGGGCATGCCCGGGATGAAGGTGGTGTTCCCGCACGTGGCCGGATCGGACGTCGCCGGCATCGTGCGGGCGGTCGGGTCGGATGTGACCGGCAAGGGCTTCGGCTCCTCGCCGGTGCGCGAGGGCGACGAGGTCGTCGTGCATCCGGGCATCTCCTGCCGGACGTGCGAGATGTGCACGTCCGGGCACGAGTTCTTCTGCCGCCAGTTCCTGATCTGGGGCTTCCAGACGGGGCCGAACGACGGCGGCCACTCCGAGCTCGTGACGATGCCGGCGGTGAACGTGCTGCCCAAGCCGCCCAATCTCACGTTCGAGGAGGCGGCGTCGATGCCGCTCGTGCTCGAGACGGCGTGGCGGATGCTCGTCTCGCGGGCGCGCATCCAGGCCGGCGAGCACGTCCTCATCTGGGGCGGTGTCGGCGGCCTGGGCGTAATGGCGATCCAGATCTGCCGGCTCTTCGGGGCGATCCCGGTCCCGGTCGTCGGCGGCGCCGCCAAGGTGGCCAAGGCGCGCGAGCTCGGCGCCGAGCACGTGATCGACCGCAGCTCCGAGGACGTCGCGGCGCGCGTGCGCGAGATCACGAAGAAGGTCGGCGTCGACGTGGTGTTCGAGCACTCCGGCCAGGACACGTGGCCGACGTCGGTCGCCGCGATGCGGTGGGGCGGCCGGCTCGTCGTGTGCGGCGCGTCCACCGGCTTCGAGGCCGTCACCGACCTGCGCTTCCTGTGGAACAAGCAGCAGAACCTGCTCGGCTCGCATCTGGCCAGCAAGGCCGAGCTCGCCGCCGCGCTGCGCGCGGTCGAGGCGGGCCACATCAAGCCGGTCATCGACCACGTCTTCCCGCTGAGCGAGGTCGGCAAGGCCCAGCAGCTGATGGAAGACCTCAAGGTGCAGGGCAAGCTCGTCTACGTGCCGTAGGTGAGAAGCGGGGACTGTCCCCGTGCGGGGACTGTCCCCGTGCGGGGACAGTCCCCACGTAGCATGCGCGCATGCTGCGCCTCGCGGTGATCGGCCACATCGAGTGGGTCACCTTCGCGACCGCCCCGTTCTTCCCCGGCCCGGGCGAGATCGTCCACCTGACCGACCCGCTGTCGCAGCCGGGCGGAGGCGGTGCCGTCACGGCGGTCGCACTGCAGCGGATGGGCGCGCAGGTCACGTTCTACACCTCGCTCGGCTGCGACGAGCGGGCGCGGGCGCCGCTCGAGCGCCACGGCGTGCGCCTGCAGGCCGTCGTCCGCGACCGGCCGCAGACCGAGGTGCTCGCGCTGGTCGACCCCGCCGGTGAGCGCACGCTCTACGTCGTCGGCGAAAACGATGCGCCGGTCGCCGCCGATCCCCTGCCGTGGGACGAGCTGGCCGGGATGGACGGCTGCTACTTCACCGGGTATGACCCGGCCACGCTGCGGCTGGCGCGGCAGGCGCGCGTGCTCGTCGTCACGGCGCGCCGGTTCGAGGCGCTCGTCGCCAGCGGCGTGCGGGCGGACGCCCTCGTCGGCAGCGGACGCGATCGGGGCGAGCAGTTCGACGTGGCGCGGCTGGCCGAGCGGCCGGAGCACGTCATCGTCACCGACGGCGCGCACGGCGGCACCGGCTACGAGGCGGCGCCCGTCCCCGGCCCGGTCGTCGACACCTACGGCGCGGGCGACACGTTCGTCGCGGGGGTGCTGTTCGGGCTCGCCTCCGGATGGAAGCTCGATCGCACCCTCGCGCATGCCGCCGCGCATGCCGCGCAGGCCCTGACCCGGCGGGGCGCGTTGCCCCCTCCGCCGTGATCCCCGCTTGCTAATGTCTCCCGCGATGACCCGCCCGGGAGCCCTGCGCAGCATCATGGTGACCGCCCTCGGGGCCGTCGCGCTTGCGGGCTGCGGCGGCACGGGCGTCCCCAGCGCGGCGACGGTCGACCTCGCCAACGGCAAGAAGCTCTTCATCAGCACGTGTGGGTCGTGCCACACGCTCGCCGACGCGGGCACCACGGGGACGATCGGCCCGAACCTCGACTCCGCCTATGCCGGCGACCGCGTCATCGGCATGAAGGACTCGTCGTTCGAGGCGCTGGTGCGCCAGCAGATCGACCTGGCCGACCCGCCGATGCCGCGCCACCTGCTCAAGGGCTCCGACGCCAACGACGTCGCCGCCTACGTTGCCAGCGTGGCGGGCGTCGATCTGGCGAAGCAGTACAACCCCGGCTACTCGCCGCCGTGACCGTCGCGGCGCAGGCCGCCGTCGTGGCGGTGCGCGGGATGCACTGCGGGGGCTGCGAGCGGACGGTGAGCCGGGCGGTGGGAGCGATCCCCGGCGTGCGCGGCGCGGAGGCAGACTTCGTCGCCGAGGAGGTGGCGGTCACGTTCGATCCCGCCCGCACCGACCTCGAAGCGATCCGCGCGGCCGTGCGCGAGGCCGGATTCACGCCCGCGTAGACGGCCGCGTTGACAACCGTGTCAGCCGCGCCGGCCTGCGCGCCGAGGCGTCGGCTACCCTCTCCGACGCGGTCGTACAGCCGATTCGCGGGCTTCCGGCTCCTTAAAGCCCGACGACCCGCGGACGGGTCGTCGGAGGAGGCAGGTAGCTGCGAAGTGTGGGCACGTTCGGTCGCAGCGTCCGATGACGATTCTTGACCGAAATTGTTCGGGAATCGTTGGATTGTTGTTAGCGATTCGTAAACATGCAAAGTTGACAAGAACTGGTAATCCCGCCTGCATGGTGGCGGTGAGCACCTCCCGGCGCGAGTAGACTCTCGCCGCCGATGGACCTGTACGAGTATCAGGGCAAGCAGCTCTTCAGCCGTTTCGGGATCCCCGTGTCGGACGGCCAGATCGCCGACACGCCGGAGGAGGCGCGCGCGGCGGCCGAGCGGCTCGAGGCGCCCGTCATGGTGAAAGCGCAGGTGCTCGTCGGCGGGCGCGGCAAGGCCGGCGGGATCAAGTACGCGGCCGGCGCCGCCGAGGCCGAGGGCTACGCGCGCGACATCCTGGGCATGGACATCCGCGGGCACGTCGTCCGGCGTGTCTGGATCGAGCGCGCCTCGGACATCGAGCGCGAGTACTACTTCTCGATCACGTTCGACCGCGGCGCCAAGCGGCCGCTGCTGATGCTGACGACGGCGGGCGGCGTGGAGATCGAGGAGGTGGCCGCGAAGACGCCCGAGCTGATCGCGCGGCTGCACGTCGACCCGCTCACCGGCTTCCAGCCGTTCCACGCCCGCCGGCTCTGCTACGGGGCGGGCATCCCGGCCGCCGAGATCCGGCAGGCGTCCGACATCATGTCGCGCGCCTACCGCGCCTTCGTCGAGACCGACGCGATGCTCGTCGAGATCAACCCGCTGATCGTCACTCCCGAGGGCGAGCTGCGGGCGCTTGACTCGAAGTACACCGTCGACGACAACGCCCTCTTCAAGCATCCGGACATCGCTGCGATGCGCGACCTCGACGCGCTCGACGAGCAGGAGCGGATGGCGCGCGAGCGCGGCGTCACCTACGTCAAGCTCGACGGCACCGTCGGCATCCTCGGCAACGGCGCCGGCCTGGTGATGTCGACCCTCGATGTGGTTGCGGAGGCCGGCGGCACGCCGGCCAACTTCCTCGACGTCGGCGGCGGCGCCCAGGCCGACGAGATCGTGACCGCCATGGACGTGCTCCTGTCCGACGCGAAGGTGCGGGCCGTGCTCTTCAACGTGTTCGGCGGCATCACCCGCTGCGACGAGGTCGCCCGCGGCGTCCTGACCGCGCTCGAGCGGCTCGACGTGCGCGTGCCGATCGTCGTCCGGCTCGACGGCACGAACGACGTCGAGGGCCGCCGGATCCTGGCCGAGGCGGCGCCCCCCAACCTGCACGTCGAGGCGACGATGCTCGGCGCGGCCGAGCGTGTGGTCGCGCTCGCGGGAGGGGGCGCCTGATGGCGATCATCGTCGATGCCGGCACGCGCCTCGTCGTCCAGGGCATCACGGGCCGCGAGGGCAGCTTCCACGCCACCCGCAACCGCGACTACGGCACCGCCGTCGTCGCCGGCGTGACGCCCGGTAAGTCGGGCCAGGAGGTCGACGGGATCCCGGTGTTCGACACGGTCGCCGACGCGGTCGCCGAGCGGGACGCGAACACGGCGATGGTGTTCGTCCCGCCGCGGTTCGCCGCCGACGCGATCTACGAGGCCGTCGACGCGGGGGTCGCGACGGTCGTGTGCATCACCGAGGGCATCCCGGCGCACGACATGCTGCGCCTGTACGGCTACGTCCGCGCCCGCGGCGTGACGCTGCTCGGGCCGAACTGCCCGGGGGCGCTCTCGCCCGGCATCGCGAACGTCGGCATCATCCCGGCGCAGGTGTTCAACCGCGGCCGCATCGGGCTCGTCTCGCGCTCCGGAACGCTCACCTACCAGATCGGCAAGGAGCTCGCCGACGCGGGGCTCGGCAACTCGACCATCGTGGGCATCGGCGGCGACCCGATCGTCGGTCTCGGCTTCATCGACGTGCTCGAGCGGTTCGAGGCCGATCCCGACACCGACCTCGTGGTGATGGTCGGCGAGATCGGCGGCGACGAGGAGGAGAAGGCCGCGGCCTTCATCGGCGAGCATATGCGCACGCCCGTGGTGGCCTACATCGCCGGGTTCCAGGCGCCGCCGGGCAAGACCATGGGCCATGCGGGCGCGATCATCTCGGGCTCGTCGGGCACCGCCCAGGGCAAGAAGGATGCGCTCGAAGCGCACGGCGTGCGCGTCGGCCGCAGCCCGACCGAGGCCGCCCAGATCGCCGCTGCCGCCATCAAGAGCGCCTGACGGGTGCCTGGCGGCGTCTGACGGCGTCGCGCTGGCGCAGGATGACCACGGCGCGGCTTGCCCAGATTACCTCCGGATATGCGCTGCGCCGTGCCGTGTCCCCCTGCTGGCGCGCCACTCGTCACCCATCCACCATTCACCCGTCAGGCGCTCTTCGCCGCGCTCGGCTGATCCGCCGACCTGCGGGTGACGGCGGGGGCATCCGATAGGCTGGATCCATGCCCGCCGCCTCGATCCCGTTCACCCGCGGCGTCCCGGCCGCAGACCTGATCCCGGTCGACGACATGCGCGCCGCCACGGCGCGCGCGCTCGACGCCGACCCCATCGCCGCGCTCTCCTACGCGCCCGGCGGCTACAAGCCGCTGCGCGAGTGGATCGGCGCCCGTCACGGCGTCGACGCCGGTCGCGTCCTGATCACGAACGGCTCGCTGCAGGCGCTCGGCTTCCTCGCCCAGCACTTCTTCGCCGAGGGCGGCGCGGCGGTCGTCGAGGCGCCGACGTATGACCGCACGCTCAAGATCCTCCGCAGCGCGGGCGCCGACCTCCGGGCGGTGCCGCTCGATGCCGAGGGCATCGACGTCGACCGCCTGGCCGAGCTGCTCGCAAGCGGGCTGCGGCCGCGGCTCGTCTACGTCATCCCGACCTACCAGAACCCCTCCGGCGCATGTGCCTCGGTCGAGCGCCGCAAGGCCCTGCTCGACCTGGCGCGCGAGCACGACCTGATCCTGGTCGAGGACGACCCCTACGGCCTGCTGCGCTTCGAGGGCGACCCGGTGCCGACGCTGCACGAGCTCGACGGCGGCGAGCGCGTCATCTACTGCTCGTCGTTCACGAAGACGATCGCGCCGGGCGTGCGCACCGGCTACGTGGTGCTGCCCGAGGCGCTCACGAAGCCGCTCGCGGTGATGTCGGAGAACACCCACATCGGTCCGAACACGCTGGCCGAGGCGGTCGTCTGGGCCTACTGCGACGCCGGCCGGTTCGAGCCCAACGTCGCCCGTGCGACGGCGGGCCTGCGCGCCCGCCGCGACGCGATGGAGGCGGCGCTCACGGAGCACTTCCCCGCGGGCTCGCGCTGGACGACGCCGCGCGGCGGCTACTTCTTCTGGGTCGACGTGCCCGACGGCATCGACACGAGTGAGGCGCTCGCGACCGCCGTCGAGCAGGGCGTCCCGTACGTGCGCGGAGCGGACTTCTTCGCCACCGACGACGGTCGCAGCTCGTTGCGGCTCGCCTTCAGCGCGTGCGCGACCGACCAGATCGGCGAGGGCATCGGCCGCCTCGCCCAGGTGCTCGCGTCGCGGCGCACCGCTGCCGTCGCCTGACCCGGCTGCACGTCCGAGTTGACATTTTCTTGGAGTTCCGGCACACTGTTTCGTGCTCGGAGGAGGAGCGAGTGGCAGCCGCAGGCGGGGCGCGATCGCGGGTCTCACTCCGGGATCGCCCCGGGGTGGCCGCCGCCACCGCGGCGGCCGTGACGATCGCGCCCAGCCCGGGCCGGCTCCCGCCGGCCCGATCAGGCTGACCGGTTACCCGCTCAGGCCACCGCCACCTGCGTGGCCTCGACGAGGCGGGGCTGGCGAGGCGGCACCATGTGCCCTCTCTGCATCGGCCGGAACGTCGGGCATGGCCGCGACAGGCGCAGCGCGCACAGCTCGGTCTTGCGGAAGTAGCAGTCGTCGCAGGTCGGTCGGCGCGCAGGTGAAGCCACGTTCCTCCTCGTCGGGTCGCGGTGGAGTGCGGCAGTCTAGGGAACCCGTCCGCCTCGCTCCACCACCATCCGGACGCCGAGCCCGCTAACTGCGCGAAACGGCGCGGGGACGCTCAGCCGGACGTGCGCGGCCGCAGGCTTCGGATCGCCCGCAGCGCCTGCGCGAACGTGTTCACGCCGATCACGCGCAGCTTGCCGGCGGCGGCCTTGCGGGCGGCGGCGAGGTTCGGGCGGGGCACGATGAACGTGTCGGCGCCGGCCTCGATGGCGCCGAGCGCCTTCTGCTTCGCGCCGCCGATCTCGATGACGTCGCCGAGGGGATCGAGCTCGCCGGTGGCGGCGATGCGATGGCCGTCGAGCAGGTGGCGGCCGCTCAGGCTGTCGTAGATCTCGAGCGCGAACGCGAGCCCGGCCGACGGCCCGCCGATGCCGCTGATCGTGTAGTGCACCCGCACGGGGATGTGGCCGATGCGGACGTTGTCGCCGACGGCAACGCCGATGATCGCCCGGTGCTTGCCCTTGCCGCCGGCGACGGTGCGCAGCTGCTTCGTACCGGCGCTGCCGAACGTGTAGCCGGCGACGTCGCCCGGATGCAGCCCGGAGGTGAGACGCACGAGGTCTGCGGCCGACCGCACCGCGTGGCCGTCGACCGCGGTGATCACGTCGCCGGCGACGATCCCCGCCCGGTCGGCCGGCAGGCCCGGCGTGACCGCCTCGACGAGCGCGCCCAGATGGCGGATCGTCACGTTCTTGCCCAGCGCGCGCTCGGCCACCGCCTGGGCGACGACCTGTGAGGTGTCCATGGCCTGGAAGTCCTCGTGCACGCGCTGCTTCTCGGACTCGCCCGGGAGCACGACCTCGCTCACCGGGATCAGGCTCGCCCCGTGCACCAGGTAGCGGCCCCAGAGCTCCTCGAGCTTGTTCGCCTCGAGCTCGTGGACGTCGACGAAATAGAAGCCCGTCCCCGCCGCCGGAGGCTTGCCGCCCGGCACGTGCAGGTAGTCGGCCGCGGGATGCGCCTTGTCGGGCCAGAGGATGAAGTAGCCCGAGGGCGTGCGCCACGCCCATACGAGCGTCCCGGCGACGATCAACACGACCACAGCGAGGATCGCCGGCCACGACCGGCGCAGCCATCCGAGCACCCTCATCCGGCGACCGCGAGCGACCCCGCCACCGCCGCCCCGGCGATCACGACGATACCCATCACCGAGAGCACGCCGAGCCGCCCGTAGGCCATGTGGCTGCGGCCGTAGCCCGAGAGGGCGAAGCCGACGAGCGCACCGCCGATCAGGCCGCCGATGTGACCGCCGATCGAGATCCCGGGGATGCCGAACGTGATCAGGAGGTTGATCAGGATCAGGCCGCCGATCGGGCTCTGGAGCAGCGCCATCCCGCGCTGGCGCTCGAGCACGAAGAGCGCGCCCATGACGCCGAAGATCGCGCCGGACGCGCCCGCGGTGGCGGCGTGCGGCGTCACCAGGAGCGCGCCGAAGCTGCCCGTGAGCGCGGCGGTGAAGTAGACGAACGCGAAGCGCAGGTGGCCGGCGTAGCGCTCGAAGGCGCCGCCGAGCAGGAACAGCGCGTACATGTTGACGGCGATGTGGAAGACCCCGTAGTGGATGAAGGCGGCGCTCAGCAGCCGGTAGTCCTGCCCGTTCGCCACCGACGGGCCGAAGAGGACGAGACGCTCGCCGCGCGCGTTCAGGGTGCCGGCCGAGAACAGGCCGCCGGAGGCGCCGATGCGGTTGGTGAGCGCGAAGATGATCACGTTCGTGGCGATCAGCGCGTAGGTCACATACGGCATCCGCGGCATCGTGAAGCCCGCCCGCTGCACCGCGGTACGCTGGTCGGCGCACTCCGGGCAGCGGATGCCGACCGCAGCGTGCGTCATGCACTCGGCGCAGATCGGCCGCCCGCAGTTCGAGCAGTGCAGGCCGGTCTCGCGGTCGGGATGGCGATAGCACGTATCCACGCCGAAATTGTAGGCGGCCGCCTTAAACGAGAGGTGTGACCGGCCCCGGCCGGCCTACCACACGCCCCGCAGCAGGCCCCCGTCGACGGGCAGCACGGTGCCCGAGATGTACGCCGCCCGGGTCGAGCACAGGAAGGCCACCGCCGCGCCGATCTCGTCGGGCCGGCCCAGGCGGCGGGCGGGCACGGCCAGGATGTCGGCGCGCTCGACGGCCGCCGGGTCGGGGAACTGCGCCCAGATCTCGCGCACGCGGTCGGTGTCGATCTTGCCCGGCGCGATCGTGTTCACCGTGATGCCGTCGGGGCCGAGCTCGTGGGCGAGGGTCTTGGCCCAGCCGACCACGCCCGGGCGGATCGCGTTCGAGAGCATCAGGTTGGGGATCGGCTCGCGCACCGACCACGACGCGATGTTGACGATCCGCCCGCGGCCGCTCGCGCGCAGGTGCGGGAGCGCGAGCCGGGTCAGGCGCACCGCGGCGTTGAGCGAGAGCTCGAACGCCTCGACCCACGCCTCGTCGGGCGTGCTGTCGAAGGTGCCCGGCGGCGGGCCGCCCGCGTTGTTCACGACGATGTCGAGCCGGCCCCGCTCGGCGACTGTGTCGTCCACGACACGGCGGAGGAGGTCGGGGTCGCGCACGTCGCCGGCCATCGCCAGCGTGCCCGGGCCGATCGCGGCCGCGGCCTGCTCGAGCCGCTCCCGGCCGCGGGCGACGGCGGTGACTGCGCAGCCCTCGGCCGCGAGCGCGCGGGCGACGGCAAGGCCGATGCCCGAGGATGCCCCGCCGACGACCGCCGCCGTCCCCTGGAGCTCCAGATCCATGGGGCGACCCTATAGCATCCCCACGTGCGGTACGGCCCTGCCGACTCGAGCCAGACGCCCCGTTTCAGCGGGCCGCGCACCTTCATGCGGCTGCCGCTGCGCGAGTCGCTCGACGACGTCGACGTGGCGGTGATCGGCGTCCCCACCGACGACGCCGTGTCGTTCCGCTCCGGCGCCCGCTTCGGCCCCGAGGGCATCCGCTCGGCGTCCGTGCTCCTACGCCCCTACAACCCCGGCCAGGGCATCGACGTGACCAGCCACCTGTCGATGATCGACCACGGCGACGCCCCGACCGTGCCGGGCTACCACGAGGAGACGCTGCGGCGCATCCAGGCCTTCCTCGAGCCGGTGCACGCGGCCGGGGTGACGCCGATCTGCATCGGCGGCGACCACTCGATCGTGCTCGCCGAGCTGCGCGCGGCCGCTGCCGCCCACGGCCCGCTCGCGCTGGTGCACCTGGACGCCCACGCCGACGTCTGGGACGCCTACTACGGCGCCCGCTACTTCCACGGCACCGTCTTTCGCCGCGCCGCCGAGGAGGGGCTGGTCGACCCGGCCGCGTCCGTCCAGGCGGGCATGCGCGGCACGCTCTACGGCGCCGACGACGAGGCCGAGCCCGGCCGGCTCGGCTACGAGGCCATCCCGTGGGCGCAGCTCGAGGCGATGACGCCGCACGAGTACGGCGACCGCGTGCGGGCGCGTGTCGGCGACCGGCCCGCGTTCCTGTCGTTCGACATCGACTTCGTCGACCCGGCGTTCGCGCCGGGCACGGGTACCCCGGAGGTGGGTGGGCCGACGAGCGGCCAGGCGCTCGCCTACCTGCGCGCGCTGCACGGGATCGACTTCCGCGCGTTCGACTGCGTCGAGGTGGCACCGGCCTACGACCCGGCCGGGATCACGTCCTGGCTGGCGGCGACCGTCTGCCACGAGATGCTCTCGCTGCTCGCGCTGCGCCGTCGCGACGGCTGACCGTGCATGACCGGTGCCAGGCACCGGCGCTTCACCCCTAGAATCCCCCGGCCTTGCCGAACCTGCTCCTGATCGTCGTCGACTGCCTGCGCGCGGACATGCTCGCGCGCGGCCGCGGCGCCTGGCCGCGCATGAGCGGCCTGGCCGCGGGCGGCGCGCGATTCACCGATACCTACTCGACCTGCCCGACGACGACGCCTGCCGTCACGGCCATCCTCACCGGCCGCTACCCGGGCGCCCACGGCGTGCGCGGGCTGCGCGGGACGCAGCTGAGCGACGCCATCCCCACGGTCGCCGAGCAGCTCGGCCAGGCCGGGTACGCGACGTGGTGCTCGGCGACCGGGCCGCTGCTCGACACCGTCGGCACCTTCCGCGGCTTCGCCGAGGCCGACTACCGCGACGTCCCCCGTCGCTCGGTGCACTCGCCGTGGGGCGCGGAGAGCGTCGAGCAGGTGGCGCAGCTCGCCGCCGGCGAGCGGCCGTTCTTCGCGCTCGTGCACCTGTGGGACGCGCACACGCCGCGCAGCTACCCGGCCGGGTTCGAGGATCGCGGCCACGGCCGCAACGCCTACGAGCGCGCGATCGCCGGCATGGACGCCTGGATCGGGAGCGTCGTCGAGGCGGCCGGCGCGGACACCGTGGTCGTCCTCACCGGCGATCACGGCGAGAACGTCGTGTTCGAGCCGCACAACCTGCGCGAGCAGGCGGCCTGGCGGCGCATCAACCAGCGCCTGCCGATCGCGCGCTGGTCGCAGGCGACGGTCGAGCACGGCGTGCGCAGCCACTCCAAGCGCGCGCTGCGCTGGGCGCCGCGCTACTTCTGGAACCACGGCCAGACGCTGCTCGAGCCCCTCGTACGCGTGCCGCTCGTCGTCACCGGGCCGGACATCGCCCGCGGCGCGCGGCGCACGCCGGTGAGCCATACCGACCTCGCGCCGACGCTCGTCGACCTGGCCGGCGCGGAGCATCCCGCCGCCGGCTGGCAGGGCGTCAGCCTGGCCGAGTCGCTGCAGGGCGGCGGGGAGCCGCCGGCGCATCCGGTGATGATGGAGATCGCCGTCGCACCGTCGATCCCGGCCATCCGCCAGCAGGCCGTGCGCGACGGCCGCCACAAGCTGATCACGTCGTTCGACGACGAGCGCGTGACCGACGCGCTGTACGACCTGGAGTCCGATCCGGGCGAGCGGCACAATCTGCGCCTGGCGGAGCCCGAGCTCGCCGAGCGCCTGCGCGAGACCCTGCGCGAGCTCGCCTCCGAGCGCGCCGAGGCGGTGGCGATGGCCGCCGACGAGGACGAGGAGATCGCGGAGCGCCTGCGCGAGCTGGGCTACATGTGATCCGGCGGAGTTGACGGGCGCACAGGGCATGGCTACCCTGAGTCGGTACGAGCCCGCGACCGAAGGAGGCAGACGATGAGCACAGAGATCCGATCGGCCTCCACGCGCCGCGTCTGACCGCTCGTCCCGCCTCGCCGCGGGTCTGATGTTCCCCGGGTCGACGACGGCGCCCACGCGCGTTCGTCCACCCCTCCCGAGGAGACCCTCCCAGTGAGCCTTGCACACCTGGGCTGGAGCCCGGCGCTTGCCGACGCCTTCCAGCCGTACGCCGATTCGGGCCTGCATCCCGCCCGGGTCGTCGCCGAGCACCGCGGCGCGCTCGTCCTGCGCGCCGAGAGCGAAGAGATCTGGGCCGACGTCCCCGGCCGCATGCGCCACCGGGCCGGCTCGGTCGCCGAGCTGCCCGCCGTCGGCGACTGGGTCGCGTTCGAGCGCCATCCTCAGGCCAAGCGGGCGACGGTCGCGGCCGTCCTGCCGCGGCGGACGGCGTTCGTCCGCAAGGCGGCCGGGTTCGAGGCGGTCGAGCAGGTCGTCGCCGCGAACGTCGACATCGTCTTCGTGGTCACGTCGCTCGTCGACGACCTGAACGCGCGCCGGCTGGAGCGCTACCTGACGCTCGCGTGGGAGAGCGGCGCCGAGCCGGTCGTCGTCCTGACCAAGTCCGACCTCTGCGAGAGCATCGAGGCCGCCGTTGCCGAGCTCGGAGGCGTCACCTTCGGGGTGCCGGCGCACGTCGTCTCGGCGGTGACCGGCGACGGCATGGACGAGCTCCTGGCGCACCTGACCGGCGGGCGCACCGCGACGCTCGTGGGCTCGTCCGGCGTCGGCAAGTCGACGCTCGTGAACCGGCTGGCCGGCTCCGACCGACTGGCCACCGGCGCACTGCGCCCGGACGGGCGCGGCCGGCACACGACCACCCACCGCGAGCTGGTCATGCTGGCGAGCGGCGGCTGCCTGATCGACACGCCCGGTATGCGCGAGCTCACGCTGTGGGAGGCCGAGGGCGGGCTCGAGCAGGCGTTCGAGGACGTCGAGGAGCTCGCGGGCCGGTGCCGGTTCGGCGACTGCGCCCACCGCACCGAGCCGGGCTGCGCCGTGCAGGCGGCGATCGCGGCCGGCACGCTCGACGCCGTGCGGCTCGAGAGCTTCCGCCACCTGCAGCGCGAGCTGCGCTACCTCGAGATCCGCCACGACGCCCGCGCCCGCGCGGACGAGCGCAAGAGGTTCAGGGCGCTCAGCCGCGAGCAGCGCCAGCGCAGCCGCGACTGAGCCGGCCGGTCACCCGCGACGGACGGTGAGGCTGCCGAAGGCCACGCGCGCCTTCAGGTGCACGGTCGGCGCGCCGCGCGGCGGCCGCTCCTCGCCCGCGTCCGCGTGCTGGGCGCCGAACATCGCCAGGCCGGCGATGTCGAGCGAGACGCCGTGCGGCACGACCACCTCGACCGCGCCGCACACGGCATCGACGGCGACCCAGATCTCGTCCGCGGTCACCTCGGCCTGGCGCAGGTCGAGGCGCACGCCGCCGAACAGGCCGAGCGCCCGCACCCGCCGTCCGAGCCGCCAGCGGCCGCTGCGGCTGACGTCGCCGAACACGGCGAGCACGCGCTGGTCGTCCGCCTCGGCGGGCGCCGCGGGCGTCGCCGGCAGGTCGGCGAGGGCGCCGTCCAGCTCGGCCCGTGTCCCGGCGGCAAGCGCCGCGCCGACCCGGTCGGCGAGCTCCTCGAGCGTGAGCCTGCCGGCGACGGCGTGCTCGCGCAGCGCGACCACCGCGTGCTCGCGGTCGGCGTCCGCGACGCGCTCGGAGCCGGTCACAGCGGCGCCTCCTCGGACTCGCGCTCGACCTCGAGCTCCTGCTCGAGGTCGGCCTTGCGCCCGCGCCTGGGCGAGCGGATCCGCTTCGCGAGCGCGACCATCTTCGTGCGCTCGCCGGGCGTGACCACGCCGGCCGCCATGAGCGCGAGCGGGAAGGCGGCGACGAGGGCCACGCGGGCGGTGATGCCGACGATGCCGACGGCGGGCACGACCTCGACCAGGACGGCCATGAAGATGGCGGCCAGCGCGACGATCCGCAGCACGCGGCTGAAGTCGTACGACACCGGGTAGCTGCGCTGGGCGTTGCGCCAGCCGAGCACGACCAGCACCGTGAATCCGATCACGGTCGACCAGCCCGCGCCCAGGATGCCCCATTTGGGGATCATCCAGAAGTTCAGGCCGATGTTCACCGCGGCGGCGGTGCCGGTGACGACCGGCGTGAGCTTCGTGCGCTTCGAGCGGTTCACGCCGATGTTCAGGATGTAGTAGGCGCCGTAGAGCACCGAGCCCGACATGAGCAGCGGCACCACGGGCACGGCGCCGAACCACTGCGGGTTCATCGCCAGGTGGATGTAGGGGGTCGAGAGCGCGGTGATCGCGACCACCCCCCACGCCATCACCATCGACCAGTATGTGAGCACGGCCCGGTAGGTGCGCTTGGCGTCGCCGTCGTCGATGATCAGGTTCGCGAACGGGATCCAGGCGGTCTGGAAGGCCGACACGATCAGCATGATCCCGAGCGCGATCTTGCTCGCGGCCGAGTAGGTGCCGAGCTGGGCGCTGCGCTCGAGTTGCGTGCCCGGCGTCAGCCGCTGCACCTGCACACGGTCGGCCAGGTTGAGCGCCCATAGCGCCACCCCGGAGGGCATGAGCGGCAGCGAGAAGTGCAGCATCTGGCGCAGGAGCGGCCACACGATCTGCAGGCCGACCATGTCGCGCCGCGCCCACAGCAGCAGGAAGTAGGTGATGTAGGTGCCCGAGAAGTTGCCGAGCATGATGCCCGCCGCGCCCATGTGCAGCGGGATCACGAGCGTGATCGAGAGCACGATCGTGATGGCGATGTTCACGAGCGAGTAGACGACGAACGCCGCCGGGCGCTGCTCGATCCGGTAGATGCCGGTGACGATCGTGTAGTTGATGCTCACCCACAGGCCGGCGAGCCCGATCAGCGCCAGCTCGCGCGTCACCTGCAGGCCCGACGAGATCGGGTCGATCGCCACCAGCCCGATCACGACCGCGATCGTCGAGAGCGCGAGCACGGCCGTGAACGCCGTGCGGATCGTGCGCCTGCGCGCGTCGGGCTCGCGGTGGTCCCAGCAGAACCGGAACATCGCGGTCGTCAGGCCGAACTGGCACACGATCGACGCGAGCGCGCTCGCCGCCATGACCGTCTCGACCTGGCCGAACCCGGCCTGGCTGACGTACTGGGGCTTGGTGTAGATCGGCAGCAGGAAGATGCCGACGAGCTTCGACACGATCCCGCCGAGGCCGTAGACGAACGACTGGCCGGCGAGCTGCCGGAGCCGCGCGCCCATGCCGGTGTGCTCGGCCGCGCCGGCCGCGGCCGGGGTCGTCACGGTTCGGTCACGAATGTCTCCCGGCCTCCTTCGGGGGTCTGACCCCGCTTATAGGCCCATGACGCCGATCAGCTCGCGCACGGCGTCGGCCGAGCGCGAGAGCTGGGCCTGCTCGTCGGCGTTCAGCGTGATCTCGAGCACCTCCTCGAGCCCGGAGGCGCCGAGCCGGCAGGGGACGCCCATGTAGTGCCCGTTCAGGCCGTACTCGCCCTGCAGGTACGCCGCGCACGGGAGCACGCGCTTCTGGTCATGGACGATCGAGTCGACCATCTCCGACACGGCGGCGGACGGCGCGTAGTACGCCGATCCCGACTTGAGCAGCTTGACGACCTCGGCGCCGCCGTCGCGCGTGCGCTGGACGATCTCGGCCAGCCGGCCGGGCGCGATCAGCTCGGTCACCGGGATCCCGGCCACGTTCGTGTACGACGCGACGGGCACCATCTGGTCGCCGTGGCCGCCGAGCACGAAGCCGGTGACGTCGCGCGCCGAGACGCCGAGCTCCCAGGCGAGGAACGTGCGGAACCGGGCCGTGTCGAGCACGCCGGCCATGCCGATGACGCGCTCGCGCGGGAAGCCGGCCTCGCTGAACGCCACCTGGCACATGGCGTCGAGCGGGTTCGTAACGACGATCAGGATCGTGTCGGGGGAGCGCTCGACCAGGTTCCTGGTCACGTCGGCGACGATCGCCTGGTTCGTCTTCAGCAGGTCGTCGCGGCTCATGCCCGGCGTGCGGGCGCGGCCGGAGGTGACGACGCAGATGGCTGATCCGGCCGTCTCGTCGTAGCCGTTCGTGCCGACCACCGTTGGCTCGTAGCCCACCACGGGGCCGCACTGGTTCAGGTCGAGCGCCTTGCCCTGCGGCAGGCCCTCGACGATGTCGACGAGGACGACGTCGGCGTAGTCGCGCTCGGCCAGCCGCTGGGCGGTGGTCGCGCCGACGTTGCCGGCGCCGACGACGGTGATCTTCGGTCGGCTCATGCCCGCACCCCCATCTGCTCGATGATCGCGTCGGCGACCTGCGACGTGCCCACGGCACCCGGGTCGTCCGGCGTCGGCTTCATGTCGTAGGTGACCGACCGACCCTCGGCGATGACGGCCGCGATCGCGCCCTCGAGCCGGTCGGCGGCGTCGCGCTCCTCGAGGTGGCGCAGCATCATCATGCCCGAGAGCATCATCGCGATCGGATTGACCTTGTTCTGCCCGGTGTACTTGGGCGCCGAGCCGTGCGTGGGCTCGAACACCGCTCCGGCGCCGCCGAAGTTGCCGCCGGGCGCGACCCCGAGCCCGCCGACGAGCCCCGCCCCGAGGTCGGACACGATGTCGCCGTAGAGGTTGGGCAGCACGAGGACGTCGTAGAGCTCGGGCTTCTGCACGAGCTGCATGCACATGTTGTCCACGATCCGGTCGTCGAACTCGATGTCGGAGTTCTCGGCCGCCACCTGCCGGGACACGTCGAGCCAGAGGCCGTCGGTGTGCTTCATGATGTTCGCCTTGTGCACCGAGGTCACCTTGCGGCGGCCGTTCGCGCGGGCGTAGTCGAACGCGAACTGGACGACCCGGCGCGTGCCGGCCTCGGAGATCGGCTTGATCGAGATGCCGGAGTCGGCGCTGATGTGCGCGCCGGACAGGCGCTCGATGGTGGCCGCGATCTCGCGCTCGCCGTCGGTGCCGCGCTCGAACTCGATGCCCGCGTAGAGATCCTCGGTGTTCTCGCGCACGATCACGAGGTCGACGCCGGCGTCGGCATAGCGGGTGCGCACGCCCGGATAGTGCTTACACGGGCGCACCTGCGCGTACAGGTCGAGCGACTTGCGCAGGCCGACGTTGACCGACCGGAACCCGCTGCCGATCGGCGTCGTGATCGGGCCCTTGATCGCGGTGCCGTTGCGGCGGATGGAGTCGATGACGGTGTCGGGCAGGGGGTTGCCGCCGTTGCGCTCCATGACGTCGGCGCCGGCGTCCTGCACGTCCCAGTCGAATGCGACCCCGGTCGCCTCCAGCACCCGCCGGGTCGCCTCTGCGATCTCGGGGCCGGTGCCGTCGCCGGGGATGAGTGTGACACGATGGCTCACGCGGGTTTCGTCCTCCCAGATGTTTCGGGCAAGCGTACCGGACACCCCCTTGCAACCGGTGGGGTTGGGCGCCGGGATCACGGGGTAGGATTCCGGCCATGGCCGACAAGGGCGGACTGGAAGGCGTCGTCGTCGCTCGGAGCCGTCTCTGCTCCATCGACGGGCATAACGGCATCCTGATCTACAGCGGCTACGACGTCGGCGACCTGGCCGAGCACTCCTCGTACGAGGAGGTGTGCTTCCTCACGCTGAACGGGCGCCTGCCGCTGCGCGACGAGATGGACGAGTTCACGGCCGACCTGGCCGCACACCGCGCGCTGTCGGAGGAGACCGACAGCGTCGTCGACATGCTCGCCACCCACGCCGCGCCGATGGAGATGCTGCGCACCGCGGTGTCGTCGGACAGCTTCGACGATCCCGACAAGGACTCGAACGCGCCCGACGCCAACGTGCGCAAGGCCACCCGCCTGATCGCGAAGATGCCGACGATGGTGGCGCGCTACCACCGCCGCCGCAACGGCCTCGAGCCGATCCCGCCCGATCCGTCGCTCAGCCACGCGGCCAACTTCCTGCACATGCTGAACGGCGAGCCCGTCAGCCCGGCAGCCGAGAAGACCTTCGACGTGGCGCTGATCCTGCACGCCGACCACGAGATGAACGCATCGACCTTCACGGCGCGCGTGATCGCCTCGACGCTGTCGGACATGCACTCGGCCATCACCGGCGCGATCGGCGCCCTCAAGGGCCCGCTGCACGGCGGTGCCAACGAGCAGGTGATGCGGTTGCTGCAGTCGATCCCGGTCGGTGCCTCGGTCGACGACGAGATCCGTAGGCGGCTCGACCGCAAGGAGCGGATCATGGGCTTCGGCCACCGGGTGTACAAGACCTGGGACCCCCGCGCTGTGATCCTCAAGCGCTTCTCCAGGCAGCTGGGCGAGGAGGCGGGCGACACGCGCTGGTACGAGATGTCCGAGCAGATCGAGCACACCGTCGTCGCCGAGAAGGGCCTCTACCCGAACGTCGACTTCTACTCGGCCTCGACCTACCACTACCTCGGCATCGACACCGGCCTCTTCACGCCGATCTTCGCCATGAGCCGTGTTGTCGGCTGGGCGGCGCACGTGATCGAGCAGCACGCGGACAATCGCCTGATCCGGCCGAGCTCCGAGTACGTCGGCCCGCCGGCCCGGGCTTACGAGCCGATCGAGCGCCGCGCGGCGCCGCCGGCCGTCGTGTAGACGAGGCCTTCGGGCCGCAGCCGCATCGAGTCGCCGCGCCCCGGCTGGAAGCCGACGCGCAGGTATGCGCGCACAGCGGGGACGTTGCGGGCGTCGACGTCGAGCACGATCTCGCGCAGGCCCAGCCGCTCGAACGCGTAGCGGCACACGAGCGCGGTCGCCTCGGTGCCCTGTCCGGAGCCGCGGTGGGCCGCCTCACCGATCAGGATCGAGAAGCGGGCCCGGCCCCAGGCCCACAGCTGCAGGCGGGCGTTGCCGATCACCGTGCCGTCTCTTGCCGCCTCGAGCCCGAACGCGACCAGCTGCGGGTCGGCGAGCGCCTGGCGGCCCCACGAGCGCAGCTCGGGGACGGTCGCGACGCTGTCGGGCGGCCCGCGGCGGCCGTACAGGTAGCGCGTCGTTTCGGAGTCACTCAGCCAGCGCGCCCACGCGGACGCGTCCGCCGGGCGCAGCGGCGCGAGCGCGACCAGCTCGCCGACGATCCGCTCGCCGATGGTCATCCGGCGAGGATACTCGCCCGCCCGCTGCGCTAGGCGGACTTGCGGCGGCCGCCGGCGGCGGCGGCCTTTGCCTTCGACCGGGCGGCGGGCGCCTTCTTCTTCGCCCCGGACTGGCGCTCCTCGCGCTCCTTGCGGGCGACGTCGAGCGAGGCGGTGAGCGCGGACAGCAGGTCGGGTGCGGCCGGCGCTGCTGCCGGCTCGGGCGCCGTCGTGGTCTTGCCCTGGCGCTTCTGCTCGACGATCGCGAGCAGGCGCTCGCGGTAGGTGTCCTGGTAGCGCTCGGGCTCGAAGTCCGACGTGTAGGCGCTGATCAGATCCTCGGCCATCCTCAGCTGCTTCGAGTCCACCTTGGCCTCGGACGGCGCGATGCCGTCGGTCGAGCGCACCTCGTCGTCGAAGAACATCTTCTCGAGCGTGATGATCCCGTCGCGGACGCGCAGGCAGGCCAGATTCTCGCGGTCGTGGTGCACGTAGGTGGCGATGGCCGAGAGGCCCGAGCGCTGCATCGCCTCGACGAGCAGGGCGTAGATGGCCTCGCCCGGGCCCTCTTCGGGGCCGAGGAAATACGTGCGCTCGAAGTAGATCGGGTCGATCTGCTCGGCCGGGACGAAGTCGTGGATCGTGATCCCGCGGTGCACCTCGCCGCGCGCCGCCTGGAAGTCCTCGTCGGTCATCTGGACGTACTCGCCCTTGCTGACCTCGTAGCCCTTGATGATCTCGTCGGCGGGCACGGGCTCGTTGTCGACCTTGCACACCTTGACGTAGCCGATCCGGCCGCCGTCGGTCTCGTGCAGCTGGTTGAAGCGCAGATCCTTCTCGCTGATGGCCGTGTACATGCGCACGGGGGCGTTGACGAGGCCGAACGAGATGGCGCCGGTCCAGACTGCGCGTGGTCGGTTTGATGCTGGCATGGCTTGTAAAGATACCCCGGTAGAGGTGGTTTCCCTGCTTCGACTGCCGCCAACCGCAGAAATCATCGGTCGGGGTTCTGTCCAGGCCCGGCTGGAGATGGAGCAGTGTTTGGGGACAGTCCCCTCACACGCGAGGAGCGCGCCCGGCTCCTCGTGAGCGGTGTGCGCGTGTGACGGGACAGTCCCCCGGTGAGGATTGGCCGCGCTATTCGCCCGGAAGCAGCGAGAACACCCGGCAGTCCTCGACCAGCCAGGTGCCTTCGTGCTCGCGCCAGAGCAGCTCGACCACGCGCGTGTCGCCGTCGCGCAGGTGCAGGTGCAGCAGCGTGCGGTTGGCGACCGTGCCGATCAGCTCGGCCCGCTCGGTGCGCCGAAGCAGCGGCCGCAGCTCGTCGTCGCGCTCGGCGAAGTCGGCCGACAGGCGCCCGGCCGCCGGGTCGGCGGCGCCGGTGTTCACCGCCGCCTCGAGGGCGCGGGCGGTGCGCTGCACCGCGAGCTTCACCGAGCTGTCCGAGGCCATCGGCGCCGAGCTAGGAGACCGACTCGATGATCGCGTGGCTCAGGCTCGGGTACTTCGACAGGAACTCGGCCCGCTCCGACTTGAGCCGCGTCACCCAGCGCGCGTACTCCTCCGACCGGCCCTGCTCGGAGTAGAGCAGCCGCGGCTGCAGGATCGGCAGATCCTCCGCCTCGATCCCGGGCACCCGGGCGGCCACCTTGTAGCCGAAGTCGGGGTCGGCCTCCCACTCGATCGTGCCCTCGGCGATGCCCTTGACGATGGCCGAGGAGTGCGGGATGCGCACCTTGCGCGAGCGCTCGTCGCCCGCGGGGCCGCCGACCGAGCCGGTGTTCAGGAGGTAGACCTCGATCGGGTTTGCCGCCAAGAGCTCGAGGAAGCGGTTGCCCTGCAGGTCGTGGCTCATCGGGAAGAACGGATTCGTGCCAGGGACGCGCAGGAACTTGCCCTCCTCGTCCTTGCCGCCGGCCGAGGTGCCGGTCGTCTCGCCGAGCATGAAGAACGCCGCCGCCTGCGGGCCCTCGAGCTTGGCGACCGCCGGGATCACGTTCTCGTTGCGGTTGAGGACGAGCAGGAAGTCGGCCCGTGTGATGTCGGCCGCGTCGGCCGCCTGGATGTCCGAGAACGAGAAGACGGCCCGCCCGTTCTTGGTGTAGTCCTGGTCGTAGAAGTCGACCTCGCCGTCGGCGGACATGCTCACGTTCTCGAGGTAGGCGCCCGGGCGCGTGACTGCGCCGTGGATGATCGGCTCGTCCTTCGGGTTGAGCGCGTAGGTCTTGGCGAAGCAGCCGGCCTCGGTGGCCGAGACGCTGCCGTCGGGCCACCAGGCGACGAAGTCGTCCTGCACGGGCAGCGAGCCGTTCTGGCGTGTGAACGTGGTCGTCGTCTTGCCGGTGCCGGACAGGCCCACGGTCAGCCCGACGCGGTCGCCGCGCGGGGTCGGGATCACCTTGCAGCCGGCGTGCAGGCCGAGGCCGCCGCGCTCGTAGACGAGCTTGTTCCACATCCGCAGTCCGCCCTTCTTCGACTCCCCGAAGTAGTCGGAGTTGAAGACGCGGGTGACCAGGCGGTCGAGGTCGACGGCGATCAGGCGGTCGTCCGGGTAGCCGGGCATGGCCAGGTTGGGCGTGTAGATCACGACCAGCTCGGGCTCGAGCCCCGCCTCGGGATGATGGAAGTAGAGCACGTCCTGCATGCCGGCGATGTTGGCGTTCTTGGCCTCGATGAAGAGGCGGGCGGCGACGCGATGGTCGGGGTCGTCGCCGATGAAGCCGTCGACCTGGATCATGTCCTGGTCGGCGATGTAGGCGTCCTGGAGCGCCGAGACGCGGTCCCACTCGTCGCGGTCGATCGCCTGGTGCGGATAGCTCTCGGGGTCGTCGGCGACGATGAAGGTGCTGCGCGTCGAGCGCGAGAGCACCGTCGTCTGCACGTTCACGGCTCCGTAGTTGGTCGGCCGCGCCGTGGCCATGCCCTTGGCCGACTCATGCAGCTCCTGCTGCGGGGCGTCGCGCAGTACCCGGCGCGCCGCCGGCATCGCAAAGGCCGTCTTTGCCACGTCTCCTCCCAACGTTACAAATAGGCTGCGGTCGGTCCGCGGCCACGCCCAAGTTTACTGCAATTTCTCCGGATTGGAATGCGCGGAGCGGATGTCACAAAGTCGCACCGGCCGCCGTGACGCGGTGCGCCCACCCGTCAGGTGGCTTGGTAGGCTGCAGCTTGTCGATCGAAGCTCGAGCCGTAACTCCGGAGGCCTGATGGTCAGACACGACGTGGTGGTGGTGGGAGCGGGCCTCGCGGGCATGCGCGCCGCCATCGAGGCATCCCGGTACGGCGCCGACGTCGGCGTCGTCTCGAAGCTTCACCCCACGCGCAGCCATTCCGGCGCGGCCGAGGGCGGCATCAACGCGGCGCTCGGCAACGCCGGCGAGGACAGCCCCGAGAACCACACCTTCTTCACGGTCAAGGGCTCCGACTACCTCGGCGACCAGGACGCGATCGCGGTGATGTGCGCCGAGGGCCCGGGCGACATCTACGAGCTCGAGCACATGGGCGCCGTGTTCTCGCGCATGGACGACGGCCGCATCGCCCAGCGCCCCTTCGGCGCGGGTGGCGCGCCGCGCACCGCCTACGCCGCCGACATCACCGGCCACGTGCTGCTGCACGTCCTCTACGAGCAGCTCGTGAAGAGCGGCGTGACCGTGTACGAGGAGTGGTTCGCGCTCGACCTGGTCACCGACGGCGACCGCTGCGTCGGTCTGACCGCGTGGGATCTCATGCACGGCGGCGTGCGGGGTGTCGAGGCGGGCGCCGTGATCATGGCCACGGGCGGCCTCGGCCGCATCTACCGCGGCACCACGAACGCCTACGCCTGCACCGGCGACGGCATGTCGATGGCCTGGCGCGCGGGTGTGCCGCTGAAGGACATGGAGTTCATGCAGTTCCATCCGACCACCCTCAAGGCCAACGGCGTCCTCATCACCGAGGGCTGCCGCGGCGAGGGCGGGTACCTGCGCAACGCCGACGGCGACCGGTTCATGTTCAACTACGCGCCCAACGCGGGCGAGCTCGCCAGCCGCGACGTCGTGTCGCGCTCCGAGCAGACCGAGATCGACGAGGGCCGCGGCGTCGACGGCTGCGTGCTGCTCGACCTCACCCACCTGGGGGCGCGCAAGATCATGACCGTGCTGCACGGGTCGCGCGAGCTGGCGATGGACTACGCCGGCGTCGACCCGATCGAGGAGCCGATCCCGGTGCGTCCCGGCAGCCACTACCACATGGGCGGCATCGACACCGACATGTGGGGCCGCACCGTCATGCCCGGCCTCTACGCCGCCGGCGAGTGCGCCTGCGTCTCGGTGCACGGGGCCAACCGGCTCGGCGGCAACTCGCTGCTCGAGACGGTTGTCTTCGGCCGCCGCTCCGGCGCCGCCGCGGCCCAGGACGTGCGTTCGAACGGCGCCCACGCCGTGTTCTCGCCGTCGGCCGTCCGCGTCGCCGAGCGCCGCATCCGCCAGCTGCTCTACAACTTCGACGGCGTGCGCCCGCACGTGCTCCGCGACGAGCTGGCCGGGACGATGTACGAGAACGCCGGCATCTTCCGCACCGCCGAGAAGCTCGACCAGTGCAAGGCCGACGTCGTCGCGCTGCGCGAGCGCTACAACGGCGGCCTGGGCGTCGTCATCCAGGACAAGTCGCGCACGTTCAACTCCGACCTGATCGGGGCGCTCGAGCTCGGCTCGATGCTCGAGATGGCCGACTGCCTGGTCACGGGCGCCGTCGCCCGCACCGAGAGCCGCGGAGCGCACAGCCGCCTCGACCACCCGGAGCGCGACGACGAGAACTGGCTGAAGCACACGCTGACGTCCTACGACGACGGCGACGTGGCCCTCGGCTACAAGGCCGTCACGATCACCGAGCACCAGCCCGCGGTGCGCACCTACTAGACGAAGAGGCCGCATGCAGTTCACCGTACAGATCGAGCGCTGGAACCCGGAGTCCGACGAGGGCGGCCTGCACTCCTACACGGTCGAGGGGCCCGAGACCTCCACGCTGCTCGACGTGCTCGACGTGATCAAGGACACGGTCGACGGGTCGCTCAGCTACCGCAAGAGCTGCCGCATGGCGGTGTGCGGCTCGTGCGGGATGCGCATGGACGGCGGCGCCGTCCTGGCCTGCAAGACGCCGATGGCGCCGCTCGTCGAGGCCGGCCGCGTGCCGGTGATCTCGCCGATGGGCAACCTGCCGGTCGTGAAGGACCTCGTCGTCGACATGGAGCCGTTCTGGGACAAGTTCAAGGCGGTCAAGCCGTGGCTCGAGGAGGACGACCATCCGCCCGTCAAGGAGTGGCGGGTGCAGCAGGAGGAGCTCGACCGGATCATGAAGGAGGCGCTCTGCATCCAGTGCGGCTGCTGCGTCTCGGAGTGCAACTCGATGGCCGCCGATCCCGACTTCCTCGGCCCGGCCGCGCTCGCCAAGGGCGCCAAGTTCGTCGGCGACGTGCGCGACCGCGACCGCAAAGCCCGCCTCGAGCTCTACAACGGCCCCCACGGCGTGTGGGACTGCACGCGGTGCTACTTCTGCAACGAGCGCTGCCCCAAGGGCGTCGACCCGCGCGACGCGATCGCCAAGATCGGCGCCGAGATCTACTCCGAAGGCATGCTCTCGGACAAGGGCGCGCGCCACGCGCAGGTGTTCGACTTCTCGACCCGGACCACGGGCTACCTGCTCGAGACGGCGCTCGTGCCCTACACCGACCCGCTGAAGGCGATGGACGTCAAGTTCGGCATGAAGATGGCCAAGGCCGGCAAGGTGCCGAATCCGTTCAAGCCGCACCGGGCGAAGAAGCTCGACGAGGTGCGCAAGCTGCACAAGCTGTTGAAGACGCAGGAGGCCGAGCTGCGCGAGCAGAAGCGCACGGGAGTCTCCGTCGACCGCGAGGAGGCCGGGTCGTGAGGTCCAGCTATGCATATTACCCGGGCTGCCTGGCGAGCCTGTCCCAGAAGGAGCTCGACACCTCGACCCGCGCGATCTGCGCGAAGCTCGAGATGGAGCTCATCGACATCCCCGGCTTCACCTGCTGCGGCGCCGGCGACGTGCACGAGGCCCGGCCGGAGTACTACCTGCACCTGAACGCGCGCATCCTCGGGCAGGCGGAGCAGCTCGGCCAGGACACCCTGCTCACGATCTGCAACGTGTGCACGCTCAACCTGCGCCAGGCCGACATCAAGCTGAAGGCCGACCCGGAGCTGCTCGAGCGCGTGAACAAGAACCTGCGCGACGTCGGCGCCGCGCCCTACGCGGGCGGCATCGAGGTGCGCCACCTGCTGTGGGAGATCGCCGAGGGCGAGGGCTACGAGCGGCTGAAGCAGATCGCCTGCAAGCCGCTCGCCGGCGTGCGCATCGCGCCGTTCTACGGCTGCCAGATCCTGCGCCCGTCCAAGCTGCTCGGCTTCGAGGATCCCGACCGGCCCCAGTCGCTCGAGCGGATCATCGAGGCGTGCGGCGCCGAGCCCGTCGACTACCCGTCGAAGATCAAGTGCTGCGGATTCCCGATCGTGCTCGCGCGCGAGGAGGTCGCCCTCGGCGAGTTGATCCAGCCGCTGGCCGAGGCCAAGGAGGCCGGCGCCGACGCGATGGTGACGCCGTGCCCGCTGTGCCACCTGTCGCTCGACGCCTGGCAGGGCAAGGCCTCGCGCGAGGCGGACATCGACTTCGGCATGCCGATCTTCCACCTCGCCCAGCTCGTGGGCGCGGCGGCCGGGCTCACCTACGACGAGCTGATGTTCAAGCGGCACATCACGAAGACGCACCAGGCCACCGACAAGATCTACGCGCAGTAGATGGGGACGAACCATCTAGCGTGACCCCGAGCTATGCGGCGCTGTTCCGCAACCACGGGGCGCTCATGGTCGCGGCCCTCGGGGCGACCTTCCTCGGGTCGCTGGACGCGCTCATGGTCACCACCGCGCTGCCGACGGCGGCGCAGGACATCGGGGGCGTGGGGCTGATCGCGGTCACGGTCGGCGCCTACACCGTCGCCGTGGCGATGACGTTCCCCGTTGCCGGCGCGGTGATCGACCGCGAGGGGGTGGCGCGCAGCTTCGCGCTCGCCTGCGGCCTGTTCGCGATCGCGAACGTCATCGGCGGCCTCGCGCCGACGATGCCGGTCGTCGCCCTCTCGCGCCTGATCCTCGGCTTCGGCGCCGGCTTCATGTTCGCCGTGCCGCTCGGCCTCTTCGCGGTGTCGATCCCCGACGCGCTGCGGCCGCGGGCGTTCGGCATCAACGCGGCGATGTGGGGCGTCTCGGCGCTGGTCGGGCCGCTGCTCGGGGCCGTGCTCACCGCGACCGTCGGGTGGCGGTGGGTGTTCTGGATCAATCTGCCGATGATCGCGGCCGTCGCCTGGGCGGGCGCGCTCTCGTTGCGCGGCCGGCCCCGGCCGACGCCGGCCGACCGCGGTCAGCCGCTGAACCTGATCGGGCCGGTGCTCCTGGGGGCGATCGTGGCGGTGCTGCTGGCCGCGACCCGCCGCTGGCTGCCGCCCGCCCTCTTGCTGCCGCTGGTGGCGGTGCCTGCCGGGCTCTTCGTCTGGTACGAGCGCCGCACGCCCGCGCCGGTGTTCACACACACCGCCAACTCGATCGCGGCCAACGTGGCCGCGTTCGGTGCGGGCGTCGCCTTCCTCGGCGCCGAGACGTACCTGCCGCTGCAGCTGCAGGTCGGCTTCGTGCACGGCATCAGCCTGCCCGGGTACACGCTCTCGGGCGTGCGCCTCGTCGGCGTGTCGCTGCTCCTGTGCACGCTCGGCTGGACGGCCGGCTCGATGGGCGCCGCCCGGGTCGAGTCGCGGCCGCGCAACCAGATCCTGCTCGGCACGGCGATGACGTTCGGGGCGACGCTGGTGATGGCGATCCCGGCCGGAGGCGCGGCGGTGCCCGTGATCGCCTACGCCTTCTCCGGCCTCGGCATGGGCATCGCCAGCCCTGCGCTCTTTGCGGCCGTGCTCGCCGACGGCAGTGAGGGCCGCGAGGGCCGCTCGACCTCGAGCATCCCGCTGACCCGGCAGGTGGGGTCGGGCACCGGCGCCGCGGTGGCCGGGATCGTGTTCGCGGCGACGCTGACCGCGCACCAGATCGGGGCGGCCGAGCACGCGGGCGCGCACGTGCCGGCCGTCGTCCACGCCGTGCGGCTGACCTACCTGGCCGTCGCCGCCGTGAGCGCGGTGGGCGTCGTCGCCTGCCTGTGGCTGCGCCGCGACGTGGATGCGCCGGGGCGGGCGCGGCCGCGGCCGGTCGCCGACGTGGCCGAACCGGCCGTACGGGGGACGGGATGAGCTCCGCGTCCCCGCCGATCGACGCCGCGGCCGGGCTGCGGCAGCTGTTCGGGTTCTCCGAGTTCCGGCCCGGCCAGCGCGAGGCGATCGATGCCGTGATCGCCGGCCGCGACGTGCTCGCCGTGATGCCGACCGGCTCGGGCAAGTCGCTCTGCTACCAGCTGCCCGCGCTCCTGTCCGACGGCGTCACGCTCGTCGTCTCGCCGCTGATCGCCCTGATGGAGGACCAGTACGCCGCGCTGCGTAACCGCGGCCTCGAGGGCGTCGAGATGCTGACGTCGAGCATGTCGCCCGACGCGGTCGAGGCGGCGCTCGGCCGCATCAGCGACGGCGAGGCGCGGCTCGTCTACGTCGCTCCGGAGCGGTTCTCGAGCCGGCGCTTCCTCGACGCGATCGGTGCGGTCGGGGTGGCCCGCCTGGCGGTGGACGAGGCCCACTGCCTGTCGGAGTGGGGGCACGACTTCCGCCCCGACTACCTGCGGCTGGCAGACGTCCGCGAGCGGCTCGGCTCGCCGCCGACGATCGCGCTCACCGCGACCGCGACCGGCCGGGTCAGCAAGGACATCGTCGCCGCCCTTGCCCTGCGCGACCCGGTCATGCCACGGACCGGGTTTGACCGCCCCAACCTCGCCTTCTCGGTGGTGCCGGTCGCGGGCGACCATGCCAAGCCGGCGACGCTCATGCGGCTGCTGCAGGCGCAGGGCGCACTGCCGGCCGTGGTCTACTGCGGCCGGCGGCGCACCTGCGAGGAGGTGGCCGAGGCGCTCGTGGCCGGCGGCCTCAAGGCGGCGGTCTATCACGCGGGCCTCGCCGGCGGGCGCCGCACCGCGACCCTCGACGCGTTCCTGGCAGGCGACCTCGACGTCGTCGCGGCCACGACCGCATTCGGCATGGGCATCGACAAGGCCGACGTGCGCTCGGTGGTGCACTGGGCGCTGCCCGCCTCGCCCGAGGAGTACTACCAGCAGGCCGGCCGCGCCGGCCGCGACGGCGAGCCGGCCCGGTGCACGTTGCTCTACAGCCCGCGCGACAAGGGCCTGATCGTCTACTTCATCAACCGCGCGAAGCTCGACGGCGGCGATCTCGAGGCCGTCCACGCGAGCCTCGCCGGCGTCGCCGACGCGGGCCGCGTGTTCCGGACCGCCGAGCGGGCGCTGCCGTGCGAGGAGCCGCGGGCGGCCGTGGCCGCGCTCGAGCGGGCGGGCGCGCTCGAGCTCTTCCCGGCGCCGATGGGGACGTACGCGGGCCGGCTCACCGACGCCCGCCTGTCGCGCCGCCACCTGGCGGCGGCGATGGTCGCGAGCAAGCGGGTCGAGCGGCAGCGGTGGGACCGGCTGAAGGCGATCGACGCCTACGCCACGACGGACGGCTGCCGGCGCGAGGCGCTGCTCGGCTACTTCGGCGACCGCCCGGCCGAGCCCAAGCCGGATCCGTGCTGCGACCGCTGCGGCTGGACGCCCGTGCTGGGCGTCGAGACGGTCGCGCGCGAGCCGGCCCGGCCGGCGCGGATCCCTCCCGGCGTGGGGGTGCAGGACGCGGTGCTCGCCGCCGTCGACGACACCGGCGGATCGGTGGGCAGGACGCGGCTCTCGCAGATCCTCCGCGGCGCCTCCGGCAAGGCGCTGCGTGCCGCCGGGCACGACGCGCTGCCGTCGTACGGCGCCCTCGCCGGCATGACCGATCACGACGTGCTCGACCAGCTCGACCGGCTGATCGCCTCGGGCGTGCTCGAGAAGACCGACGGCTACTACCCGCTCGTGCGGCGGCCGACGGGCGCCCCGCGCCGCAGCGCCGCGACGGCGCGCGATGCCGCTCTGCGAGAGCAGATCGCCGACCTCGGCCGGCGCCGCGACCGTGACGGCGTGCCGTTCCTCGTCCGCGTCCTCGCGGCGGCCGAGCGCGACGATCAGCGCGCCCTCGCAGCGGCGGCGCTGGGCGAGATCGGCGATCCGCGCGCCCGGCCCGCGCTCACGGCGGCGCTCGACGACGGCGCGGCGGACGTACGCGCCGCGGCCGCCGCCGCGCTGGCCCTGCTCGCGCCGGCCGCCGGGTCCTAAAGTCGCTCCAACGCGGTGCCGGTAAGGTGGTAATGGTGGGTTGGGCACGTCTGAGGTGGATGCAAGCGCCGGCGCTGGTTGCGCTCGGCGCGCTCGTCGTTGGCCTCGTCGACGTCGTCGCCGCCGTGCGACCGACGCTCACCGACCGCTACGACGTCTTCCAGGCGATGCTGCCCCCGGGCACCGTGTCGCTGACGCGCTCGATCACGTTCGCGGCCGGCATCGCGCTGCTCCTGATCTCCGGCGGCCTTGCGCGCCGCAAGCGGCGGGCATGGCTGCTTGCGACCGCGCTCGTCGCGTTTGCGGCCGTCGCGCACATCGCACACGGAGGCTTCGACATCGAGCAGGCACTCGGCAGCATCGCGCTGCTCGCTGCGCTCGTGGGGCTGCGCGGGCGGTTCGACGTCGCCGGTGACCCGACCAGCGTGCGCCCGATCGTGGGCGGCGTGGTTGCGACGGGGGCGGTATGGACGGCGTTCACGCTCCTCGGCGGGGAGCACACGAACAGGATCGCCAACGCGGGCTTCTCGATGCTGATGGTCGGCGGGGCCTTCTGGGCGCTCCACCACTGGCTGCGCTCGCACCGCGAGCCGGGCGGCCCGTCCGACTCCGATCGCGCCCGGGCCCACCGCCTCGTCGCCGACTACGGCCGCGACAGCCTGTCGTTCTTCTCGCTCCGCGCCGACCGCCGCTACCGATTCTCGCGGGCCGGCAACGCCTTCCTCGCCTACCGGGTGGTGGCCGGCTGTGCGCTCGTCTCCGGCGACCCGATCGGCGTCGCCACCGAGATTCCGGGCCTCGTCGAGGACTTCGGCGACCTGTGTCACGAGCGGGGGTGGCGCATGGTCGTCCTGCACACGTCGGCCGAGTGGCTCGACGTGTACCGGCGGCGCGGCATGCGCGCAGTGGCGATCGGGGACGAGGCCGTGCTGCGGCCGGCGACGTTCTCGCTCGAGGGCCGCGGCATCCGCAAGGTGCGCCAGTCGGTGACCCGGCTGCGGCGGGCCGGGTACGAGGTGCGGGTCGTCGGGCCGGCCGAGCTCGAGCATGCGCAGCGGGCCGACATCGATCGCGTCTCGCGCGAGTGGCGGGGGTCGGCGGCCGAGCGCGGGTTCTCGATGGCGATGGACGACCTCTACGCGCACGACCAGGCCCGGTTCGCGCTCGCGCTCGATGCCGCCGGGCGCGTGCGCGGCTTCCTGCACCTGGTGCCGTCGGGCAGCGGTTACTCGCTCTCGACCATGCGCCGCGGCGACGAGACGCCGAACGGCCTCATGGAGTTCCTGATCTGCGAGGCCACCGCCTGGGCGCGCGGTGTGGGCGCCGACGAGCTCTCCCTGAACTTCTCGGTGTTCGCCGACGTGCTGCGGGCCGACGAGGACTCGCCGGCCCATCTGCGCGCCGCCCGTCAGATCGTCGTGGGCCTCGATCGCGCGTTCCAGCTCGACCGCCTGTTCAGCTTCAACCGCAAGTTCCAGCCCGAGTGGCGCACGCGCTACATCTGCTTCGAGCGCGCTCGTGACGTGCCGGTGCTGAGCCTCGCCACCCTGCACGTCGAGCGCCTGATCGCGGCGCCGGCGCTGCGGTTGGGGCGGAGCGCGTAGGCCCCGCCCCAACCGGGTCATCCGAGGGCCGGGCGTGCGCTCGCTACAAGGCGAGCAGGACGGCGCCGTCCGGCGCGAGGTCGGCGACGCGGCGCTGGGTCGCAAACACGATGATCTGGCGCTCGGTCGCGGCCTCGGCGAGCCACGCGAGCGTTCGCTCGAGCCGGTCGGCGTCGAAGTGCGCGAACGGGTCGTCGAGCAGCACCGGCAGGGCCTCGGCGCCGGGGCACAGGAGCCGGACGAGCTCGAGGCGCTGTACCAGGTAGGCCTGCTTCTGGGTGCCGACCGACAGCCGGTCGAGGTCGACGACCGCGCCCGTCTCCGGCGCCTCGACGCGGATGCGGAGGTGCTCGTCCACGAACGCATGGGCGTAGCGTCCGCCGGTCAGCCGCGCGATGCCGGCCTCGAGCGAGGCGTTCAGGAGCGGCGCGAAGTCGCGGTACGTCTCGGCGGCCGCCTCGGCCAGCTCGGTCTCGGCCAGGCGCAGCACCCGGTCGACGTGCTGCAGCCGCGCGACGTGCTCGTCGGCCGCATCGAGCCGCTCCCGCAGCGCGGCCACGTCGGGGAGGGCCCGCAGCCGTTCGGCGACCGCCGCCGCCAGCCGCTCGCTCTCGGCGGCCGTCCGGTCACGCGCCTCGCGGGCGCGCCCGAGGTCGCGCTCGACGTCGTCGGGGTCGCGCCCGACGGCCAGCTCGGCGTGGCCGTTCAGGCGGCCCTCGAGCTGTGCCAGGCGCGTGCGTGCGGCCTCGAGCGAATCGTCGCCGAGCAGCCGACGCAGCTCCTCGGTGGCCCGCGTGCGCGTGAGGGTGGCCTCGTGACGCGTGCGCGCGGCGGCCTCGGCGTGGTCGTAGCGGCGCAGGCCCTCGCCGAGGTCGGACGCGTCGATGTCGCACGCGCCGAGCGCGGCGGTGACGCGCTCACGGAGACCGCCCAGCTCGACCTCGAGCTGGGCGACGCCGGCCAGGCGCGCGCGCACGTCGGCGGCCTGGACACGCACTCCGGCCAGCTCACGCTCGACCCCGTGCAGGGCCCGGTCGCGCTCGACCGCGGCGCGGAACGCCGTCAGGCGCAGCTCGATCGTGCCATCGCCCGGCAGCAGGCGATCGAGCTCGCGACTGCCGCCGGCGCCGCGGCCGATGAGCGCCACGGCAGCGGCGGCGGCGGCGACGACCACACCCAGGCCGATGAGCAGGGGCAGGTGGACGAGGGCGCCCGCGACCGCGAGCGCCACGCCGGCGGCAGCCACGCCCACGAGCGCTGGGCGCGGTCGCGTCGCGGCGCGCGCCGATGCGGCGGCCGCCTCGACCGCGGCGGCACGTTCGCCGGCGCCGCGATCGGGCTCGTAGATCGTGACTTGCTCCTCGAGCTCGTGGCAGCGGTCGCCGAGGGCGACTGCGAGCTCGGCGTCGGCGGCGGTCGCCGCGGCGCGCTCGACGAGCTCGGCCTCGAGGTCGTCGATGCGCCCGCGCAGCGCCGGCATCGACTCGACGGGCGAGAAGGCCGCGCCGGCGGGCTCCTCCTCGAGCCGGCGGTCGGCGCCCGCCGCGGCTGCGGCGAGGCTCTCGGCGATCTCGAGCCGCCGGCGCAGCTCGTCGGCCCGGAGGTGGTCGCGGACGGACTCGAGCGTGTGCACGCGGACGGCGGCATCGTCTGCCAGCACCCGGGCGGCGTCGCGCGCGGCCGCCGCGTCTTCGACGTCGGCCCGGTCGGCGACCGCGGCGTCGAGGTGCGTCCGCAGCTCGGCCGCCTCGGCCTCGGCCGCGGGCAGCGCGTTCGTCCGGGCGCGGTTCACGCCCACCAGGTGCGATCGGTGCGCCTTGAGCGTCTCGACCGCGGTCACGGCCGACGCGTCGGCGCGGGACTGCGTCAGCACCGTCTCGACGGCGTGGCGCACCGAGCCCGGGTCGCCGATGCGGTCGAGCTCGGCCTGGTCGACGCAGCCCAGGCGCAGGTACACGTCGCGGTCGACGCCGTAGAGCGCACGGGCGAGGCCGCGCGGGTCGGTGCCCGCGCCATGGGTCGCGGTGAGATCGGCGCCGGTGGCGGCATCGCGCAGGGCGAACCGGCAGCGCTCGAAGTCCCACTCCAGGCGCAGGCGCCGGCCGTCGTCGGCGGCGAGTTCCAGCATCGATCCGTAGCGGCCCTCGGCCCAGGGCCGGAAGCGCTCGATCGCGGCCGTCTCCTCGCGCGTGCGCCGGCCGCCGGACGTGAGCCCGAAGAGGCTCGCCCGCAGGGCGGCGTGCGTCGTGCTCTTGCCCGACTCGTTGGGCCCCTGCACCACGGTGAGCCCCGGCCCGAATCGCAGCTCGCGCGCGGCCAGCTTGCCGAATCCGGCGACGGTGAGGCGGTCAACCCGCACCGATCACCTCCGCCCTGCCGTCGAGCGCGCGCAGGCCGGCCAGGATCGCCTCGCGCGCGTCCGGGTCGGCGGAGCCGAGGAGCCTCGCGACGAACCGGCCGCGCACGGATGCCTCGCCCGCGAGCTGCTCGAGGTCGTAGGCGGGCACCGTGCGGTCGACCACCGCGAGCTCCGTGAGCCCGGCGCCGCAGCGCTCGGCCAGCCTGGCCGTGTCGATGGCGCAGCCCGGCTCGATCTCGCCCGTGAGCACGGCGCGCAGCGATGCGCCGGCCTCGTCGGCGACGACTCCCGAGAGCGCCGCCTCGACCTGCGCGGAGCCGGCGGCGCCCGCGACCGAGACGGTGCGTTCGACGTAGCGGCGGGTGGCGAGCGGCACGGCCTCGGCGGTCACGGCCCCGTCGTGCACGGTGACGATGGACGCGCCGTGCGCGCCGCTGCGCTCGCCCCAGTCGAGCGGCTCGGGGCTGCCCGGGTAGCACACGAAGGCGTCGCCGCGCCCGTCGTGGAAGTGTCCCAGCATCACGTAGGCGGCGCCGGTGGCGCGGAGCTGGGCCCGGGTCACCGGGCGGTAGTCGGCCTCCTCCGCCCACTGCTCGCCCGTCAGCGCCGCGTGGATCAGGAGCACGTGCGTGCCGGCGTCGTCCGGGACGCGGAGCCGGGTGACTGCCCCGGGCCCGCAGTTGCGGGCCGTGAACGCGGCTCCCCAGACGGTGACCTTGGAGCCGAGCGCGTACGGCTCGGCGGCATCCTGCGTGAACACGTGCACGTTTGCGGGCCACTCGGTGCGCTGCCACACGGAGCCCGGCAGGTACGGGTCGTGGTTGCCCGGCGCGACCAGCACCGGCACGCCGGCGGCGGCGAAGCTGTCGCGCAGGAACGAGACCGTGTCCTCGCTGACGTAGTCGTGCTCGTAGACGTCGCCAGCGATGCAGATCGCGTCGACCGAGCGCTCCTTCCCGAGGGCGAACGCGCGCGTCACGGAGTCGCGCAGCTCGGCACGGCGGCGGGCGGCCGCAGGCCGCGACTCGGCCCGGTGAAACACGCGGTCGAGGTGGATGTCGGCGATGTGCAAGAGCTTCATGGGCGGACTCCCAAGTGTAGGTATGGGGTCGGCTGGAACCCGGGCGTTCTTACAACGGCGCACGCCGCGACACGCTCGTGACGGTCCGTGACAGACACGTGACGGGGACGGCGGTTAGCGTGGCGCCCATGAACCGGAGAGACATCGCCGTCGTCCTGCTCGCAGTCGCCGCCGTTGCCGCCGTGGCATGGTGGCGCGTGGCGCCGGGGTCGGCGGCGCCGTTCGCGCGCGGCACGGTCGTGCGCGCCATCGACGGCGACACGATCCTCGTCCAGGGCCCGGGCGGCCGCATCGAGGACATCCGCCTGCTCGGGATCGACACGCCCGAGACGGTCGATCCTCGCAAACCGGTCGGCTGCTACGGCCCCGAGGCCTCGGCGTTCACGAAGCACCTCGTCACCGGCCGCAGGGTGGCGCTGCGCTACGACCGCGAGCTGCACGACCGCTACGGCCGCTTCCTCGCATACGTCTGGCTCGCGGGCGCCCGGTCGCTGTTCGTGAACGCCGAGCTCGTGCGCCGGGGCTACGCACGCACGTATCCGTTCCCGCCCAACACCGCGCACGCGGCCCTGTTCGCGGCGCTCGAGCGGTCGGCGGCCGTCGCCGGCCGGGGGCTGTGGCACGCGTGCGAGTGACATCGGGTTACACTGGCGGCGATGCGTCGTCTGTTGCTGCTTGCCGCGATCGCCGCGGCCGCCGGCGCCGTCCGGATCGCGCTGCACCGCGAGCGTCCGGTGGCCGCCTCGGGGAACGGGCACTCCGCCGACGAGGGCCGCCTCTCGGTCCTGCGCGAGCGGATCGCCGCTGCCCGTGGGCGCATGCAGGGCGACGTCCCGCCCGTGCGTGGCGAATAGCCGCCGTCTCGGGGCGCTCCTTGGTGGCGCCGGCGCGGCGCTCGCGGCCTGGGGCCTGTACGAGTCTCAGTGGGTCGAGGGCCGCGAGCTCGAGATCGGCGTCCCCGGTCTGCCCGCCGCGCTCGACGGGCTGACCGTCCTGCACCTGTCCGACTTTCATGCCGGCACGCCGTCGCTGAACACCCGCGCCATGCGCAAGGCGACGGCGCTCGGGGAGCGGTGGCAGCCCGACCTGGTGGCGGTCACGGGCGACATCTTGAGCCACGGGCGCGCGCGCGACGCGGTCGTCGCCGCGCTCGAGCGCCTGCACCCGCCGCTCGGCATCTTCGTCGTGCTCGGAAACCACGACGTCGGCGACACCCACGACCCCTTCTCGCGCGGCATCGTGATCGAGGACTGGGGCTGCGCGGCGGTGACGCTGCTGCGCGACCGCTCGGCCGTCGTCGAGTGGCGCGGGTGCGAGATCGAGCTCGCGGGCGTCGACCCGCGGCTCTTCGCGGAGGGCCGCAACCGGCCGCCCGAACAGCTCTTCACCCGGCCGGGAGCGCTGCGCATCCTGCTCTCGCACTTCCCCGAGGTGCCCGCCGAGATGCCGGCCGGGACGTGTGCGCTCACCCTGTGCGGGCACCTGCACGGCGGTCAGATCTGCCTGCCCGGGCCGGCCGGGAAGGTGCGCCTGTCGCATCGCGCCTACCGCTACGACGAGGGCGTGTTCGAGGAGGCCGGGACGACCGTGGTCGTCTCACGCGGGCTCGGCACAACGCTCGTGCCGTTCCGGCTCTTCGCGCGGCCCGAGGTCAGCCTGCTGCGCCTGCGGCCGCGCTGATCCGGCCCGACGCTAGAGGTGGCTCTTGAGGGCGATGATGCGGCTGTACGACGCCGCGAGCCGCGATCCCGGCAGCGCGCCCGACGTCGCTGCCGCCAGGAGGCGGGAGTAGACGCCGGCGCTCGTGGCCTGCGAGCCGGTGATCAGGAGCAGGTCGGCGCCCGCCTGGGCGCTGCGCAGCGCGACCACCGGGTCGGTCAGATGGCGAACGGCGGCGGCGGAGTCGAGCGAATCGGTGATCGTGGCGCCGGTGAAGCCGAGCCGGCCGCGCAGCACGCCGTGGATGATCGGCCGCGACCACGCGGCCGCGCGGCTGTCGAGGGCCGGGTAGATCGCGGTCGACAGCATCACGATCGGGTCGAGCCCCTGCCGGAACGCGACCTGGTAGGGCAGCATGCCCCGCGTGAGCGTCGCGGCCGGGGCGCCGATCCGCACGAGCGTCGTGTCGGTGGAGACCCTCGCCAGGCCGAGGCCGGGGAAGTGCTTGAGCGTCGGCCAGACGCCGCCGTGCTCGAGTCCGCCGGCGAAGGCGGCCGCGTCGCGGGCAACCGTGAACCGGCTGGTCGAGAACGCCCGGTGCTGCCTCGCGATGAAGTCGGCCGGGCCGGCCGGGACGTCGGCGACCGGGGCCAGGTCGACGTTCACGCCGTCGGCCGCGAGCGCAGCGCCGGCGTCGGTGCCGCTGGTCGCAGAGACCGCCGCCGGCAGCCTCCCGAGGGCCCCGGCCGAACGCTTCGGCGGAGCCCAGGGGATGCGCCGGACGAGGCCGCCCTCCTGATCGGTCGCGATGATCAGGCGCGGCCGTCCGCCGGCCGTCGCCGCCCCCTGCAGCGCGGCCGTCAGCGCCTTGAGCTGCGCCGGAGAGACGATGTTCGCCGAGAACAGGATCACGCCGCCCACCCGGCCCGCGCGGATGCGCGCGAGGATCTGCGGGTTCGCCCGCGTCCCGGTGATCGCGACGACGAGGCGCTGGCCGACGAGCTCGGCGAGCGTCGGCGGCGCGGCCTGTGCAGCGGGCGCCGCAAGCGCGCAGATGAGCGCCGCGGCGAACGCGGTGAGGCCGAGTCTGGGGGCGCGTGCGGCCATGCCCCCAACGTAGCAGCGCCGCGCGCCGGTGCGGCCGCGATCTGGTAACGGTTTGCCGGCGAGCGCCCGTATACTCGGTCCATGACCGATCCGACGGTGGCCGGTGCGGCTGAGTCAGTGCATTCGGCCGGCGTCTCGGCACACATCTCGCACGCCGTGATCGCCGCCTACGCTGCCGCCGCCGCCCGCGAGGTGGACGGTGTGCACGCGCTCACGGGCGGCGGGCACCTCGGCCGGCTCGAGCGCCGTGGCGATCCCGAACGGGTAGGCGTGCGGGTCGCCTCGGCGGGGGATGCCGTCGACCTCGAGCTGCACCTCGTCACCGCCTGGGGCGCATCGATCCCCGCCGTCGCCGCCGGGGTCGAGCGCTCGGTGCGCTCCTACCTCGCTACGATGGTCGATCTGGATGTGCGCAGCGTCGCGGTGATCGTCGACGACGTGGCGCCGGCGGCGCGATGACGGCCGTCGACCACCTCACCGGGGCGACCGTGTCGAGCGCGCCCCCGCCGTGCCGGGCGTGCATGTGGTGGCAGACGCGCCCCGGCCGCGAGCCGGGTGAGCGGGAGCGGTGGACGCGCGATGCCGAGGACGAGTTCGGCCCGTGGGGCAAGCTCTATCGCGACGAGACCGGCGTGATCGGCCTGATCCAGTATGGCCCCGCGCGCGAGTTTCCCCGCGCACAGACGCTCCCGGCGGGGCCGCCCAGCCACGACGCCATCCTGGTGACGTGCGCGTATCTGACCGACGCGCAGAGCCCGTGGGTGCTGCAGAGCCTATTTCTGGCCGCCATCGGCGAGTGTCGCGACCGCGGCGGCCCGGCGCTCGAGGCCTTCGCCTACCGGTTCCCGTCGGGCGAGGACTTCGCGACCCGGTTCCTCGGCCATCGCACGATCTTCCCGGCCGACTTCCTGGCCGACTTCGGGTTCCACGGCCGCCGCTCGGCGGGCAAGATCGAGCTGATGCGCCTCGACCTGCGCGCGATCGAGCTCGAGCCCGAGCGCCAGCGGCTGGCGCGGCTGCGCGAGCGGCTCGCGCCCCTGCTCAGTCCCACCCCGGCGCCGGTACGCTGAACCGAGGACGAGGCTGCGGCGAATGCACTCCGGCGATACACCACGGGAAGGACGGGTGGAGCACCTATCGGATCATGGGTTGCTCGCCCTGATAGGGCGCGGCGATCACGAAGCGTTCGCAAGGCTGTACGACCTGTACGGCGCTGCGGCGTATTCGCTCGCGGCGAGGATCGTGCGCGACCGCGAGCTGGCCGCGGACGTTGTCCAGAATGTGTTCTTGGCCGTCTGGACCGGGGCGACACAGTTCGACCCCGGCCGCGGACAGCCCTCGACATGGATCATGACGATGACTCATCACAAGGCGGTCGACATGGTGCGGCGTGAGCAGCGGCGAAAGACCGAGCCGCTCGACGTCGTCGGCGACCCCGCCTCGGGTGAGCCCTCGGTCGACGAGCAGGCCTGGCGGGGCGTCGCGCGCGGGAACGTCCGCGCGGCCCTCGCGCGGCTGCCCGACCCGCACCGAGAGGTGATCGAGCTCGCCTACTTCGCGGGCTACTCCCAGTCGGAGCTGGCCGACCGGCTGGCCGTCCCGATCGGCACCGTGAAGAGCCGGACCTTCGCCGCCATGCGCGCGCTGCGCGACGCGCTCGCGGCGTCCGGCCTGCACCCGGAGGACGAGTGGAACACGTCGACGAGCTGATCTCTGGCCAGGCCCTGCACGCCCTCTCCCCCGACGAGGAGGAGCAGGTCGCGCTGCACGTCGCCGAGTGCGAGCGCTGCCGGCGACAGCTGCGCGAGTCCGAGGCCGTCGCGGCGTCGCTCGCCTATGCGGTGCCCGCCGTCGCCCCGCCGCCCGATCTGCGCCGGCGGGTGCTCGAGGCGGTCGCGCCCGTCGTCGAGGCGCCGGCCGGCGCTGCCGTCCCGGCGCGCGCGCCGGCACGGCGGGCCGCGCGCCTCTGGCCGCGCTTTGCGGCCGTCGCCGTCCCGGCGCTCGCGGCCGCGGTCGTCGGCCTGGTCGTGTGGAACGTGTCGCTGCAGGGCGATCTCTCGAGCCTGCGGCACTCGCTCTTCCACGGATCGGCCGGCAACCTGCGCGGCGTCGGCAACGTGATCGTGAAGCCGAACGGCAACGCCACCCTGTTCGCGAGCGTCGCGCCCGCGCCCGCGGGCAAGACCTACGAGGCCTGGGTGATCCGCGGCAAGGTGGCGCTCCCGGCGGGCATCTTCCAGGGCGGCGGCACCGTCAACCTGACGCTGAGCCAGGATGCGCGGCCGGGTGACGTGATCGCGATCACGATCGAGCCGGCCGGCGGGACGAAGGCGCCGACCTCCAAGCCCATCGCGAACCACACGGTCTAGATGATTGATTCCACGCCCCCGCGCGCCTGGCCGCGCGGGCCTCGTGCGCTGGTTTGAGCGTTGGTGGCGCTACGCCTCGGCGTCTGCGTGATCGCAGACGCCTCAGACCGCGTTCAAGGGCAATCGCCCTTGAACGCTTCTCGGTCGTGCCCATAGTTCGACCACTATGAACGTTCCCTGCGTCCTTGCGCTGCTCGGTTCGCAGCCCAGTGGTGACCTACGTGATCGCAGATCACCACTGACCGGTGCAAGCCGTTCGGCTTGCACCTTGGACATCACGGGGGCGTGGAATCAACCATCTCGCGAGCGGGCTCAGCGGGCCAGGAAGGCGAACGTCGCCGCGAGCACCGTGGCCGCAGCGATCAGCCGCCACATGCGCGCGGCGTCGGGCAGCGGCAGCGCGGGGCGCTGCGGCCGCGGCCGGGTGCGCACGCGGGCGCGGCGGGCCAGGCGGGCGCGGCATCCGGCCGCCTCGCGCTGGGCGGTGGCGCCGAGCAGTTCGTCCACCTCGAACGGCCCGTGGGCGTCGCGGCCGTCGGCGTGCTCGACGCATTCGAACCCGCGCCGGCCCTCGGCCACCTCGCCCAGGCAGCGCGGGCACGCGTGCAGGATCGGCTCGAAGGGCTGCCACGTCGCCCGTGTCGCCGTCCGGCGGTCGTCGGCCGTGGCGAGCTGGTGCAGCTGCCACGGCCCATGCTCGCGACAGGCGCCGTCCGAGACGGGCCGCAGACACACGGGGCAGAGCCTGCCCCGTCCCGCCACCGGCATCAGGCGGCCGCCCGGCCGGGGACACGGACGAGACCGCGCTCCACGAGGAGCTCGGCGATCTGGACGCCGTTCGTGGCGGCGCCCTTGCGCAGGTTGTCGGCCACCACGAACAGGCTGAGCCCGTTGCGGCGGGAGTCGTCGTCGCGGATGCGTCCCACAAGGACATCATCCGTGCCGACGGCGGCCGAGGGAAGCGGGTAGACGCCGGCGGCCGGGTCGTCGACGACGCGCACGCCGGGCGCGCGGGCGAGCAGCTCGCGGGCATGCGCCGCGCCCAGCGGCTCGCGCGTTTCGATCCACACCGCCTCGGAGTGGCCGCGCCAGACGGGCACGCGCACGCACGTCGTGCTGATTGCGATTGTGGAGTCGCCCAGGATCTTGTGCGTCTCGTGGACGAGCTTCGTCTCCTCGGTGGTCGCATCGCCATCGAAGGCGTCGCACTGCGGCAGCACGTTGAACGCGATCTGATGCGGATACACCGAGGGTGTCGCCGGCTCGCCGGCGAGCAGGTCTCGCGACTGGCTGCGCAGCTCCTCCACGGCCTTTGCGCCCGTGCCCGAGACGGCCTGGTAGGTCGCCACCGTGACGTGCGTCAGCCCGGCCGCGTCGTGCAGGGGCTTCAGCGCGGCGACGAGCTGGATCGTCGAGCAGTTCGGGTTGGAGAGGATGCCCTGGTGCGCGTCGGCGTCATCCGGGTTCACCTCGGGCACGATCAGCGGCACCGCCGGATCCATGCGGAAGGCGCTCGACTTGTCCACGACGACGCACCCGCGCGCCACCGCCTCGGGCGCGAACCGCTTCGACGTCGAGCCGCCGGCCGAGAACAGCGCCAGGTCGAACCCCGCGAGCGCGTCGGCGGTCAGCTCGCGCACCTCGAGCTCGTCGCCGGCGAACGCCACCCGCGTGCCGGCCGAGCGGGCCGACGCGAACGCGGCCACCTCGGCGGCCGGGAAGCCGCGCTCGGCGAGCACCTCGAGCACCACCGGCCCGACGGCGCCCGTCGCGCCGACCACGGCCAGGCGCGGCCTAGACACCGACGGCTCCGTCGGCGGCGATCTTGAGCTCGGCCTGGAACGCGTCGTGCAGCGTTGCGACGGCCTCGCCGACGCGGGTGGCGTCGATGACGCACGAGACCTTGATCGGCGAGGTGGCGATCATACGCACGTTGATCCCGCGGTCGGCCAGCACCTGGAACATGCGCGCCGCGACGCCGGGGTGGCTCTTCATGCCGGCGCCGATCATGCTCACCTTGGCGGCGCTCGAGTCGACGCGCCAGTGCAGGCCGAGGTCGTCGCAGAGGCCCTGGATCGTGTCGCGCATGAGGCCGAGGTCATCCATCGGCACCGAGAAGGTGATGTCGGCGTCGCCGTGCGTGACGGCGTTCTGGATGATCGTGTCCACGTTGATGTTCGCGGCGGCGACCGCGTTGAAGATGCTCGCGGCCGTGCCGGGGTGGTCGGGCACGTCGGTGAGGGTGACGTAGGCCTCGTCCGTGGTGTGCGTGATCCCGGAGATGATCGCATCCTCCATGCCCGCATCTTCGCGGATCCATGTCCCGTCTGCGTCGGAGAACGTCGAGCGCACGTGGATCGGGACGCCGTGGTTGCGGCCGAACTCGACCGCGCGCAGCTGCAGCACGCGGGCGCCGGAGCCGGCCATCTCGAGCATCTCCATCGGCGAGACCGAGCGCAGAAGGCGCGCCCCGGTGACGATGCGCGGATCGGCAGTGAAGACGCCGTCGACGTCGGTGTAGATCTCGCAGTCGCCGTCGAGTGCCGCCGCCAGTGCGACCGCCGTCGTGTCCGATCCGCCCCGGCCGAGCGTGGTCACGTCGTAGGCGGTCGAGACGCCCTGGAACCCGGCGACGAGCACGATGTCGCCCCGCTCGAGCGCCTCGGAGATCCGCCGCGGCCGGATCTCGACGATCTTCGCCTTGGTGTGGACGGTGTCGGTGACGATGCCCGCCTGCGACCCGGTGAGCGAGACGGCGTGATGGCCCAGGTCGTTGATCGCCATCGCGCACAGCGCGGCGGTGATCCGCTCTCCGGTCGAGAGCAGCATGTCCATCTCGCGCGGGTGCGGCCGCGGCGACACCTGCCGGGCCAGATCCACGAGCTGGTCGGTCGTGTGGCCCATCGCCGAGACGACGCCGACGACCTGGTGCCCGGCCACGTGCGCGGCCACCAGGCGGCCCGCCACGCGCCGGATCTTGTCGGCGTCGGCGACCGAGGTGCCGCCGAACTTCATGACGATCACACGGCCGGGCGCAGACTGCGACTCGGACTGGGCCATCACGCCATGGTATCCAGGATGGCGGCGACGTCCGCCGGGGTCGTGCGCGGGTTGACGATCGCGACCCGCGTGACGACCTCGCCGCGGACGGTGGTCGGCGTGATGAACGCGGTGCCCTCGCCGAGCAGGCGCGCGCTCCACAGCGGTAGTCCGCCGACTCCCAGCCGACGCGGCGGACGCACAGCACCGTCAGGTCGGGATCGTTCAGGAGCTCGAGGTACGGGCGGGCCTCGATCTCGCGCCGGGCGGCGGCGGCGACGGCCAGCGTGTGCTCGATCGCCTCCGCGATAGGCCTGGGTGCCGTGCGCCGCGAGCGAGAACCAGAACGGCAGGCCGCGCGCCCGCCGCGACAGGTGGATCGCGTAGTCGGACGGGTTCCACTCGGCCCCGCCTTGCAGCGGCTCGAGGTAGCCGGCCTGCTGCGTGTGCGCGGCCCGCGCGAGCTCGGCCGGCGGTAGACGAGCGCGCAGCAGTCGAAGGGGGCGAACAGCCACTTGTGCGGGTCGACGATGAACGAGTCGCAGCGCTCGACGCCGGCGAACTTCGGCCGCACGGACGGCGCGACGAGGGCCGCTCCGCCATAGGCGCCGTCGACGTGGAACCACACGTCGCGGGCGGCACACACCTCTGCGATGCCGGCCAGGTCGTCGATGACGCCGAGGTTGGTCGTCCCCGCCGTCGCGACAACCGCGAACAGGCCATCGCCCGCCGCAGCCGCGAGCGCGTCCGCGAGCGCCGCGCCGGTCATGCGCCCCCGCTCGTCGGTCGGCACGCCGATCACGTCGACGTCCATCACCTGCGCGGCGGCATGGATCGAGGAGTGCACCTCGTCGGTCGCGGCCAGCTGCAGCCGGCCGGGCGGGCGGCCGCGGGCCGTGACGAACGCGTGGCGGGCGGCGACGAGCGCCGACAGGTTGCCCATCGTGCCGCCCTGGACGAAGCAGCCGCCGCTTTCGCCCGGCATGCCCGCCAGGCCGACCACCCAGCGCAGTGCCTCGTTCTCGGCGTAGATCGCCCCGGCGCCCTCGAGCCAGCTGCCGCCGTAGATCGCCGAGGCCGCGACCACGAGGTCGAAGAGCGTCGCCGACTCGGTCGGCGCGCTGGGGATGAACGCCAGATAGCGCGGGTTGTCGACCGAGACGGTGGCTTTTGCCAGCACGTCGGCAAAGAGCCGCAGCGCGGCCTCGCCGCCCAGCCCGAGCTCGGTGATCGTCGTCCCAGCCGCCTGGGCGAGCTCGTCCGGCGTACGCGGCCCGTCCAGCGGCACAGGGTGCAGGCGCAGCCGGTCGCGGGCGTAGGCGAGCGCGGCCTGGGCGACCCGCTCGGTCTCGTCGGTGTAGCGGTGCATGGACGTCGGATCGGGCATGCGGAGGCGGTCAGCCGGCGGCGGTCACGCCATCGAGTTGAGGACGGCGGCGATGTCGGCGACGGTCGTGCGCGGGTTGAGCACGCAGATGCGGGTCATGATCTCGCCGCCGAGCTCGGTCGGCGTCACCCCAGCCACGCCCTGCTCCATCAGCCGTGCGCTCCAGCGCCGGTAGTCGTCGGCCGACCAGCCGATGCGGCGGATGCAGAGCACCGTCAGGTCGGGGTCGTTGGCGAGCTCGAGGTAGTCGCGCCGCTCGATCTCCGCCCGGGCCGCCGCCGCCACCGCCAGCGTGCCCTCGACGGCGTCGGTGTAGGCACGCGTGCCGTTGGCCGCGAGCGAGAACCAGAACGGCAGGCCGCGGGCGCGGCGGGTGAGGTGGATGGCGTAGTCGGACGGGTTCCAGTCGGCGCCGACGCGGGCGGCGTCGAGGTAGCCGGCGTGCTGCCTGTGCGCGGCCTGGGCGAGCTCGGGCCGGCGGTAGAGCAGGGCGCAGCTGTCGAACGGTGCGAACAGCCACTTGTGCGGGTCGACGATGAACGAGTCGCAGCGCTCGATGCCCGCGAACTTCGCTCGCACGGACGGCGCCGCGAGCCCCGCGCCGCCGTAGGCGGCGTCGACGTGCAGCCACAGGCCGCGGCGGGCGCACACGTCGGCGATCCCGGCCAGGTCGTCGATCACGCCCACGTTGGTCGTGCCGCCGGTGGCAGCCACGGCGAACACGCCCTCGCCGCCGTCCGCCTCGAGCGCCGCCTCGAGCGCGGCGCCCGTCATCCGGCCGCGCCCGTCGGGCTCGACGGGCAGGAGGCCTGCGTCCATGACCGCAAGCGCCGAGGTGACCGAGGAGTGCGCCTGGTCGGTCGCCGCCACCCGCATCTCGGCGCCGGTGCGGCCGTGCGCCGCCCGGTGGGCGTGGCGCGCGCTCACGAGCGCCGACAGGTTGCCGACGGTGCCGCCCTGGACGAAGCAGCCGCCGGCGGTCTCCGGCATCCCGGCCAGGTCCGCCAGCCAGCGCAGCGCCTGGTTCTCGGCGTAGACCGATCCCGCCGCGCTGCGCCAGCTGCCGGCGTACATCGGCGTCGCCGAGAGCGCGACGTCGAACAGCTTGGACGCATGTGTCGGGGCGGTGGGGATGAAGGCCAGGAAGCGGGGGTTCTCGACGGGCACGCTGGCCGGCGCGAGCGTTTCGGTGAAGATGCGCAGGGCCTTCTCGCCGCCGATGCCGTCGGCGGTCACCGTCACGCCCGCAGCGGCCGTCATCTCGGCCGGCGTGCGCGGCACGGCGAAGGGGCGCGGCTCGGCATGCAGCCGCTCGCGGACGTAGGCGATCACATCCTCGGCGACGCGCTCGACCGCGGGTGTGACCGTGTGCATGGCCGCCGGTTCGGCGGACTCGCCGGTGGGCTCGCGCTCGGCGCTCACATCTCCCTCCTCCCTGCGAGGGCACGCCCGAGCGTGACCTCGTCGGCGTACTCCAGGTCGCCGCCCACCGGCAGGCCGCTCGCCAGGCGGGTGACGCGCGTGCGTCCGCGCAGGCGGTCGGCCAGGTAGGCGGCGGTGGCCTCGCCGGTCATGGTCGGGTTCGTCGCGAGCAGCACCTCGACCACGCCGCCGCGCTCGACCCGCGCCACGAGCTCGGCGATGCGCAGGTGCTCGGGGTCGACGCCGTCGATCGGCGAGAGCGCCCCGCCGAGCACGTGGTAGAGGCCGCGGTACTCGTGCGTCCGCTCGAGGGCGACCAGGTCGGAGGGATCCTCGACCACGCAGATCAGCGTGCGGTCACGCCGCGCGTCGGCGCAGATCTGGCACAGCGGCTCCTCGGTCAGGTTGCCGCACTCGGTGCAGAAGCCGATCCGCTCCTTCACCTCTCGGATCGCGTCTGCGAGCGCCAGTGCGTCGGTTTCGGACGCCTTGAGGATGTGGAACGCGAGCCGCTGGGCGGTGCGCCGGCCGACGCCCGGCAGCCGCGCGAGCTGGACGATCAGGTTGTCGACGGACGGTGCGTACACCTACATGCCGGGGAGCCCGAGCCCGCCCAGTCCGCCCGCCCCGCCGAGCTGGCCCATCATCTTCTGCTGCTGCAGCTGCTGGGCCGCGGCGATCGCGCCGTTGACGGCCGACACGAGCAGGTCCTGCAGCATCTCGGGGTCGTCCGGGTCGATCGCCTCGGGCTTGATCGTGATGTCGGCGATCTCGAGCGCGCCCGACGCCTTCACGGTTACGGCGCCGCCGCCGGCGCTGTGCTCGACGTACGCGGTCTTCAGCTCCTCCTGGGCCTGCGCCATCTGCTCCTGCATCTTGCCGAGCTGGGCCATCATCTTCTGCGGGTCGATCTTGGTCACGTGCGCTCCTCGATCTCGCGGGCGTCGAACTTCTCCTTGAGCTCACTCAGCAGGTCGTTCTCGTCGAACGGCTCGGCGGCGGGCTCGGGCGCCGCCGGCGCGCCGGCTTCCGCGTCGGCGACCTCGAGGCGCACGCGCACCGGCGCGCCGACCGCCTGGCCCAGCACCGACTCGAGCACCTCGCGGTTGGGCGGCGAGTCGGCCGTCGTGAGCGCGAACTGGTGCGAGCGCGGGAACGCGAGCACGACCTCGCCGTCGCCGAGCGCGCGCGGGCTGGCGTGCTGCATCAGCGACTGCAGCGGCATCGAGCGGCGGCCGATCTCGGGGACGATCGCCTCGCTCCAGCTGGCCGTGAGCTGCTCGAGATCCGGCGCGAGCGCGGCCGAGGCCGCCGGGGTGGGCGGAGCGGGCGGCGGGGGTGCGGCCGCCTGCGGTTGCGGGGGCGGTGCGGCCTGAGCCGGCTGCGGTACGGCCTGAGCCGGCGGCGGGGCGGGCGACGGTGCGGCGGGCGCGGGCGCCGCCGCGACGGCCGGCGAGCCGCCCATGCGGGCCTCGAGCGCCGCGACCCGCTGGCCGAGCGCATCGACCGAGAGCTCGGTGGCCGGCCGGCACACGCGCACCAGGGCGAGCTCGAGCGGCAGGCGCGGGTCGGCGCCCTCGCGCACCTGCTCGAGCACGTCGCGGAGCATGTCGACCAGGCGGTGTACGGTCGCGGCGCCGACCCGCTCGGCCTGTGCGGCGATGCGGGCGCGCTCGTCGTCGGTCAGGGGAGCGTCGGCGGGCAGCTCCCCGAGCTGCTGATGCAAGAAGAGGAAGCGCAGATGGCCGAGCAGGTCGCTCACGAGCATGCCGAGGTCGGCGCCCGCGTCGGCCTGGGCGTCGACCAGGAGCAGGCACCCGGCCGCGTCGCCCGCGGCCACGAGGTCGAGCGTGCGGAAGAGCACCTCGGCGTCGGTCGTGCCGAGCAGGGTGCGGACGTCGGCGACCGTGATCGTGTCGGTGCAGGCGGTGGCGAGCTGGTCGAGCGCCGAGACGGCGTCGCGGAAGCTGCCCGCGGCCGAGCGGGCGATCGCGGCCACGGCCGCCGGCTCGATCTCGATCGACTCGGCGCGGGCGATGCGGTGCAGCACCGTGGAGATCTCGGGCAGGCCGGGTCGGGCGAACGCGAAGCGCTGGCAGCGGCTCCTGATCGTCGGCAGCATCGCTGCCATCTCGGTCGTGCAGAGCACGAACACGGCGTGGGCCGGCGGCTCCTCGAGCGTCTTCAGCACCGCGTTCGAGGCCTCTTTCGTGAGCATGTGGGCCTCGTCGATGATGTACACCTTGCGCCGCCCGCGCACGGGCTGGAGCGCCACGCGATCGCGGATCTCGCGGATGTCGTCGATGCCGCGGTGGCTGGCCGCGTCGAGCTCGATCACGTCGATCGAGGTCGCGTCGTGGATCGTCCGGCACGACTCGCACTCGAGGCACGGCGTCGTGGTGGGGCCGCGCTCGCAGTTGAGCGCCTTGGCCAGGATCTTGGCCATCGACGTCTTACCGGTTCCGCGCGGCCCGGCGAACAGATAGGCATGTGCGACGCGGTCCATCTCGACCGCGTTTCGCAGCGTCTGGACGACGTGCGGCTGGCCGGGCGAGAACTCGTCGAAGTCGCGCGGGCGGTGCTTGCGATAGAGGGCGGACATGTCCCTGCAGCTTACCGGTGCCGGCCGGGGCACCCGACCGCCGCGGGCGCGGCGGGCCGGGGAGCGATGAAGCGACCGTGCACCCGCCTTCGAAGCGCCGGCCCCGGGCGGTGCTCGCGCCGCCGGCTCCTGCCAGGCTCGCCCACGGCACCCGGGTGACGTTGCTTAGCGCTGCTTCCTTCCGGACCTGACGCGGTTCGCAAGTCTCCGTTGCGTGGGACCTGGCGATCGACACCAACTGCACAGGCCCTCTCCCGAATCCGACCGCCCCTGGGGCGGGAATTCAGCCCGGCTAGAGCGGATTGCCGGTACAGGGAACCGCTATCTCCCCACCTAGCACGGTCGCGCAGACTGTATCAGGTGCCCGCCCTCAGCCCTCCACCGCCGCGCGCTCCTCCGCCTCGCGCAGCCGGCGGGCGAGCATCTTGGCGATCTTCACCGCGATCGAGGGGTGCTGCTCGAGCAGCGGCGTGAACTGCCAGGCGGTCAGCCCGTACACGCGCAGCGGCGACTCGGCGGTGATCGTGGCGCTGCGGCGGCCGACGTCGTCGAGCAGCGCGACCTCGCCGAACGACGAGCCGCTCGAGATCGCACCGAGCCGCTTGCCGTGGGCCTCGACCCGGGCGGTGCCGTCGGCGACGACGAAGAAGCCGACGCCGCCCTCGCCCTCGACGACCACCGTGTCGCCCGTGTCGAACCGGCGCTCCTTGGTGGCATGGGCCACGGCCTCGAGCTCGCGGTCGGTAAGCCCTTCGAACAGCGCAACCTTTCGCAATGTCTCGAAGCGTTCGTCGGCCATGCGTTCATACCTCGTTTCGTCGCCGGGGAACGTGCCCTCGCCAGCCTACTATCCCGAATCCGGGCGCGTGCGGCAAGCGGGATGGCATACTCCCATCCGCCCGGAGAGGTGTCCGAGTTGGCTTAAGGAGCGCGACTGGAAATCGCGTAACGGGGGTTTCCTCGTTCGCGGGTTCGAATCCCGCCCTCTCCGCTCGCTCCACCCATTCCATCGCAGACCCGACGTTCGCTCGCCGAGCTACCCGTCGGGGGTAGGCGATGACTCGCGGTGGAGCCACCGTGGTCCGCGCGGTCGCGTCGCCGCCGCGGGAGCGCTCTCCATCGCGGGACGGCGGTCGTGTGGGTGGCTCCCGTACCAGCGGGCATAGCGGACGGCGAGCGGCGCGGCGGTGAGTCCGTGGGCGAGCACCGAGAGGCCGACGGTGAGGTAGACCGCAAGCAGGATCACATGCTCGTGCGGGAGTTGTGACTCCTCGACGATGATGACCGCGAACACGATGGACGCGAGGCCGCGGGGGCCGAACCAGCCGACGAAGCCCAGCGTCTGCCGGCGGGCGTGCGATCCCCACATCGCGATCGCGACCGGGATCATGCGCACGAGCGTCAGGCTCACGACCGCGTACGCGGCGAGCTGCCAGGTCAGCTCGGTGAGCGCCGGGCCGAGCAGGACCGCGCCGAAGAGCACGAACGTGACGCCGTTCAGCACCTCGCCGACCTCCTCGGTCAACTCGTTCTGCCCGGCCGGGTCGCGCCCCAGCGCCAGGTGGAAGACCGCGCCCGCGACGAACGCGGCGATGAAGCCGGAGCCGCCGAGCGCATCGGCGATCCCGTAGGCAAGGATGGCTCCCGCCCCCGGGATGACCTTCTTCCATGGCTCTGCGATGAGACCTCGCCGGCCCGCCTGGGTGTCGATCGCCGCGATCACGAGGCCCGCCACGACACCGCCCAGCACGCCGTAGCCGATCTCCTCCAGGAGCAGCGTCCCCGCGCCGCGGCCACCGGAGATGTGCGACTGGACATCGGCCAGCGCAACGGCCGCGAACAGCAGCGGCACGCAGATGCCGTCGTTGAGCCCGCTCTCGACGTTCAGCCCCTGGCGGATGCGCTCCGGCACGCGAGGCTCGGTGACGACCGCCTGGCCGAGCGCGGCGTCCGTCGGCGCGAGCACGATCGCCAGGATCAGCGCCTCCTCGACGGTCAGCCGGCCGAGCAGCACGGCGGCCGCAACGGCGCCCAGCAGGATCGTCAGCGGCAGCCCGACGCCGAGCAGCCGCAGCGGCAATCCGACGGCGCGCCGCAGCTGCCCCAGATCGATGCGGGACGCGTCTGCGAAGAGCACCAGCGCCAGCGTCGCCTCGGCCAGCACCCGCACGGCCGACCCCGTGCTCGACAGGTCGATCCCGTCGAGCACCTTCGGGCCCACGAGCAGCCCGAACCCGACGAACAGGATCGCCGGCGTGACCGGCGTCCCCTCGAGCCGGCGCGAGATCGCGGCGACTCCGAGCAGCGCCACCGCGATGAGAGCTAGAGCCCACTGCTCGATGCCGCCGCACCTTTCGTCCTCGGGAACCGGGGCCGATCATGGCGCAATCCGCGATTGCCGCCGTCACTCGATCAGGGTGATATCAGGTGCCGGGAACCGGGGCTAATTCGCGATCTTGACGATCGTGCACCGGCGCCCGTCGACGCCCGCGATCGTGAGCGCCTCGACGCAGTACTTGTAGGTGCCGTTGCGGACGGACTTCGTGTCGAACCCGTTCGGCCCGCCGACGTGCCAGACCATCTGCATGCCGCACGTGCCGCCGGTCGCGAAGTAGCAGCCGTTCTGGCGGTAGGTGCCGTATGCCCACACATGCCACAGCGGCGAGCCGCTCGGCAGGAGCTTCGAGCCGTCGAAGATGGTGCGCATGACCAGGTGGCGGCGGGCGTTCGTGGCCGGGGCCAGGTAGGCGCGGATCGCGGCCGGGGCGAGCGCCATCTGCGGGTTGTGCTGCATCCGCACCTTGGGCATGTCGGTGACGTTCGCGCGCAGGTCGACGGTGCCGGAGAGCGCGGTGAGCGCGACCGGATGGGCCGGGTCGGGCAGGTCGGACGGCGCCTGCTCGACGTTCAGCGGCACGAACGCGCGCGGCCCGGCGACCCACGCGGTGAGCGGGCCGATCGACGGCCACTCGGTGTCGTACGGGTCGGCCAGCGGGCCGCTCGGCCGGGCGGCGTCGACGAGGCCGCAGCCGGGGACGTACTCCGAGATGTGCACGTGCAGCATGTGCGGCTTGACCGTGCCGAGCAGCTGGCGGCGGTGCACCGCGGCGCCGGCGTGGATGCCGGCGGCGACCTTGACATGCCAGTACTGGAGATAGCCGCCCCGCGGCCCGTGGGCGGCGACGACGTTGAAGTGATCGGGCTGGACGTCCGCAACCGTGCCCGCCTGCATCGCGTAGACCGGCGCCTGGTCCTTCGGCGCCTCGACGTCCACGCCGATGTGCACCGGGTCGCGCGGCTCGTCGAAGCTGCCCCGCAGCGGATGCAGCGCGGTCGTGGGTGCAAACGGCCAGCTGCTGGGCGCGGTCTTCGCGCCGAAGCAGCGCGCATCGACCGTGCGCAGCGTGAACGGTGGGTTCGGGGCCGGGCCCTTGGCCGGGTCGCCCGAGCCCGAGCCGGTGGTGGCGGGCGGCGGGGACGTCGTCGTGGCTGTGGTCGTGGTCGTGGGCTCCGTCGTCGCCGGCGCGGGCGAGGTGGTGGCAGCGGGAGCCCAGGCGGCCGCGTGCGTGCGCGCCGTGTGGCCGGCCGGCGCGGCGGACTTCGCCTTCGCCGCCGGGGTCGTGGTCGACGGCCCGAGCACCGAGTAGTTCCACAGGTTCTTCGAGTAGTGCACCGGGGTGTGGTGGCTGCGGAAGGCGCTTGCGAGCGACGGGGACGCGACGACGACCCCGGTCGCGAGCGAGGCGGTGCAGAGGAGGGTGAGGGCGATGATGCGGGTCATGTCGGCCCAGGCGGGGCCGGTGGTGTCATCGTCGCGAGCCCGGCGCGCCTGGCTACCCCTTCCGGGTGAACCGCCTCCCCGCCCCGCAGGCCGGTTGACGCCGGCGCGGCCGCGCCCGACAATGCCCCGGTGCTGATCCTGAACCGGTCCGAGGTGGACGCCGCGCTTGACCGCGACCGCCTCGTCGATGCCGTCGCGGCGGCGATGGAGGAGCTCTCGAGCGGCCGGGCATCGGTGCCGCCGCGGACCGCGGCGATGGTACCCGAGGTCGGCGGCGCCCTCCTGGCGATGCCCGCCCACGTGCCCGGCGCCGGCGCGCTCGCGGCCAAGCTCGTCGGCCAGTTCCCGCGCAACCACGAGCACGGGCTGCCGAGCCACGTGGCCGTGATCGCTGTGTTCGACCCGCAGACGGGCGTGCCGCTCGCGCTGATGGACGGCGAGGTGATCACCGCCGAGCGCACGGCGGCCGCATCGGCGCTCTCGGCCCGGCTGCTCGCGCGGGCGGATGCCGCCGTGCTCGCGGTGCTCGGCACGGGGGTGCAGGCCCGCGCCCACGGGCGCGCGCTCGCCCGCGTGCGCCGCGTGCGCGAGCTGCGTGTGGCGGGGCGCGATCCGGCCAAGGCGGCGGCCCTTGCGGCCGATCTCGGCGCCGAGCTCGGCATCCCCGCCCGGGCTGCGGCGGGGTATCGGGAGGCGATCGCGGGCGCGGACATCGTCTCCGCCTGCACGCACTCGCCCGAGCCGGTGGTGCACGGCGCGTGGCTCGAGCCGGGCATGCATGTGACATCGGTGGGCGTGAACGGCGACGGCCGCGAGCTCGACGCGCAGGTCGTGGCGCGGTCGCTCGTCGTCGTCGAGTCGCGCTCGGCCGCGCTCGCGCCGTTCCCGACCGGCTCGAACGACCTGGCCTGGGCGATCCGCGACGGCGCGATCGACGCGGGCCACATCCATGCCGAGCTGGGCGAGCTCGTGGCGGGGACGCGGCCCGGCCGCACGAGCCCGGAGCAGATCACGCTCTACAAGTCGGTCGGCGTCGCCGCGCAGGACGCGGCTGCGGCGGCGCTCGTGCTCGCGGCGGCGCGGGCGGCCGGCGTCGGCACCGACGTCGCGATCTAGCCTCCGAGCGGGAATACCACGAAGCGGGGATGGGGTGCGTACCCCGTGCGGGTCGAGTGAGAGCCTCATGCCCACACGCCTGCACCTTCCAGCCGTCCTCGTCCTCCTCGCCGCCGTCGCCGCCGCGCTTCCCCCCGCCGCGGCGGCTTCGACACCCAGCGGCACCACGTCGCTGACCACCTGGCTCGCCGGCCAGATCGGCCCGGTGCATCGCCCGGCCGGCGCGCCCGCCCGTGCCGTGCACATGCGCTCCGCCGGCGCGGGCGCGGCGACGCTCTCGGTCGCAGGCCCCGCCCATCCGCTGCGGCTCGTGCGCTCCTACCTGATCCCCGCGGGCGATCCGTCGGCGGCGCGGCTGGCGAACTGGTCGTGGACGTACGACTCGGCGGTGACCGCGATCGCGTTCACCGATGCCGGCGACCGCGCCCACGCGGCCGTGCTGCTCGACCAGCTGGCGGCGCTGCAGGGCGCCGACGGCTCGATCGCGACCGCCTTCGACGTCCAGACCGGCGAGAGCTCGGCCGTCGTCCGTGCCGGCACGGTCGCCTGGGTCGGCCTGGCCGCCGCCGCCTACGACCACCGGTTCGGCTCGAGCCGCTACGCGGCGGTCGCCGGCCGCGCGGCCGCCGCCCTGCTCGCGCTTCGCAGCAGCGACGGGCTCGTCCGCGGCGGCGCCGACGTGACCTGGATCTCGACGCAGAACAACCTGCTTGCGTACGCGCTGCTGGCCCGCCTCGGCCGTGACCTGAGCGCGGCGCACACCGCGACCGCCGCCCGCGACGCGGCCGCCGCCACAGCGATCGCCGCCGGCATCACGAGCGGCCTGGTCTCGACGGCGGGTGGCACCCACCTGATCGAGGGCGTCGGCGACACGGTGCTGCCGCTCGACGTGCAGTCGCTCGGCGCGATGTTCCTGCGCTCGCGGGGCCAGACCGGGCTCGCCCGTCAGGTGGTCGCGTTCGCGAACACGCGCTTTGCCGTCTCCGGTCGCTCGGTGGTGCGCTCGGCTGCGCCGGCCACCTACAACGAGACCTACTCGGCCCCCGGGCCGTTTACGGGCTACCGGCCCTTCGCGGGCTCCGGCACCCCCGACGTGCTGTGGTTCGAGGGCACCGCCCAGATGCGGGCCGCCGCCGCGGCGGTCGGCGAATCGACCCACGCGCTCGACGCGAGCATCAGGAGCTGGGAGCGGATCACGTCGCACACCGGCGACGCGCCGCTCATGGCGGACCGCACGGTGGATGCGGGCGGCTACGGCGAGTACCACGTGTGGCCGGCCGCGGCGGGTGCCGCCTGGGCCGTGCTCGCGGCCGACGGCCCCGGGCTCTTCCCGGCTCCGGCGCGAGGCTAGCCGCGCGTCCGGTACCGGGCGACGGCGCAGATCAAGAGCTCGCACTCCGCCTCGGTCGTGTAGGCCTGGACGGACAGGCGGATGAGCGGCGCGCCGCCGAGCGTCTCGACCGGGATCTCGATGCGGTGGTCGCGCCAGAGCGCGGCCTGCAGCTCCTGCGGGGAGTCGACCGGCAGGAAGGCCGAGACCATCTGCGGCGGCTGCAGGGCGGGCGCAGTGGTCGGGACGGCGCCGGCGGCGGTCGCGAGCGCCTCGAGCGTCTCCTGCGCGAGCGCCCGGCAGCGGGCGATCACCGCGGGCCAGTCGTGCTCCTCCCGGAACGCGATCGCCGCGGGTACCGAGAGGAGCGCGGTCGGGTCGAACGTCCCCGGCCAGGCGAAGCGTCCCTGGTAGCCGCCGTCGCCGGCCCACGTCCATCCCCACGACACGACCGGCCCCCGGATCCACGCCTGCGCGGCGGCACTCGCGTGGATGAACGCTGCCCCGCGCGGCGCGAACAGCCACTTGTGCGCGTTGCCGACATAGACGTCGGCGCCGAGCCGCGGCAGGTCGAGCTCGATCTGGCCCGGCCCGTGGGCGCCGTCGATCACCGTGGTCACGCCCTGGCGGCGGGCCTCGGCACAGATCCGGCCGACCGGGAGCACCGTGCTCGAGAGCGACGTGATGTGCGAGCAGAAGAGCACCTTCGTGCGCGGAGTGATGCGATCCAGGACGGCCGCCGCGAGCTCCGCCTCGCTCCCGGGCCCGCGCGGCAGAACCGCCACCTCGACGCGCGCGCCCGCCAGCGCGCACACCTCGTCCCAGAGCAGCCGCATGGCGCCGTACTCCTGGTCGGTCACAAGGACGGTGTCGCCCGGCGCGAGCACGACGGAGCGGGCCACGGCGTGCAGGGCCGTCGTCGTATTCACGGTCAGCGCGACGGCCGCCGGTGCCTCCGCCGCGCCGACGAGCGCGGCGACCGCCCGGCGCACCTCGGCGAGCTCGGCGTCGAGATCGCGAGCGAGGAAGCGCACGGGCTCGGCCTCCATGCGCCGCCGCAGCGCGTCCTGCTGGTCGTGCACGGCACGCGGCACGGCGCCGAACGAGCCGTGGTTCAGGAACACGACCGCCGGATCGAGCATGAAGAGCGACCGGAACTCCTCCGCGGCGAGGGGCATCGCGGCGGCTACCGGTGCAGCCCGAGCTCGTCCCCGGGGCGCGTGTACCAGTCGGGATGCGTGCCGCCGCACCACCGGTCGACGAGCTCCGAGAGCCGCGCCACCCTGGCGGGGTCGAGGGCCGCTGCCGCGTCCGCGCTCGTGGCGCCGTCGAAGTAGGGCTGAAGCGGCGCGAGCGCGGCGTTCATCGCCGCCGCGATCAACGGGCGCGCGTCGCTCCACCCGGCCAGGTGCGCCTCGTACTCGACGTCACCGGTTCGCCGCCAGCCGGCGGCGGTCATCGCCTCGGCCTGCTCGGCGCCGTTGGGCATGCTGGCGGCGAGGACGACGTCCGCGGGGACGGCGGGCGCGGGCGTGTCCCCGATCCGGCCGGCCGCATCGCGCGCGAACGTGCGGATCGCATCCAGGCCCTCGTCCGGCGCGAACACCGGCTCCGCCACATCGTTGCGGACGGTGCGCTGGACGACGAGGGAGGGCGTCTCGCCGAGCGACCCGAGCGTGCGGCTGTGGGTGTCGTTGCCGACGATCCCGATCAGCGGCACCCGCGCCGCCCAGGCCCGGCCGTGGCTCTCGGAGATCAGCTCGTCGCCGACGCGCAGGCGCAGGCCCGGAACGTAGGTGTGGGCGATGAACCCCTCGCCGCCGCCGCGGGCGTGGTAGCCCAGCTGCAGCATCGCGTCGACGCCCTTCTCCGGCAGGTCGAACACGTGCCAGGTCTCCAGGCGCGCCGCTCCCGGCAGGCATTCCGCCGACACGTTCATCGGATTCCCGCTGCCGTGGTTGTCAAGGACGATGACCTCGTCGGCGCCGCCTGCGACCAGCCCCTCGACAGCGGCGACCGATCGGCCTCGATCCGCGCCTTCCCTGTCTGCCAGTACTCGGGTCGGCAGGCGAAGATCTCGTGCGGATCACGCAGCTGCGACACCCCCTCCATGTCGACGCTGAGCACGACCCGCATGCGCCCACACTACCGGCGGATCAGGCGGCGGCGTGCCCCGGGGCGCGGGCTCGGCGTCCCGGGGCACGGGTGCGCTACCTGGTTGCGCAGACCGCCACGGCGCTCGAGCTGATGTCGACCTCGGTGGAGTTGTTCTCGAACGCGTCCCACTCGCCGGCGCTCGGGAACGATCCCGCGAAGAAGGCGGTGACGCTGTTCAGGTGGTTGATGATGCCGCCCCCGACCGGAACGGCCGGCTTCGGGCAGGCCGCGAAGCTGCCGGCCTCGGAGCCGTGAGCGACGGCGAAGGACTTGCCCTGGACGACCCGGTAGCCGTGCACCTTGGTGCAGATCGCGATGGCCGCGATCGTGGAGTCGGTGGCGGCGAGGTTGTCCTCCTCGAGCACCCAATTGCGGCCGCTCGGGAACGTGCTGTTCATGGTGACATCGGTGCTGGACGAGCTCGTCTCGCCGCCGCCGGAGAGCGGCATCGTGCCGACGGGGCACTTCGCGGTGGCCCGCGTGACCGAGTTGGGCGGGTTGGGCACCTCGGCCGAGGTCACCACCCGATAGCCCTGCGGCCGGGCGGCGCAGATCGCCGCCACGCTGAAGGTCGTCGCGACGCCGCTCGAGTTCTTGACGGTGCCGCCCCAGACCGGCCCGAACGGCAACGACGCCGAGACGTTCACGCGCAGGTCGGGCGACGAGCTCGCAAAGACGCTGCCGCCGATGGGGACGGTGCGCTTGGGGCAGCGGACGCTGCCGCCCGACTCGGCGCCGGGGGCCGCCGGGAAGAGCTTCGAGGTGACGCGGTAGCCGGCGGGCGCCGAGCGCGCCGGCGGCGCCGACGCGGAGGCGGATGCGGTGGCGGCGCCCGCGAGCGCCGCGAGACAGGCGCCGAGCGCCGCCAGGGCCGGATACAGGCGTGTGTGCTGCATGGGTGGGTCTCCTTGAACGGGGATTCGCGCCTGCGGGTTCGCGGGCACGCGGGTGGTGCCCGGCGATTACGCCCGGGCGGCGCGGCCGGTTTCACCGGACGCGATCCCGCTCACACTTGCGCGCGCCGGGGCGCCCCGGCGCGCGGTATCCTTCGCGTCCCGGGGCGCATAGCTCAGCTGGGAGAGCGTCCGCTTCACGCGCGGAAGGTCACAGGTTCGAGCCCTGTTGCGCCCATCCCCCCAGGGCCATCGCACTTCGCCCGGCGGGTGTCGGACACGCGTTTGCTCAGCCGGCCGCCGGGGGCGGCTGCGGCAGCGGCGGATGCGGGCGTCCGGCCGGGGCCGCCACGGGCGGCGGCGCGTCGAGCGGCGGGTGGGGCGCCACCTGGGGCCGGCCGAGGTCGATCCGGCGCAGCGGCGGGGCCTGCTCGGCCGGCGTCTGCCCGGAGCCGGCGACGTACGGCGCAAACCGCTCGGCCGTGACGTCGCTGCGGCGGGCCAGCAGGCGCCAGCCGCATGCAACCGGCTTGGCGCCCTTCTTGGCGCCCGCCACGCGGATCTGGAACGATCCGGCGGCGCGGCGGCTCACATAGGCGTGCACGGGCGCGTACGGCGACAGGAACACCTGGTAGCTCTCGACGTCCACGATCGCGGCCAGCCGCTCGTCGATCGGCACCTCGGCCTTGCCGTCGACGAGCTCGACCTCGCCGGCATCCTCGATCCACGCCTCGGGCATCTCCATGCAGTAGACGCGGCGATGCTCGCCGCCGGGTGCGGCGACGGCGGCCGACTTGGCGCCGCCGACGACGACCAGGTCGCCGATGACCTCGACGGAGCCGACGAACAGCGCGGCCGGCGGCAGCGGGGTGGCGCCCGTCATGGTCGCCTCGACCAGCAGCGGCAGGGTGGGCGTGCCCGTGGCCGGGGCCGCCGCCGTCACGTGGGCGCCGACGCCGCCGTTGTCGGCGTGGGCGCGCAGGGCGACGCCGGTCGCGCTCACCGCCTCGACGCCGTGGCCCGAGTCGGATCGGCCCATCACGCCCGGGTACGTGTCGCTCTGTCCCATCACGCCCGCGCGGAAGATGCCGAGCGGGTTGGGCCCGCTGCAGCTGCCCATCACGCCGCTCGCCTGCTCCGACCACGCCGCCACGCCGACACGGCCGGCGGTGACGTAGAGGGCGTCGCCGGTCTCGGAGCGGGCGTCGAGGGCGCGGCCCGACTCCGACCAGGCCCGCACGGCGGTGCCCTGCTCCGCGGCGGCCGAGACGGCGGTTCCGCCCGCGCCGGTGGCGGTGGCCAGGACGGCGATGCCGCTCGCCTCCGCGGCGACGCCGACCGCGCCCTGCGCAACGACGCCCGTCCCCGTCTGCGAGACGCCCTGGACAGCGATCCCGTCGGCGGACTCGCCCTGCACGCCGACCGACGTGCCACGGGCCGCGACGCCGGTGGTGCCGCCGGTCGCGTCGACGCCGGTCAGGCCGCCGGAGCTGACCACGCCGACGCCGGCCGTCTGGCCGAAGTCGTCAGGTCCCGACGCGCTCGCGCGCACGCCGGAGAGGCGCCCGCTGGCCGTGACCGCGTCATCGCCCGAGACGACGGCGCCGAACTCGTTCCCCTGGGCGAGCACCGCCGTGCGGCCCATCGCCCAGAGCCCGTCCGACCACACCAGGTCGCCCAGCGCGGCCACCGCCCAGCCCCCGGCCGTGCTCGCGCTCCAGCTGCGGCCCACGATGGCGTTGCCCGAGCTCTGGTTGATCGGCTCGACGAGGAGGACGGTCTCGAGAGCTCCGGCGGCGTCGGCAGAAAGGATCGTCGAATCGCCGAACCCCACGCTGCCCTGATTCATGTTGCCAATGAGAATCGGATCTCCGGTGGCCATGGTGTGCCCTCCTTGTCGGGGCTCGATCGTACCCGACGCATGGTCGTGCGGTTGTGTACGTGTGGTGACCAGTGCTATCGTCGCCGCAACCTACGAGGAGGTCGCGCGATGGGCACGCCGCCGCGCTCAGGGTCCGGGTTAGGTCACATGTTCGGAAAAGGGTTTCAACGCGACGATATGAGCAACCCCGAAGCGTCACAAAGCGAACGCCTTAGTGCAATGTTCGAACGCGCCGCCGAGTCGGCGCCTGCGGACACCGCCGACGTGGCTTCGGCAAAGAGTCATGACATCGTCTCGGTCGAGACGCGCCGGCCGGCCTGGAAGGACGAGCCGGAGGAGCCGATGCAGCGGCGCGGCGTCGACACGATCATGGTGCTCGGCTCCTACATCCGCTACGCGGCCGAATGGCTCGTGCGGCCTGGGCTGCGCCGCCGCAACCGCGCCGCCCTCGACGAGCTCTGGCGCCTGCGGCGGACGAAGAAGATCTACGCCTTCCTGAACAGCAAGGGCGCGAGCGGCAAGACCGCCGGCTCGACGACGACGGGCCTCCTCTTCGCAGAGGCGATCAAGCGCGACTGCGTCGTGGTCGACATGAACGACTCCCCGGGCGGGACGGCGCGGCGGCTCGGCATCAAGCGCCGGGACACGCTCCAGCTGCAGGAGTACCTGCGCAGGTACCGCGGCGGCGAGTTCCCGAGCGCGCAGAGCATCGCCGACAACCTGGAGTGGCCGCGCGAGTCGGGGCTCTTCGTGATCTCGTCGGAGGCGGTCGCCAAGACGACGGTGCCGAAGTACCAGGCCAAGCTCGGCCTGGAGAAGCTTGCCGAGGGATTCCACAGCGTCTTCTGCGACCTCGGCAACGGCATCAAGAGCTCGGGCAACCTGGGCGCCGTCGAGGTGGCCGACACGCTCGTCTTCATGGGAAACGTCAACAGCGCCGACTCGATGGTCGACTTCCGGCGTGAGGACCCCACCGACGAGGGTGACGACCTCAAGAACACGATGGAGGCGTACGCCGGACTCGGCATGCCGGAAAAGGTAAAGAGAGGGATCGTCGTCGTTCTGGGCGCGCGATCGAATATGCGGAAACGCTACGCCGATCACTACGGAATGCCGGTCGACCGCGTCTTCATCGTTCCGAAGAATCACTACATGCGACGCGGTAACGTCGTACGCAAGAACCGGCTCCCGCTCGGCGTGCGAGTCGTGATCTACGAGATCCTCGTCGCGATGATGAAGGCCGAGGCGCCACCGGCCCACGAGCTGCGGCGGACGACGACGGCGGACAAGGAGCAGTTCGAGCGCGGGGACACGGCGCAGGACGGCGACGCCGAGCAGACGCCGACCCCGTAGCGGGTCAGTCCAGGTAGCGGACGAAGCCGGCCGGCGGCAGCCGCTCGGGCGGCTCCGCCTCGCGCGCCGGCGGCCCCAGATGCAGCAGGCCGAGCACGCGCTCGCCGGCGGGCATCCCGACGGCGTCCAGGCCGGCCGCGGTACGCAGCACCGCCGGCGTGCGCCAGTACCCGGCCAGGCCGCGGGCGTGGGCGGCGGTGAGCACGATGAAGCACGCGCAGGCCGCGGCGCACATGTCCTCCTCGTCCGCGATCGGGTCGGGCGCGCGGACGACCGAGGCCACGATCAGCGTCGGGGCGCGGTCGAGCTTGCGGCTGCCGTCGTCGGTGGCCGCCTTGAGCGCGCGCAGCGCCCTGGGGCCGACGACGCGGAACCGCCACGGCTGGGTGAGGTGGTGGTTGGGCGCCCACCGGGCCAGGTCGAACAGCTCGGCGAGCGTGGCCGCCGGCACAGGCCGGTCGCCGAACACCTTGTGGGTGCGGCGCGACCGCACAGCGTCGTCGAACGAGAGCGGGGAAGCGGCGTCCGGCACGGGCTGGCTCAGGCGACCGGCACGGCGTCGAGCTCGCGCTGGAGCTGCTCGAGCCGCTGCGCTGTGCGCGCGTCGGCCGGCGTGTAGGCGACGATGCGCGTCCCCAGCCCGGGATCGAGCCAGAGGTACGTGTACTCGAGCCGCAGCATGCCGACCAGCGGGTGCTGGATGTGTTTGATCGCGGTCTCGGGGCCGCGCACGTCGTGGCGGGCCCACATCTCGGCGAACTTCGGCGAGGCGACGTGCAGGCGCGTGATCAGGTTCTTCCACGCGGGCTCGGCGACGTGCTCGGCCATGGCGGCGCGGTACTGCGCCACCATGCGCGCGGCGGTCTCGTCCCAGTCGACGGCGGTCCTGCGCCACTGCGGGCTCGTGAACAGAAGCCACAGGCAGTTCTGCTCCTCCGGTGGCAGCGCCTCGACGGACGGGAACGCCGACGCCCACGCGCGGTTGTAGGCGAGGATGTCGAAGCGCGCGTTCACCGCCAGCGCCGGATACGGCTCGAAGCGGTCGAGCACGAGCTCAACGGCGGGGCTCAGCCGGGCGCAACGGGTCTCGGCGTTGCCGTCGGCCGTGCCGGCGAGGGTGAAGAGGTGCGAGCGCTCCTGTGCGTCGAAGCCGAGCGTGCGCGCGATTGCGTCGAGCACCTGCGCCGACGCGTTGATGTCGCGGCCCTGCTCGAGCCACGTGTACCACGTCACCCCGACTCCGGCCAGCTGGGCCACCTCCTCGCGGCGCAGGCCGGGCGTGCGCCGGCGGGGCGACGAGATCAGCCCGACGCACTCGGGCGTCATCCGCTCTCGCCGCGAGCGCAGGAAGGCGCCGAGCTCGGTGCGGCGGATCTCGTCTGCGTCCCGTGCGGGCCGGGCTTCTGCGACTGCCATGCCCGCAGGATAGCCCGCGGCGGGCGCGCGATCCAGGCACCATCGATACCAGGATAAACACACTCTGGTACCAGGGTCAGGTGTGGTTCAGACTACCGGTCATGGATACCCAGAACCGACTCTCAACCATCGGCCTCGCGACGGTGCTGCTCGGCGCCTTCCTCGCCATCGCCGACTTCTTCATCGTCAACGTCGCCCTGCCCACCATCGCCACCGACCTGCATCCGTCGACGGCGACGCTGCAGCTGGTCGTCGCCGGCTACGGCATCCCCTACGCGCTCACCCTCGTCCTCGGCGGCCGCCTCGGCGACCTCTACGGGCGCCGGCCGCTGTTCATGGCCGGGGTCGTCTCGTTCACGCTCTTCTCGCTCCTGTGCGGGATCGCGCCGACGGCGCCCGTCCTGATCGCCTTCCGTGCCGCGCAAGGCGTCTCGGCGGCGCTGATGGTGCCGCAGGTGCTCGCGACCATCCAGTCGACGTCCTTTGGCCAGGCCCGCGCCCGCGCGATCGGGCTCTACGGCGCCACGGCCGGAATCGCGGCGGTCGTCGGCCAGATCGCCGGCGGCCTGATCGTCGACGCGAACGTCGCCGGCACCGGGTGGCGGCTGATCTTCCTCGTGAACGTCCCCGTCGGCATCGTCGCCCTCTTCCTGGCGCACAGGCACGTGCCCGCGTCGCGCTCGACCGAGCCGCCGCGCGTGGACGTGCCCGGCACGGCCCTGCTCGGGATCTCGGTGCTCGCCCTGCTCGTGCCGCTGACCGAGGGCCGCAGCCTCGGCTGGCCGGCCTGGAGCATCGCGCTGCTCGCCCTCGTGGTCCCGGCAGCGGTCGCGTTCACCGTCGTCGAGCGGCGGCTCGAGCGCACGGGCCGGCACCCGCTGGTGCCGCCGTCGATGCTGCGCGACCCCGGCATGCGGGCCGGGCTCTCGATCGCCGCGCTCTTCTTCTCGGGGTTCGCCGCCTTCATGTTCGTGTCGGCGATCGCGTTCCAGACCGGGGCGCACCTGACCCCGATCGGCTCGGGCCTGGCGGTGGCGCCGCTCGCGCTCGCGTTCTTCGCGACGACGCTCGTGACGCCGCAGCTGACCGAGCGGTTCGGCCGCACGGTCATCGCGGCGGGGGCGCTCGTCCAGGCAGTCGGCCTGGTCGGCGTCGCGCTCACGCTGCGCGACGCCTGGCCGAACGTCGACGCCCTGACGCTCGCGCCCGCGATGATCGTGGCCGGCATCGGCCAGGGCCTGCTCGTCCCGCCGCTCTTCGGGTTCGTGCTGGCGGGCGTCCCGGCCGCCCGTGCGGGCGTCGGCGCCGGCATCCTCACGACGACGATGCAGGCGGCGCTCGCGCTCGGCGTCGCCACCCTCGGCAGCGTGTTCCTCTCCTACGACGCGGCCGGGTCGCTGGGAATGCGCGACGCGTTCGTGCTCGTCCTGGCCGTCCAGACCGTCGGCGCGCTGCTCGTGAGCGTCGCGGTGCGCGGCCTGCCCGAGCCGGCCCAGGCGCGCGCCGCGGCCGACCGCGCCGCCGCCGAGCGGGCGGCGATCGAGGCCCAGCTCGTCGAGGCCGCCTGAGGCTCACCGCCGTCCCGGCGGCGCACCGCCGCTGGGACGGCGGCTCCGCATGGGCGAGAATGCGCGCATGTACGAGCCGCCGGGAAGCCTCGACGACGGCACGGCGCTCGAGCGCGTGCGGGCGCTCTGCCTGGCCCTGCCGCAGGTGAGCGAGCGGGCGAGCCACGGCCGGCCTGCGTTCTTCGTCGCCGGCCGGCGGTCGTTCGTGAGCTTCATGGACAACCATCACCACGACGGCCGGCTCGCGCTCTGGTGTGCGGCTCCCGCGGGCGTGCAGTCGGCCCAGGTCGAGCACGATCCGGCGCGATACTTCGTCCCGCCGTACGTCGGCCACCGCGGCTGGCTCGGCGTGCGGCTCGACCGTGGCCTCGATTGGGACGAGGTGGCCGGGGCGGTGGAGGACGCCTATGCGGTCGTCGCGCCCGCCCGGCTGGTGGAGCAGGCGGCGGCGCTCAGGCCGCCCGGGCGCGGCGCAGCATCGCCGCCGTGATCGCGGCCGCCAGGCCGACGGCGATGCCGGCCGCGATCTCGGCGTGCCACACGATCACCGGTGGAAACAGCGTGTTCGCGTGCCTGCGTGCGAGCGGCTCGAGGCAGAGCGCCCCGGTGACCAGGAGCGCACCCGGCCACCACCGGCCGGCCCGCGCGCGCTGCCCGACGAGGCCGCATAGCGGCGCGGTGACCGCGCCGCCGGCGATGATCGGCAGGTTCGAGCCGAGCAGCCCCGGGGCGAAGGTGGGGATCGTGCGGATGTCGACGCCCTCGACCGGGCTCAGGGTCATCGCGTAGTACCCGGCGAGCGCGGCCGCGGTGACCGTGACGCCGGCGAGCGCGGCCCGGCCGGGGCGCGTCTGCGTGCAGCCGAACGCGAACGGCAGGATCAGCCACGGCGCGGACATCTGGCTGACCGCGACCGTCCACGGCCCGAGCCTGACCAGGCTGCCGAGATACTGGTCCGCGCCGCCGAACACGAGCCCGACGACGATGGCGGCGACGAACGCCATCTACTCGTACTGGAGCGCCTCGAGCACGTTCAGGCGCGCCGCCCTGCGGGCGGGGAACGCCGCCGCCACGATGCCGGCGATCACTGCGACCACGAGCGACAGCACGACCTGGCCGTACGGGATTGCGAAGACGATCCCCGACGACCGGAACCCGAGCGCGACCACCCATGCGAGCACGATCCCGATCACGATGCCGAGCAGACCGCCGATCACCGCCGTGATCACGCTCTCGTAGAGGATCGTCTCGCGCAGCTGCAGGCGCGTGCTGCCGATCGCGCGCAGCATGCCGATCTCGCGCGTGCGCTCGAACACCGAGAGCGCCAGCGTGTTCACGATCCCGAAGAGGCTGATCACCACGCTCATCGCAAGGAGGACGTAGAGCAAGTAGAGAAGTTGGTTGATCTGCTTCGAGAACGACGCCTTGAACTCGGCGTTCGTCTGCACGTTCACGTCCGGGTAGGGCTTGAGCGCGCGCTTCACCGCGCGCGTGGTCGCGTCGGCGTTCGCCCCCGGCGCGTAGCGCACGAGCAGCACTTGCGGGTTGGAGTCGGTCGAGACCTTGGCGTACGTCGGCAGCGACACCATGAACCCGCCGAAGAGCACCGGATCCTTGTACTGCCCGATCTCGTGCAGGGTCAGGCGGCGGCCGTCGACGCTCGTGACCTGGAATGTCGATCCCGGCGTGAGGTGGTGCGACTTGGCGAACTGCTCCTCGACGAGCGTGTTCGTGCCCGTCAGTTTCGGCAGCAGGGCGTCGGAGCCGCCGCGCTGCCACTGGAACTTGTACAGGTCGGGCAGCGCCAGCGGATCGACGCCGTTGGCGACGTCGGTGCCGCCGTGGTTGATGCGCACGTTGGTGAAGGCGATGCCGGTGGCCGACGCGACGCCGGGGACCGCGGACGTCGTTGTGACGGCGGTCACCGGGACGGCGGCGCCCTGGCTGTGGTTCTGGATGATCAGGGCCGACGTGACGCTCTTGTCGATCGAGCCCAGGAACGACTGCTTGAAGCCGTTGATCAGCACCGAGAAGAACACGACCAGGCCGATGCCGATCATGAGCGCGGCCGCCGTGACGGCGGTGCGGCCGGTGTTGCGGGTGGTGTTCTCACGCGCGATCCGGCCCGACGCGCGGCTGAGGACGCCGATCGGCCAGCCGATCAGGCCGGCCAGCGGCCGGATCAGGTAGCGCGACACCATCGCGAGGCCGATGAACGACACGATCGCCCCGATCGCGATGGTGAACAGCCGCTGCGTGGTCGCCTCCGACCCGGTGACGCCCTGGAAGACGGCCAGGATGCCGAGCACGAGCAGGATGCCGGCGACGTACGGCATGAAGCGGGCAAAGCGCGTCGGCGGCAGCTCCGCGCCCTCGCGCAGCGCCGCGATCGGCGGCACGCGGGTCGCCCGGCGCGCCGGCGCGAACGATGCGGCCAGCGTCACGCCGATGCCGACGGCGAGCGGCAGCACGACGCCCGGCCACAGGTGCACCTGGATGCCTGCCAGCGGCAGGCCGAAGCCGACGGCTTTGAAGAGCGCGCCCAGCAGCTTCGCGAACCCGACCCCGGCCAGGAGGCCGATGACCGACGCGATCACCCCCACCGTGAGCGCCTCGCCGAGGACGGTCAGGAGCACCTGCCTGCGCATCGCGCCGACCGTGCGCAGCATGGCGAACTCGCGCATGCGCTGGGCGACCGTGATCGAGAACGTGTTGAAGATGACGAATGCGCCCACGAGCACCGCCGCCCCGGCGAAGGCCAGGAGCGCCGGCGTGAAGAACGCGTTGATCGAGTTCGAGACCTGGTCGGTCTGCTGCTTGGCCGCCTGCGTGCCGGTCTGCACCTTGACGAAGTGCGGCAGGGCGGCGGCGATGCGCGTGCGCAGCTGCGCCGGCGACACGCCCGACTCGCCGTCGACCGAGATCGTGGACGTCTTGCCGACGCGGTCGTACCAGTGCTGGGCGTCCGAGAACGTGGTCGCGATCACGGTCGCGCCGCCGATCGACGACACGTTCCCGAACTTGAAGATGCCGACGATCGTCACGGGCTGCTCGCCGATCAGCGTCGTCAGGTGCACCCGCTGGCCGACGTGCAGGTGATGGTCGATCGCGGTCTGCTCGATCAGCGCCACCTGCCCGTGCGCCTCGGGGTAGTGGCCGGCGACGAGCGTGTTCTGGTTGAACGGCTTGGGCAGCGTCGAGACGACCAGGTTCGGGGCGCCGCCCTGCGAGGTCAGGTACTTGCCGTCGACCACGAGCGAGCCGGCCGCCTGGATCTGGCCCTCGGCCTTGGCGACGCCGGGCACCTTGCGCACCTGTGCGATCAGCGCCGCCGGCAGCGGGCCCACCTGATCCTGGCCGGTGCCGCTGCCGAACGCGGGCCGGCGGCTGAGGTACACGTCGGTGCCGGCGAAGCTCGTGCCGAAGATCTCCGAGAAGGCGTTTCGGATCTGGTCGGTGATGACGAAGGTGCCCGCCATCATGGCCGTGCCGAGCACGATCGCGATCATGGTCAGGACCGTGCGCAGCTTGTGGCTCAGCATGCTGCGGAGCGCGTACCGGGTCATCGCGCGGCGAGCTCGGCCATGATGGCCATGATGTCCGACGCGGCGTGGCACGGCGCGTCGCGCACGATCAGGCCGTCGGCGAGGAAGAGCGACCGGTCGGCCGTCGCCGCGGCGTTCACGTCGTGGGTGACCATCACGGTCGTCTGCTGGTAGGTGTCCACTGCCTCGCGCAGCACCGTCAGGATCTCGCCGCTCGTGGCCGAGTCGAGGTTGCCGGTCGGCTCGTCGGCGAAGATCACGGTCGGCCGCGAGACGAGCGCACGGGCGATCGCGACCCGCTGCTGCTGCCCGCCCGAGAGCTCGGCCGGGCGGTGATGGCGGCGCTCGCCCAGGCCGACGCGCTCGATCACCGCCTCGACCCACGTCTCGTCCGGCTTCGTGCCCGCGATCTGGAGCGGCAGGAGGATGTTCTCCTCGGCCGTGAGCGTCGGCAGGAGGTTGAAGAACTGGAAGATGAAGCCGATGTTGTGGCGCCGCAGCAGCGTGAGGCGCTTGTCGGAGAGGTCGGTGATCTCGGTGCCGTCGATCGTGACCGACCCGGTGGTCGGCTTGTCGAGCCCGGCCAGGATGTGCATCAGGGTCGATTTCCCCGAGCCCGACGGCCCCATGACGGCCGCGAACTGGCCGGCCGGGATGTCCAGGCTGACGCCGCGCAGGGCGTCGACCGCCGCATCCCCCTCGCCGTACCGGCGAGTGACGTCGTTCGCCGCGATCACGCCCATCAGGCGGGCGCGGCCTCCTCGCCCAGGCGCTGGGCCTCGGCGGTGCAGAGCGGGAGCAGAAGCGCGTACAGCTCGCCCACGCCCGCGGCGGACAGCGGACCGGGGTTGCGCGCGACCGCGCGCGAAACGACGTCCTGCTCGCGGGCGCCGTCGAACAGCGGGTAGCCCTCGCGGCGCTTGTGCGCGTGCAGCTCCGACACCAGCTGCAGGCGCCGGTTCACCGCCGCGAGCAGCTCGTCGTCGGCGGCCGTGATCTGCTCACGATAGGAAGCGACGACCGGATCGTCCATGGTCGCAGTCTACGCAGGGCAGGCCGGGATCGTCGAAGACCGCGCGCCTACGACACGAGCAGCGCCAGGCCCAGCGCGAGCGCGTTCAGGCTCATGTGCACGCCCATGCCGGGATACACCGAGGCCGTCCGCTCGCGCAGCAGGCCGAGGACGAGCCCGGCGATGGCGACCGGGATCAGCAGCACCGCGAGGCCGTGGGCGACGGCGAAGAGCGCCGTCGTCAGCGGCAGCGCGAAGCGCCCGAGCGTCGCGAATCCCAGCCCGCGGAACACCAGCTCCTCGGCGGCGGGCGCGACGAGCACGAGCCCGACGATCGCGATCGTGAGCACGACCCACTGGTGGGTCGAGCGGGGGTCGTGGGTCGGGGTGATCCCCTGGCGCTCGCTGGCGTGCAGCAGCGGGTCGAGCAGGATGTTCGAGACGATGACGATGACCGCCGCGAGCGCGCCCAGCTTGAGCGCGGGGCGAAGCGGCGTGGACCGCAGCGCGAGCGTCGGGGCGATCGGCCGCCGCGACGCCCACGCCGCGAAGATGACGTAGACGATCAGGAGCAGGTCGACCGCGACGGTGCCGAGGATCGCCGTCGCGTTGTAGACGGTGTTCTTCGTCGACGGCCCGCTCGTGACGAGGCCGCCGATGAAGTTGGCGATGAAGAGCGTTGCCGGCGCGAGCATCCACCACGGCGAGAGGCGGGGGGCCGGCGCGTCGGTCAACGAAGCGCCTGCTCCAGGTCGGCGATCAGGTCGGAGACGTCCTCGCAGCCGACGGTCAGGCGCAGGTCGCCCGCGGCGATGCCGGCCTCCTCGAGCTGCGCCGGCGAGAGCTGGCGGTGGCTGGTCGAGGCGGGGTGGGAGATGCAGGTCTCGACGCCGCCCAGGCTCGTGGCGCGCAGGCACAGCGCCACGCGGTCCATCACCGCCTCGCCCGCGGGGCGGCCGCCCTCCACCTCGAAGGTGAGAAGACCGCCGAAGCAGTCCAGCAGCCGGCAGGCGACGGTGTGGGACGGATGCGACGCGAGGCCCGGATAGGCCACGCGGCGCACGCGCGGGTGTCCGTCCAGGAACGCCGCGATCGCGGCGGCGTTCGCCGAGGCCCGCTCGAGCCGCAGGTGCAGCGTGCGGATCCCGCGCCGCACGAGCCACGCCGAGTCGGGCGCGAGCGTGGCGCCCAGCTCGAGCGAGCGCTCGGCCAGCCGGGCGATCAGGTCGGCCGGGCCGGCGGCGACCCCGGCCAGCACGTCGGAGTGGCCGTTCAGGTACTTGGTGGCCGAGTGGAAGACGAGATCGGCGCCGTGCTCGAGCGGCCGGCACCCGAGGGGCGTCGCGATCGTGTTGTCGACCACGAGCTTCGCCCCGGCGGCGTGGGCGATCGCGGCCACCGCGGGGATGTCGGCGACGGCCAGGTGCGGGTTGGAGACGGTCTCGACGACGACCAGGGCGGCGCCGGCCACGGCTGCGCGCAGGGCGTCCGGGTCGTCCTGATCGACCAGGCGGCCGTCCGGCCGCGCGCTCGCCATGTGGTGGGTCTGGCCGTAGATCCTCGTCGCGACGACCAGGCCCGCCCCGGGCGGTGCGAGCTCGGCGACGGCGGCCGAGAGCGCCCCCATCCCGGAGGCGAAGCACAGGCCCGCCTCGGCCCCTTCGAGCTCGGCGACGACTGCGGCGAGCTCGTCGGTCGAGGGGTTGCGGATACGTGTGTAGAGGTAGCCGCGGCGCGCGTCCTCCATCACGTCGGCGAACTCCTGGGCGTCGGCGAACTCATGGATGACCGACCGGTGCACGGGCGCGATCACGGGCACGCCGGGGAGCGCCGGAGGCCGGCCGGCGTGGATGGCCGTGGTGGCGGCCGCGCGACGGGGGGAGTCGGTCACAGCAGGGCGAGCACGTCGGTCAGCGCGGTGATCGTATCCGGCCCTCCGGCGCCCGCGCCGCGGTCGACGATGCGCACGTCGACGCCGGCGGCACGCGCGCCGGCGCCGTCGGTCTCCTCGGTGTCGCCGATGTGCAGCGCCCGGCCGGGGGCGACGCCGAGCGTGCGCAGCGCGCGCACGAAGATGCCGGTGTCGGGCTTGGACGAGCCGGCCGTGGCCGAGTCGAAGACGAGGCCGATCTCGATGCCGGCCGTGGCGAGCGTCCCGGGCAGCGAGCAGTCCCAGTTCGAGACGACCGCCACGCCGACGCCGGCCCGCTCGAGCCCCTCGAGCAGCGGCGCGACGTCGGCGAACACGCGAAACGCGATCGCGTCGATCAGGAGCTCGGCCGCGACAGCCGGGTCGGAGTCGATGCCGAGCTCGGTGAGGACGATCGCGGCGCAGCGCGTGCGCAGCTCCGTCAGGCTGGCCGCGTCGGCGCCCTCGTGACAGTGGTCGGCGTAGTAGCGCATCTCGGCTCGGAACGCGCGCTCGGCGGCCTGCGCCGACACCTCGACGCCCAGGTGCCGGCGCACGGAACGGCGCAGGCGCAGGAACGGCTGGTCGATGTCGATCAGCGTCCCGAACGCGTCCAGGAGCACCGCGTCGTAGCGGCTCACGGGACGTGCAGCGTGGGGTGCAGCAGGTGGGCCAGGAGCAGCGCCTCGGACACGGCCCGCGGGCCGGTGTCGGAGAGCGCGGCGCCGTCGACGAGCGCGAACCGGCGATCGCGCACGGCCGGCAGCTGCCGGGTCGCCTTGCTGCGCCGCAGCCCGGCGAGGGTCACACCGCGTCCGGCCACCGCCAGGTAGGCCTGCGGCGCCGCCGCCCGCAGCCGGCTGACGGGGAACGGCCGCCCCGGCGCGGCATCGGCGGCCACGTTGGCGCCGCCGGCGAGCGCGAGCAGCCGGGCGGCCGTGCCCGTCGGGTCGATCGTGTAGAAGAAGCCCTCGTCGACGAACACCGGCACGGGCGCCGAGCCCTGGAGCGCCCTCTTGAGCCGCGTGACGTCGGCCTGCATCCGCCGCACCTCGGCCTGCCCGGCGGTTGCCTCCCCCGTGATGACGCCGACCTGGTCGACGTCGTGCTCGATACCGGGGATGTCTCCGTTCGAGGCGACGTACACCGGCGCGCCGAGAGTGCGGGAGAGCTGCGCCGCCGCTGCAGGCGAGGTGCTGTTGGGGGCGAGCACGAGGTCGGGACGCAGCTTGCGCAGCCGGGCGACGTTGGGCTGGCCCGTCGCGGTCTCGGCGCTCGGGAGCCGCTGCGCGGCGGCCGGGTACTGCTCGCGGCCGCTGACGGCCACGACCGCCGGCCCGGCCCCGACGGCGAAGGCGGCCTCGGTCAGGCCGGGATCGAGCGAGACCACCCGGCGCGGCTGTGACTGCACCGTCACCCGCCGGCCGGCGCCGTCGGTGACCCGCTGCGGGAACGACGGCAGCGTCCCGATCGGCTCCGGCTTGAACCCGCACCCGGTGGCCACGAGCAACGGGATCAGCACGACCAGCAGGCGGAGTCGGTGCACGGCCGCGAGATTCTAGACTTCGTGCATGTCAGCACGGCTCAGCCTGCTCTGGGGGATCGTGGCCGTGCTCGCGGCGGCGGTGCTCGTGTACGGCCCCGCCGAGCTCGCCCGCCGGGCCACGGGGCCGGGCGAGCCGGTCAGCTTCCTCACCCAGCCGCAGCAGGGGTGGCACTTCATGCTGGACACGCTCGATGCGATCGGCTCGGCCCGCGCGGGCTCGCCGGCCAGCGCCCGCGCGCTGGCGGTGCGGGCATTCGCCGGGACGACCGTGCTGCCTGAACGCGTCGACCTGCTGTACGTGCCCGACCTGCGCGTCCCCGTGGGGGCAGGGAGACAGCCGCTGGTGGCGAAGGCGAAGCTCGTGTGGAGAGTCTCGGGGCAGACGCGTCCGGGCGGCCCCGTGCTGACGGTCGGCCTGCTCGACTTCACGACCGGGCGGCTCACGTACCGGGTCGGCGCGGCCGCATGAGCGAGCACCAGAAGATCGCGCTCGCCGTCCTCGCCGCGGGCCTGGTCGTGATCATCGTCTTCGACCAGGTGATGCAGCGGATCGGGTCGCGCGTCGTGGCCCACCTGCCCGTCGCCGACCAAGCCGTGTTCAACACCCGCTACCGGCTCCTGCGGCGCACGTCGGAGGCCGTCATCGTCTTCATCGGGGTCATCATCGTGCTGTGGTCGTTCGACGGGACGCGGTCGGCGGCGCAGACGGTGCTGGCCTCGTCGGCCGTGCTCGGATTGGTGGTTGGTTTCGCCGCGCGCTCAACCCTGGCAAACTTCGTGGCCGGGGTGATGATCGCGATCAACCAACCGGTTCGTCTTGGCGACCGCGTGAGCGTGGGCGACGCCGAGGGCACGGTCGAGGACATCGGCCTGGCCTACACCCGCCTGCGCACCACCGACAACCGGCGTGTGCTCATCCCCAACGAGGAGCTTGCGAACTCGCGCGTGACCAACATGACCATCATCGATCCGGTCTCGCTCGCCCAGGTGCGCCTGACGCTCCCGCTGACGGCTGACCCGGTGCGGGTGCGCGCGATCCTCGACGAGCAGGCCGAGGCGGTCGACGGCCGCGTGCGAGAGCGCCCGGCGCCCGGCACCGCCGTGGCCGAGGTGACCGCCGACGGCACCACCTACTCGGTGGGCGTGTGGATGCCGGATGCCGCCCAGGCGAGCGCGGCGGCCAGGGCGCTGCGCGAGCGCTGCATCACCCGCCTGCACGAGGAGGGCATCCTCGCCGATGCCGAGACCGAGGTGACGACGCCGTGACCGGCCCCGGCCAGCCGCCGCGCAGCCAGTACGAGGACGTGCTCGGACACGTCGCCGCCCGCCGGCGCAAGCGCCGCGCCGACGAGCGCCGCCGCGGCCGCCGCTCGCTCTTCGCGACGGCGCTCGTGATCTTCGCGGTGGGGGGCATCGGTGTGGTCGTCGCGGCCGGTGTCGGCGCGACGGTGGCCGTCTCGAGCGTGCTGAAGGGCGTCGACCTGAAGACGATGACGCCGCACTACCCGGGCGTGACCACGAAGATCTACGACCGCCACGGCAAGGTGCTCGCCCAGATCCCGTCGCTCCAGAACCGCACCCCGGTGCCGTTCGGGCAGATCTCGAAGTGGCTCAAGATCGCCACGGTGGACGTCGAGGACAAGCGCTTCTACCAGCACGGGGGCGTCGACTACCAGGGGATCGCGCGCGCCTTCCTGGACGACCTTCAGGCCGGCCACGTCGTCCAGGGCGCATCCACGATCGAGCAGCAGCTGGTCAGGAACCTGTACCTGACCGACTCGCAGACGTTCCAGCGCAAGATCAAGGAGGCGTGGCTGGCGATCCAGATGGCCGAGCACTGGTCGAAGGACAAGATCCTCGGCACCTACCTGAACGTCATCTCCTACGGCGGCGTCACGTACGGGTGCGAGGCGGCGGCCGAGACGTACTTCAACGAGCACTGCTCGCAGCTCGACATCCGCCAGGCGGCGCTGATCGCCGGCCTGCCGCAGTCGCCGACGCTCTACAACCCGCGCCTGCATCCGGGGGCGGCCAAGCAGCGCCGCAACGAGGTGCTGGCGGCGATGCTCGACCAGGGCCACATCACCCTCGCCCAGTATCAGCACGCCTACGCGCTCGGGCTTGGCCTCAGGGCGCCGAAGCACCTCACACGGGTGCGCCAGCCGTACTTCGTCCAGTACGTGCGCGACGAGCTGCTCCAGAGGTACGGCTCCAAGGCGCTGCGCAGCGGCGGCCTGCAGGTGAAGACGACCATCGACCCAGTGCTGCAGAGCGCGGCGCATGCCGCGATGCAGAGGGAGCTCGACTTCACGAACGCCCCCGCGGCCGCGCTCGTCGCGATCGACCCCAGAAACGGCGAGATCCTGGCGATGCAGTCGTCGACGGACTACAGCAAGACCAAGTACAACCTGGCCGTCCAGTCGCGCCGCCAGGCCGGCTCGACGTTCAAGTCCTACGGCCTGATCGCGGCGATGGTCGACGACCACATCGACCCCAACAACACGATCTACCCGACGGCGCCGCTCGTGAACTACCCGCTCTTCCCCGGCGCGAGCGCCCCGAACGACTTCTGGACGGTGCAGAACGCGGAGTCGGCCAGCGCGTCCTCGCTGCCGCTCTCGACGGCGCTCGAGCAGTCGGTGAACGCGGTCTACGCCCGGCTGGCGATCGACATCGGCGCCGAGAACGTGGCCAACATGGCGTACAAGCTCGGCATCCCCAAGTCCGACAACCTGCCGACCACGCCCTCGGTGATCCTGGGCGCCGGCGGCGTGTCGCCGCTCGACATGACCCACGCCTACGCGACCATCGCCGCCCAGGGCATCCGGCGGCCGCTGCTCGCGTTCACAAAGGTCGTGCCGTACGGCCAGAAGCCGATCCTGACGCCGGCGTCGAAGAACACAGGCCACCGGGTCGTCCCCGACGGCGCCACCTGGCAGGTCACGCAGTACCTGGACACGAACGTGCACTCCTGCTGCACGGGCATGAACGCGAACGTGGCCGACTACGGCGCTGCCTACCGCGCCCAGGCCGGCAAGACCGGCACGACCGACAACCACACCGACGCCTGGTTCTGCGGCTACACGCCCAACCTGGCCGCGTGCGTGTGGGTCGGCTACCCCAAGGGCGAGCTCCCGATGGACCTCGGCGGGTCGATCCCGGGGCCGGCGTTCGGCGGCGGCTATCCGGCCACCATCTGGGGCCTCTTCGCCGCCGCGGCGTTCCAGGACGAGCCGAGCAAGTTCCCGCCGACGGCGTGGCCGATCGCGCCGACGCAGCCGATCCAGTTCCTGCCGTGGAAGTCGAAGTTCAAGATCGCACCGCCGGCGACCAAGAAGAAGAAGCAGGGCGGCACGGGCACGACGGGTGGCGGCACGGGCACGACGGGTGGTGGCACGAGCTCGCCCCCGCCGCCGCCGCCCACGTCGACCAACCCGCCGACGAGCACCAACCCGCCCACCACCTAGCGTGTCGGTCGGGTCGCGCCGGGACGTGCTCGCGCTCGTGGCCGCCGGCCGGGTAGTGGCGGAGACGCTGGCGCGGATGCGCGCGCTGGTGCGGCCGGGGGCGACGACCGCGGAGCTCGACCGCGCCGCGGCGAAGGTCTTCCAGCGCCACGGCGCGCGCTCGGCGCCGCAGCTCGCCTACGGGTTCCCGGGCGTGACCTGCATCAGCGTGAACGACGAGGCGGTGCACGGCATCCCCGGCCGGCGCCGGATCGAGCCCGGCGACCTGGTCAAGCTCGACGTCACGGCCGAGCTCGACGGCTACATGGCCGACGCCGCGATCACGGTGCCCGTGCCGCCGGTCGCCGCCGCCGACGCGGCGCTCTGCAATGCGGCCGCAGCGGGCCTGCGGGCCGCGATCGCGGTCGCCCGCAGCGGCGCGACGACCGGCACCGTGGGGGCGACCGTCGAGGCCGAGGTGCAGCGGCGCGGCTTCCGCGTGCTGCGCGAGCTCGCGGGGCACGGCATCGGCCGCGCGATCCACGAGCCGCCGAGCGTGCCCAACTTCGGCGCGGCCGGGATGGGCGCGCCGCTGACCGACGGCCTCGTGATCACGATCGAGCCGATCATCGCCGCCGCCACCCGCGCGACCCGGCCCGCCGGCGACGGCTGGACGGTCAGAACGGCCGACGGCGGCCGCTCGGCCCACGTCGAGCACACGATCATCGTCGCGCGCGGCCGTCCGCTGATCCTCACGGCCTAGACGAGAGGGATTCGTCGTGAGCGGCGCGCCGGCGCCGGTTGCGTTCGTCGAGCACGATGCCGCCGGCGACGAGCGCGACCCCGATCGCAAGCCACGGCCATGGGTTCAGATAGTCCTCGCAGCCGCCGCCCCCGGCGCCGTCGGTCCAGCACACCGTTCCCGGTCCCTGCCGGTTGAGGTAGGCGACGTACAGGAACGGCAGGCCGGCGCCGGTCAGCATCCCCGCCATGTGGCCGCGGCTCCCCCGGAAGAGGCCGACGATCACCGCCAGCAGCCCCGCGAACGGCAGGAGGAAGACGACGTCGAGGCCAAGCGCGAAGACCACCCCGACGATCGCCCACGCCCAGAACCATCCGCACCCACGCAGGTGCGAAGGCCGGTGTCGTGCGTCGCTGTCCACGCCTCCAGTATCCACGCATCCCGACGGGCGACGAGCCGCGCCCGGAGGCCGATAGCATGCGGGCATGACCCGCGACGTCGCCCCCGCACCCGTCGAGGGCGCCCCGATGATCCGGCCGGCCGAGGCGCTGCGGCTGATCCTCGAACACACGCCGGCGCTCGACGTCGAGCGGCTCCCGGTCTCGGCCGACATCGCCGGCCGCGTGCTGGCGGCCGACGTCAGCGCAGCCGTCAGCCTGCCCCCGTTCGCCACGTCGGCCATGGACGGCTACGCCGTGCGGGCCGCCGACCTGGGCGCGGGCGGCGTCCCGATCGCGTTCCGGCTGGGCGCGGGTGACCCGCCGCAACCGCTTCTGCCCGGCACGGCGGCGGGGATCGCCACCGGGGCGCCGCTCCCCGACGGCGCCGACGCCGTCGTGCCGATCGAGGACGCGCGCGAGCAGGACGACGCGCTCCACGCCGATCCGCCCAGGGCCGGCGCCCACATCCGCCGCGAGGGCGGCGACGTCCGCGCCGGCGACCTGGTCGGCCGGGCCGGCGAGCGCCTGAACGCGGCCCTCCTGGCGGCAATCCAGGCGACGGGCGTGGCCCACGTCTCGGTGGCGCGGCGGCCGCGGCTGGCCGCGCTTGCGACGGGCAGCGAGCTCGTGCCGGTGGGGACGCCGCTCGCGCCGGGCCAGATCTACGAGTCCAACCTGACCGCGATCGTCGCCCAGGCCCGCGAGGCGGGTGCCGACGTCATCGCCGCCCAGACCGTGCACGACGATCGCGCCGCCACCGAGGAGGCGTTCGGCCGTGCGCTCGCGGGCGCCGACATCGTCGTCTCGTCCGGCGGCGTCTCGGTGGGGCCGCACGACCACGTCAAGCCGGCCCTGGCCGCCCTCGGCGTCCGCGAGGTGTTCTGGCGTCTGGCCCACAAGCCGGGCAAGCCGCTGTGGTTCGGCGTCGCCCCCGGCGGCGCGCTCGTGTTCGGCCTGCCCGGGAACCCCGTGTCGAGCCTGGTCTGCTTCCAGCTCTTTCTGCGCCCCGCCCTGGCCGCCATGCAGCATGGCCACGTCGAGCCGCGGCCGGTCGCGCGGCTGGCCGAGCCGGTGCCGCGGCTGCGGGACCGCGATCACGCCGTGCGCTGCCGCCTGCAGGCCACCGCCGAGGGGATGGTGCTGCATCCGGCCGGCCCGCAGGACTCGCACATGATCGTGCACGCGGCCGGGGCCGACGCGGTTGCGCTGATCGACGCCGGCACCGGCGAGGCGCCCGCCGGGACGATCGTCGAGTACCTGCCGCTCCGGTAAGCGCCTAGCTTCCGGCGAGCGGCACGGTGACGCCGCCCTTGAGCTTGGCGGAGATGCCTTTCGCGTAGACGATCCAGCGGTGCGACGAGGAATAGAGCGGATGGCAGGCCGAGAGCACGAGCCGCTCGTAGCCCTGCGGGCGGATGATCTTCCAGTCGGTGTTGGGCACCACCTGGTGGTACTGGACGCGGTAGGTGAACGTGGCGTACGGCATCTGGAGCGTGATGTAGTCGCCGTCGCGGATGTCGTTGATGTGCCGGAACCACGCTCCGAACGTCGTCCGGTGCCCCGCGATCGCGACGGTCGTGCCCTGGCCGGGGAACTGCGTGTTGGCGTAGTGGCCGGGCCCCTGGCTCAGATCGTGCAGCCAGTCCGTGCCCTGGACGACGACGACGCTCAGCCCGATGCGGCCGATCGTCAGCCGGCCGAACGGCTGCCCGCCGTGGTCACGGTGCGCGAAGATGGCCGCGTCACGCCGCAGCAGCCGCAGATCGGTGGCGTGCGCGCGGGCGACCGCCTGCGCGCCGCCGCCCGGCGGCTCGGCGGCCGCGGCGGGCGCCGCCGGCCAGCTCTGGATCTCGTGGTTCAGCGTGCTGGACAGGCCCTGCTGGCGCCAGTCGGCATAGAGGGCCGTGATCGGATCGCCCCAGAACAGGACCACGCCGGCATAGACGATCACGAGCACGCCGACGACCATCAGGCTGGTGCCGAGCCTGCGAACCGCCAGGCGTCTGCGCCCCACCCGCTTCGAGGTCTGCTCCGCGGTGGCCGTGCCGGTTGCCACCCCCTTGTTATAGCGGCACGCGCCCCCGGCTGCGCCCGAGATTCAGCGAATCCTTGCGTGCGGGTTGGCGTAGCGGCCGGCGACCAGCGCCCCCAGCTGGGCCGCGGCCGCCGCCGACAGCGCGAAGCACAGTGACACGACGGGCGCCAGGTAGCCGCTCGAGGTCATCGCGACGAGCGCCCGCGGCGTGCTCGAGCCCAGGCCCTGGGCCGTCCACAGCTCGAAGACGAGCGCCGCGGGCCCGATCAGTCCGGCCAGGTAGACGACCAGGAGCCAGCGCCGGCCGGCGCGAGCCGCCGCCGGCAGGTACAGCCAGATGTGGGCGGCCGGGAGCACGACGATCAGCGCGAACGGGTTGACGGCGGTGAGCAGCAGGCCGGCGAGCGCCAGTCCGAGGAGGCCGCCCGCAAGGCCGGCCGTGCGCTCCTCGGCGGTGGTCGCATCCAGGCGCACGAGCCGCGGTCGGCTGACGAACCGCCAGAACACGAGCCCCGCCCCGGCGGCGATCAGGATGCCCGCCGTGGTGACGCCGGTCTTGCCCGGAAGCGGCGGCACGGCGATGCCGGGAAGGAGCCGCCCCGGTGCGGCCGCGAGCAGCCACATCGCCGCCAGCGTCACCAGCCAGGCGCCGGCCCGCCACGCGAACGCGACGACGCCGGGCGCGATCGCCACCCGCCGCCGGCGCAGGCGCGCGACCATGTCGAGCACGCAGGCGATGAACGGGGCGAGCAGGATCGCCATCGAGGCCTCGGCCAGCCAGCCGCGCATCACCTTGCCGGACAGGAGCAGCACCGGCGACCCGTCGCGCTCGATCGTCGGCGCGGCCGCGAGCTCGGCGACGAGGTTTGCGACCGTCGTCCCGACCCGTCCCAGCTGGTCGGCGTCGAGCGCGGAGATCGGCCCCTGGATCGTGTGGTTGCGCCCGGCGGTGAGCGTGAGCGCCGAGATGCCGTGGGCGAGCAACGTGCCCTGCTCGTTGCGCGCGTAGGGCACGCCGTAGCCCGAGAGCTGGTCGTACGGCCCCGGGATGCGGGCCGCGCTGCCGTACCACGTCGACACCGCCTGCCGCGCCGCCGCGTAGAGCGTGGGTGAGACGCCGCGAGGCGTGCTCGGGCGCGTGAGGATGCGAAGCGGCGTGCCCGTCCGGGCCGCGGCCGCGTCGATCACGACCGCCGCGACGATCCGCGAGGCGGGCGGCCAGTGCCCGGCGAGCGCCGTCGCCCCCTGGCCGCCGGTGGTGCCGCCGTCGGTCGAGACCAGCGCGAGCCCGCGCTCGCGGGGCAGGCTCGTGAGCACCTTCGAGAGCTCGACGAGGATGCCGGTGCCGGCCAGGTCGGCGGGCGTCCCGCCGTCGCGATGCACGATCACGGCCACGATCTGGCGCGACCGCCCCGGGCGGTAGGCGATCACGTTGGCCATCGGCACCGGCTGGGACTGCCAGGGCAGGTTGGTGGCGAACACCTGGCGGCGCGGGCTGGGGTCGAAGGGCTGCATGTTCGCCGAGACCCAGTCGGCGGCCGCCAGCTCGCCGGCGCTGCCGGCCGCGCAGCAGGAGCCCTTGCTGTCGCGCTCGGCGGTCGCCAGCCGGCCGGTCAGGTTGGCCGCCGCCGCGCCGCTGAACTGGAGCGATGGGGTGGGCGGAAGCGGGGCCGCGGGCTGGTACAGCGTGAGCAGGGCGATCAGCGGTACGAGCAGCGACACCCCGAGCAGCAGGGCGTGGAGCGGCCACGACACGAGCGGTCGGTGCGACCCGCGCCGGACGGGCCTTCTGCGTGCGGGAGCAGCCACCGAAGCGGCGGTTATAGCACACGCGACGGGACGCAGCAGCGCGGAAAGGGGTTCCCAACGGTGCGTCGCGTACTCTTCCCAAGGAGTGCCTTTCGAAGCCACAATCATGCTCGTCGATGACGAGGAGTCGATCCAGAAGCTCTTGACCTATCCGCTGCAGCGGGAGGGCTACCGCGTCGTCCAGGCCCGCGACGGCGAGGAGGCGCTGCGCCGGTTCTCGGAGCAGCCGGTCGACCTCGTCGTGCTCGACGTGATGCTGCCCCGCCTCGACGGGCTCGAGGTGTGCCGGCGGCTGCGCACCGACTCCGCCGTTCCGATCATCATGCTGACCGCCCGCGACGACGAGGTCGACAAGGTGCTCGGCCTCGAGCTCGGCGCTGACGACTACATCACCAAGCCCTTCTCGATCCGCGAGTTCCGCAGCCGCATCCGCGCCGTGCTGCGGCGGGCGACCCTGGTTGCCGAGCAGCGCGAGCAGCCGGACGGCGCCATCGTCGCCGACGGCCTCGCGATCGACCCGGCCAAGCGGACGGTGACCGTGTCCGGCGACCCCGTCCAGCTGACCTACGTCGAGTTCGAGGTGCTGCACACGCTCGCCCTGCACCCCGGCCGCGTGTACACGCGCCAGTCGCTGCTCGAGGCGGTGTGGGGCGACTCGGCCTACCGCGAGCCGCGCACGATCGACGTCCACATCCGCCATCTGCGGGAGAAGATCGAGGCCGATCCGCGCGAGCCGGCCTTCATCTTCACCGTGCGCGGCGTGGGCTACCGCTTCCGCGACAGCAGCTGAGCGCATGGGTGCCCTGCGCTCGCTGCGCCTGCGGCTGGTGGCGGTGCTCACCGGGGTGGTCGCATGCGCGATGGGCGTCGTTTTCCTCTACGTCGTCCCCAGCCTGCGCCAGAACCTGATCTCCGAGCGGCAGACACGGCTCGAGGCGATCGCCCGGTCGCAGCAGAGGGCGCCGGGGATGCAGCACGCGTTCGTCTCGGGCGTGCACATCCGCAAGGCGCTGCAGCACGCCGCCCGGATCGCCAACGGCCAGGCGACCGCATACGTGTTCGACGGCAACCGGCTGGTGCCGTTTGCGGGCTCGACCCCGGTGCTGCCGCTGTCGAGCCCCATCGTCAGGGCGGCGCGGCGCGGCGAGATCGGGCACGGCCGCACGCTGGGGGGAGCCGCCGCGGTGGCGTTCCCCGTGCCGAAGGGCGGCATCGTCATGCTGTCCCAGAGCGTCGCCGACGTGAACAGCACCGCCGCGCTCGTCGAGCGCCGCATCCTGATCGCGACGGGCCTCGCCCTCGCGGTCGCGACCGTCGTCGGCTGGGGGCTCGCCGTCGCCGTCTCCCGCCGCGTCGGCAAGCTCGAGTCGGCGTCGAGCCGGATCGCGGCCGGGCACTTCGACCAGCCGATCGGCGACGAGAGCCCCGACGAGCTCGGCCGGCTGGCGCGGTCGTTCGACATGATGCAGGACCGGCTCGCGCAGGTCGACCGCGCCCGCAAGGACTTCATCGCCAACGCCTCCCACGAGCTGCGCACGCCGCTCTTCTCGCTCGGCGGCTTCCTCGAGCTGCTCGCCGAGGAGGACCTCGACCCGGCGACGCGCGAGGAGTTCGTGCTGACGATGCGCGAGCAGGTCTCGCGGCTGACGAAGCTCGCGACCGACCTGCTCGACCTCTCCCGGCTCGACTCGGGCGCGGTCGAGGTGGGCTCCGAGCCGGTCGACCTGGCGGCGGCCGCGCGCGGGCTCGTGCGCGAGTTCCGCGGCCTGGCGGCGCGGCACGGCAGCCGGGTGGTGCTCGCCCGTCCGCCGCGCGGCCTCCCGCACGGTGTCGGCGACGAGCAGCGGGTGCAGCAGATCGGCCGCGTCCTCGTCGACAACGCGGTGCGCCACAACCCCGAGGGCACCGAGGTGCGCGTCTGCGTCGGCTCCGACGACGGCCATGTGACGCTGAGCGTGTCCGACGACGGCCCCGGCATCGACGCCGACTCGCAGCGGCACCTGTTCGAGCGCTTCTGGCGCGGCCCGCAGAGCAGCTCGTCGGGGAGCGGGCTCGGCCTGGCCATCGCCGGCGAGCTCGCCCAGCGCATGGGCGGAGAGATCGCCGTCTCGTCCGGCGAGGGCGAGACCACCTTCGCCCTGCGGCTGCCATCCGACGGCGCGGGCCGGTGATGGTGCTAGGTTCTCGCCCGTGCAGAAGGTCAACGTCGGTCACAAGTCGCTCGCCGACTACAACTCGCTGATCGGGCGGACGCTGGCCGAGGAGATCCGGCGGCTCGCCGAGCCGCTGCAGGGCAAGCGCATCCTGCACCTGTCCGCGACCGCGTTCGGCGGCGGCGTGGCCGAGATCCAGTACACGCTGATCCCGCTCATGATCGACGCCGGGCTCGACGCCGAGTGGCGTGTGATCGACGGCCGCGAGGAGTTCTACGACGTCACGAAGACGATCCACAACGCGCTCCAGGGCGACGAGAAGGGCATCACCGACCACCAGAAGGCGATCTTCGAGGGCTACAACAAGATGAACGCCGACGCCCTCACCGACGCCGACGAGTGGGACGTGATCGTCGTCCACGACCCCCAGCCGATGGCGATGCGCGAGTTCGTCCAGACCAGCCGGCCCAAGTGGGTGTGGCGCTGCCACATCGACCTCTCGACGCCCAACCCCGAGGTGCTCGACTTCCTGGCGCCGCGCCTGAAGGACTACGACGCGGCCATCTTCCACATGCCGGCCTACGTGCCGCGCGGAGCCGGGATCGGCGAGGCGGTCATCTGGCCGCCTGCGATCGACCCGCTCGCGCCCAAGAACATGGCGCTCTCGCCCGACGACGCCGCCTATATCGTCGACCAGTTCGGCATCGACGTCGGCCGGCCGCTGCTCCTGCAGGTGTCGCGCTTCGACCCCTGGAAGGATCCGATGGGCGTCATCGACGCCTACCGGATGGTCAAGGAGCGCCACCGCGACGTGCAGCTTGCGCTCGTGGGGTCGATGGCGCACGACGACCCCGAGGGGTGGGAGTTCTGGAACACCACCCGCGACTACTGCGAAGAGGACCCCGACATCTTCATGTTCTCGAACCTGAACAACGTCGGCGCCGTCGAGGTGAACGCGTTCCAGGTGCAGGCCGAGGTGTGCATCCAGAAGTCGATCCGCGAGGGCTTCGGCCTGACGGTGTCCGAGGCGCTCTGGAAGGCCCGGCCGACGATCGCCGGCAACGTCGGCGGGATCGTCGCCCAGATCACCGACGGCGAGACCGGGTACCTGGTGTCGTCGTCCGAGCAGTGCGCCGAGCGCATCCTCGACGTGCTGGCCGATCCGGCATCGACGCGCGAGATGACGCGGCGGGCGAAGGAGCACGTGCGCCGCCGCTTCCTGACGCCGCGGCTGCTGCGCGACTGGCTGGCGCTGATGCACCGCATGGCCGGAAGCGACGAGCAGGCCGAGCTCGAGATCATCTCTGCGTAGCCGGCATGCATACGCCCGCCGGACGGCGGGTATGCCGGTTTCCGTGACGGCGGGGGCATTTCATCTTCGGTAGGGTGCGGTGATGGCCGAGCAGCCGCCGTTGCTGATCGTCTCCAACCGCGGGCCGCTGCGGTTCTCACGCGGGCCGGACGGCGAGATCGTGGCAAGCCGCGGCGGTGGCGGCCTCGTCACCGCCCTGAGCGGCCTCGCCGCGGTGCGCCCCGTCACCTGGATCGCGAGCGCGCTCACCGACGAGGACGCCGAGGTCGCCGAGCAGGGCGCCTATCACGACGGCGACCTCACGGTGCGCCTGGTGGTGCACGACCGCGAGGAGTTCGACCGCTACTACAACGTGTTCGCCAACCCGACACTGTGGTTCATCCACCACTACCTGTGGGGGCTGGCGTCGGAGCCGTCGGTCGACCGCAACGTGCGCCTCGCCTGGGACGCGGGCTACGTTCCGGTGAACCAGCGCTTCGCCGACGCCGTCGTGGCCGAGCTCGAGGCGGCCGAGGGCCCGCAGCCCTTCGTGATGCTGCAGGACTACCACCTGTTCGTGGCGCCGGCCTCCATTCGCGAGCGGGTGCCGAACGCCGTCATGCAGCACTTCACCCACATCCCGTGGCCGATGGCGGACTACTGGCGGGTGCTGCCGCCGCACATCCGCACGGCGATCCACTCGTCCCTGCTCGCCTGCGACGTGATCGGCCTGCACACCGCCCGCTATGTCCGCAACTTCCTGAACTGCGTCGACCAGTTCACCGATGCCACGGTCGACATGGAGACGCGCACCGTCCACCACGAGGGCCGCATCGTGCGCGTGCGCGACCATGCCATCTCGGTCGATCCGGCCGAGTTCGACCGCCTGCGCGAGAGCGAGGCGGTGCTGGCCGAGCGCGAGGCCCTGCAGGAGTGGCGGCCCGAGCGGATCGTCCTGCGCGTCGACCGCACCGACCCCTCCAAGAACATCGTGCGCGGCATCCAGGCGTTCGAGCTCTTCCTGGCCGACCACCCCGAGTGGGAGGGCCGGGCGACCCTGCTGGCCAAGCTCGACCCCTCGCGCCAGGACATCCCCGAGTACGCCGAGTACCTGGGGGCGATCCAGCGCGCGGCCCGCACGGTGAACGACCGCTTCTACGCGACGGGCGACTGGCAGGCGGTCGACCTGCGCATCTCGGACAACTTCCCCGAGGCGGTGGCGGCCTACGCCGAGTACGACGTGCTGCTCGTGAACGCGATCTTCGACGGCATGAACCTGGTGGCGAAGGAGGCCCCGCTCGTGAACGAGCGCGACGGCGTGCTGATCCTGTCCGAGAACGCCGGCGCCGACCCCGAGCTGGGCGAGTTCGCCCTCACGGTGAACCCGTTCGACATCCAGGAGCAGGCCGACGCCATCCACACCGCGCTCACGATGCCCCTGGCCGACCGCCACCGCCGCATCGAGGGCCTGCGGGCGCAGGTGCGCGAGCACGACATCGCCCACTGGGTGGACGCGCTCATGGACGACCTCGCCCTCGCCCGGCCCGAGGTGGTGCGGCCGTGACCGCGGTGATCCAGGCGGGCTGGTCGAGCCGGTTCCACGGCCCCGGGATGGAGGAGGGGCCGGCCGCCGTGGCAGCAGCACTCGGGGTGACGGGCGCGCAGGTCGTGGACATCGACCTCGAGGCGCCGCCCGTCGATGCGCTCGTCGCCGGCCTGCCCGGCCTCCACGCCGCCGTCGCCGGCGCTGCGGACAGGCCGCTCGTGCTGCTCGGCGAGTGCACGCTCGCGCCGGCGGTGGTCGCCGGCATGCGCGCGGCGCATCCCGACCTGGTGCTCGTGTGGATCGACGCGCACGGCGACCTGAACACGCCGCAGACGAGCCCGAGCGGCTTTCTCGGCGGGATGCCGTTTGCGATCCTGCTCGGCTGGTGCCACGACGAGCTGCGCCGGGCGGCGGGGCTCGACCCCGCCCTGCCCGAGGCCAGGGCGGCGCTCGTGGGCAGCCGCGACCTCGACCCGGGCGAGCGGGCGGCGATCGACCGCTCCCAGCTCGTCGTCGCCGACGACGTCGCCGCGGCGCTCGCCGCGCTCCCGGCCGGCGCGCCCGTGCACCTGCACCTCGACGGCGACGTGCTCGACCCGGCCGCCGCCCCCGGCGTCGACTTCCCCGCTGCGGACGGCTGGAGCGGCGCGCGCCTCGACGGCGAGGTGGCGGCGCTCGCAGCGACCGGGCGCGTGGTGGGGGTGAGCGTGTGCTGCGGCAACCCGCGCCGCGACCCGGACGGCCGCTCCGCGCGGGCCTACGCCCGCGCGCTGGAGCCGCTGCTGATTGCATAAGAGGCGCCTGGCACCGGTTATGCGGCGCGTGACGGCATGGGGACTGTCCCCGGTGTCCGGGACAGTCCCCGCTTTGCGCCGTAGACTTCCGCCCGCATGGGTGAGATCCGCATGATCGACGTGGGCGCAAGGCCGGTCACGCGCCGCCGGGCCGTCGCCCGGGCGTACGTCGCGCTGCCCGAGCATGTCCGCGCCCGCGTGGCCGACGGGACGCTGCCGAAGGGCGACGTGCTGGCCGTGGCCCGCGTCGCCGGGATCATGGCGGCCAAGCGCACGCCCGACATCGTGCCGCTGTGCCACCCGCTGCCGCTCTCGATGGTCGACGTCTCACCCGCGCTCACCGGTGACGGGGTCGAGATCGTCACCACCGCCGAGACGACCGCCCAGACCGGCGTCGAGATGGAGGCGCTCACCGCCGCCGTCGTGGCCGCGCTGACCGTGTACGACATGACGAAGGGCCTCGACCCGGCGATCTCCATCCGCACCGCCGAGCTCGTCGAGAAGAGCGGCGGCAAGAGCGGGCACTGGAGGCGCGAGCAGGCGTGAGGGCGGCGGTGCTGACGGTCTCCGACGGCGTCGTCGCGGGCACGCGCCAGGATGCCAGCGGCGACGTGCTCGAGGCCCGCCTGCACGCCGCCGGGTTCGATCTCACGGGCCGGCGCGTGGTGGCCGACGAGCGCGCCGAGATCGCCGCGGCGCTGCGCGACCTGGCCGGGGCCGCCGACCTCGTCCTCTCCACCGGCGGCACCGGCTTTGCCCCCCGCGACGTCACCCCCGAGGCGACCGCCGAGGTGATCGAGCGCCCGACGCCCGGCCTGGATGAGCACATGCGCGCGGTGTCGATCGCCGTCTCGCCGCACGGGATGCTCTCGCGCGGCCGCAGCGGCATCGCCGGCTCGGCGCTGATCGTGAACCTGCCCGGCAGCCCGAAGGCCTGCGCGGAGCTCTACGACGCCATCGCGCCCGCGCTCGAGCACGGGCTGCGGCTGCTGGTCGACCTGCCGACGTCGCATTGAGCGCCACCGCCGTCTACGCGCGCAGGTTCGTGAGCCTGGTGAAGCTCGAGCACACCGTGTTCGCGCTGCCGTACGCCTACACGGGCGCGATCCTGGCCCTGGGCCAGGTGCCCTCGGCGAGCCAGCTGTTCTGGATCACCGTCGCGATGGTGGGGGCGCGCAGCCTGGCGATGGCGCTCAACCGCCTCATCGACGCCGCGATCGACGCCCGCAACCCGCGCACCGCGCGGCGCGAGATCCCCGCCGGCCTTCTGTCGCGCACGAATGTGATGGCGTTCGCGGCCGGGTCGCTGATCGTCTTCCTCGTGGCCGTGTGGCAGCTCGCACCGATCACGCGCTGGCTGTGGCCGATCCCGGTCGCGGGCTTCGTCGCCTACCCGTACATGAAGCGGTTCACCTGGCTCTGCCACCCGTTCCTCGGCATCGTCGACGGGCTCGCTCCGGTGGGGGGCTGGGTGGCGGTGACCAACCACGTCACCGGCACCCCGTTCCTGCTCGGCGGCGCGGTCGCGCTCTGGATCGCCGGCTTCGACATCATCTACGCCACGATGGACATCGACATCGACCGCGAGCAGGGCCTGCACTCGATCCCGCTCCGGTTCGGGATCGCGACCGCCCTGCGCATCACGCGCGTCTTCCACCTGCTCTCGGTCGTCCTGCTCATATGGCTTGGGCTCTCGCTCGGCCTGGGGCCGCTGTACTACCTGGGTGTGGCGGTGGTCGCCGTCCTGCTCGCCTACGAGAACTCGATCGTCAGCGCCGACGACCTGTCGCGCGTCGATATGGCGTTCCTGACCATGAACGGCGTCATCGCGATCGTCTTCCTGGCCGGGGTGCTGGCCGATGCAATTGCCTGAGGCCGGGGCCGTCGTCTGCGATGGCCTTGTGCGGCGCTTCGGCGAGCGTGCCGCCCTCGCCGGCGTCGACCTGGGCGTGCGCGCCGGCGAGTTCGTGGTCGTCACGGGGCCGAACGGCGCCGGCAAGACGACGCTCCTGCGGGTGCTTGCGACCGTGCTGCGGCCGAGCGAGGGCGGCGTGGCGGTGGCCGGCCACGCGCTGCCGCGGGCGGCCCCGGCGGCCCGGCCGCTGATCGGCTACGTCGCCCACGGGCCGCTCACCTACCCCGGCCTGACGGCGCACGAGAACCTCGCGCTCTACGCCGCCCTCTACGGCGTGCCGGAGGAGTGGATCGATCCGGCGCTCGAGCGGGTCGGCCTGCGCGCGCGCGGACGCGACCCGGTAGCGGAGTTCTCGCGCGGCATGACGCAGCGGATCGCGCTCGCGCGCGCCGTCCTGCACCGGCCGTCGCTGCTCCTGCTCGACGAGCCGACGGCGGGCCTGGACAGCGAGGGCCGCGAAGTCCTGCGCGAGGTGCTCTCCGAGCCGGGGCGCACGGTGCTCGTCTCGACCCACGAGCCCGGCTGGTTCGACGGTCTCGCCACCGCCGAGGTGCGCCTGGCCGACGGGCGGGTGGCGGCGTGAGCCGGCGCGCGTTCGCCGCGCTCGTGCGCAAGGATCTGCTGCTCGAGCTGCGCGGCAGCGAGGTGGTGCTCGCGATGGTCGCGTTCGTGCTGGCGGCGTTCGTGCTCTTCAGGTTCGGCCTCGGCGGCGGCACGCCCGCCGGCGGCACGCGCGCGGCGACCGGGATGCTGTGGGTCGCGATCGTGTTCACGGCGATGCTCGGCCTCCTGCGCACGTTCGCGCAGGAGCGCGAGCACGGCATCTGGGACGGTCTGCTCGCGGCGCCGATCGACCGCGCGCTGATCTGGCTCGCGCGGGCGTGCTCGACGTGCCTCTTCCTGATCGCGGTGCAGGTGGTGGCGCTGCCCGCGTTCTGGCTCTTCTTCCTGCAGACCGGGCCCGCGCCGGACTACGGCGTGCTGGTGGCCGCGGTCCTCCTGGCCGACATCGGCATCGCCGCGCTGGGCTCGCTCGTCGCCGGGCTGGCATCGGCCGGGCGGGCGCGCGAGGTGCTCCTGCCGGTGCTCTTCCTGCCCTTCGCGATCCCGCTCGTGCTGGGCGCGGTGAGCGCGACCACCGGCACGATTTCCCCGCAAACAAGCGGTTTCCACACCCTTGAACGGCTGGGATATCTGGCTCTCTATGATACGGTGTTCGTGCTTTTCGGGTGGGGACTCTTCGAGTTCGTGGTGGAGGATTAACCAGTGAAAACAGCCGCCGCCGCCCGCCTCGACCGCGCGACCGTCGCGGCCCTGGTGGCGGCAGTTCTGATGCCCCTGGCGCTCGGCCTGATCTTCTTCTACGTGCCGAACGACGCCGATCAGGGGTTCTCGCAGCGCATCTTCTACTTCCACGTCCCGATCGCCCTGACGACGTACACGCTGTTCGGCTGGGGCGCGCTGAACGCGGCCCGCTACCTGTGGAGCGGTGACATGGCGCTCGACCTGCGCAGCTACGTGCCCATGCACCTCGGCGTCATCTTCGGCACGCTCACGCTGGTGACCGGCTCGATCTGGGCCAAGGTGTCGTGGGGGACGTGGTGGTACTGGGGCAGCACCGAGCTGAACACCTTCCTGATCATCTTCCTGTTCTACTGCGCCTACTTCATGCTGCGCTTCTCGGTCGAGCCGGGCGAGCGGCGCGCCCGCTACTCGGCCGTCTATGCGCTGCTCGGCGTCGGCCTGATCCCGATCTCGGTGCTCGCGGTGCACCTGGGCCAGGACGTGATCCACCCGATCACGTTCACCGACCGGGGCGCGAACATGGACGGCAGCATGCTCCTGACGTTCATGGTGGCGCTTGCGGCGATGCTCAGCCTGGCGGTGTCGATGTACCTGGTCGAGCTGCGCGGCAAGCGCCTGGACGACCAGGTGTCGCGGCTGCGGCGGCTGGCGCAGGGGACGCCGTGATCCGCGAGACGTACGTCCAGTACGTCGCGGCGGTGTACGCCCTGGCCTGGGTCGTGACGCTCGCCTACGTCGTCATCCTGAACTCGAAGCTCGGCCGGCTCGAACGCGAGCTCGCCGAGATCGCGGGCATCCTGGAGGCCAAGGCCGATGGCTGACGCGGCCGTGGCGCTCCACCTCGTCCTCGTCGGCACCAGCCACCGCAGCGCGCCGCTGCCCGTGCGCGAGCGCCTGGCGGCGCACGACCACGGTCACGACCTGGTCGACCACGTGCTCGCCGCCGAGCCGGTGGCCGAGGCCGTGGGCCTGGCCACGTGCAACCGGTGCGAGCTCTACCTGGTCGGCAGCCGGCCCGAGGCGCTGCGCGAGGCGGCGGTGGAGCGGCTGGTGGAGCTGTCCGGCCGCGACCGCGCCCAGCTCGAGCCGATGCTCTACGTGCGCACGGGGGCCGAGGCGGCCGAGCATCTGTTCTCGGTCGCCGCGGGGCTCGACTCGCTCGTCCCCGGCGAGGCCCAGATCCTGGCCCAGATCCGCGACGCCTACGCCGGCGCCTACGAGTGGGGTGCGACCGGCCCGGTGTCGAACCGGCTCTTCCACGTCGCGCTCGAGGCGGGCAAGCGCGTCCGCCACGAGACCGCCATCGGGTCGGGCGGGGCCTCGGTCGCCTCCGTCGCCGCCGAGGTCGCCGCCGAGCGGCTGGGCGGCCTCGAGGGCGTCTCGGTGCTCGTCGTCGGCGCGGGCCGGGTGGCCGAGCTCGTCGCGGCCAACCTGACCGCGCGCGGCGCGCGCCCGCTCTCGGTCGCAAACCGCGACCCCGACCACGCGGCGGCGCTGGCCGCCCGGTTCGGCGGCACCGCGATCCCCTGGGACGGCCTGGCGGCGGCCGCCGCCACGGCCGACGTCGTCGTCAGCTCGACGGCCGCGCCGGGGCACGTCATCCACGCCGCCGACCTGCGGCCGGGCCGGCCGCGGCTCCTGATCGACCTCGCCGTGCCGCGCGACGTCGACCCGGCGGCGGCCGCGGTCGAGGGCACGTCCGTCGTCGACCTCGACGGCCTGGAGGCAGCGGTTCAGCGGACGCTCGCGCTGCGCCGCGGCGAGACGGGCCGCGCGCAGGCGATCGTGGCCGAGCAGGCGGCCGAGTTCCGCGACTGGATGGCGGCGCTTCGGGTCGTGCCCGCGATCACGTCGCTGCGTGACCACGCCGAGCGCATCCGCGCCGCCGAGCTGCGGCGGATGGAGCCGCGCTGGGACTCGCTCACGCCCGCCGACCGCGAACGCCTCGACGCCGTCACCCGGGGGATGCTGAACAAGCTCCTGCACGAGCCGACGGTGCGGCTGAAGCAGCTCGCGGCCGCCGATCAGTCGGCGCCGTACGCCGATGCCGTCACCGAGCTCTTCGGCCTCGAGGCACACCCGGCCACGCCGGAATGATCCGGCTGGGGACGCGGCGCAGCCCGCTCGCGGTGGCGCAGGCGCGGCTGGTCGCCGACGGCCTGCGCGAGGCCGAGATCGTGCCGATGTCGACGGCCGGCGACCGCGACCGCACACACCGTTTCGACGAGATCGGCGACGGCCGCGGCGTCTTCACCGGCGACATCGAGCGTGCGCTCGCAGAGGGCGTGATCGACGCGGCCGTGCACAGCGCCAAGGACCTCACGGGCGACATGCCCGCCGACCTCGTGATCGGCGCGATGCTCGAGCGCGAGGATCCCCGCGATGCCCTGTGCGGGCCGTTCGCCTCGCTCGAGGAGATCCCCGACGGCACCCGCATCGGCACGTCGTCGGCGCGCCGCACGGCGCTCCTGCACGAGCTGCGGCCCGGGCTCGAGGTGGTGCCCCTGCGCGGGAACGTCGACACGCGGCTGGCCAAGCTCGCCGCCGGCGAGGCCGACGCGATCGTGCTCGCGGCCGCCGGCCTCGTGCGGCTCGGCCAAGAGGCGCGGATCGGGTTCATGCTCGACCCGCTTGTGTTCGTCCCCGAGGCCGGTCAGGGCGCGATCGCGGTGCAGGTGCGGCGCGGCGACGAGGCGCTCGTCTCAGCGCTCGACCATGCCCCGACCAGGGCGGCCGTCGAGGCCGAGCGCGGCTTCGCCGAGAGCGTCGGCGGCGGCTGCAGCGTCCCGGTCGCCGCCTACGCCTGGCACGAGGGCTCCGAGCTGCGCCTGCGGGGGTGGATCGCGCCGTGACCGTGTACCTGGTCGGCGCCGGCCCGGGCGACCCCGGCCTGCTCACCGTGCGCGGCCGCGAGCTGCTCGCCGCCGCCGACGTGCTCGTCTACGACCGCCTGGCCGATCCGCGCATCGTGGCGCTCGCCCCCGAGCGCACGCAGCGCGTCTACGCCGGCAAGCGGCCGGGAGAGCACGCGATGACCCAGGACGTGATCAACGCCCACCTCGTCGAGCTCGGCCGTGCCCACGAGACCGTCGTTCGGCTCAAGGGCGGCGACCCGTTCATCTTCGGCCGCGGCGGCGAGGAGGCGCTCGCGCTGACCGCGGCCGGGATCGCGTTCGAGGTCGTGCCGGGCATCTCGTCCGCCTACGCCGTCCCCGCCTACGCCGGCATCCCGGTCACGCAGCGGGGCGTCGCCGCCCAGGTGACGTTGGTGACCGGCCACGAGGACCCGGCCAAGCCGGGTACCGACCTCGACTGGGGGTCGCTCGCGGCGACGCCGGGGACGCTCGTGTTCCTGATGGGTGTCGGCGCCATGGCGGGGAACGCCGCGCGCCTGATCGAGCACGGCATGCCGGCCGACACGCCGGCGGCGGTGATCTCCGACGGGACGCGGCCGGGACAGCGCACGGTGGTCGCGCCGCTGCACGGCATCGCGGCCGCCGCGGCCGGCATGCGCCCGCCGGCGATCATGCTCGTGGGCCGTGTGGCCGCCCTCCACGAGCAGCTGGCCTGGTTCGAGCGCCGCCCGCTGCACGGCCGCCGGGTGGTCGTCACGCGCGCCCGGGCGCAGGCGAGCGGCCTGGCCGCCCGGCTCGAAGCGCTCGGGGCGGAGGTGGTCCAGGCGCCGGCGATCCGGATCGAGCCGCTGCCGTTCGAGCCGCCCGACCTCGGCGGCTACGACGTGGTCGTGGTGACGAGCGCAAACGGCGTCGACCTGCTGCTGCCGGGCGACGTCCGCGGCCTGCACGGGGTGCGGGTGGCCGCGATCGGCCCGGCGACGACGCAGGCCCTGCGCGCCCGCGGGATCGTGGCCGACGTCGTGCCGGCCGAGGCGGTGTCCGAGTCGCTGCTCGCCGCGCTCGGCGACGTCGCCGGACAGCGTGTGCTGGTCGCGACCGCCCTGGGTGCGCGCGACGTCCTGCCCGAAGGTCTGCGTGCGGCGGGCGCCGCCGTCGACGTCGTCCACCTCTACCGCACGGTGCCGGAGCCGGTTGACGCCGGCGCGGTGCGGTCGGCCGACCTGGTCACCTTCACGTCGTCGTCCACCGTGACGAGCCTTGCGGCGGCGCTCGGCGACGGCGGCCTCGGCGGCCTCGCGGCGGCGTCGATCGGCCCCGTCACCTCGGCGACGCTGCGCGAGCACGGCGTCGAGCCGCTGGCCGAGGCCGACCCGCATACCGTGGACGGCCTGCTCGCCGCGGTCGAGCACCTCCTGGCTCGGTAGAGTCCGGGCCATGACGGCACCCGAGCACGCGCCGTTTGTGACGTTCCTGTCCGACTTCGGGACGTCGGACGACTTCGCCGGCATCTGCCACGGCGTGATCAACCTGATCTGCCCCGAGGCGCGCGTGATCCACATCACCCACGGGATCCAGCCGCAGGCGATCGGGCAGGGCGCGCGCGTGCTCGCGGGCGCCATCCTCTACCTGCCCGCTGGCGTCCACCTGGCGGTGGTCGATCCCGGCGTTGGCTCCGAGCGGCGCGCGATCGCGCTCCGGGCCGCCGACGGCCGCCACTTCGTCGGCCCCGACAACGGCCTTCTGATCCCGGCCGCCGAGGTGTGCGGAGGCGTGGTCGAAGCGGTTGCAATCACGAATCCGGACGTCATGCTGCAGCCCGTCTCGCGCACCTTCCACGGCCGCGACGTCTTCTCGCCCGCCGCCGCACGGCTGGCCGCCGGGATGCCGCTCGCAGAGCTCGGGCCGGCCATCGAGCCCGCCAGGCTCGTGCGCCGCTCCACGCCCGACCACCGCGTCGAGGGTTCGATGCTGCACGCCGCGGTGCAGTACATCGACCGCTTCGGCAACATCCAGCTGGCGGTGTCGGCGGGCGAGCTCGACGGGCTCTTCCAGGTCGGCCGGATGGCCGAGATCGACACCGGCGACGACCGCTACTACGCCCGTTGTGCGGACACGTTCGCCGACGTCGGCGCGGGCGAGTTCGTGCTCTACGAGGACTCCGTCGGCCTCCTGTCGTTCGCGCTCAACCAGGGCAACGCGGCCGAGCTGACCGCCACCGAGGTCGGCGACGAGATCGCCGTCGACCTGGCTCCGAGCCTGTCGCGCGAATCGACTTGACCGCGGGCCGCAAACGTGCTGTGATGCAGGTGATCGCAGCGGCCTTCGAGGAGCGGTAGCACCGTCCCGGAGGCCGTTGCACTTGGGGGGCGGACGCACGGGCGCGGTAGAATGGCCGCCGCCTCGGCGAGGTAGCTCAGTTGGTAGAGCACGCGACTGAAAATCGCGGTGTCGCCAGTTCGATCCTGGCCCTCGCCACTCATCGGCCCACGTCCGGAGCCGAGCCCGGCGTGTCCTTTTGGACACGCCGCCCGGCGGCCCACCGGAAGTGCTCCCAACAGACGGGAGCCTAGCCCCGCCCCCGCCGGGCGCCTCACCCGTTTTGGGGATCTTTTGCCTGCATCGGCCTCAGTTCACGCTGACGATGCCGACACCCACGAGCGCGAGCGCGATGCCCGCCTTCTGCGGGCGCGAGATGCGCTCGTGCAGGATGGTCTGGGCGAGGAGGACGGTGACAACCGGGTACTCCGAGCCGAGCACGGACACGATCGAGAGGTAGCCGCGCTGGGCGGCGGCGGCGAAGAGCGCATTCGCGCCGACGTCGAGCAGGCCGATCCCGGCGACGAGCGGGATCTCGGCCTGCGGGAGGCGCATCGAGCTCCCGGTGACGAGCGCGCCGGCAACGAGCAGCGGCACCGAGGCGCTGCGTCCGCCGAGGAGCGCCGGCAGCGAGTGGCCGCCGCGGGCGGCATGGCCGAGGAAGAAGAGAAAGCCGCCGATGCCCAGGGCGGCCGTCGCGGCGAGCACGATCGAGCTGCGCGCGGCCGGGTGGTCGCCCGCGTACTCGTGCACCGACGCGAGCACGGCCCCTGCGAGCGCGATCGCCGAGCCGGCGAGGGCGAGGCTGCCGGGCCGCTCGCCGGCGGCCAGCGACAGCCCCACCGGCACGAGCGCCCCGCACGCGCTCACGGGCGAGACGATGCTGATCGTGCCGGTCGCGAGGGCGCGGTAGAAGGCCGCGATGCCGACGGCGCCGCACACCCCGGCGGCCATGCCCAGGAGGAACGCGCGCTCGTCGAACGCGCCCGTGACGGCGGTGGCGGCCGCCAGCACGGCGAGCCCGGCCAGCTGCGAGACGACCACGACGGGCGCGAGCCCGAGCCGGCGCGTGAACACCCCGCCGAGGAAGTCGGCGGTGCCCCAGACGACGCTTGAGCCGAGCGCGAGTGCGACCGCGAGCATCAGCCGATGCTCGCACGCCGCGCGGCGGTGCGGGGCGGGGCTAGGACGCGGCGGGGTGCAGGGCGAGCTCGGCCCGCAGCGCCGCGACGACGCGCGGGTCGTAGATGCCGCCGGCGCCGAGCTCGATGCGGTCGAGGCCGTCTTCGGGGGAGAGCATGCCGCCATAGGGATACTCGGCGGTCATCGCCAGGTAGGACTCCACGGCGAGCAGGATCCGCGCCCCGAGCGGGATCGCCTCGCCGGCGAGGCGGTGCGGATAGCCCGAGCCGTCGATGTGCTCGTGGCTCGCGCGGACGATCGCGCGCACGCCCGCGAAGGCGGGATCGGGATCGAGCATCTCGGCGGAGCGCTCGGGATGCATGCGGATGACGGCCCACTCCTCGTCGTCCAGCGGGCCGTCCTTGGTGATGATCTCGTCGGGCACGGTGGTCATGCCGATGTCGCGCACACGCACCGCCGTCGTCAGGTCGGCGAGCTGCGCGGGGTCCATTCGCAGCCGCCGTCCGACCGCGGCGACCAGGCGCTCGAGGTCGGGCTCGGCGCTGTCCTCGTGAAGGTCGACGTGCTCGGCCGCGGGTGCGGTGGGGGCGGCGCCGAGCCGGTCGAGCCGTGAGAGCACGAACGAGCCGGGGATCCAGGCATCGCGGGCGGCCGTCGTGAACGCGAACCGCAGGCACCGGTCGGCGTCGATCACGAACAGGCCGCCGAGCCTGCGCGAGCGGCCGATGCGGCGGTAGGTGAGGCCGAGCGCCGCGAACGCCTCGCCGGTGGGATCCTGCAGCCAGGTGGCGCCGCCGGCGGCGGCGAGCCCGCTTCCGAGTGCCGAGTTTCCCGGCGACATGACGACGAGCCGGCGACCCTCGCCGAGCCGCTCGGCCAGATCGGCCAGCATCCCGGTGCGGGGGTCGTCGGCGCCGTCGGCCTCGACCGCGGCGAGCACCACGGGACCGCGGTTGACGAGGTCGTCCACCGCGATCCGCTCGCCGTCAGCCGACGTCAGCTGGAATGCGGGCAGCTTCTCATCAAGCTGCGGCATCGTTCGTGCTGTCGTACCGGTGCTCGTCGGGAGCATCCGGCGAGAAGGCGTCCCCGTACGAGCCGGCGGGCTCGACCGGGTAGATGTCCTCGTCGTAGGCCGGCTGCTCGACGATGACCGGGGCGGCGGGCGCCACGGGAGCCAGGCTCGCCTTGGCGTGCTCGAGCGATGCGAGCACCTCGGTCTGGACGCGGGTGGCACTCGAGATGAGCTCGTCGGCCTCGCGGCGGCGCCGCTCGGCGTCGGCCAGCACCTCGGCGACCTGGGCCTGGGCCTGGGCGTCGCGCTCGGCGAGCGCCTGCTCGAACCGCTCGCGATCCGCCTGCAGCTCGCCCTCGAAGCGGGCGCGCATGGCCTCGCCGTCGCGCCGGGCCTCGGCCAGGATGCTCTCGGCGCGGGCACGCGTCTCCTCGAGGTGGGCCTTCGCGGCCTCGCCGGCCTCGTCCAGCATGCGCTCGCGCTCGCGCAGCAGCTCCTCGGTCTCGAGCTCGGTCGCCGACCTGAGCGTCTCAAGCTCGTTGGCCACGAACGAGTCCATCGCGCCGATCGTGCGCTCGATCACCGAGCGCAGGCCTTCGATGTCGGCCGGCTCGCGCTCGGCCGGGAGCGAGATCTCGTACGCCGGCTGCGGGTCCGGCTCGGGCACGACGTCGAACTGCGGGTTCGGCTCGTACTCGGGTGCCTGCTCGTACTCAGCGGCGACGGGAGCGGACAGGCTCTCGGCCAGCTGATCGGCGAGGTCGGCGAGGAAGCGGTCAACCTCCTCCGGGTTGTACCCGGTGGGGGTGAGGGTGAACGACGCGTTTCGGATGCTCGCGAGATCGATCATTCGGATGGGACTCCTCGGGCGCTGTCGGGCGGTGGGACAAAAGGGGGTCGTCCTTCTGGGTTATCGGGGCTTCACCCCTCCGGCTTTAGCGTCCCGGCCGCGATAGGCTTGCGCGCCGTGAGTGCCGATCCCGCCCGCAGCATCGCCGTCATCGGCGCCGCGCTCGACCTCGGGTCGGGCCGCCGCGGCGTTGACATGGGTCCCTCCGCGATCCGCTACGCGCAGCTGAGCGAGCAGGTGACCGCACTCGGCTACACCCTGGCCGACCGCGGCAACGTCGACACCCGCCTGGCCGAGGCGCTCGACGAGGGCGATCCGACCAGCCGCTACTGGGACTCGATCAAGACGACCTGCGAGCAGCTCGCCCGCGAGGTCGAGCGCGTGGTCGAGGCGGGGGCCCTGCCGCTCGTCCTCGGCGGCGACCACTCGATCGCCGTCGGCTCGCTGGGCGGGCTCGCCGCCGCGCACGGCGGCCCGGGCGGCGTGATCTGGTTCGACGCGCACACCGACCTGAACACGCCCGAGACCTCGCCGAGCGGCAACGTGCACGGCATGCCGCTCGCGATCGCGCTCGGCCTGAGCGACGACGCGCGCTTCCGCAGCGACGCCTGGCCCGTGCCGATGCTGACCGACACGCGCACCGTGCTGATCGGCGTCCGCAGCGTGGACGAGGGCGAGAAGCGGCGGCTGCGCGAGGTGGGCGTGCACGTGTTCACGATGTACGACGTCGACCGGCGCGGGATCGACATGATCGTCGAGGAGGCGATCGGCCTCGCCTCGGGCGGCGCGTTCCTGCATGTCTCGCTCGACATGGACGTGGTCGATCCCGAGCAGGCGCCCGGCGTCGGCACGCCCGTGCGCGGCGGGATCACCTACCGCGAGGCCCACCTGGGGATGGAGATCCTGGCCAAGCACGGCGTCGTCTCTTCGCTCGAGGTGGTCGAGGTGAACCCCGTGCTCGACGAGCGCAACGCCACCGCGAGCCTCGCGGTCGAGCTCGTCTGCTCGGCCCTGGGCGCCCGGATCCTCTAGGAGGGTGAATAGACGGGGTCAGACCCCGTCTATTCACCCTCAGGCACGAAGCGGCGCCCGACGAGCGTGTCGGGCAGGTGCTGCTGGTCGGTGACGCCGCCCGGGAAGTCGTGGGGATACTTGTAGCCCACGCCGCGGCCGAGCTTCTGCGCGCCCCGGTAGCTCGCGTCGCGCAGGTGCGCGGGCGGCGGCTGGCTGCCGTGGTCGCGCACCTCGGCCATCGCCGCGTCGATGCCGACGTACGCCGCGTTCGACTTGGGGGCGCGGGCCAGGTACACCGCCGCCTGGGCGAGGTTGATGCGGCACTCCGGCAGACCCACGAACTCGACCGCCCGCGCCGCCGCGACCGCGACCTGGAGCGCCTGCGGGTCGGCGTTGCCGACGTCCTCGGAGGCGAAAACGATCATGCGCCGGGCGATGAACTTGGGATCCTCGCCGGCCGTGATCATCACCGCCATGTAGTACAGCGCGGCGTCGGCGTCCGAGCCGCGCATGCTCTTGATGAAGGCCGACGTCGTGTCGTAGTGGCGGTCGCCGCCCTTGTCGTAGACGAGGGGGTGCTTGCGGGCGGCGTCGCGCACGTGGTCGGCGGTGATCGGACCGCTGCCGGCCGTCGCGAACGCGGCGTCGAGCACGTTGAGGGCGTTGCGCGCGTCGCCCCCGGCCGCGTGCACGACCTGCTCGCGCAGCTCGTCGGTGAGCTCGGCGCCCAGCGCCGCCTCGCCGCGGCGCACGATCGCCTCGATGTCGGCGGCGTCGAGCGGCAGGAGCTCGAACAGCTGGCAGCGGCTGAGCAGGGCCGAGTTGACCTCGAAGTACGGGTTCTCGGTGGTGGCGCCGATCAGCGTCACGAGCCCCGACTCGACCGCCGGCAGAAGCGCGTCCTGCTGGCTCTTATTGAACCGGTGGATCTCGTCGAGGAAGAGGATCGTCCGCCGGCCGTTGCCGCCCAGACGGTCGTGCGCCTCGCCGAGCACGCGGCGCACGTCGCCAACTCCGACCTGCACGGCCGAGAGCTCCTCGAAGTACGCCTGCGTGGTGGCCGCCACGATGCGCGCGAGCGTCGTCTTGCCGCTTCCGGGCGGCCCGTAGAAGATCATCGAGGGGACGCGGTCGGACGCGATCGCCCGCCGCAGTGCGCTGTCGGGGCCGACCACGCCGGCCTGGCCGACGAACTCGTCGAGCGTGTGCGGCCGCAGCCTCTGCGCCAGCGGCGCGACCGACTCGAGCTGCGTGTCGGCCGAGTCGGAGAAGAGGTCGCGGGTCATCCCGGGCAAATCTACTCTTCGCGGCGGCGGCGGATCAGCCGGCGGCCAGGCGAAACGCCGCGAAGGCCCGGCGCACGTCGGTGGCGGCCTGCTTGCCGGCGAGGCCGCACGCGGCACAGAAGCTGACCTCGATCGGGCCCCGCAGCCGGCGACCCTCGACCACGCCCGTGACCGAGATCCAGTTGGCGTACAGCGGGCACAGGCATGTTCGTGCGGTGCGTCGGTGATCGGCCCGGCGGATGAAGTCCTCGATCGCCCGGCAGGCCGCTTGGGGTGCCGGCGCGGATCCGCCCGCCGGTGTGCACGTGAGCGTGTAGCTCGAGCGGGAGTGGCCGCGATGCACGACGACGCGGAGGTGTGTTTTCGGGACCGCACCGTGGCCGCCCGCGCATCCGGCCGCGAGCGATGCCGCGATCAGGACGGCGAGGGCAAGTGCGCGCATGCACCGTCTGACGGCCGACCGAGCAGAACGGTTCCATCGGCCGCGCGAAGGCTCGCACGGCGTCGTGTAGCGTGCGGGGATGATCGAAACCGACCTCCGGGCCGAGACCGCGCGTCTCCTGGCCGACCTGATCCGCATCGACACGACCAACCCGCCCGGCAACGAGACCGCCGCGGCCGAGCACCTGGCGGCCTACCTGGCCGAAGCGGGCATCCACGCCGAGCTGCGCGGCCGCTCGCCCGAGCGCCAGAACCTGGTGGCGCGGCTCCCCGGCACGGGCGACGGCCCGTCGCTGATGCTGCTCGGCCACACCGACGTCGTGCTCGCTGACCCCGGCGAGTGGTCGGTGCCGCCGTTCGCCGGCCTCGAGCGCGACGGCTACATCTGGGGCCGGGGGGCGCTCGACATGAAGGGCCAGGTCGCGGCCGAGGCGGTGGCCGTGGCGGCGCTCGCCCGCGAGGGCTGGAGCGGCGGCGGCGATCTGATCTACTGCGCCGTCGCCGACGAGGAGGTCGGCGACGGCTGGGGGCTGCCGTGGCTGATCGAGCACCATCCCGACCTCGTGCGCGCCGACTACGTCGTGAACGAGGGCGGCGGCGAGCGGGTGACGCACGGCACGAACGTCGCCTACACCGTCGGCATCGGCGAGAAGCAGTGCTCCGCCTTCGCCGTCACCACGCGCGGCAAGAGCGGACACGCATCGGTGCCCGGCGCGTCCGACAACGCGCTGCTCAAGCTGATCCCGGTGCTCGAGCGGATCGACCGCATGGCGCCGCCGACGCGCGACCTGCCCGAGCTGCACACCTTCCTGCGCTCGATCGGCGCCGACGACTCCGATCCGCGCCGGTTGATGGAGAGCGTCCGCGGCTCCAACCCGCTGCTCGCGGAGATGATCGAGCCGATGCTCGGCGCCACCGTCGCGCCGACCGGCATGTCGGCGAGCGCGAAGATCAACGTCATCCCCGGCCGCGCCCAGCTGCGCTGCGACTGCCGCATCCTGCCGGGCATGACCCAGGCCGACGTCGAGGGTGCGGTGCGCGAGGCGCTCGCCGGGCTCGAGTACGAGTTCGAGTTCATCGAGCGCGACGGCGGCACGATGTCGTCGCCCGACACCCCGCTCTACGCCGCGATCGAGGAGTTCCTGCCCCGGATCGAGCCGGGCGCCACGGCGGCGCCGGTGATCTGCTCGGGATTCACCGACAGCCACTGGATGCGGGGCGCGTTCGGCTCGGTTGCCTACGGCTTCATGCCGTCCACGATGGACCCGATGCTGGCCGGGTCGCTGATCCACTCGGCCGACGAGCGCATCCCGCTGGCCGACCTCGACCTGGCCGTGCGCTTCTTCGGTCACGTCGCGCGGTCGATCGGGGGCGCGTCGTGAGCGACGGGCAGGAGAAGGTGCGGCTGGGCGGGATGGCGCTGCAGAACGGCATCCTGGTGCACAGCTTCGACCACTGGGCGGCGGCGGTGCGCGGGAGCGACGGCAGCGTGCAGCTCGCGTCAGGGCGCAAGCCCGAGCTGCCGGCGGCGATCGTCGGCATGCCGCTCCTGCGCGGCGTCGCGCGCATGTTCGAGGTCGCCTACCTGCTCCCGCTGATCCGCCGCCGCCTGCCCGAGGCGCGGCTGCCGATGGAGTCGCCGGGGATGGGCGCCGCGCTCGCCGGCTCGGCGATCCTGGCCCAGGTGATCCGCCGCACTCGCCTGCACCCGGCCGCGGTCGAGGCGGTCACCGCCGGCGCCGCGCTCGTGCCGGCCATGATGGCGCTGCGCGGCTCGCGCATCGCCGGCTACCACGGCGCCGAGCACAAGGCGATCGGCGGCTACGAGCACGACGGCGCGCCCGTCGACATCGCCAAGGAGCACGAGCGCTGCGGCTCGCACATGGTCGGCCCGCTGATCGCCGCCACGGCTGTCGGCAACATCCTCGTCTCGCGCCTGCCCGCCTCGCGCCGCGGCCCGGCCCGGCTGGTGGCAAGCGTCGCCGCGATGGGCGCCGCGACCGAGGCCTTCGGCTGGATGACGCGGCACCGCGAGCACCCGCTGGCGAAGGCGATGCAGCGTCCGGGCTACGAGCTCCAGCGTGTCGCCGCCACCCGCGAGCCGAGCGCCGAAGAGCTCGAGGTAGCCGAGGCGGCGCTGCACGAGGTGCTGCGCCTCGAGGGCGCCGAGGTCTGAGAAACGCTGGGGACTGTCCCCGGTTGCCCGGGGACAGTCCCCGCTTCTCAGACGCTCAGCCGCAGCCGGGCGTCGAGCGGATCCGGCTCGTGAATGCGCCGAGCGTGCGCGGGCCGACGCGGCCCCACTGGCGATTCCGGCCGAACGTGTTGCCGTTGCGCATGTTGCCGAACTCCCACACGCACGCGCCGTCGACGCGGGCGCGCGTCCAGAACGGGTAGAAGTGCCCCGGCCCATCAGGAGGCACGACGCAGCCGCTGCCGGTGGTGAGGTTGCAGGCGCTCTCGCTCGGGCTGAGGTCGGTCACGAACTGCATCTTCCCGAAGTCGTGGCCGCGGCTTGCCGGCGTGAGCTGCTCGAACGGCGTCGGCTGCCGGTTCGGGTGCACGGATGTCGGCCAGTCGGCCCGGTAGGAGGTGCCGTCGAAGTCCAAGTCGCCGACGGCTCCGAAGAACACGTCGCAGCCGGTCACCTGGTTGGGCGGCGCCGTGCCGCCGTGGGTGTCCCCGAAGAAGTAGCAGGGCGAGTCGTTCGGCTCCGTCTGGCTGCCCTGATCGGGCGGCGCGTCGGCCTCGTATGCCCCGTGGCAGACGTTGAAGTAGTGGTCGGTGAACGAGCCGTCGGTGAAGGTGCTGCGCTTCGTCAGCGTGGTGCACGGCTCGAAGTGGCCGATCTCGAACTGGGTGTTGATGTTGTAGGGCCCGAAGCCCCAGGGAACGATGTTCCCGGCCTTCGCGCTCGAGTACTCGGGCTGGAAGTTGAACGGCGTGCCGGTGCAGTCGGCGATGCTCGTGTTCATGAATCCGTTCGCGGCGGAGGCTGTCATCGTGCCGCGTTGGCCGGTCGTGAGGTCGTGCTCGCGGACGGTGAAGGCGTGTCCTCCCCGCACCTTGGCGTCGAACATGTGGATCACGATGCGGTCGCCCTGGTTCATCATGAGCGTCTGGGCGTTGGGCGTGAACGTCTGCAGATCGGACTCCTGCGGGCTGGGCGGCCCCACCGGGACGCCGTCACGCTGGATGAAGGCGAAGTTCACCGGCTCGATGCAGTTGTCGTTGCACGACCCTGCGGCGTCGCACTCGACGCTGTCGATGGTGAGCGCCGAGCACCAGTGCGTGTTGTCGCAGCTGATCGAGTCGTCGAACGGCGCGAACCCAGGCGGATAGAACTGGAGCTCCATGAAGGCGTTTCCGCCGCCGGGGAAGCTGCCGTGCGGCGCGTTTGCATCCGAGCGCGGCGTGCACGGAACCTGCGGGTCAGACTTCGGGTCGCAGAGGTTCATCGAGAACCACGGCGCCAGCGAGAGCTCGAACGTGTGCGTGACGTCGCTCCCGGGGTTCCCGGTCGTCGGCAGCGCGCTGGGCTCGACCGGCAGGCGCTCGGTCCAGGTGACGTTGCTGCCTGATCCCGGCCGCGACGAGATGAACCGAAGCGACGGCTCGTCGTGGCCGATGTAGTGGCCGTGATCCTCGAACCGCTGGTGCAGGATGGCGGGGTCGGCACAGACCATCGTGAGCTTCGCCGAGCGCTGGATCGGGCTGAAGCCGTTGCAGTCGAGCATGCCGACGTGGTTCGGGCGTACGTGGGCCGACCCGGCGGCGCCGGCGGCGCCGGTACTCCCGCCGAGCGCCACCACCGCGGCGATCACCCCGATCGCGACCACGCCGCGACCCCGTGCCAAGAGTGTGTGCCGAAGGACCACCGCCACTCCCTTCCCCTCGTGTCCCTGCCGCCGCTGACACTATGCCCGGAACCGCTCGGTTGCAAGCTTTCCGGGGCCGCGGATGGCCTGTACGCTGGATGCGGTGGACTGGATCAACGAGCGCAACCTGCACGACTGGCTGCACGCTGCCGTGGGCTTCCTGCACACGGCCGTCGGCTGGCTGCACGGCTTCCTGATCGACTGGGGCCTCTTGATCCTGCTCGGCCTGTTCTGCTGGCTCACATGGAAGTTCATCACCATGATGCCGAACGTCAAGCCGAAGCAGGTCGACGCGCGCGAAGACTCGACCGTGCGCTGGGACGACGTCGCCGGCGTCGAGGAGGTGCGGGCCGAGCTCGAGGAGGTGGTCGACTTCCTGAAGGACCCGGCCCGGTTCGCCAAGCTCGGCGCGCGCGTGCCCAAGGGCGTCCTGCTCTACGGGCCCCCGGGGACGGGCAAGACGCTGCTCGCCAAGGCGGTCGCGTACGAGTCCGACGCGAGCTTCTACTTCCAGAGCGCGTCGTCGTTCGTCGAGATGTGGAGCGGCCTCGGCGCCGCGCGCATCCGCCGCCTGTTCCAGACGGCCCGCAAGAACCAGCCCGCCATCATCTTCATCGACGAGCTCGACGCGGTCGGCCGTCACCGCGGCAGCGGCGGCCCGGGTGGCGGCAGCCAGGAGCACGACCAGACGCTGAACCAGCTCCTGGTCGAGATGGACGGGTTCGACGAGAGCGACCGGCTCGTGATCATCGGCGCCTCGAACCAGTTCGGCCAGCTCGACTCCGCGCTCCTGCGCCCCGGCCGGTTCGACCGCCACATCGGCGTGTCGCCGCCCGACCTCCAGGGCCGCGAGCAGATCATGGAGGTGCACACGCGGGGCAAGCCGCTGGCCGACGGCGTGCGCCTGGCCGACGTCGCCCGCCAGACGTCCGGCCTGACCGGCGCCGACCTCGCGAACATCTGCAACGAGGCCGCCATCTCGGCCGGGCGGTCGGGCCGCGACCACATCGTCCAGAGCGACTTCGACTACGCCCTCGAGCGCGTCGTCGCCGGCCTGCAGCAGCGCAAGCTGATCACCGACAAGGAGAAGCGGGTGATCGCCTACCACGAGGCCGGGCACGCGCTCGTCGCGCGGCTCATGGGCGACGCGATGCAGCTGCACAAGGTGACGATCGTGCCGCGTGGGCAGGCGCTGGGCTACACGATGAACCTGCCCGAGGAGGACCGCTACCTGCAGTCGACCGAGGAGCTGCGCGACTGGCTGAAGGTGATCCTGGCCGGCCGCGCCGCCGAGCAGGTCGTGTTCGGGCGCATCACCAACGGCGCCGCCAACGACCTCGAGCGGGCGACGGCGATCGCCCGCTCGATGGTGTTCGAGTGGGGCATGGGCGAGTCGATGCCGCACCAGCAGGTGCGCGCCGACAACTACGCGCTGTCCGAGGAGACCAAGCGCACCCGCGACGCCGAGCAGCGCGGCATCACCGACGCCGCCTACCGCGACGCGCTGCGGCTCGTCGAGCACCACCGTGAGTACCTCGACCGGCTCGCGCACGCGCTGCTTGCGACCGAGACGCTCGAGCGGCCCGAGATCGACCGGCTGCTCGAGGGCCTCGAGCCCGAGTCGAACTCGTCGCTCGACATCGGCGTCGAGGCGGTGCTCGCCGTGCGGCCGCCGCGCCCTCCTGTGTGAGCGCCGCGGGCCGCCCGGAGCGGCTAGGCCGTTGCGCCGTTGTCGGCGGGCGGCGTGTCGGTCGCCGCGGGCTCGGCAGCCGCAGCCGGCTCGGACACCTCTTCGGCCGAGCTCTCGACCGTGTCGGACGCGGTCGCATCGGCGCCGGCGTCGTTCTTGACGGCGGCGATCTCGTGTTCCTTCGCCGTGATCTGCGTGCGGAGGTCGGCGATCTTGGCGGCGGCGCCGGCGAGCTCGCCCGAGCGCTCGGCGAGGGCGCCTGCCTCGTACAGGTTGTACGCCTCGCGGCCGAACTCCCCGATCGCGTCGCGCTCCTCGCCGTGCAGGTTGCGCAGCTGCACCTGGAGCTGGCCGCTCTTCGCAACCTCCTGCGTCTTCTCGGCGACCGACGCGGCGACGCTGCTCGCGTCCTGCTTGAGCTTGTCCAGGAACCCCATTGCCAACCCCCTCGATCAGTGTTCTCGTAGGATGCCGTCCAGTGCACCCCCGAGGAATCCATCATATCGGCCATGCCGTGGACGACCTGCCGGGCGCCGTGGAGACCTATCTCCGCCTGTTCGGCGCCGAGGTGGAGCACCGCGAGGTGGTGCCGGCCCAGGGTGTCGAGGCGGTCACGGTCAGGATCGGCGCCGATCGGGTTGAGCTCCTGTGGCCGCTCACGGCCGACACGCCGGTGGGGCGGTTCATCGAGAGCCGCGGCCCCGGGATGCACCACATCGCCTACCTCGTCGACGACATCCGCGCCTCGCTGCGCGATGCTGCCGCGGCCGGGGCCGAGCTGATCGACACCGAGCCGCGGGTCGGCCTGTTCGGGCTCGAGGTGGCGTTCATCCACCCCGGCAGCGTTGCCGGGGTGCTGGTCGAGTACGTCCAATACGGAGGAGACGGTCATGGCTTCTGACGTGACGCGGGTGGAGATCGGGTTCGACGGCGGGCTGATCGTGATCACGAAGATCGCGGCGAAGGAGTGGGACGCGCTCGAGGGCACCCTGAAGGCGGGCAAGGGCGTGGCCCAGTTCAGCGGCGACGACGACTCGATGTACCTGATCGACGTCTCCAAGGTGAGCTACGTGAAGCACGAGACCCACGTCGGGCGGGTGGGTTTCTGACCGGCCATGCGGGGCGGCGGCATCCGTGCCTCGACCGGGTCGTCCGGCCGTACACCCGGGCCGGCGATCACGGCCTCCTGTGGGTGGTTATCGGGCTGGGCTCGGGCCGACCGGTGCGCGTGGCCGCGACGGTGTGGGGCACGCTCGCGGTGAACTACGCCGTCAAGAGCGTCGTGCGCCGGGAGCGCCCGCTCGATCCCGAGACCGTGCCGCTCGTGCGCGCGCCGTCGTCGTCGTCGTTCCCGTCGAGCCACGCCGCCATGTCGACCGCGGCGGCGATCGTGCTCTGCACCGCTCGGCCGCGGCTGGCGCCGCTCTTCGCCGGCATGGCGGCGGCGATGGCGTGGAGCCGCGTGTACGCGGGCGTGCACCACTCCGGCGACGTCGTGGCCGGCGTGGCGCTCGGCGCGGTCACCGGCACCGTGGCGACGGCCGTCTGATGGCGGGCGTCGAGGTCGCCCTGGTCGGACTGCCGAACAGTGGCAAGTCGACGCTCTTCAACGCGCTCGCGGGCGGCGGCGCGGCGGTCGCCCCGCACATGTTCTCGACCACCGAGACCGTGCACGGCGTCGCCGACGTGCGCGACCCGCGGCTGGACGCGCTCGACGCGGTCGCGAGCTCGCGCTCGGGCAAGATCGTGCCGGCGACGCTCGAGGTGGTCGACATCGCCGGTCTCGTGCGCGGCGCGTCGCACGGCGAGGGGCTCGGCAACCAGTTCCTCGGCACGATCCGTAACGCCGACGCCGTCGTGCACGTGCTGCGCTGCTTCCACGACGAGTCGATCGCCCATCCCGCCGGCCGGATCGATCCGCTCGACGACGCGGACACGGTCGAGCTCGAGCTCGTCTTCGCCGACCTGGCTGCGATCGAGCGCCGGGCCGAGCGCGTCGCCAAGGCCGCCAAGGGCGGCGAGAAGGCGGCGACCGCCGAGCACGAGGCGCTCACGCGCCTGCGCGCATGGCTCGAGGACGGAAAGCCCGCGCGCACGTGCCCGGTCGAGATCCCGGCGACCGTCGACCTGCTGACCGCCAAGCCGGCCCTCTACGTCGCCAACGTCGACGAGGGCGGCGAGGCGGAGCAGGTCGAGGCGCTGCGCGCGTTCGCACAGGAGCGCGGCACCGAGTGCATCCGGCTGAACGCGAAGATCGAGGCCGAGCTGCGCGAGCTGCCCGACGCCGACGCGCAGGCGTTTCTGGCCGACCTGGGCATCGAGCGGCCCGCGCTCGACCTGGTGACGCTCGCGGCCTACCGCCTGCTCGACCTGATCCCGTTCTTCACCACCGGCCCCAAGGAGACGCGGGCGTGGACGATCCGGCGCGGGATGAACGCCCAGCAGGCGGCCGGGCGCATCCACTCAGACCTCGAGCGCGGCTTCATCCGCGCCGAGGTGATCGAGTGGGAGAAGCTCGTCGAGGCGGGCTCCGAGGCCGAGGCCAAGCGGCACGGGTGGGTGCGCGTCGAGGGCCGCGACTACGTCGTCGCCGACGGCGACACGCTGAACATCCGCTTCAATGTGTGAGCGCGAGCGCTAGCCGCTCTGTGCGGTCGGCAGGATCAGCACCTCGCTGACGTCCACGTGCGCGGGCTGGTCGAGCGCCCACATCACCGCTGCGGCGACGTCGTCGGGCTCGAGCCGGCCCTCGGCGGGCTGCTCGAAGAACGGCGTCTCGACGCCGCCCGGCTCGATCAGCGTCACCCGGATCGCGGTGTTTTCGTGCATTTGGCGCAGCTCGCCGCGCAGGCTCTGCCCGATCCCGGTCACCGCGAACTTGGTGGCCGAGTAGAGCGACCCCGGCAGCGACCGCCGGCCCGCGATCGAGCTCGTGAGCACGTAGTGGCCGGTGCCGCGCTCGAGCAGGTGCGGCAGGGTGGCGCGGATCGTGAGCGCGACGCCGAGCACGTTCGTGAGGATCATCGACCGCCAGTGCTCGACCGACTCCTGGGTGAAGCCGCGGGTGGCGCCGAAGCCGGCGTTCGCGAAGACGACGTCGATGCGCCCGAACCGCTCGAGCGCCGCGGCGGCGGCCGCCTCGACCTGATCCCACTCGGTGACGTCGCACGCGACGGCGTGCGCCCGTTCGCCGCCGAGCTCGCCGACGAGCCCGTCGAGGGCCTGCTTGCGCCGCGCGGCGAGCACGACCCGGTCGCCGGCCTGCACGGCCAGCCGTGCCGTCGCCGCCCCGATCCCGCTCGAGGCGCCGGTGATGAGGTGGACTCGACTCGCCATCCGCGGGGATGGTAGGGGACTGTCCCCGCACACGGGGACAGTCCCCGGCTGTCAGGTCTTCGGTGCCGAGAGCGCCTCGCCGATCCGGGCGTCGAGCGCGTTGGCGTGGTGCAGGGCGACCGCCTCGGGCGTCTCCAGGCGGCGGCCCTCGATCGGGCCGTGGTGGCCGGCGACCGCGTTCAGCAGCGGCAGCAGCACGTCGTCCGCCAGGCCGACCGCGGCGGCGGCCGCATCGATCATGCGCACTCCAGCGAGGACATGGCCGAGCAGGCGACCCTGCTCGGACACGGCGATCGTGACGCCGGGCCGGAACGTCTCGGTGCGGCCGACGTCGTGGAGCAGTGCGGCGGTGATCAGCAGGTCGGAGTTCAGGCGCGGGTGCAGCTGCGTCGCCTCGCGGCAGAGCGTCGCCACCGCCACGGTGTGCTCGAGCAGGCCGCCGGCGTAGTCATGGTGCGTCTCAGCCGCGGGCGCCGAGCGCAGGCGCTCGCGGAAGCGCGCGTCGGCCAGGAACCGGTCGAGCAGCGCGCGCAGCCCGGGGTGCGTGATCTCGCCGGCCAGGAACTCGACGAACCCGTCGAGCGTCTCCGCGTCACGGCGCGCGCCCGGGACCAGGTCGAGCGGATCGCCGGCGGCGACCTTCTCCAGGTCGCGCACGGCGATCTGGAGCCGGCCGCCATAGCTCTCGACGCGGCCGAGCACGCGCACGGTGTCGCCCTGATCGAACCGCGCGCCGAGCAGGTTGACGTCGTTCCAGACGACGCCGGGCACGCGTCCCGTGCGGTCGGCGAGCTCCATCGACAGGAACGGATCGCCGTTTCGGGTGTGCCGCCGCTGCTTGCGCTGCACCGCGAACGTGGCGTCGACGAGCGTCCCCTCGCTCAGATCCGCCACGTAGGTGTCGCCGGCCATCGGCGGACACTGTATCCGTCCCTCTAGACTCCCGCCGGATGGGATCCTCCCCGGCCAGCGAACCCGCCCTGCGCCCCCTGCGGGCGCTGCGCTACGACCAGTCGCGGGTGCGCCTCGACGACGTCTGTGTCCCGCCGTACGACGTCATCTCGCCGGCCGACCGTGAGCGCTACGCGGCGATCAGCGAGTACTCCGCCGTGCACCTGGTGCTGCCCGACTCGGCCAGCCGCGCCGGCCGCCTCTTCTACGACTGGCGTCAGGCGGGCATCCTCGTGCAGGACGCCGAGCCCGCGCTGTGGTGGCACGTGCAGGACTACGTCGGCCCCGACGGCGCCGAGGGCAGCCGGTCGGGCTTCCTCTCGGCAGTGCGGATCGCGGACTACTCGGAAGGGCGCGTCCGCGCGCACGAGCAGACGCACGCGGCGGCCAAGGCCGGGCAGCTCGAGCTCACCCGCGCTGTTGCCGCGAACCTCTCGCCCGTGTTCGGGCTCTACGACGATCCCTCGAGCGCTCCGCGCGACGCGCTGCGGCCGCACGCGACCGGCGCCCCGGCGATGGAGGCGAAGGACGCCGACGGCACGATGCACCGCTTCTGGCCCGTGACGGATGCGGACGCGATCGCGGCCGTCCAGGAGGCGATGGCCGGCCGCGGCATCGTCATCGCCGACGGCCACCACCGCTACGAGACTGCGCTCGCCTACCGCAACGAGCGCCGCGTCCGCGACGGCGACCCCGGCGAGGACCGGCCCTACGACTTCGTCCTGATGCACCTCGTCAACCTGCGCGGCGAGGGGCTCGTCGTGTATCCCACCCACCGCGTCGTCCTCGGCCGCCGGGAGGTGACCGACGAGGTGCTGCACGCCTTCGACGTGAACGAGATCGACGCCCCACCGGCCCAGGTCGAGGCGGCGCTCGGGCTCGTGCCGGCGGACACGGTCGCCTTCGCCGTGTGGCGGGGCGCCGGGCGCCCGGCGCTCCTGTGCAAGCTGCGCGATCGCGCCGCTGTGAGCATGGCGATGATGGGCGCCCCCGCGGCGGTGCGGTCGATCGACTCGGCCGTGCTCGAGGCCGTCGTGCTCGCCCCGCTGCTCGGGCTGCTCGACCCGGCCCAGTTCGCGACCACCGACGCCGTGCGCTACGTGCGCGAGCTCGGCGCGGCCACGGCGCCGGTCGACCAGGGCGACGCGTCGGCAGCCTTCCTGCTGCGCGCGCCGACCGTCGACCAGGTGCGCGCCGTCGCCGAGGCGGGCACGGTGATGCCGCAGAAGTCGACCTACTTCTTTCCCAAGCTGCACTGCGGCTTCCTGATCAATCCGCTCGACGCATGATGCGCACGGCCTGGCTCGACTTCTGCCGGCGCGTGTCGGCCGACGTCGAGGTGGCGCTCGCCGACATGCCCACCCGGGACGACCGCGAGCCGGTGGTCGGCCGTGGCAGCGGCGGCGACGAGACGACCGTGATGGACGAGCGCGCCGAGGACGCGGCAGTCGTCCAGCTCGAGGCGCTGCACGCCCGCGGGATCGATTTCCGGCTCGTCTCGGAGGAGCTGGGCGAGCGCACGTTCGGGGCCGGCGGGCCGTGGGTCGTCGTGCTCGACCCGATCGACGGCTCGCTGAACGCGAAGCGGCGGCTGCCGTTCTACTGCCTCTCGATCGCGTTCGCCGACGGCCCCACGATCGCCGACGTCCGCTTCGGCTATGTGCGCGACTTCGGCAGCGGCGAGGAGTGGGTCGCGCAGGCGGGCGAGGGGGCCACGGTGAACGGGCGCCCGCTCGGCGGCGTGCGGCCGAAGGACCGGCTCGGGATCGTCGACTTCGAGGCGACCAACGCCGCCCTGGTGGCCACCGCGGCCGCCCGCCTGGACGGAAGCGTCGGCCGCATCCGCATGCTGGGCGCGCTTGCCCTGGCGATGTGCCAGCTCGCCGACGGGCGCGTCGACGGCGTCGCCACGCTGAAGCCGTCGCGGTCGGTCGATCTGGCCGCGGCCTGGCTGATCGTGCGCGAGGCGGGCGCGGACGTCCTGCTGGTGGACGACCCGGCGCTGCCGCTCGACCTGCACGCCCGAACCCGCGCGGTCGCCGCCCGCGACCGGGCGATGAGCACGCGCCTGGCCGGCCTGGTGTACGCAGGCGATCCGGCCTGACGCGAGCGCTGTCTAGACTCCAGGGCATGGTTTCCGAATCCGCGATCCGCGAGGCGCTGGTCGCCGTCATCGACCCGGAGCTGCGAAAGAGCGTGGTCGAGCTCGACATGGTGCGGGCGGTCGACGTCGATGGCGCCAACGTCGACGTGACGATCGCGCTCACCGTGGCCGGCTGCCCGATGAAGGCGGAGCTCGAGTCGCAGGTGCGGCGGCACGTGGGTGCGGTCGAGGGCGTGCAGGCCGTCGGCGTGCGCTTCGATGTGATGACGCCGGAGCAGCGGGCGGCGCTGCGCCAGCGCCTGCAGGGCGGGGCGGACGGCGGGCAGCAGCAGAAGTCGATCACGATCTCGGCCCGCACGCGGGTCGTGGCGATCGCGTCGGGCAAGGGCGGCGTCGGCAAGTCGACGCTCACGGCGAACCTGGCCGCGGCGCTCGCGGCGGGCGGCGCCGAGGTGGGCGTCGTCGACGCCGACATCTACGGCTACTCGATCCCGCGCATGCTCGGGATCACGCGCCGGCCGGTGGTCGTCGACAGCATGATCGTGCCGCCCGTCAACCACGGCCTGCGGATCATGTCGATCGGGTTCTTCCTCGAGCCCGACCAGGCGGTGGTGTGGCGCGGGCCGATGCTGCACAAGGCGCTCGAGCAGTTCCTGACCGACGTGCACTGGGGCGACCTCGACTACCTGATCGTCGACATGCCGCCCGGCACCGGCGACGTCTCGATCTCGCTCGGCCAGCTCCTGCCCTCACCGGACGTCGTCATCGTGACGACGCCCCAGGCGGCCGCTCAGCAGGTGGCGGAGCGTTCGGCCGAGGTCGCCGGCAAGACGGGGATGCACGTGGCCGGCGTGATCGAGAACATGAGCTCCATTGTGTGCCCGTGCTGCGGCGAGCGCTCGCACCCGTTCGGCGAGGGCGGCGGACGGGCGCTCGCCGAGCGCCTCGGCGTGCCGCTCCTCGGCGAGATCCCGCTGGACGAGCCGCTGCGGATCGCCTCCGACGCCGGCGTCCCGCTCGTGCTCGACCAGCCCGAGTCGGCGTCGGCGCGGGCGATCGCCGAGGTCGCAGCAGCCCTGCCGGGTGCGCTGCGGCCGCGCAGCGGCGCCGAGCGCATCGACCGCCGCCTGAGCGTCCGCTAGCGTTGCGCCGGCCGCGCGCCCGGCTACACTCCGCTCCGTGCTAGTGCGAGCACTTCCCACGGCCGTGTGCGTGGTCCTGTTGGCAGCGATGACCGCTGCCGGCGCGTACGCGACCACGGTCACCGGCACCCAGAACCCGCAGTTCCGGGTGAGCGTCAGCATCACCCCGGCGCATCCCGTGATCGGCCAGACCGTCGTCGCCCACTTCAGCGTCCGCAACTTGACCACCCACACGCTGAAGGGCCAGTGGGGCTTCACGTGGTCGACGCCGCAGAACGGGATCGGCTCGGCGATCGCCGGGTCGCTGCGACCCGGTCGCCTGGGCAGCGAGACGCTGCGGCAGAAGATCACCGCGAAGACCGCGCAGGGCACGTTCACCATCGCGGCGGACGCGTCGGACAGCCATGGCCGTTCGCACGCCTCCGCGCACGTGACCTACCCGTAGCGGTCGCCTAGCGTTCCTCGGCGCGCTCGCGCAGCGCCCGCAGCACCACCGGGTCGATGCGGCCGTCGTAGAGCCGTTCCTCGAGATTCTCCATGCCCGCCCACTCGCGCAGGCCGGCCTCGAGCTCGCCGCCGTAGCCGACCCTGCCGAGCAGCTCGGACATCTCGGCCTGCACCTGCTCCAGCGGGATCAGGTTCGCCTCGGGCGTGCGCCCGAAGAGCAGATCCTGGATGGCGTACAGGCGCTGCAGCTCGGTCACCGGGTCGGGGTGGTCGTCGACGCGCAGGTCGATCAGGATGTCGTTGTTGCCGCCGTAGCCGCCCCCGGTCTGGCGCACGATCACCGCGGCGGACTGGCGGCCGCGGCGGTCGCCGCCCGCCTCGTCCCCAGCCTGGAGGGCGGCCAGCATCCGCTCGACGAGCGGCCCCTCGGTCGCCTCGAACGTGTCGGCGAGCGCGGCGACGACCTGCGGGCCCGCCAGCAGGTTGCCCTGGGCGGCATAGCCGTCGCCGGCGCGCCCGCCGGCCCAGGTGAAGCAGCCCGAGCCGGAGAAGCTCGCGCTGCCGCCCTTGGCGTCCACCACGCCGATCTGGCGCTGCTCGAAGTCCGCGTCGGCTGCCGTGAGCCGGTCGATGGTCTCCTGCGCGCTCGCCCCCGCCGCGAGCAGGTCGAGACCGCCCGGCCCGTAGGTGAGGTTCGCGAAGGCCTGGGTGGCGACGGCGCCGACGTCGGCCTTCGCCCACGGCACGACCGCGCCGACCGCGAGGAACTTCGACGCGACCACGACCCCCAACTGTCCCGCCTCCCGATCGCAGGCGACCAGGGAGAAGGTCACGCGAGCGTGTCCCCGGGCGCGATCTCCTCGACGACCACATCGGAGAGCCCGCGCTTGCCGAGCTCCTCGCGCAGCGCCTGGGGCGTGCCGGCGAGCAGGTCAAAGGTGCCGTAGTGCATCCCGAGCACGCGCTTGACGCCGAGCAGCTCGACGGCCTTGGCCGCCTCGAACGGCCCCATGGTGAAGAAGTCGCCGATCGGGAGCATGGCCAGGTCGGGCGCATACAGCTCACCGATCAGGGCCATGTCGCCGAACACGCACGTGTCGCCGGCGAAGTAGATCTTGTAGCCGTTCTCGAGCGTGATGACGAGGCCGGCCGGCTCACCCGTGTAGATGGGCCCGTTGTCGCCCTCGACGCTCGAGGAGTGGTGTGCGTCGACCAGCGTCACCTTGATGCCGGCGGCGGTGTGCGAGCCGCCCTTGTTGAAGCCGACGGCGCTCTCGACCCCCTGGGTGCCGATCCAGCCGGCCAGCTCGACCATCGCGAGGACCGTCGCGCCCTTCTCCTTGGCCAGTCGCGCGGCGTCGGCGGTGTGGTCGCTGTGACCATGGCTCAGGAGGATCAGGTCGAGGTCGCCGGGATCCTGCAGCGCCTCGGGGCACTTGGGGTTCCCCGTGATCCAGGGATCGATCATCACCCGCTTGCCGCCGGGGGTCTCGAGCAGGAACGTTGCGTGGCCGAGCCAGGTGAGCCTGACGCCGTTTCCGAGTGACATGGAGGCGCTCCTTGGGGGTCGTGGGACGGAGCGCAACATAGCGGACGGCGGGCGGCTCGGCCGTGTGGCGATGCTCCCGTTCGCCGGGGCCGGTCACCGCGCGGTGCGACGCCTGCGATCGCCGTTCAGCACCTGCGGCGGGACCGCCGTCGCGGGCCGTGCGCCGATGTGCAGCGACCACGACTGCCACGCCGCTCCGGGAGCCTGGATGCGCCGCAGCGAGTCGGACGCGAGCCAGTCCCGCACACGCGTCGCGAGCGGGTGTCCCCGGTTCACGCAGAGACCTCCGCGGAGCCGTCGACGGCTCCGTCGTGGCCGATCGCCAGGGAGCGGCTTGCGCCCCAAGCGCCGACGGCGCTTGCGTACAGCAGCCGCAGATAGAGGAAGGTCTCGACGCTCGCGATGCCCGGGATCGCGCCAACGCCCTGCTCGAGCGTCTCGAGCAGCTGCGCCTGATCGGCGCACACGAGCTCCGCCATCAGGTCGTAGCGGCCGGTCGGAAGGACGACATAGTCGATCCCGTGCACGTCGGCGAGCGCCGTCGCCGCATCCTCGAGTGCCGTGCCCTCGGCAACGCGGATCCCAAGCCATGCCATCGCCGCGAACCCGAGCGTCAGCGGGTTCCCGACCGCGATCACCTGCAGCAGGTTCGCCTCCATCATCCGCGACACGCGTGCCGACACCGTCCGCTCCGAGACTCGCAGCCGGCGGGCGATGTCGCGGAAGCTCGCGCGGCCGTCACGCTGGAGATCGGAAACGAGCTCGATGTCGAGCGGCTCGAGCTGGAAGTCGCCGCGGGCGTGGACGCCCTGGCGGGCGCCGTCGAGCGACCACTGGAACTGCTGCCGCAGCAGGTTCAGGTACACGAACGTCTCGGTGCGCTGGACGCCCGGCATATCCCGGATCCGTCGCAGCAGCCGGTAGAGCTCGGCGGACGACCGGCACGCCGCCTCGGCCATGACGTTGTAGGCCCCGGCCGTCTGGACGACGTAGTCGATCTCGGGCTGCGCGACGAGCGACTCGGCGACGGCTGTCGCCTGCGACTCGTGCGCCCTGAGGCCGAGCCACGCCATGCAGTCCACGCCGAACACCTTCGGGTCGGCGACCGCCGTGATCGAGAAGACCTGGGCATCGGTGAGCCGGGCCGTCCGTCGCCTGACGTGGGCCTCGGAGACGCCCAGGCGGTCGGCGATGGCGACGAAGGGCGTGCGTCCGTCGCGCTGGAGCTCGCGGAAGATCTCGAGATCGAGCGGGGTGATCTCGAACGGGCCGTTCGGGTGGCGGCCGTCGCGGCCCATCACGCGGTCAGGAGCTGTGGTGAGATGCGGCCGTCGTCGATGTCGATCACGGCACACCGCAGAATGCCCTCGGCGTACTCGCTGCCGGGGTTGATGCAGATGGTGCGGCCGACGTGCCGGATCCCGCCCGCCTCGTGGATGTGGCCGTGGAGTGAGATCGCCGGCTGATACTTGCGGATCGCCTCGACGACGGCGGTCGAGCCGGCGCTGATCTGCTCGCCGGCGACCGGACGCGGCGGATCGACCGTCGTATCGAGCTTGGGGCAGTGGTCGAGGCCCGAGCCGTAGGGCGGGACATGCAGGTTGAAGACGGCGTGGGCGGGGTCGTCGAGCCGTTCCGCCATCTGCCGGATCCGCTCGGCGAGGTCGTCCTCGCTCACGTCGCGCGGGCACCGCCACGGCGTCGGGTTGCCGTATCCCGTCGAGATCATCGGCACGCCGGACGTGAGCTCGAGTACTTGGCCCTCGGCGTTCGTGATCCACTCGGCCTCGTCGAGGACGCCCTCAATCGAGAGGTAGTCGTCGTTGCCGCCCGTGACGTACAGCGGGGTGCCGCCGGGGGCGAGGCGCTCGGCGGCGCGCCGCATCCAGTCGGCGACCTGACCGCGGCATTCCTGCTCGAAGTGCTGCTCGACGAGGGCGGGGTCGCGCTGCATGCGGTCAACCTCTTCCGCCGAGACGATGATCGGGTACTGGCCGAGGTTGCGGATTCGCTCGAGGATCGGTTCGAGCTCCTCGCGGCTGTGCGGGCGCAGCGCCTCGCCCATGACGCTGACCTCGTACCCGTCGGCCGTCTCGATCACCGGGGCGAGACGCTTGCCGGTGAGGTCGCCGCCGAGGATCGCGATGTCGGCCTCGTAGACCGACACCGCGTTCAGGAACTTGCGGAACACGACGTCGGAGCCGTGCAGATCAGTGGCGAACAGGATGCGCAGCTTCGCCCGGGCGGCGCCGTTCTTCCTGGTTCGTCCGATCCGCACGGCTCCTTCGTCCCTGTCTAGACTCGGCCGGTCCCGGCGGGGTTGGCGCGGATCCCGAGCGCGTCCATCGCGAGCCGCACGGCGACTCTGGCGGCCTTGTTCGCGGGATCGTAGACCGGCGAGCACTCGGTGATCACGTATGCCTCGACGCCCTCGCGCACGAACGCACGGATCATCTTGATCACCTCACGCGGTGAGAGCCCGCCGCATTCCGGCGTGGTCACCCCGCTCGTGTACCCCTGGTCCATGACGTCGAGGTCGGTGTGCAGTACGACGCCGTCGGTGCCGTTCCAGGCGATCTCCAGGATGCGTTCGACTGTCTTGTCGATGCCCCACTCGTCGATGTCCCAGATCGTGATCATCTGGATGCCCGTGCGGTCGACGTACTCACGCTCCTTGCGGGGGTTGAGCGCTCCGTTGATCCCGACCAGCGCCAGGTTGCGGGGATCCATGAGCTCGGCGGCACGGCTCACCGGGCAGGCATGGTTGAGGCGCTCGCCAGCGACGTCCTCGGCGGTGTCCATGTGCGAGTCCATCTGGATGTAGCCCATCTTGCCGTCGATGAGCTTGCTCATGGCGCTCGTGACCGGGATCGGGCATGAGTCATCTCCGCCGAAGATGATCGGAAACGCGCCGGCGTTGTAGATCTCGGTGATGCACCGCTCGGCCCGCTCGAACGTGCGCTGCGCATTGCCCGGCACGATTGCGACGTCGCCGCAGTCGGTCAGGTGCAGCTCGTCGAAGAGGTCGACCTGGTACTCGCCGTGATACGACAGGTAGTGCTCGGTCGCCCGTCTGATCGCGCGCGGGCCGTAGCTCGCACCCGGGCGGCACGTGTTGGTGTGCTCCCACGGCAGGCCGAGCACCGCCGCCTTCACGCCGGCGGCGCGGAGGTCCTCCTCGATCGGCGGGATCACCTGTGCGCCGAGGAAGGTCGAGATTCCCGAGATCAGCGAGTTTGGGAAGTCCTCCTCCCCCTCCAGGCGTCCGTACGTGTGGTAGTAGTTGCGTACTTCCGGTGTGGTGGCCACGCGTGTCCTTCCTCTCGTGGAATGGCGAACGTCTTGGTGTCGGGATCGATCAGTCGGGTGGCACGTACCGGTATGCCAGTGAGGTGTCGACGCCCTGGGTGCGCCGGTACATCGTCATCGCGATGTACACGAGCAGTCCGGTGACGAACGCACCGCCGATCGAGAGCCGGGCGTTGGTCGAGGTCAGCCCGAGCTGGGAGTTCGTGAGCGCAACCCATACGAGCGTTCCCGTGATGATCGTTCCGACCGCGCCCGCGATCGTGATGAGCGGAACGCCCGCGAACTCGTACTGCGCCACGGGGGACGCCTTGTAGATGTCCTTCGAGCGGTACGGGAATACCGTCGCGGCGAGGCACGTGAAGCCGACCACGGTCACCGAGGTGATGGCGCCGCCGATCAGGATGATCGTCTCCCATGACGGCTTGTAGGCGAACACGGCGGCGACCAGCAGGGCCAGGATGCTCCACAGCGTCGCGGCCTTCATCGGCGTGTGCCGGCGCTCCGAGACGTCCGAGAAGAAGCTCGGCAGCGAGCCGTCGAGACCCATCGCCATCATGATGCGGGACGCGTTCACGAACACGACGTTCGCGATGCCGAATCCGCCTGCGATGAACCCGAGCGCGATCAGGATCGTCACGATCCAGTTGCTCGAGAGCATCGAGATGAACACCGCCACGTTCGGCGAGTAGGTGGGCGCGACGCCGCCCGAGTTGTACGCGAAGGCGAACTGGTTCAGGAACTCACCCGTCGCGATGTGCTCGATCAGCAGGTAGGGGATTGCCAGCATCACCATCGAGACGAGGACCCCCGGCAGCAGGAAGGCCGAGTACAGGCGCCACATGTTGCGCGCGCCCTTCACCTCGCCGAGCAGGCCCTGCGCCGAGAACATGGTGTAGGGCACGTACGCCGCCAGCACGGCGACCCAGATCAGCGTGTGGCCGAGGTTGAAGCCCGGCGAGTGGTAGCCCGCCTTGGCCGCCGCGGCCGCCACCTGCTGCGTGGTCAGCTGGTTGGCCGAGTACGCATCGAACTTGGCGGCGAAGTTCGTGCCGAGGTTCGCGAGCTCGAGGATGATGATGGTCGCCGTCGCGATCAGGATCGCCGGCACGAGCACCCAGCGTTGCAGGATGCGGTAGGTGCGCATCCCGAACACCGTCAGCAGCCAGCACAGGAGCACGACGACCGCAGACACGATGAAGGTGCCGTTCTTGCTGAAGAGCCACGACTCGACGCCGGTCCACCCGGCCTTCTGGGCGATCGGCTCGAACCCGAACGAGGTCACCACGAATGCGCCGGCGGCCGGGAACGCGAGCCAGAACAGGAGCTGGCAGGCCCACGGGACGGTGAACCCGACGGCGGGGTGCAGCGACCGGCTCTCGTACAGGTAGTCGCCTCCGGCCCGCGGCATGGCCGAGCCCAGCCCCGCGTAGACGAAGTAGATCACGACCCCGTAGAGCAGGGTGAAGACCAACATCAGGGGGATGCTGATCCCGGGCGAGAAGAACTGCGGGCCGGGGAACAGGAACACGAACGCGAACAGTCCACCGCTCGAGAACACGCCGTACCAGGCCGTGTCGGCGAACGACATCTCCCGCAACAAGCCCGACGACTGGCGGGCGAACAGCGACGCTCGGCCTCCACCCCCATCCGCCGTCCCAGCAGTGGCTGAGGACGCCATCAGGACCTCCCATCGATCACGAAGCGGCTGAAAAGCGACCTATACAGACGAAATGGCCGCACTGACAGCGCCATGCATATCAGAGTTCGGCGTGATGTGCAATTGCGCGGCCGAATAGCGGAAACGCCGCCGCCGCCTCCACCGGCCGAGGAGGACTCACGCCTGCGGTGCAGAAATCCGTTCGACACATGCCCACCCTGCCTGCACATCTGACCCCCGCCCGCATCGCTGCGATCGCTGCTGCCGCAGTCGTGGTCGCCGCGCTCGCATCGCCGCTGATCGGCTTCTACGTCACCACCATCGCGGTCGCGACGATGCTCGGCGCCGCGTTCGCGGCCTACCTGGCCGTGGTGGACGAGCCGGGGGAGTGGGCCGTGTTCGAGCTCGGCACCTGCGGCGTGGCCGCGCTGCTCACGCTGGCGGGCACGACGCTGCGTTTCCCCGATGTCATCTCCGCGACGACGCCGTCGGCCGCCGTCAAGCTCGCGTGGCTCGCGCTGGCCGTCGCCGGCACGGGCGCCGCGGCGTCGCTCGCCCGCGAGCACCTGCACGACCTGTGGAGCCTGCGCGACGCGGGCGTCGCCCGGCTCACCCGCCGTATCTAACCGCAGGCTGGCACTCGCGCCCTTGGGGCTCTATGCTCGCAAGCGTCGACGAGGAGTATCAGCGTGCAGGCGTGCGCCCGCTGCGGCAATCGCATGGATGGTCGCTATCGGTTCTGTCCGTGGTGTGCCGCGCCGCTCCGGTCCAAGCTCGTCGAGTTCTTCCGGCCGCACCCCGAGATCGAGCCCGAGGGCCGGGCGTTGCGGGTGTCGCGCTACCTGGGCAACCGCTCGGAGGAGCGCCACGTGCGCTTCAGCGTGTGGGACGAGGACGGGGTGGCCGAATCGGTCATCTCGCTGGACGAGCTCGAGGCCGACCGCCTGGCCCGGTTCCTGCTCGAGCCGTCGGGCCGGCGCCACCGGCCGCGGACGGTGTGGGACCGGCTGGGCACGCTGCGCCGCCACGTCTCCTGAACGCACAGTTGCCTGGCACCGTCCCGGTACCAGGCACCTCAATGTCACGCGGCGTCGCGGCTGCGGGCGGGCGAGACCGCCGTGCCGCCGCGGCCGTCGACCAGGTCGTCGACCGTCTGCGCCAGGCGGGCGCGCGGGCCGGCGCCCGCGTATGACGACGGATAGAGCTCGCGGTAGCGGTCGACCAGATCGGGCCGGTAGCCTTCGAGCCAGGGCATGAAGACCTCGCGCACGCCCGGCCGCAGGTGCAGCAGGATGGTGCTCACCGAGACCGCTCCGGCCGTGACGCACGCATCGACGACGGCGGCCAGCTGCTCCGGCGAGTCGGACATGCCCGGCAGCACCGGGGCAATCAGGACGCCGCAGGGGATGCCGGCGGCGTTCAGCCGCGCCACCGCCTCGACCCGGCGCAGCGGCGGCGGCGTGCCCGGCTCGCTCGCCCGCCACACGTCCTCGTCGAGCGTGCCGATCGAGAGGTTGCAGCGCACGAAGCCGGCCCGGGCGGCGTCGGCCAGCAGGTCGAGATCGCGCAGGATCATGGGCGACTTCGTCAGGATCGAGAACTCGTTCCCGGCCGCCGTGAGCTCGGCGATCAGGCCGCGGGTGAGCCGGTAGCGGCCCTCGGCCGGCTGATAGGGATCGGTGTTCGTGCCCATGGCGATGTGCTCGCGGCCCCAGCGCGGGTCGCGCAGCTCGGCCGCCAGCCGCTCGACGGCGTTCACCTTGACGACGATGCGGCGCTCGAAGTCGGCGCCCGTGTCCATGCCGAGAAAGGCGTGCGTCGGCCGGGCGAAGCAGTACGTGCAGGCGTGCGAGCAGCCGCGGTAGGCGTTGATCGTCCACCGAAACGGCATGCGCGACGCCTCGGGGACGCGGTTCAGAATGCGCTTCGCGCGCACGTGCAGGTACTCGACCTCGCGCAGGCGTGCGGCCGTCGCCCATGCCGTCGGGCTCGGGGAAGAGTCGCATCTGGCCCGCGTCCATGCCGCCATGATAGCGAACATACGTTCGGTTCAAATGTTAAGGTGCCGGGCCGGCGACTGCTCGGCAGATCGGGTGCCATCTCTGCTGAGCGTCACCGTGATCGGCCGCATCGCAGCGGTTGGGTCGGCCACCAGACTACCGACCCACTTCCCAGACCGATTTGGCCACCTGCTAGGTGCGTCAGGGTGGGCTTCGCAGAGGTGGCGGAGGCGAGACCGCGCTCTCGCCGGAGCGCCAGAGCGGTTCGGCTCACCCGTGAAGGAGGGGGCTCGTGGGGGAACCGTGGGTTCCCCCACGTTAAGAGCGAGCTCGACGCCGTGCGGGCGAGGTCGATCAGCGGCGACGGCACGATGCCGAGCACGAGCGCGGCGAGCGACGCCGCCATCGCGGCGCTCGCCGCGAGGCCGAAGCCGGGCCCGGGCGTCGCCTGCGGCACGGCCGCGTCGCGGTCGTACAGCGCGAAGGGCACCCGCAGGTAGTACACGAGGCCGACCATCGTCGCGATCACGCCCGCAACCGCCAGGTAGGTCTGGCCGTTCTGGACGGCGGCCGAGAAGACGTACAGCTTGCCCAGGAAGCCGCCGGTCGGCGGGAAGCCGGCCAGCGACAGCATGCAGATCAGCATCGACATCCCGAGCAGCGGCCGTCGGTAGCCCCAGCCGGCGAAGTCGGCGACGAGCACGGGCCGCCCGAGCTCGCGCTCGCGCACCGCGACGATGCCGAACGCGCCCAGGTTCATCGCGCCGTAGACGGTCAGGTAGTAGAGCAGCGCGCGCGTGCCCAGGGCGCTGTGCGCCGCCACCGCCGTCAGCAGGAAGCCCGAGTGGCCGACCGTCGAGTAGGCGAGCATGCGCTTCACGTTGGTCTGGCGCAGCGCGGCGAGGTTGCCGACGACAAACGACGCGATCACGATCGCGGCCAGGCCGATCTGCCACACGTCCGCCTGGCGCGGGAACGCCGTCACGAGCACCCGCAGCGCGAACACGAGCGCCACGACCTTGGTCGCGGCCGACATGAACGCGGTCACGGGCGTCGGCGCGCCCTCGTAGGCGTCGGGCGTCCACATGTGGAAGGGGGCGGCGTTGGCCTTGAAGCCGAGGCCGACGATCACCATCGCGAGGCCCATCAGCGCGAGCACGTCGTGCGCGTCGCCCTGCGCGAGCCCGGCGCGGATGCGGTCGAACTCGAGCTGGCCGCTCGCGCCGTAGGTGAGCGCCGCGCCGTAGAGCAGGAAGGCCGCCCCGACCGACCCGACGATCAGGTACTTCAGGCCGCCCTCGAGCGAGAGCAGGTCGTCCGTCTCGATCGCGACGAGCACGTACAGCGCGAGCGAGAACAGCTCGAGCGCGACGAACGCCGTCACGAAGCTGTTGGCCACGCACAGGAGCGACATGCCGGCCGTCGCGCTGAGGAGCAGCACGTGGTACTCGACGCTGCGCTCGCGCAGGTGCCCCATCCCCCACGAGTAGGCGACCGTCGCGAGCGCGGCGACGAAGATCAGCATCCGCGCGCCCTGCCCGAACGAGTCGATCCGAAGCGTGTGGTCAAACGGCGCGCGGGCGGCGTCGTTGAAGGCCGTGGCCGTGTACAGCGTGGCGCCGACGAGCGCGACCACCGTCGCCGCCGCGGACAGCCGCCGGGCGGCCTGGTCGGGCAGGAAGATCGCCACGACGAGCAGCACCGCGGCCGTGCCGAGCAGGATCAGCTCGGGCTCGATGGCCGTGAACGAGACGGGGATCGTGTGGATCACAGGTGCTGCACCTTCGCTGCGACCTGGAACGCCACCTGCGAGCTCGTGATCCGGCGCATGACGCCGTACGGGTACACCGTGATCGCGAGCAGGATCAGGATCAGCGGCACCGCGATCGCGAGCTCCGAGACGCGCAGGTCGGGCGTGTCGTCGGACACGCGCTCGCCGTTTGCCCCGTGCGCCAGCGCCGAGTACCACCGCAGCATGTACATCGCGGCGAGCACGATCCCGCAGGCCGCGACGGCGCCGAGGACGGCCTGCTGCTGGAACGCGCCGATCAGGATGTAGAGCTCCGAGACGAAGATGCTCGACCCCGGCACGGCCAGCGCCCACAGGGCGGCGATCAGGAGCACGGTGGACATGACCGGGCGGCGGTTGGAGAGCCCGCCGAGGACGCGGAAGCCGTCGCTCCCGGCCCGCAGCTCGATCAGGCCGATCAGCAGGAACGCGGCCAGCGACACGACGCCGTGGTTCACCATCTGCAGGATGGCGCCGGTGACCCCGTTCGCGTTGAAGACGAAGATCCCGATCACGATCAGGTTCATCTGGCTCAGGCTCGAGTAGGCGACGACGCCGCGCGCGTCCGGCTGGCGGAAGGCGATCACCGCCCCGTAGAGCAGGCCGGCCAGGCCGAGGCCGAGAAAGAGCCAGCGCCAGTCGTGGGCGACGCTCGGGAAGAGCGGCACGGCGAAGCGCAGGAGGCCGTAGGCGCCGGCCTTGGAGATCACGCCCGAGAGCAGGGCGGTGACCTCGGGTGTCGACTCGCGGTAGGCCAGCGGCAGCCAGCCGTGCAGCGGGAAGAGCGGCGCCTTGATGCAGAACGCGACCGCGAAGGCGAGGAAGAGCCAGGTCGACTCGTGCGGCTGGGCGATCAGCGCCTGCAGCTCGAACGTATGCGCCGTCACGCCGAGCACGGCGATCGCGACCAGCATCAGCAGGCCGCCGACGAGCGTGTAGACGACGAACTGGATGGTGGCCCGGCGCCGCCGCTCCCCGCCCCACACGCCCATGAGGATGTAGAGCGGGATCATCATCGCTTCCCAGCCGATGTAGAAGAGCACGAGATCCTGGGCGGTGAAGAGCAGGACGAGGGCCGACTCGAGCAGGAGCAGCAGGCCGAAGTACACGCGCGGGCGCTCCCGGCCGCCGACCATCGCCGCGCCGATCGCGGCCGCGATGCCGACCGCGGTCAGAAGCACCATGAACAGCGACAGGCCGTCCATGCCGACGTGGTAGCGGATCGGCGCAGCGGCGCCGAAGCCGGAGATCCAGCTCGTGTTCTGGACGTACTGGAGGCCGCCGCCGGCGTTGAACCCGACGAGCGCGACCGCCCCGAGCACGGCCTCCGCGAGCGCCACGAGGAGCGCGAGCCCCTGGGTGAGGCGGCGTGAGAGCGGCAGGAAGCCGACGAGCGCGGCGCCCGCGAGCGGCAGGAAGATGAGCGCGGTCGTCACAGCGTCGCCTTCGAGAGGAAGTAGACGCCGAGCACGGCCGCTCCGGCGACGAGCACGGTCGCGTACTGGCGCACGATGCCGGTCTGGGCGTCGGCCGTGCCGCGCGCGAACACGCGCACGGTGTAGGCGACCAGGTCGACCGTGCCCCAGATCACCCAGCGCTCGAAGAACCGGTACAGGCCGGTCGCAAGCGCCGCCACCGGCAGGTAGGCGATGCGATCGTAGGCCTCGTCCCAGTAGAACTTGTGCTCGGCGACGGTCGCCATCGCCCCCCACGGGCGCTTGAGCCGGTCGAGCAGCGCGGGGTCGGAGTACGCGCGCCATGTGAGCAGGCCCGCGCCGCCGCCCAGGAGCCACGCGAGGGCGGTCGTCGTCGAGGTCGCGCGCGTTGGTGGGCTCGATCGTCGGGACGACGCTCGAGAGCCAGTCGAAGAAGGCGTTGCTGAAGCCGTAGCCGATCTCGAGGAAGCCGACGGCCAGCGTCCCGACGGCCAGCACCGCCACCGCCCAGAACATGACCCACGGCGCCTCGCCGTGGCCCGAGTGGAGGTGCTCGGTGGCGTACTGCGACCGGTCGCCGTAGAACGTGAGCCGCATCAGCCGGGTGGCGTAGATGCCGGTGAAGAACGCGCCGATCAGGCCGCCCACCCACACGATGTCGGCGGTCGCGCCGCCCTTCTGCAGGGCCGCCGCGAGCACGTCGTCCTTGCTGAACGGCCAGAACCCGATCAGGGCCACCGTGCCGATCCACATCATCCACTTCGTCTTCGGGAGCGCCGCGCCCAGGCCGCCCATGCGGCGCACGTCCTGCTCGCCGTCGAGCGCGTGGATGACGATGCCGGCGCCGAGGAAGAGCAGCGCCTTGAAGAAGGCGTGCGCGAGCAGGAGGAACATGCCGGCCGAGTACGCGCCCACGCCGACGGCCGTGAACATGTACCCGATCTGGCTCATCGTCGAGTAGGCGATGATGCGCTTGATGTCGGTCTGGACGAGCGCGATCACGCCCGCCATCAACAGCGTCGCCAGGCCGAGCAGCGCCACCAGCGCCTGGATGTCCGGCGCGTTCTCGAAGAGCACGTGGGTGCGCGCGACCAGGTAGACGCCGGCGGTGACCATCGTCGCCGCGTGGATCAGCGCCGACACCGGAGTCGGGCCCTCCATCGCGTCGGGAAGCCACGTGTGCAGCGGGATCTGGGCCGACTTGGCCACCGCGCCCAGCAGCAGCGCGGCGGCCACCCAGTTGGCGTTGGCCGACCCCTTCGCCCAGTGCTGCGAGGCGGTGTGGAAGACGGTCGTGAAGTCGGTCGTGCCCAGGTCGCGCACCATGAAGAAGATCGCGATCGCGATGCCGACGTCGCCGACGGCGTTCATCACGAACGCCTTCTTGGCGGCGGCGACCGGCTCGGGGCGTTCGTGCCAGAACCCGATCAGGAGGTACGACGAGAGCCCGACGAGGCCCCATCCGGCCAGGAGCAGCACGAAGTTCGCGGCCATGACCAGGAGCAGCATCGAGAACAGGAACAGGTCGAGGTAGACGAAGAAGCGGCGCTCTTTGGGGTCGCCGTGCACGTACCCGATCGCGTACATGACGATCACGGCCCCGACGCCGGCGACGATCAGCATCTCGGTCACCGACAGCGGATCGACGAGCACCGCGAACGGCACCTTGAAGGTGGCCGAGCCGGCCCACGTGTACAGGGTGTAGACGTGCGCGCGGTGGGAGGCGCCCTCGCCGAGCATCTGGACGAACACGCCTACGGCGCAGGCAAACGACGCGAACGCGAAGACGGTGCCGGTCCACGCGGCGGTCGTGCGGGAGATGCGCGACCCGGCGAGCGTCAGCAGCACCACGCCGGCGAGCGGGATGAACAGGCAGCCCCAGGCGAGCGTGCTCATTAGATGGTTGACTCCGAATTCAACGCGCGCCTGGACGTCAGGCTGTTGGCGGAGGTTCGGTTCGCTGGTGGGGCTGCGCCTCGGTGTCTGCGTGATCGCAGACACCTCGGACCGCGGTCAAGGGCATCCGCCCTTGACCGCTTGAACCGTCGCATCGCTGCGTCCTCGGTCGCGCCCATAGTTGACCCACTATGCACGCTCCCTGCGTCCTTGCGCTGCTCGGTTCGCAGCCGCCCAGGACATCCGGTGAATTCGGAGTCAACCATCAGTGCCGCAGACCCGTCATGCGGTCGACGTCGAGATCGGCCTTGCGCCGGGCGACGGCGACGACCAGGCCGAGGCCGACGACGACCTCGGACGCGGCGACGGCCATCACGACCAGCGCGAACACCTGCCCGGACTGCTCGCCCAGATAGCGTGAGAACGAGATCAGCGAGAGGTTGCAGGCGTTCAGCATGATCTCGACCGAGAGCAGCAGGATCAGCGGGCTGCGGCGGGTGAAGACGCCGTAGAGGCCGATCCCGAAGAGGATCGCCGACACCGAGATGAACCAGGCGACGCCGACGTGCATCAGCCGTCCGCCTTCTCGGCGTCCGTGTCCGCCGCGGCGCCGGTGTGCACGATCTCGAACTGCGTCTCGACCGCCATGACCGACGACTGCAGGCTGGGCACGCGCTCGGGCCGCTCGACCTCGAATGCGCCGGGCTCGTCGGCGCCGCGCGGCGCCGCCCGCCGGGTCGCCAGCGTGACGCCGCCGACGGCGGCGATCAGGAGCAGCACCGACGTGGCCTCGAACGCGAGCAGGTAGCGGCCCAGGAAGACGGCGGCGATCGCCTGCGGCGCGCCGAACGCGTCGCTGACGACGGGCCCGTGCAGGAAGGTCTGGCGGTCGACGCCGAACACGATCTCGGCCGTGATCCCGGCCGCCGCGATCAGGGCCGCGAGCGTCTGCCACACCGGCCGGTCGCGCGTCGGCTCGTCGGCCTTGCCGCCCAGGTAGGCGGTCACGAACAGGAACATGATCATCACCGCCCCGGCGTAGACGATCACCTGCGCGGCGGCCAGGAAGTCGGACTGCAGCAGCAGGTAGAAGGTGGCCAGGGCGATCAGGTTGGCGATCAGCGAGAGCGCCGAGATGAACGGGTTGGACGCGAGCACCACCGTGAGCGCGGCCGAGATCGCCACCACCGATGCGACGATGAAGACGATGTCGTACGTCACGCGCCGGCTCCATGGCCGTCGCCGCCGGCGGGCTCGACCACGTCGAACGGGTCGACGGGCGCGACCGGGGTCGTGCGGCTCGGATGCATCGGCTCGAGCAGCATGTCCTTCGTATAGACCATCGCCTCGCGCGACATCTCGGCCAGCTCGTAGTCGTGGCCGAGCGTGATGGCGTCGAACGGGCAGGCCAGCTCGCAGTAGCCACAGAAGATGCAGCGGCTCATGTTGATTTCGTAGATGCGGGCGTAGCGCTCGCCCGCCGAGTAGCGCTCGCTCTCGGTGTTCTCGGCCGCGACGACGCGGATGCAGTCGGCCGGGCAGGCGGCCGCGCACAGCGAGCAGCCGACGCACTTCTCGAGGCCGTTCTCGTGCCGGTGCAGGCGATGGCGGCCGCGGAACCGCGGATAGACGGGGCGCTTGTACTCGGGGTACTGCTGCGTGACGGGCTTGCGGAACAGGTGGCGGAACGTGACGCCGAAGCCCTTGACCGAATCGGTTACCGGCATGCTGAGATCAATCCTTACGCTCGCCAGGCCACGATGACCGACGTGACCAGCAGGTTGAGTGTGGCGAGCGGCAGGAGCACCTTCCAGCCGATCGCCATGAGCTTGTCGTAGCGCACGCGGGGCAGGGTCGCCCGCAGCCACATCGCCAAGAAGATGAAGATGGCCATCTCGAGCACCATCCACACCGGGCCCGGCAGCCACGGCCAGCCGTAGCCGCCGAGGAAGAGCACCGATGCGATCGCCGAGAAGGCGATCAGGGCGACGTACTCGGCGTTCTGGAACATCGCGAAGCGCATGCCGCCGTACTCGGTGTGGTAGCCGGCGACGAGCTCGCCCTCGGCCTCGGGCAGGTCGAACGGGATCCGGCTCGTCTCGGCGGTCGAGGCCACCACGTAGACGATGAACCCGAGGAACTGGGGGATGATGTAGGGAATGCCGTCGCGGTGCTGCGCCGCCACGATCCCGGTCAGCGAGAGCGAGTGGCTCATCATGACGACGCCGATCACGGCCAGCGCCAGGCTGACCTCGTACGAGATCAGCTGGCTGACGGCGCGCATCGATCCGAGCAGGCTGTACTTGGAGCTCGACGACCAGCCGCCGACGAGGAAGCCGTAGAAGCTGAGGGAGCCCAGCGCGAAGACGACCAGCAGGGCCACGCTCGGGTCGGAGATCCACAGAAAGATCTTGAAGTCCGTGCCCGGGATGGTGGCCTCGTTCCCGAACGGGATCACGGCGAACACGGCCAGCGACGCGAACAGCGACACCACCGGCGCGGCCACGTACAGCACGGGGTTCACGCCGATCGGCATCAGGCTCTCCTTGCGGATCAGCTTGACCAGGTCGGCGATCGGCTGCAGGAGCCCGAAGGGGCCCACCCGGTTGGGGCCGAGGCGGACCTGGAAGCGGCCGAGCAGCCGCCGCTCGGTCCAGGTCAGCAGCGCGAAGACGCCCATCACCAGGTTGGCAAGGATGAGCGACTTGATCAGCGTGACGATGAAGCCGTCAGGCACCGTCGGCCTCCGCGGGCGCGGCGGCGACTGAGCCCGGGCCGACGTGGGGGATGCGGGCGGGGATGCGTACGACGCCCGGCCGCAGGCCGCGCTGCACGAGCGCCGGGCCCGTCTCGGTGCGCCCGTCCACGGTCACCTGGACGCGGTCGCCCGTGGCGACGCCGATCGCCTCGGCGTCCGTGAAGGCGATCTCGATCCCCAGCCGGCGCTGGAAGTGCAGAGCCTCGGTGTGCTCGACGGCCGCACCTGACATCAGCTGGCGGTAGCCGACGACGACCGTCTGCGGGATCGCCGCGGCCGCCATCTGCGGCACGGCGGGCGCGGCGTGCGCAGCGGCGCGGTCGCCGAGCGGGGCGCGCTCGCCGATCGCCGACCATGACATGCCGGCGAAGGCGGGGCGGCGCGCGGCCATGTCGGTGAACGCGGCCGGCGGATCGTGCGGCAGGTCGACGCCGAGCCGGGCGGCCAGCTCGGCCGCCCAGGCGTAGCCGTCGACGACGCCGGGCGGCGTCTTGGCCGCTCCGCGCACGCGCTGGACGCGGCCCTCGAGGTTCGTGAGCGTCCCGTCCCTTTCGAGCAGGGCCGACTCGGGCACCATCGTCGTCACCCAGCCGGACGAGTCGTTCTGGAACGACGTCACCTGGAGGGCGAAGAAGCAGCGCGCAAGCGCGGCCCGCCAACGCTCGCCTGCGTGCCAATCGCCGACCGGGTCGGCGCCCAGGAGCACGAGGGCGCGGATCTTGCCCGCCTCGGCCTGCTCGAGCGCCTGCTCGGGCGTCATCGTGCCCAGGCCGGCGGCGCTGCAGCCGATCTCGTTGGCGGCGCGGGGCGTGCGCAGCACGGAGCAGCCGGTCGTGTGCGCGACGTGGGCGAGCACCGACGCCACCTCGGCCCGCATCGGCCCCGACCAGATCAGCACGGCGCCCTCCTCGCCCAGGCGGCCGGCCAGATCGCCGTCGGCGGCGGCGGCCTCGAGCAGCGCGGCGTGCGCCGTTCCGGGCGCGGCCGAGATGTGCGCCGTGCCCCGCAGCGTGTCGAGGCGAGTCGCACCCGGCCCCACCGTGACGACCTGCGCGCCGTTCCGCACCGCCTTGCGGATCCACAGCTCGAGCACGGGCGCGCGGTGGCCGAGGTCGGCGTCGCCGGCGACGACCACCGTGCTCGCCGCGGCCAGGTCTGCGATCGACGCGGCATACGGATCGAGCTCGGGCCACCACGGGCCGCCCTCGGGGCCGACGACGCTGCCGCCGTCGCCGAGCGCCTCGCCCAGCAGCCGCGCCCAGGCGTGGGCCTCCTCGTTGGTCTGCTCGCCCGACGTCAGCACGGCCACCGAGCCGGGGCCGAAGCGCTCGATCGTCGCCCGCAGCCGGTCGGCCACGTGGTCGAGCACGTCGGCGGTCGAGACCGCCTCGAGGCCGCGCCCGCCGCGGATCAGGTTCTGGGTGACGCGGTCGGGCGCGTGCAGGTGGCCGAGGCCGTAGCGACCCTTGTCGCACAGCCAGCCCTCGTCGACGTCGGGATGGTTGCGCGACAGCACACGCGCGACCCGGCCCTCGCGGATGGTGGCGTAGGTGTTGCAGCCGACGGCGCACTGGCCGCAGGTCGTGGGCACGTTCTGGATCTCCCACGGCCGGGCGAGGAAGCGGTAGGAGGTCGACGTGAGCGCGCCGACGGGGCAGAGCTCGGTGACGTTTCCCGAGAACTCGTTGGTGTACGGGCGGCCCTCGAAGGTGGTGATGATCGAGTTGGCGCCGCGGTTCTCGGGCACGAGCTGCATGTCGCCGGAGATGCCCTCCGAGAAGCGCGTGCAGCGGTAGCAGAGGATGCAGCGCTCACGGTCGAGCTTGATCAGCGGCGAGATCGGCACCGGCTTCTCCTGCGTGCGCTTGGGCAGGTTCATGCGCGTGACGCCGGGGCCGTAGCGGAACGTCAGGTCCTGCAGCGGGCACTCGCCGCCCTTGTCGCACACCGGGCAGTCGAGCGGGTGGTTCAGGAGCAGGAACTCGAGCACGGCGTCCTGGCCCTCCCTGGCGCGCGCCCCGTGCGAGTCGATCACCATGCCGTCGGCGGCCGGGGTCGTGCACGCGGTCTGGAGCTTCGGCATGCCCTCGATCTCGCACAGGCACATGCGGCAGGCGCCGACACCGGCGCCGAGCCGCGGCTCGTAGCAGAACACCGGGATCTCGATCCCGGCCTCGGCGGCCGCCTCGACCACCGAGAGCCCCTTGGGCACGGTCACCTCGCGGCCGTTGATCTGCAGCGTGACGGTGGTGGTGTCGACGGTCGCCACTACCCGCGCCCTCCGTGCATACACGGGGTCTGACCCCGTTTATGCATCGTCGGCCTCGTCGGCGTACAGGGCCTCGGCCATGTCGATCTCCTCCTGGGCCTCGGCCAGGCGCAGCAGCCCGGGCACGACCTCCTCGGGATCCTCGCCCGACTCGATGCGGCGGCGGACGTCGAGGAATGCGTCGTGGAACGTGTTCACGCCGGCACCCCGCTCGTGTCGTGATACAGGCTCGCGATCGGGCTCTGCTCCACGAACGGGCAGCCGCCCTCGTCGATGTGGCGCTGGAACTCCGCGCGGAAGTGGGTGACGTAGCTTGCGACCGGCATCGCCATCGCGTCGCCGAGCGGGCACAGGCACTTGCCGAGGATGCGGTCGCACACGTTCAGCAGCAGGTCGAGGTCGCCCTGCGACGCGGTGCCCTCCTCGATGCGCTGGATGATGTCGACGCCCCACTTGGTGCCCTCGCGGCACGGCGTGCACTTGCCGCAGCTCTCGTGGCGGTAGAACTGGGCCACGCGCAGGGCCAGCTGCACCATGCACGCGCGGTCGTCGATCACGACCACGGCGCCCGACCCGGCCATCGAGCCGGCCGCGGCGATCGACTCGTAGTCGATGCCGGTGTCGAGCTGGTCGGGCATGAGCAGCGGGGTCGAGGAGCCGCCGGGGATGATCGCCTTGATCGAGCGGCCCTCGGTCGCGCCGCCGCCGAGCCCCTCGATCAGGTCGCGCAGCGTCGCGGTCAGCGGCAGCTCGTAGTTGCCCGGCCGACGGACGTTGCCCGAGAGCGAGAACACCCGCGTGCCCTTCGAGCGCTCGGTGCCGATCGCGGCGTAGGCCTCGCCGCCCATCTGCAGGATGTAGGGCACCGAGGCGAGCGTCTCGACGTTGTTCACCAGGGTCGGAGCGGCGTAGAGGCCGGCGACGGCCGGGAACGGCGGCTTCGACCGCGGCTGCCCGCGCTCGCCCTCGAGCGACGTCAACAGGGCGGTCTCCTCGCCGCAGATGTAGGCGCCGGCGCCGCGGTGCAGGACGACCGTCGCGTCGTAGCCCGAGCCGAGCACGTTGCGGCCCACGTAGCCGCGGCTGTGGGCCTCCTCGAGCGCCCGCTTGAGCACCTCGAACTCGGTGCGGTACTCGCCGCGGATGTAGATGAAGGCCGATGTCGCCTGGATGGCGTAGGCCATGATCAGGACGCCCTCGATCAGCGCGTGCGGGTTGCGCAGCATGATCTCGCGGTCCTTGAAGGTGCCCGGCTCGGACTCGTCCGCGTTCACGCACAGGTAGGCCGCCGTGCGCCCCTTCGGCAGGAACGACGCCTTGCGGCCCGTCGGGAATCCGGCGCCGCCGCGCCCGCGCAGGCCGGATGCGTCCACGACCGAGACGACCTCGGTCGGCTCCATCCCGAGCGCCTTCTTGAGCGATCGGTAGCCGCCGGCCTGCTCGTAGGCATGGGCGTCGCGGTGGTCGCCCTCGAAGTCGAGCAGGATCTTCCGTGGCGGCGCGCTCATCCCGCCCCCCCTCGCAGCTCGTCCAGGAGCGCCTTCACCCGGTCGGGCGGGAAGGGCTCGTGGTAACGCTCGTCGACCGAGACCACCGGGCCCCATCCGCAGCCGCCGTAGCACTCGACCGTGCGCAGGGTGAACTCGCCGTCGGCGGTCGTCTCGCCGGAGTGGATGCCGAGCTCGCGCTCGAACTCGCGCAGCGTGTCGCCGGCCCCGACCAGGGCGCAGGCGATGTTCGTGCACACGCAGATCTCGTGCCGCCCGGCGGGCTTCAGCCGGAACATGTCGTAGAACGAGGCGACCGACTTGCACAGCGCCGGGGTGAAGCCGGTGGCATCGGCGACCTGCTCGTAGGCCTCGGTCGAGAGCCAGCCGTACTCCTCCTGGGCCAGGCGCAGGGCGGGGATGAGCGCGGAGCGCGGCTCCGGGTAGAGCGCGACGACGGCGAGGATGCGGTCGCGCAGCGGCGCGCTCGCGTCGTCCGGGCGCAGCGGCGGCGGCATCTGCGGCCGCGTCTCCATGGCGCCGCGAAGCGTCTCCTGGGTGGCCGGGTCCATTAGATGGTTGACTCCGAATTCACGTGATGTCCTGGGCGGCGAGAACCGAGCACCGCAAGGACGCAGGGAGCGTTCATAGTGGGTGAACTATGGGCGCGACCGAGGACGCCGCGGTGCGAAGGTTCGCAGCCGCAGCCCCACCAGCGCTCTGTACTGGAGGCTGACGGTCGTGCGCCCAGGCGCGCGTTGAGTTCGGAGTCAACCATCTACCGGTCCGCCTCGCCCATCACGCCGTCCAGCGAGCCGACGACCACGATCATGTCGCCCACGTAGCGGTTGACCGACATCATCGCCGTCACCTGCAGGCTGACGAAGCTGGGCGCGCGGAAGTGCGCCCGCCACGGCTTGGGGCCGCCGTCCGAGACCAGGTAGCAGCCGAACTCGCCCCGCGGCGACTCGACCGGGTAGTAGACCTGCCCCGGCTCGACGCGGAAGCCCTCGGTGACGAGCTTGAAGTGGTGGATGAGCGACTCCATCGAGGTGTGCAGCTCGGCCCGGGGCGGCAGCACGTACTTGCGGTCGGTCGCCATCACGGGGCCGGGCGGCATCTTGTCGAGGCACTGCTCGATGATCCGCACCGACTCGTACATCTCCTTCGCCCGGCACAGGAAGCGGGCATAGGCGTCGCCCTGCTCGGCGGTGATGACCTCGAAGTCGACCTTGTCATAGGCCAGGTACGGCTCCACCCGGCGCAGGTCGTACGCCGGACCGGACGCGCGCAGGTTGGGGCCCGAGAGGCCCATCGCGATCGCCGTCTCGGCCGAGATCGTGCCGATGCCCTGGTAGCGCGACTTCCAGACGGGGTTCCCGGCCAGCAGGTCGAGGTACTCGTCGATCCGCTTGGGCATCATCTCGCAGAACTTGCGGCACTCGGCGTAGAAGCCCTTCGGCAGGTCCTCGGCCACGCCGCCGACCTGCGGGTAGCGGTCGTGCATGCGCACGCCGGTGGCCATCTCGAACAGGTCGAGCACCGCGTCGCGCTCGCGCAGGCAGTAGAAGAAGACCGACATCGCGCCCATCTCGACCCCGGACGTGCCCAGGTAGATCAGGTGGCTGTGGATCCGGTTCAGCTCGGCGAACAGCGTGCGGATCCACTGCGCCCGCTCCGGCACGTCGATCCCGATCAGCTTCTCGACCGCGCCGACGTAGGCCAGCTCGTTGGCGAAGAAGGCCACGTAGTCCATCCGCGGCGCGTACGGGATCGCCTTCCAGTAGGTCTTCTGCTCGAAGTTCTTCTCGAACCCGGTGTGGACGTAGCCGATGTCGGCGTCGAGGCCGACGACGACCTCGCCGTCGAGGGTCACGATCAGGCGCAGCACGCCGTGGGTGGACGGGTGGTTCGGCCCGAAGTTGACCGTGATCAGATCCTCGCCGGCGGGCGGGTCGACCTTCGACGGCGCACCCGGCGGGATCTGCGCCGGCGCGTACAGCGGCTCGACGGGAGCGGGTGGGCGCTCGACGATGCTCATACGGCGTCCGTGAACTGCACCGGCTCGCCACCGATGGGGTAGTCCTTGCGCAGCGGGTGTCCGGCCCAGTCCGTGGGCAGGATCAGCCGGCGCAGGTTGGGATGCCCCGTGAACACGATCCCCATGAGGTCGTACTGCTCGCGCTCGTGCCAGTCGGCGGTCGGCCACACCGGCACGACCGTCGCGACCTCCTGGCCGTCGTCGAGCCACACCTGCACGCGCACGCGCTCCGGCGGCCCGTCGCCGACGTGGGCGAGGTGGTAGCGCACGGCGAATCGCTTGGGCGGCGCGGCCGGCGTCGTCGCGGCGCCCCAGCTGCCGGCGGCGTTGATGTCTCGGCCGCGCTCGCTGCCGAAGTAGCCGGCGACGGCGTCGCCGTAGCCGAGGTGGTCGACGGCCGAGACGGCCGAGAGGAAGTTCTTGCCCTGCTCGTCGCGCAGGTACGTGCACACCGCGATCAGCTTCTCGGGCTTGATGGTGAGCGTCGGCATGTCGAGGCCCTTCTCGTGCGAGACCACGGATCCGGGCACGGCCTTCCGCACCGCCGCCGCAAGCTGCGCAGCCGTCACGCTTTCGACTTCTCCTGCTCGTAGGCCGGCGGGATGCCGGCGCGGATCTTGCGCTGGATCAGGCGCAGGCCGTCGAGGACGGCCTCGGGCCGGGGCGGGCAGCCCGGCACGTGCACGTCGACCGGCACGATCTTGTCGACCCCCTGGAGGATCGCGTAGTTCGCGAACATGCCGCCCGAGCTCGAGCACGCCCCCATCGCCATGACCCACTTCGGCACGAGCATCTGGTCGTACACCTGCCGCAGCGGCGCCGACATCTTGTGCGACACCCGGCCGGAGACGATCAGGAGGTCGGCCTGGCGCGGCGAGCTGCGGAACACCTCGGCGCCGAAGCGGGCGATGTCGTAGCGCGGCGACGGCAGCGACATCATCTCGATCGCGCAGCAGGCGAGGCCGAAGCCGGCCGGCCAGATCGAGTTCGACTGCGCCCACGCGAGCGCCTTCTCGACCGTCGTCAGCATGACGTACTGCTCCAGGTCCTCGGAGCGCACCGCGCGGTCGATGTGGACCGGCGTCACCGCCATTCCAGGGCGCCCCTGCGCCAGACGTACACGTAGGCGACCACGAGCAGCACGACGAACGTGACCATCTCGGCCAGCCCGAACCACTTGAGCGCGTGCAGCTCGAGTGCGAGCGGGTAGAGGAAGACGATCTCGATGTCGAACACGATGAAGAGCATCGCGGTCATGTAGTAGCTGATGGTGAAGCGGCCCGGGACAAACGTGTGCGACGACACGCCGGACTCGAACGGGATGCTCTTGTCGCCCGCATGGCGGGAGGTGCGGGTCGAGAGCGTGAACGTCGCCACCAGCAAGCTGAACGGGATCACGAATGCGATCGCCGCGAACACCAGCAGAGCTGCCCAGTCGCCGAGCACCGCTGGCGACTATAGCACCGCTCACAATCCCAGCCCCCGGGGTTTGCAGATCGGCGTATTCTGGCCGAATCCCGTGGGGTGCCCGCTGTCACAAACTCCGTCTTCTAGACTGCGAGGGTGACTTCCGAGCAGATCGTCGACATCACGATCGTCGGCGGTGGGCCGACCGGCCTCGCGGCCGCGTATTACGGCGGCCACCGCGACGCCAGCGTGCGCATCGTGGAGAGCCTGGAGCAGCTGGGCGGCCAGGTCTCGGCCGTCTACCCCGAGAAGCACATCTTCGACGTCGCCGGCTACCCCAAGATCAACGGCCAGGAGCTGATCGACCGGCTCACCGAGCAGGCGCTCCAATACTCGCCCGAGGTGCGCCTGGGCGAGGTGATCGAGACCGTCTCCCACCGGCCCGACGACGTGATCGAGCTGCACACGGCGGCGGGCGAGACGCTGCTCACGCGCACGATGATCATCACCGCCGGCCACGGCGCCTTCAATCCGCGCAAGCTCGACCTGCCCGACCTGGAGCGGTGGGAGGGCAACGGGCTGCACTACTTCGTGAAGCGCAAGGAGGCCTTCGCCGGGCGGCGGGTGGTGCTCGTCGGCGGCGGCGACTCCGCGCTCGACTGGGCACTCGGCCTGCAGGACACGGCGCAGGCGCCGATCACGCTCATCCACCGTCGCGACCGCTTCCGCGGCCTCGAGTCGTCGGTGAACGAGGTGCGCCGGCTGGCGGCCGAGGGCCGCGTCGAGATCCTGGTGCCGTGCGAGGTGCGGGCCGCCGCCGGCAACGGCCGGCTCGAGCAGATCACGGTCGAGAACACCGAGAGCGGCGAGCTGCGCGAGGTCGCGTGCGACGAGCTCGTGACCCTGCTCGGCTTCGTCTCGCACCTGGGGCCGATCGCCGACTGGGGCCTCGAGTTCGCGAACAAGCGCCAGATCCGGGTGAACCAGACCTGCGAGACCAACCTGCCCGGCGTGTACGCCGCCGGCGACGTGGCCGGCTTCGACGGCAAGATCACGCTGATCACGGTCGGCTTCTCCGAGGCGGCGCTGGCCGCCAACCACGCGGTCGCCCGCATCCGCGGTGAGAAGGCCCAGCCCAAGTACTCCACTGAATAGACGGGGTCTGACCCCGTTTATTCAGGAATGACCGGTGACCCTGCGCGGCTGCCTCGATCCGACGCGCCCGATCGGGATCGACATGGGATGCCGGTAGCCGCCGCCGCGCACCCGCCGGAGCGGTAATCTGCCTGGCGTGGCCGACGTCGCCGTCAAACGAGAGCTGTGGGGCGCCGAGACGCGCAAGGCGGTCGAGAACTTCCCCGTCTCGGGCGAGCCCATCCCGGCCGCCGTGATCCACTGGCTGGGGCGGATCAAGGCCGAGTCGGCGCGGGTGAACCTCGACCTGGGACTGCTCGACGACGACGTGGCGGCGCGCATCGCCGCGGCGGCCGACGAGGTGGCGGCCGGGGCGCACGACGACCAGTTCCCGATCGACGTCTTCCAGACCGGCTCGGGCACCTCGTCGAACATGAACGCGAACGAGGTGATCGCGACGCTGGCCGGCGAAGGCTGCCACCCGAACGATCACGTGAACATGGGCCAGTCCTCGAACGACGTCTTCCCCTCGGCGGTGCACCTGGCTGCGCTCGACCGGCTCGTCCACGACCTGCGGCCGGCGCTCGACCTGCTCGCCGCCGCGCTGGCCGCGAAGGCGGCCGAGTTCCGCGACGTCGTCAAGTCCGGCCGCACGCACCTGATGGACGCCGTCCCGGTGACGCTGGGCCAGGAGTTCGGCGGCTACGCGGCGCAGATCCGCGAGGGCCGCGCCCGCGTCGACTCGACGCTCGCGCGGCTCGGCAAGATCCCGCTCGGCGGCACCGCCGTCGGCAACGGGCTGAACACGCATCCGGAGTTCGCCGCGCGCGTGCGCGCCCGGCTGGCCGACGCGACCGGCCTCGGTATCAGCCCGCCGGCGGATCCGTTCGAGGCGCAGGCCAACCGCGACGGCCTGGTCGAGGCATCGGGCGCGCTGCGCTCGGTGGCCGTGTCGCTGACGAAGATCGCCAACGACCTGCGCTGGATGGGCTCGGGCCCACGCGCGGGCCTGGCCGAGATCATCCTGCCCGAGCTGCAGAAGGGCAGCTCGATCATGCCCGGCAAGGTCAACCCGGTCATCCCCGAGGTGGCCTGCCAGGTGGCGGCGCAGGTGATCGGGAACGACGCGGCCATCGCGGTCGGCGGCCTGCAGGGCAACTTCGAGCTGAACGTGCAGATCCCGCTCATGGCGCGCAACCTGCTGCAGTCGATCGTCCTTCTGGCCTCGGCCTGCCGGCTGCTGGCCGAGCGCTGCGTGCAGGGCATCGAGGCGAACGAGGCCAACTGCGAGCGCCACGCCGAGAGCACCCTCGCGGTCGCGACGGCGCTCAACCCCTACATCGGCTACGACCGCGCGACCGCGATCGTGAAGGACGCCGCCGGCTCCGGCCGGTCGCTGCGCGAGGTCGCCCGCGCCCACGGGGTGGCGGAGGACGTGCTGGACAAGGCGCTCGACCTGCGCGCCATCGCCCGGGGGAACGAGGAGTGAGCATGAACGTCCTCGTGCTCCAGCACATCGCCTGCGAGCCGCCGGGCGAGTACGAGACCGTGCTGCGCGAGATGGGCGCGAACCTGCACCGGGTCGAGCTCGACGAGGGCGACCCGCTGCCGGCGCCGGGCAGCTTCGACGCCATCGTGGCGATGGGCGGCCCGATGAGCGTGAACGACGACGCCGAGCTGCCGTGGCTGACCGACGAGAAGCGCCTGATCGCCGAGTCCGTGCGCGCCGGCGTGCCGTACTTCGGCGCCTGCCTGGGCGTGCAGCTGCTTGCGGCCAGCCTGGGCGCGCGCGTCTACGCCGGCCCGGAGCCCGAGGTCGGCGTCCTGCCGGTGACGCTCACGGCCGACGGCGCCGCCGACCCGCTTTTCGCGGGCCTGCCCCAGACCTTCCCCACGCTGCAGTGGCACGGCGACACGTTCGACCTGCCCGAAGGGGCGACGCTGCTCGCGTCGTCCCCAGCCTACCCGAACCAGGCGTTCCGGTACGGCCCGCTCGCCTACGGGATCCAGTTCCACGTCGAGGTGCTGCCCGACATGGCGCGAGAGTGGGCGCAGGTGCCCGCCTACGTGGGGTACGCCGACCGCGTGCTCGGCGCGGGCGGGATGGAGCGGCTCCTGGAGCAGTTCGACACCGCCGAGGCCGGCATGCGCGCGACCGGGCGCAGCGTGTTCGCCCGCTGGGCCGAGCTTGCCGTCCCCGTCGCCCGATAGCCGCTTCCTCGCGCTGCGCTTCGCGGCGCAGGACGCGACCGACTTCGGAATGCGCGATGACCAGGTGCGCGACTACATGGCGCTGCACGACGGCGGCGCGGACGAGGCCGAGATCGCCGAGCGTCTCGAGGTCGATCCCGAGGTGGTTGCGGCGCTCGTCAAGGCCGACGGCGCCCAGGCCCTCGCGCGCCGGATCGCAGCCGGCGACGAGCCGATGTACCCCGCCCCCGATCCGGGCGACCGCGTGATCGACGCGCGCAGCGGATCCTCGTCGGTGCCGATCGGCGTGCTCGCGATCGTGCTCGTGGGCGTGATCGTCTACGCCCTCGTGCGCTGAGTGGCCACGAAGCTGCGCACGAGCGCGCCGGTCTCGGCGAGGGCGTCCCACAGGGGCACATGACCGCCGGGCACGACCTCGATGCGGCAGCGGCGCAGCTCGGCGGCGGCGTGCTCCGCGTCCGCGCCGGTGAGCAGGTCGGAGCGCTCGCCGCGGACGAGCAACACCGGGCACAGCACCTCCTTGAGGCACTCGGACGGGACGGCCAGCGCCGCGAGCGCGGCGGAGGCCGCGTCGTGGCTGTAGCGGAACCGCAGCCGGCCGTCCTGGTCGACCACGAGGTGCTCGGCCACGTCCTCCTCGACCAGCACCCGCGGCGTGTGCAGCAGCCCGGCATAGCCCGTGAAGGTCGCGAGCGCGGAGTCGGCGCTCGTGAACACCTGGCCGTGCCGCTCCGAGTCGGCGAGCGCGAGCATCCGCTCGGGATCGGGCTGCAGCGGCGGGTCGAGCAGCGAGAGGGCCGTCACCCGCTCGCCGTGCGCGGCGCAGTACTCGAGCGCGACGCGGCCGCCGAAGCCGTCACCGACCAGGGCGGTCTGGTCGACGCCCGCCTCCTCGAGCACCTCGTCGAGGTCGAGCACGTGCTGGTGCAGCGTGTGCGGCCCCGACCAGGGCGAACGGCCGTGCCCGCGCAGGTCGTAGGCGATCACGCGCCGGTGGCCGCGCAGCATGCGGGCGAGCCGCTCGAAGCGGCGCGCGTGGGCGCGGGCGCGATGGACGCAGACCACGGGCGGCAGATCCCCGGCTCCCCATTCCAGGATGTGGAACCTGCTCACGACAGCACTTTAAGGCTGTGTTGACGTTGGACGCGCTTCGCGGGCAACCGCCCGGTCGAGCGTCTAAGCTCTCCGCTCATGCCGGTGCTCTCTCGGTCAGAGCTGCGCTGAATCCGATATGCGGGTGCTGATCCTCAGCGCGCCGGTGGGCGCAGGCCATGACGCGGCTGCCCGTGGCGTGGCCGCAGAGCTGCGCGCGCGCGGCGACGAGGTCGAGATCGACGACGGCCTCGCGCTGATCGGGCGGGGCGTGCACAAGCTGGTGGTCGACGGGTATCACTGCCAGATCGAGTATGCACCGTGGTCGTGGCGCGTGCTGTATCGGGCGACCCGTTCGCGCCGGCTGATCAAGCTCCTCGGAGCCGGCCTCGCCGTGCGCGGCGGCGGGCCGCTGCTCGACCGGATCGAATCCGGCGGCTACGACCGCGTCGTCTCCGCCTACCCCGTCGTCTCGATGGTGCTCGCACGGCTGCGCCGCACCGGCCGGCTGCGGGTGCCGTGCTGCGCGCTGATCACCGACTTTGACCCGCACCCCGCCTGGGTGCACCCCGAGCTCGATGACAACCTCGGCGTCGGCCGCGCCTGCGTCACGGGCATGCGCGCCGTGCGCCCGCCGGTGCCGACGCTGCCCGCGGTGCCCGGGCTGCGATCGCAGATGCAGCACCGGCTCGGGATCGCGGCCGGCGAGCGCGCCGTGCTGATCGTCGGCGGGGCCTGGGGCGTGGGCAACCTGCAGGGCGCGGCGCGGGCGGTGGCGGCGGTCCCCGGCCTGCGGCCGGTCGTCGTCACCGGGCACAACGCCGGCCTCAAGCGCCGGCTTGAGACCGACGAGCAGCTCGGCCGCGCGGTCGTGTTCGGGTTCACCGACCTGATGCCGGGCCTGATGGCGGCGTGCGACGCCCTGCTCGCGAACGCCGGCGGGCTCACCTGCCTCGAGGCGTTCGCCGCCGGGCTGCCGGTGGTCGTCTTCGAGCCGCTGCCGGGGCACGGCGAGGACAACAGCAGGCACATGGAGCGCGCCGGCATGGTCACCGGCACCGAGACCGCGCGCGAGCTGTGCGACCTGCTCACCGATGCCGCGTTCTGGTCGACGCGCGCACCGGCGACCGCCGCCGCCGCCGCAGAGCTCTTCGCCCGTCCGTGCACCGCCGAGTGCCTGGACGACCTGCGCGGCGCCGCGGGGCCGACCCGCGCCATGGTGCGCGCCCGCCGCGTGGCGGCGCTGACCGCCACGGTGATGGCGCTCGGGATGGCCGACCGCGCCGCCGATGCCTTCGCGGCGGTGCCGGTGCACGACCACGGCACCGCCGTCGTCCAGTCGTGGGAAGGCCACTAGCGAGGCTCGCAGCCGCGGGGGTGGCCACGTACGCCTCGCCCGGGCTCGCGGCCGTCTGGCGGCTGCGGTATCCAGGCGTCGTCCGCCGCGCCGATGCCGCCGCCGGCGCGATCGCGCTCACCTTCGACGACGGCCCTCACCCCGAGGGCACGCCGGCAGTCCTGGCAGAGCTCGACCGGCTCGGGATGCGGGCGACGTTCTATGTCGTCGCGGCGCAGGCGCGACGCTGCCCGCAGGTGCTGGGCGACATCGTCGCGGCCGGGCACGAGCTCGGGCTGCACGGAGGACGCCACCTGCCGCACGCGCTCGTGCCGCCGCTCGTGCTCGAGCGCGAGCTTGCCCGCGCGCAGGCCGAGATCGAGGCGCTTGCCGGGGTCGAGCTGCACTCGCTGCGCGCGCCGTTCGGCGCGGCCAGCCTCTCGACGCTGCGCTTCGCCCGGCAGAGCGGCATGTCGCTGGTCGGCTGGTCGCGCTGGGGTCGCGACTGGGAGCGGCGGGCGACGCCGGCCGCGATCGCGCGCCGGGTGGCGACAGGCGTGACGGCCGGGGACATCCTGCTGCTGCACGACTCCGACGCCTACTCCGCGTCCGGGTCGTGGCGGCGGACATTGGCCGCGCTGCCGCAGATCGCGGAGCTCCTGGGGGCAGCCGGGGTGCGGGCGACGACGGTGGGCGAGCTGCTCGGGGCGTAGACGGGGCCGGCCGCGCCTCCCAATTGGCATCCACCGCAATTGTCAATTGGGCGTGATGGGCGCCCCTGGCCCCTGCTCAGGCCAGGTCGACCGCCATCACCGCCAGCTCGCGGCCCCACTCGGAGGTGACGGTGCGCACCCGGCGGCCGCCCATGCGCTCGTAGAAGCCGACCGCGTTGGGCTCGCCCTCCCACTCCATCACGGTCGCGCCGAGCGTGCGCGCCCGGGCGGCCGCCCAGCGGAAGAGCGCCGTCCCGACACCCCTGCCCATCACCGCCGGGGAGACCCACAGATGGTCGAACACGCACACGCCGGCGGCCGGCGGAAGCAGCTGCGCCCACGCGACGACGCGACCGTCCACCTCGGCGACGACGGTCTCGGTGCGTTCGAGCGCCGCGGCGGAGATGTCGAGGCTTTCGACCCATGCGCGCGTCTGCGCCGGCGGGTACCCCCACGACCCCTTCGACGCGACCGTGATCGCGCGCAGGCGCTCGCAGTCTTCGGCGCGCGCCGGTCTGAGTGCTGCGGGTGCGCCGCTCGTCCGCGCGTCAGTGCGGCGCATCGAACAGGTACCGCAGCGCGCGCGAGAGGTTCAGCGGCGGCGCGGTCTCGTGGTACTCGCCCGGCAGCACCTCGTACCCCAGGTCGAGGTTCGGGTGCGCGCGCCCGCGCAGGGCGGTGACCATCCGCTCGCAGTCGGCGACCATGTCGACCGGCGGGTCGGCCGCGTCCTCTGCCTCCGCGTGCTCTCGCCGATGCGCAGGCAGCTGGTCGATGAAGCGGCGCCGGCCCTCGAGCGTCTCGAGCGCACCGACCGAGAAGAAGGCCCTCGCCGCGAGGTCGTCATGGGTCTCGGCGTACTGCGCTTCCAGCGCGAACATCGACCCCTGGTCCCACCAGAGCGAGGGGCTGCCGATGCCGTACCGGCGGAAGCTCGCCGGCCGGGTGAGCAGGACGTACGTGGCGAACAGCCCGCCGAGGGAATCGCCGAAGAACATCGACGCCTGCGGATCGACCCCGAACCGCTCCTGCACCCAGGGCTTGAGCTCGTCGTTCAGGAAGGCCAGGAACGCGTCGGCGCCGCCCATCATGGCGGAGTCCTCGAAGCCGGGCCCGGATGCCACGCTCGGCGTGAAGTCGCGAGCACGCAGGTTCCAGATCTGGGCGAGCTCGGTCGTGCGATAGCCGATACCGACGACGAGCAGAGGTGGGACCACCTCGGACAGCCGCATGAGGCGGACGATCTCGACGGCCGTCCCGAAGTTGGCCCAGGTGTCGCCGAGGTAGAGCACGGCCTCCGCGGCGACGTCCGGTGCCTGGCAGTGCCCGATGACGATCCGGTACTCGTCACCGACGTGCCCCGACCGCAGGTAGTGCACCTCGGTGCCGGGCAGTGGCGAGAGGCCGTCGCTCATCGCGCCCACCGGCTCAGTGTGCGACCGCGCGCGACCCGCCCTCGGCCGCGAGCCGCTGCTCCTCGGCCCGGTAGCTCGAGCGCACGAGCGGCCCGGCGAATACGGAGCCGAAGCCCATCGCCCCGCCGGCTTCGCGATAGCCGCGGAACTGCTCCGGCGTCACCCAGCGGTCGAGCGGCAGGTGGCGCTCGGTCGGCTGCAGGTACTGGCCGATCGTGACGACGTCGACGCGGTGGGCGCGCAGGTCGCGCATCACGCCGAGCACGTCGGCGTCGCTCTCGCCCATGCCGACGATGATGCCGGACTTGGTCATGAGCGGCGGCCGCGCGGGGTGGAGCTCGGCCCAGACGTCCTTCGCCCGGTCGAGCAATCCGAGCGCCTTGCGGTAGTCGCCCTTGGGTCGCACGCGCCGGTACAGGTGCTCGGCCGTCTCGATGTTGTGGTTGAAGACGTCGGGCGCCGCGTCGAGCACGGTGCGCAGCGCCTCCTCACGGAAGCCGAGGAAGTCCGGCACGAGCACCTCGACGCCGCAGCCGGGGTTGGCGCGGCGGATCGAGCGGATGGTGGCCGCGAAGTGGCCGGCGCCGCGGTCGGGCAGGTCGTCGCGGTCGACCGAGGTGACGACGACGTGGCGCAGGCCCATGCGCTCGACGGCGCGCGCGACCCGCAGCGGCTCGAGCGGCTCGGGAGCCGTCTCGGGCCGGCCGGAGGTGACCGCGCAGTAGCGGCAGGCGCGCGTGCACACGTCGCCCATGATCTGGAACGTGGCCGTGCCGCGGCCCCAGCACTCGCCGATGTTCGGGCAGCGGGCCTCCTCGCACACGGTGTGCAGGCCGCCCTCGCGCATCAGCCCGCGCAGCTCTCCAAAACGGCCGTTGCGCGAGGGTGCGCGCACCGTCATCCACTGCGGCCGGTCCTTCTGGAGCTCAGACCAGGGCATGGCTCTCCGTGGGCAGGCGTTCGAGCTCGAGGTCGAAGGCTGCGGCGAGCGCGGCCAGGAGCGGCTCGCGCACGTCGTCGGTCGTGACGGCGCGGCCGGTCTCGGCCGCGATCGACGTGAACCGCGCCCCGTGAAGGCCGCAGGCGTCGAACAGGTCGTACACGCCGAGGTCGAGGTCGACGTTGATCGCGAGGCCATGGCTCGTCACCCAGCGCGCGCAGCGCACGCCGATCGACGCGATCTTGCGATCGTCCACCCACACGCCGCTCTGGTGCGGGCCGGCGAGCGAGCGCCCCTCGATGCCGAACCCGGCGAGCGTCTCGGTGATCGTCTGCTCCAGGCCGCGCACGTGCCGGCGCAGGTCGCGGCCGCGCGCGTTCAGGTCGAGGATCGGGTAGCACACGAGCTGGCCGGGGCCGTGGTAGGTCGAGCGCCCGCCCCGTGGCACCGACACGACCTCGATGCCGCGCTCGGCGTACTCGTCGTCGGAGAGCGGGAGCTCCTCGGCCCGCACGGCGCGCGAGCCGAGCGTGATCACCGGCTCGTGCTCGAGCAGCACGACCGTGTCGGGGACGGCCTGCTGCGACCGCGCGGCCGCGAGCTGCTGTTGCAGGCGCAGGGCCTCGCCGTACGGTGTCAGCCCGCGCAGGTCGTACAGGTACGCGCCCTCGGCCATCGGCCGCTAGAGCCCGTACGCCTGCTCGTCCCAGCTCTCCAGGTTCTGCTTGACCTGGGCCATGAACTGGGCGGCGTACGCCCCGTCCACCAGCCGGTGGTCGTAGGAGAGGCACAGGAACATCATGTGGCGGATCGCGATCGCGTCGTTGCCGTGCTCGTCGGTGACGACCACCGGGCGCTTCACGATCGCCTCGACGTCGAGGATCGCAACCTGGCCCTCGGGGATGATCGGCGTGCCGATCAGCGCGCCGAACACGCCCGGGTTCGTGATGGTGAACGTGCCGCCGCTCATCTCGTCGGGCGAGAGCGTCTTCGTGCGCGCCTTCTCGGCCAGCTCGATCACGGAGCGCGAGAGGCCGACGAGGTTCTTCTCCTCGGCGTTGTGGATCACCGGCACCATCAGGCCCTTGGAGTCGTCCACGGCCACGGCCATGCCCAGGTTGACGTACTTCTTGATCAGCGCGCTCTCGCCTTGGATCTCGGAGTTCACCCACGGCCAGCGGCCGATGGCGTCGATGGTCGCCCGGGCGACGAACGGGACGTACGTCAGGTTGACGCCGTAGCGCTTCTGGTACTCCGGCTTCCACTTCTTGCGCAGGTTGACGACCCCGGTCATGTCCACCTCGATGACCGTCGTCACCTGGGCCGCCGTCTCGAGCGAGTGGCGCATGTGCCGCGCGATCACCTTGCGGATCGTGTTGAAGCGGTAGAGCTCCTCGCCGGGGCCGGCCTCGCCGGGTGCCGCGACCGTCGCCGGCGCGGCGGCGACCGCGGGCGCCGGGGCCGGCGCGGGTGCAGCCGGCGCCTCGGGCGCGGGCGGGGCGAAGTGGGGGACGTCGTGCACCTCGGGTGCGGCCGGCGCCGCCTGGGCGGGCGCGCCGTGCTCGATGTACTGCTGCACGTCCTTCTTGGTGACCCGGCCGCCGCGACCTGTGCCGGGGATCGCGCTGACGTCGAGGCCGTGCTCGGCCACCATCCGCGCGACCACGGGGCTCACGAATGTGCGGCCGTCGCCATTGTGGCCATTGCCCTCGTGGCCGGCCGGTGCGGCCTGCGGCGCGGGCGCCGCTGCGGGCGCCGGCTCGGGCGCGGAGGGTGCCGCCGGCGCGGCGGCTGCCTCCGGCTCCGGCGCGGCGGGTGCCTCGGCACCGCCGCCACCACCTCCGCCACCGGTGTCGATGACCGCGATGCGGGTGTTCACCGGGACGGTCTCGCCCTCGGCCGCGAACAGCTCCTGCACGACGCCCGTCGCCGGGGAGGGGATCTCGGTGTCGACCTTGTCGGTCGAGATCTCGACGATGGTCTCGTCGGCCTCGATCGTCTCGCCCACGGCCTTGGCCCAGCGGGTGATCGTTCCCTCGGACACGCTCACGCCCATCTGCGGCATGACGACGTCGACGAGTGTTCCTGTTGCCATGGGGGTCAGCTCCTCGGGGTCATCAGTAAGAGGACAGCCTCTCGATCGCGGCGGCCACGTCGGCCACCTGAGGCAGGAACGCCTTCTCAAGCGGTGGGGAGAACGGTACCGGGGAGTCCGGCGCGGTGACGCGAACCACGGGGCCGTCGAGCTGCTCGAATGCCTCCTCGGCGATCGTCGCCGCGATCTCGGCGCCGAAGCCTGAGGTGTGGGTGTCCTCGTGCAGCACGATCACCTTGCTGGTCTTCGCCACCGACCCCATCACCGCCTCCCGGTCCCACGGGGTCACGGTGCGCAGGTCGATGATCTCGACCGACGTGCCGTCCTTCTCGGCGACCGCCTCGGCGGCCTCCTCGGCGGTGAACACCATCGCGCCGTAGGTGATGATCGTGAGGTCGGTGCCCTCGCGGTGCACGCGCGCCTTGCCCGAACTCGACGGTGTGCTCGCCGTCGGGCACCTCGCCCTTGATGCGCCGGTACAGATGCTTGTGCTCGAAGTAGAGCACCGGGTTGGGATCGCGGATGGCCTGGATCAGGAGGCCCTTCGCGTCGGCCGGCGTCGCCGGGCAGGCGATCTTGAGCCCAGGGCAGTGCGCGAAGAAGCCCTCGGGGTTCTGCGAGTGGAACGGCCCGCCCGAGAAGCCGCCCCCCGACGGCAGCCGCACCACCATCGGCACCGGCGTGCCGACCCGGTAGTGCTGCTTGGCGGCGACGGTCACGAGCTGGTCGAACGCGCACGAGATGAAGTCCGAGAACTGCATCTCGCACACCGGCCGCATGCCCATCAAGGCCGCCCCGGTGCACGAGCCGACGATGGCCGTCTCGGACAGGGGCGAGTCGATCACCCGGTCCTCGCCGAACTCCTGCTGGAACCCCTGCGTGACCTTGAACGCGCCGCCGTAGACGCCGATGTCCTCCCCGATCAGAAACACGCGCGAGTCGCGCCGCATCTCCTCGCGGAGGGCGTCTGAGATCGCCTGCAGGTACGTCTTCGTGGCCACAAGACCTCGCTATCGGTGGTGGGGGGTGTCCAGCTCGTCGGGCTCGGCGTAGACCCCGTCAAGGAGCGTGGACGGGTCGGGCAAGGGGCTCTCCTCGGCCCGCTTCATGGCCTCGTTCAGGAGCCGTTTCACGTCGACTCCGATCTCGTCGTCGCGCACCTCGTCGAGGACGGCCTGCTCCTTCAGCCAGCGCCGGTAGCGCTCGATTGGATCCTTCTTCGCGTAGGCCTCGAGCAGCTCGCGCGGGACGTAGAACGCGTCGTCGTGGACGGCGTGGCCCTCCATCCGCAGCGTCACGAGCTCGAGCAGCGTCGGCCCGCCGCCGGCGCGGGCGCGCTCGATGGCGGCGTGCGCCTCGCGGTAGACGGTGAGGACGTCGGTGCCGTCGACGACGACGCCCTCGAAGCCGTAGGCGGCGGCGCGGTCGGCCAGGTGGTCGACCCCGAACTCGACCCGGTTGGGGGTCGAGTAGGCGTACTGGTTGTTGTCGACGATGAACACGACCGGCAGCTTGTGCACGCCGGCCAGGTTCATCGCCTCGTGCGCGTCGCCGCGCGCCATCGCGCCGTCGCCGCTCCAGGCGACGGCCACGCGCGGCTCCCGCCGGATCTTGAAGGCGAGGGCGCATCCCACCGCCACCGGCATCAGCGCCGGCAGGTGGCTGACCATCGCGATCAGCCCGAGGCGGATGTCGGCCATGTGGACGTTGCCGTCCCTGCCCGCCGCGAGCCCGTCGCTGCGCCCCATGTACTGGGCGAAGATGCGCCACGGCTCGGTGCCGCGGGTGACGTGGACGCCCATGTCGCGCTGGATCGGCGTGCCGACGTCGTCGGCCCGCATCGCGGTGGCCACGCCGACCGCCGCGCCCTCGTTGCCGCGGCCGGTGTAGAAGCTGCCCGGGATCTTGCCCTGGCGGTAGAGGATGTGGCCGCGCTCCTCGACACCCCGCGTGATCAGCATGTTGCGGTAGATGCTGAGAAGGTCCTCGCGGTCGAGATCCGCCTGTTTGATGTCCGCCGCCGACGAGACCGGCGTGGCTTCACGGGCTACCGCCATGCTTCTGCGCAGTCTATCGGGTGGGCGCGACGCGCCACATCACCCGAACGCGGCACGCCCACCCGATCTCTGCGTTCAGTCCCAGAACGCGCGTACGGCGGCCGGATCGCCGACGTACTGGTCGACCGCGACGGCGCGGTCGTCCTCGAGCCGGAACAGGAGCATCTGCAGGTCGTCGAAGCTGCGGCCGTCCGGGCGGGTGGCCGACACGCGGGCGATGACCGTGACGAGGTCGCCGCGGGACATCGTCGTCTGCGGCTCGACCCGCAGCGTGCCCGCGGTGAGCTCGGCGGACTCGCCGAAGAACGCGGCGACGGCGGGCCAGCCCGCCTTGGCGCCGGCGAAGCGGTCGTCGTTTCGGTGCGTCCAGACGACGTCGGGGTGGAAGACCACGCCCAGCGTCTCGGTGTCGAGCGTGGCGAACGCGGCGAAGCCGCGCAGCACGGTGGCCTCGGCTTCGGTGATCGTGGTGGTGGACTCGGTCATGGCCGGCTCCTTCTGAGGGTGGTTGACGCGCCCACCGTACGGCGGCCGGCCGAGCCCTCGCATCGACCGTTCAGTCGATCTTCTCGCCCGGCGTGACCAGGTCGTGCTCCATCGCCCACATCGCGAGCGCCGCCCGCGTCGAGACGGCCGCCTTGGCGTAGATGTGCACGGTGTGCGTGTGCACGGTTGAGGCCGAGAGCACGAGCCGGGCGGCGATCTCGCGCTTGGAGCGCCCGGCCGCGAGCAGCCGCAGCACCTGCACCTCGCGATCGGTGAGCGCGGCGGGCCAGCGCCTCCGGGCCGGGGGCGGGTGGCCGGCCGCCTCGAGCACCGCCTCCACGGCGCCACGGTCGAGGGGCATGCGCTGAAGCGTCGCCGCCGCGGCGGCCGCGGTCAGGGCCGGGCGGTGCGGCCGCGGCTCGGTCATCGCGTGGTAGGCGTCGGCGGCCGCCAGGAACCGTGCCCCCGGCTCGATCATCGCTGCGGCGACGCCCCGGTGATAGCCGCTGCCGTCGGTGCGCTCGTGGTGCATCCCGGCCGTGCGCGCGAGCCCGGCGAGCGTGGGCGCGCGGGTCAGGATGCGCTCGCTGTGATAGGCGTGCAGGCGCACCTGCTCCCACTCTGCGGTCGAGAGCGGCCCGGGCTTCTCCCACACGCCGGTCGCGATCCCGGCCCGGCCGATGTCGTGCAGGAGTGCGGCTCGGCGCAGGTCGGTGACATCGTCATCTGGCCAGCCGGCGACCTGCGCCGCGCGCGACGCGAGGCCGGCGACACCGGCCGAGTGGCCCTGCAGGCACGGGGCCTTCAGGTCGACGGCGTCTGCGAACGCGCGGGCGAGCGCGTCGATCCCGTCCGGCGTTGCCGTCCGCCGCGGCTCGGGCTCCGTGTCGATCACCACCAGCCAGGGGTCGTCGACCGCCGCGTCGGCGGCCAGCTCGTCCGCATCCGCGAGGAACGCGTCCGCGATCGCCGGGTCGAGCGCCTTCCCGCGCCACCGGCGCACCGCCGCGGCCGCGCCCCCAGGCTCCTGCGCGAACATGGCGGCGCACAGCGCCACGGCCGCGAAGCGGGCGGGCGCCGCGATCTCGTCGCCGGCCGCGCCGCGGTAGCCGCCCTTCCCGTCCCAGCGCTCGAAGACGTCGAGCAGCGCCTGCTCGACCGCCGCCGGCAGCCGCAGCCTGCGTGCGATCGCCGTCGCCACCTCGCAGTCGGCGCGGAAGCCCTCGACGGCGACCTGCTTCCCGCGCGCCGCCGCGCCGGCCACGGTGCGTACGCGCCGGCCGGGCGGCAGGCCGCGGCCGAACGTACCGATGAATGCGGCCGCCTCCCGCGGCTGGGACATGTCGGTCATGTCGCCGCGTCCGCGGACGGAGACGTCGTCTCCCCCGGCGAGGCCGGCCAGCTCGGTGCGAGGTCGCGGTACAGCCGACCGAGCGCAGGAGCGTCGTGTAGTAGACGTCGGAGACCGCAGGTGGAGCGAGGCCGAGCCGGCGCGCCAGGCCGGTGGCGACGAGGCACGAGCGGGTGGCGTCGTCGACCGGCCGCCCGCGGGCGGCGTCGCTCACCGCCGAGAGTGCTGCGAGGAGCTCCGCCAGCCGGACAGGTGCGGCAGCCATTCCGGCGATGCTACAGAGAGCGGCCTCCGGTGGTGTGCAAGAATCGAGGGGTGGGATACGACCGCAGCAGCGAGCTCGGAGACCGGTGCGGCTTCTGCCTGCGCTGTGGCTGGGGGCGGCGGTTCATGGCGCCGAACTCCGACACGCTGCCGGCGGAGTGCCCTGACTGCGGCGGCGAGGTGATCACCGCCTGCCCCGGCTGCGGCGCCGGCATCCGGTCGCTGATGGCGCTCACGTGCGCCGAGTGCGGCGGCGAGCTGCGGCCCGCCCAGCTGTTCGGCACCGACATCCGCCGCAAGCCCGAGCGGCACCGCCGCCTTGACGCGCGCCGCTCTGCCCCCGATAACGAGAGAACAGCGTTGTGAGCCTCGCGATCACCCTCCCCATACTGGTCCTCGCGGTGGGAGCCCTGGTTGCGACCACCCTGCTCGCCGTGCGTGAGCACGGTCGTGCCCGCGCATTCGCGGACGAGCTTGCGACCGCACGCACCGAGGCGACCCTGCTCGAGCGCCGCGACGACGACACCGGCCTCTGGAACAGCCGCTTCTTCGTCGAGGCGCTGACGCGCGAGATCGAGCGGTCGCGCACCTACGACCGCCCGGTGGCGCTCGCCCTGGCGAGCGTCGACGACATCGCCGCCGACGAGGTCGAGGTGTCGATGAAGACGCTCGGCGCGGCCATCGGCGGCAGCGTGCGCGCACTGGACGTCGCCTGCCGCGTCGGCACGACGGAGTTCGGCGTGATCATGCCCGAGACCGACTCGCGGTCGGCGTCCGTGGCGTCCGAGCGCGTGCTGCGCGCGATCGCCCGCGCCCGCACCGAGGGCGGATCGACGCCCCAGGCCGCCGTCGGCATCGCCGCGTGCCCGGCGCATGCCGAGTCGTTCGAGGAGCTGGTCGAGCGGGCGGGTGCCGCCCTTCGCAGCGCACGCCGCGCGGTGCGCGACGAGCCGGTGAAGCCGGGCACCGTCCCGGTCGCCATGGCCGTCTGGGACGACGAGGAGTAGGTCGTCCGCCGCCGGTGCCAGGCACCCCCTCTTCGGTAGGCTGAGCGCATGGAGCGGATCGCCGACGGCATCTGGCGGTGGACGGCGCGGCATCCCGAGTGGCACCCGGGCGCGTGGGGCGCCGAGGTCGGCTGCTACGCCCTCGTGGGCGGAGGCCGCACCATGCTGATCGACCCGCTCGCGCCCGAGGGCGACCCGGGGTTCTGGGAGCGGGTCGACGGCGTCGTCGCCGGCGACGTCGTCTGCCTGATCACGATCGGCTACCACCTGCGCAGCGCCGAGGCGGTCTGCGCCCGCTACCCGGGCGCGACCGTGTGGGGGCATCGCAACGTCGGCCGGCGCATGGCCGACACCGGTGTATTCCGCGAGCTTGCCCCGGGCAGCGCGCCGGCGGGCGTGCGCGCCTACGCGATCGGGCGGCCGCGGCGGGCGGAGCTGCCCGTGCTCGTCGAGTCGCACCGGGCGCTCGCCTTCGGCGACGCGGTCGTCGGCACCGGCTCAGGTCTGCGCATGTGGTGCAACGACCCCGTCGACGAGCGCCGGCTGCGCTTCTACGCCGAGCGCTTCGCGCCGACGCTCGAGCCGATCCTGGCCGAGCCGTTCGACCACGTCCTCGTCACGCACGGCCCGCCGGTCGTCGGCGGCGGCAGGGACGCGCTCGCGGCGGCTGCCCACGGCCCGCCCTGGTACCACAGGGGCTAGCCGCGGATCTCGGAGAAGTGGATCACGGTGACCGTGTCGTCCTCGGTCACCTCGCGGTTGTAGAGCTGGCCCATGAAGTGCGTGAACTCGTCGATGTGGCGGATCTCGGGGTTGTCGTGCTGGATCTCGCGCGGTGAGACCTCGCGCAGCGGCTTCACCTCGACCTTGTCGATGACCGCGTCGAACACCTTCTCGCGCACGCCGAAGCGCTGGCCGACGAGCACGTAGACGACCTGGCCCTTCTTGTACTTGCCGCTCTTGTCGCCGAGGCGGATCGTCGCGGTCTTGCGGTGGTGGCGGAGCTGGTCTGCGACCACCGGCGAGTAGAAGTTGAGGGCGTTCACGGGCGCGTGCATCATATCGACCGCTCTCCGCCGCGCCCATTCGCGGCTCGGCTACGCTCGCGTGATGCGCCGCCAGCCCCGAGTGGTCTACTGGGTGGTCTTCCTGGACGCCCTGCTCATGTTCGCGATCGTCCCGCTGCTGCCGGGGTACGTGCACGACCTGCACCTCTCGAAGACCCAGGCCGGCCTCGTGGTCGGGATCTACAGCGGGGCGGTGCTCGTGTTCTCGGTGCCTGTGGGCTATCTGGCCGCCAGGGTCGGCGCCCGCCGCCTGACCATCTTCGGCGTCGCCCTGCTCGCCGCCGCGACCTTTGGGTGCGCATTCGCGGACGGGTTCTGGGCGCTCCTGGCCGCCCGTGCCGGACAGGGGCTGTCGTCGGCCATCTCCTGGACGGCGGCGTTGGCCTGGCTCTCGGAGGCGAGCGAGCCCGGCAGGCGCGGGCGGGTGCTGGGCACGGCGATGTCGTTTGCCACGGTCGGCACCATCATCGGCCCGGTGGTCGGCGGCCTGCTGGGTGGGGCGTACAGCTTGCGCACCCCATTCCTCCTGCTCGGGAGCATCACGGTCGTCCTCACCGTGCTCGTGTGGCGCGCGCCCGCCGGGGTCGCTGCGCCGCCGCCGGTCGGCGTGCGGGCGCTCGTGCGCGCCGTCGGCGCCAGCCGCGCCGTGATCGCGGCGCTCGGGATGATGGTGCTCGTGGCGACCGTGTCGGGGACGCTCGACACGCTTGTGCCGCTGCGTCTGGGTGTCGACGGCTACTCCGCCGCGGCGATCACGGTCGTGCTGACAACCGCGGGCGTGGTCGCCAGCGTCTCGAACTACGGCGTCGGCCTGATCTTCGACCGGTTCGGCGGCGTCACGATCGCCCTGGTGGCGATCGTGGCCATGGCGGCCTTCGTGGCGGCGCTCGCCGCGGCTCCAACCGGCCTCGCCCTCGCGATCATCTTCGTCGCCTCGACGCCGGCGATCACCGGGCAGTACGCGGTCGCCTTCCCGCTGTGCGCCGAAGGCGCCGACGACGCGGGACTCGCGCACGCGAACGTCTTCGGGCTGCTGAACCTGGCGTGGGGGGCGGGGTTTCTCGTCGGGCCCGCGGCAGGCGCGGCGCTGGCGCAGGCCACCTCGGACGAGGTCACCTACGTCGTGCTTGCGATCCTGTCGCTTCTGGCCGCGTTGGCACTGCGCCCGTTGGCACTCTCGTACAAAGAGTGCCAACCTTCTCGTTTGAACGCCGGCTGAGCACCTGCTACCCTGCTCCTGGCACTCCCACTATGAGAGTGCCAGCTGAGAAGTCGGCTCATTCTGAGGAGGAATGCATGGATCTGAAGCCTCTGGGCGATCGTGTGATCGTCGAGGTCCTGGACGAGGAGGAAGTGACCTACAGCGGGATCGTCCTCCCCGACACGGCCAAGGAGAAGCCGCAGCGCGGCAAGGTGCTGGCTGTTGGCCCCGGCCGCTACGAGGATGGCAAGCTCGTTCCGCTGGACGTCAAGAAGAACGACGAGATCATCTTTTCCAAGTATGGCGGCACCGAGGTCAAGCTGTCGGGGGATGAGTACCTGATCCTGCGCGAGTCCGACATCCTGGCCAAGGTCGTCACCAGCAAGGTCGCCGCAAAGGCGTAGGAGGAAATACCCGAATGGCTCACAAAGAACTGAAGTTCAGCGAGGAAGCGCGCCGGTCGCTTCAGCGAGGGGTCGACACCCTCGCCGATGCGGTCAAGGTGACGCTCGGCCCCAAGGGCCGCTACGTGGTGCTCGACAAGAAGTTCGGCGCCCCGACCATCACGAACGACGGCGTCACGATCGCGCGTGAGATCGAGGTCGAGGACGTCTTCGAGAACCAGGGCGCACAGCTCGTGCGCGAGGTCGCCACGGCGACGAACGACGTCGCCGGCGACGGCACGACCACCGCGACCGTGCTGGCCCAGGCCATCGTCCGCGAGGGGCTGAAGAACGTCTCCGCCGGCGCCAACCCGATGGCGCTCAAGCGCGGCATCGAGGCCGCCGTGCAGGCCGTGGTCGACGACATCAAGTCGCAGTCCAAGGAGATCTCGGGCAAGGAGGACATCGCCCGGGTCGCCACCATCTCGGCGCGTGACCGCGAGATCGGCGACGTCATCGCCGACGCCATCGAGAAGGTCGGCAAGGACGGCGTCGTGAACGTCGAGGAGGGCCAGACCTTCGGCCTCGAGCTCGAGTTCACCGAGGGCATGCAGTTCGACAAGGGCTACCTGTCCCCGTACATGATCACCGACTCCGAGCGCATGGAGGCGGTGCTGGACGACCCGTACATCCTCATCGCCAACCAGAAGATCGGTGCTGTCAAGGACCTCCTGCCCGTGCTCGAGCAGGTCATCCAGAACGGCCGCCCGCTGCTGGTCGTGGCCGAGGACGTCGAGGGCGAGTCGCTCGCGACGATCGTCGTCAACAAGCTGCGCGGCACCTTCACCGCCGTCGCCGTCAAGGCGCCGGGCTTCGGTGACCGCCGCAAGCGGATGCTCGAGGACATCGGCATCCTCACCGGCGGTGAGGTCATCACCGAGGAGATGGGCCTCAAGCTCGAGAACACCACGCTCTCGCAGCTCGGCAAGGCCCGCAAGGTCGTCGTCGACAAGGACGCGACCACCATCATCGACGGTGCCGGTGACACCGAGGCGATCAAGGGCCGGATCAAGCAGATCAAGTCCGAGATCGAGACGACCGACTCCGACTTCGACCGCGAGAAGCTGCAGGAGCGGCTGGCCAAGCTGGCCGGCGGCGTCGCGGTGGTCAAGGTTGGCGCTGCCACCGAGACCGAGATGAAGGAGAAGAAGCACCGCGTCGAGGACGCGCTGCAGGCCACCCGGGCCGCCCTCGAGGAGGGCATCGTCCCGGGCGGCGGCGTGGCACTGCTGCACGCCGTGAAGGCCGTCCAGGCCGAGAAGCTCGACGGCGACGAGAAGACGGGCGCGAAGATCGTCATCCGCGCGCTCGAGGAGCCCCTCCGCCAGCTGGCCGAGAACGCCGGCCTCGAGGGCTCTGTCGTCGTCAACGAGGTCCGCTCCGCGAAGAGCGGGTTCGGCCTCAACGTCGACTCGGGCGAGGTCGTCGACATGGTCAAGGCCGGGATCATCGATCCCGCCATGGTCACGCGCTCGGCGCTGCAGAACGCGGCATCCATCGCCAAGAACATCCTCACGACCGAGGCTGTGGTCGCCGAGGCTCCGGAGAAGGACAAGGCTCCGATGGGCGGCGGCGGGATGCCGGACATGATGTAACACCGTGGGGGGAGCATGCTCCCCCCACGAGCCCCCCACCGGGGGCACTCGATACGTCGGTGAGAGGCCCGGGCAAAGCCCGGGCCTCAGCCGTTAAGGGCGAGGCCGGGGACAGTCCCCGGACGGGGACTGTCCCCAAACTGCTCCATGCATAAACGGGGTCAGACCCCGTTTATTCAGGCAGGCCGTTTGCGCCGATGTCGGCGATGAAGGCCAGGATCAGCTCGACCGCGCCCTCGATGTCGTCCAGGTGCACGCAGCCGACCGCCGAGTGGATGTAGCGCGACGGCACCGAGATGCAGCCCGTCAGGATGCCCGTTCCCGAGAGCTGGATGCCGTACGCGTCCGTCGCCCCGCCGAGCAGCACCTCGCGCTGATAGCCGATGCCGGCCGCCTCGGCGACCCGCTCGAGCTGGTTCGTCAGCCGCCGCGGCACGGCGGTGCCGAAGCCCGCCGCCGGCGCCCAGTCGAAGTACTTGATCGCCGGGCCGCCGCCGAGCTTGATCGGAAGGCGCGAGAACTCGACGCCGGGCGTGTCCCCGCACAGCGTGACGTCGATCGCAAGCGCGACGTCGGGCGCGATCCGGGTCGCGGCCGGGCCGGCGCCGCGGATTCCGAGCTCCTCCTGCACGGCCGCCGTCGCGACGACCGTCGCGGCGCCGTCGGCGGGCAGCCGCCGCATGACCTCGACCATCACCGCGCAGCCGGAGCGGTCGTCGACCGCCTTGCCGGTGAACACGCGCGTACCGTTCAGAACCCCCGCGGCCCGCGCGAACGTGACCAGGTCGCCGACGCCCACTCCGAGCTCCTCGGTCGCCGCGCGGCTGGACGTGCCGACGTCGATGAACATCTCCTCGAGCGGGATCGCCTTCTTGGCCTCCTCGGGCGGCAGGACGTGCGCGGGCTTCGCGCCCGTGACGCCGTCGACGGGGCCCTTGCGGCCGTGGATGCGCAGGTCCTGGTCGATCACCATGCGGTCGTCGTGATAGCCGACAGGGGCGATGCGGACGAAGCCCTCGTCCTCGACGTGCTGGACGATGAAGCCGAGCTCGTCCATGTGCGCGCAGAGCATCACGGTCGGCGCGCCCGGCGTGCCGGTGCGGGTGAAGAAGTGGTTGCCGAGCGGGTCGGACTCGTGGCGGTCGTGGTGGCCGGAGAGCTCGTCCGCGATCAGTTCGGCGACCGCCGACTCGTGGCCGGAGACGCCGGTGGCCGCATCGAGGCGGCCGAGCAGGGAAAGGGTTCGGTCAGGCATGCCGACTACCCTACCGGGCGGGTGCTCTACGGTGCGGTTGAGTGCGCATCGAGCTCCCGCAGCCCTACGACTTCCACCGCTCGACGTTCCGGTTCCGCACGTTCGGCCGCGACGCGGCGAGCGTCTGGCACGACGGCGGCTGGTACCGCGTGCTGCAATCGGGGCGCGTCGTGCGCATCGGCGCCGAGGGCGTGCGTGCCGACGGGCCGACCGGCGCGGACGATCGCGAGGAGGTGCTGCACATGCTCGGCGCCGGCTTCGACCTCGCGGCCTTCGCTCGCGCGCAGCCGCAGATCGCGGCGCGCGCGCCCGGCTTCCGGCCGCCGCTCGTGGCCGCGCCCTTCGAGTCGCTGGTGACATCGGTGACCGCCCAGCAGGTGTCGCTGCAGTCGGCGTGCGCGATGCGCAGCCGCTTCGTGCGCCGGCTCGGCCGCCGGCACGAGCTCGACGGCGTCTGTGTGTGGGCGTTCCCGCGCCAGGCCGACGTGGCCGGTGCGGACATCGAGGGCGTCGGGCTCTCGCGCGCCAAGATCCGCGCGATCGCCGCCCTGGCCGAGGCCGATCTCGACGTGGCCGGGCTCGACGACGCCGCCGTGCGGGAACGGCTGGTCGCCCTGCCGGGCATCGGCGACTGGACGGTCGACTGGTTCCTGGCCCGCTGCCTGGGCCGGCCCGACGCGTTCGCACCCGGCGACCTGGGCGTGCGCAAGGCCGTCGCCCGCTGGTTCTCCGAGGACGACATCTGGCCCGAGGCGCGCGTGCGCGAGGCATGCAGCGGGTTCGGGCAGCACGCAAACCTGGCCGTGCACTACCTGCTCGTGCCGCCCGCAGAGACGCTCAGGGAGTGAACGTGCGAGCCGTGTAGGTGATCAGCACGAGCGCTCCCATCAGCAGCGGGAACGACGTCTTCACGAGCGTGTCCACCCGCTCGTCCTTGCCCAGGTCGGCCAGCGCCCAGAAGAGCGGGAAGGCGACCATCCCGAAGCGGCCCATCGAGACGAGCAGGCCGCCGCTGGTCGGCAGCAGCACGAGCAGCGCGGCGTAGATCAGGTACTCGCCGGAGATGCGCATGCGCCAGGCCTGGTAGAAGAGCCCGCACCAGAGCAGCGTGAAGCCGATATGGATCAGGAAGCGCAGGTGGCCGCCCTCGATCACGTCGTGCCAGAGCGTGTAGACCAGCACCCACGGCAGCGCAGAGACGCCGCGCCCCCAGCCGCGCTCCTGCGCGTCGGGGCTGGCCATGAAGTTGCCCGTGCGCCAGCCCAGGTAGAGGAAGAACGCGAGCTCGGCGGCCGGCAGCAGGAGCAGCGGCAGGTAGGCGCGCAGGCGCCCGCCGCCCTCGCTGCGGTAGCGGCGCCACGCGAGCGCCGGGAAGAGGACGATCCCGACCGGCCGGGCCAGGATCGAGAGCGCCGCCGCCAGGCACCCCCACCACCAGCGCCCGTGCCAGGTGAGCACGAAGGCGGTCAGCGCGAGCAGCAGGAAGAGGCTCTCCGCGTAGGGCAGCGAGAACACGAAGCTGAGCGGGAAGATGGCCAGGTAGAGCACGGTGCGCCGGGCCATGCGCTCGTCGTAGCGGCCCTGGGTGACGACGTAGAGCATGCACAGCGCCGCCGCGAAGAGCAGCGACGAGAGCAGGCTGCCCCAGAGCGTCATCGGCCCCGGCAGCGTGCCGACGACCCGCCAGGTGAGCGGATACAGCGGGTAGAACGCCGCGGCGTTCCCGTGGCCGATGGCCGGGTCATAGCCGTGGTCGGCGATCCAGCGGTACCAGACGGCGTCCCACTGGCCGAGCGGCCCGAACAGCGCGTGGTAGGAGAGCCCCGACTGGCGCGGCACCCGCGCCGTCCATCCGGCGGCGGCGATCAGGCCGTACACGGCGACACGGCTCAAGGCGAAGACGGTCAGCGGGTAGCGCAGCGTCGCCAGGAGCTCGCGCAGCGCGGGGCGCACCTGCGGCTCCGGCTCCGGGGCGGCGGCGGGCGCGATCAGCGCCTCGCTCACTCCGGCCACCCCAGCCTCCGCCACAGGTACCGCATCCCGAACACGGCCGCGAAGGCATACACGGCCCCGATCAGGAGGTCGACCACGTAGTGGTTGGCCGTGTAGACGACGGCGATCGACTGGATCACCGGGTAGAGGAAGGCGGTGCCCGTCACCCACCAGCGCCAGCGCGTGTTCCAGGCCAGCAGCACGACGAAGAGGAAGAAGAGCATCGAGTAGCCCTCGTGCAGCGACGGGACGGCGGCGTACGGGTTGCCCGACACGAGGTGGTAGAGCGGCCCCGAGTCGGTCGGAAGCGGCGAGTCGGCCGCCTGCACGCCGGCCGGGTTCGCGAGCGGCGGGATCAGCCCCTTGGCCGCGGCGGCCCACGGCGGCGCCGCCGGGAAGAGCCAGAACGTGAACGCCCCCGCGAACGACAGCACGAGTAGCGTCGCGGCGAACCGGTAGTAGAGCGCCCGCCGCTTCAGCCACAGGCAGAACGCGAGCGTGGGCGGGACGATGAAGTGCACGCGCGTCATCGACGAGAGGAACTCGTCGTACCACTGCAGGTGGCCGGTCCAGAGCCAGTTCTGGAGCACGACGGTCGGCACGTGCCCGAAGAAGAGGAACTTCTCGGCGTCGAGCTGCGGCAGGTAGTAGGGACTGGGGTGCAGGCTGTGCGCGATTCCGCGAGACTCCTCGTACAACACGATCAGCGCCACGAAGGGGACGAAATCGAGCAGGAACCGGCGGCCCCGCCCGATGACGAGCGCGGGGGCGAGCAGCACCAGCGCGTAGCGGTCGGGCGTGAGCGAGAGCCCGAACGTGAGCACCTGGGCGAGCAGCGCGACCGCGAAGGCGACCGCGGCGAGGATGGCGGTGGGCCGGTCGATGTGCCGCCGCGCTGGCCCCCAGCGCTCGCGGTCGCCGCGGCCATGCTCCTGGCCGTGTGCGCCCGCCTGCCCTTCCTGCACGCCCCGCTCACGGCCGACGAGGGTGGATACGGCGAGGTCGCCCGGCTCTGGAGCCGCGGCGCCGGGCTCTATCAGGGCGCCTGGGTCGATCGCCCGCAGGGCCTGCTGCTCGTCTTTCGGGCGATGCTCCATGTCGATGGCGGCTCCGCGGAGGCGTTACACGCGCTGGCGGCCGTCGCGGCCGCGGTGGTGGTGGCGCTCACCATGGTCGTTACCGCCAGGCTGGCGGGGAGGATACCCGCAACCATCGCCGGACTGGCGATGGCAACCGTCGGTGCGAGCCCGTTCATTGAATCGTTCACATTGTCGGGAGAGCTGCTCGCGTCGGTCGCCGCCGTCGCGTCGATGCTCGCGTTCGTGGTGTATCTGGAGCGCGGCACGCTGCGCTGGCTGCTCCTGGCGGGCCTGTTGACGGGCTGCGCGGTGCTCGTGAAGCAGTCGGCGTTCGACGCCGGGGCGGCGGCGGCCGTGTATCTCGTGTGGACGCGCCGGCGTGCCGGGCTCGCGCCTGCGGCGGCGCTCGTGGCCGCGGCGTTCGTGCCCGTCTTCGTCGCCGCGGTGAGCGCTCCGAGCTTCCACGACTGGTGGTATGCGATGGTGACCTACCGCGACCAGGCCGACTCGATCCTCACCGGCTCGGTGCACACCCGGCTCGACCAGGCGCGGGCGTCGCTCGGGCCCGCGGCGCGCGGCCTGGGCGTGCTTGCGCTGCTCGCCGTCTGGGGTTGGCGGCGGTGGCCGCGCCTGGCCGCGCTCTGGCTCGGGTTCGCGACGCTTGCGGTGATCGGCGGCGGCAACTTCCACAACCACTACTACCAGCAGATGGTGCCGCCGCTGGCGCTCCTGGCCGGCATCGGCGGCGCCGAGATCTGGCGCCGGCGCAGCCTCGCGGCGATCGCGGTCTGCGCGGCGGCCCTCGCCGTCACGGTGGCGGTGACGGTGCCCCTGTGGTTCGACTCGCCCGCCGCCCAGGCGCGTAACGTCTTCCCCTCGGATCCACACCTGCGCACCGACGCGGCCGTGGTGCGGTACATCCGCGCGCACACGCGTCCGGGGCAGCGCATCTTCGTCATGTGGGCGGCCGCCGACCTCTACTACCTGGCCGACCGCGACCCGTCGTTCCGCTACATGTGGTTCCGCAACATCCAGGCGATCCCGGGCGCGCTCGGCCAGGCGCGGCGGATGCTCGCCGGGCCGCGCCCGCCCTCGCTCGTGATCGGGATCAACTCGCCCGGCTCGATGGACCCGTCCGGTGCCGCCGCCCGCATCCTGCAGCGCCGCTACCGGCAGATCGCCACCGTGGCCGGCATGCCGATCTACGCGCCGCGGGCGGGATAGGCATGGGGCCCGTGCGCACGGACGCCCATGCGGAGCGGTACGTGCGGCTCGGCCTCCAGCTCGGCCGCCACGCCGACGACATCGTCGACACCTACTTCGGCCCGCCCGAGCTCGCCGCCGCCGTGGACGCCGCCGCACCCGTCGACCCGGCCGAGCTGGCCGCCTCGGCACGGGCGCTTGCCGGCGAGCTGGACGACGGCTGGCTGCGCGACCAGGTGGCCGGTGTCGCCGCCTACGCCGGCGTGCTCGCCGGCGAGTCGCGTTCGTACGCGGACGAGGTCGAGGCCTGCTATCAGCTGCGCCCGCAGCGCACCGACGAGTCCGTCTTCGCCGAGGTACACGAGCGGCTCGAGGGTCTGCTGCCGGGGGCGGGCACGCTCCACGAGCGCTACGACGCCTTCCGGCGATCGGCATTCGTGCCGGCCGAGCGGGTCGGGCAGGTCGCGGGCGATGCCATCGCCGCCGCCCGCGCCTGCACGCGCGAGCTGGTCGATCTGCCCGCCGGCGAGGTGGTCGACCTCGAGGTCGTCCACGAGGTGCCGTGGCTGGGGTATTGCCGCTACGCCGGCGGCCTGCGCAGCCTGATCTCCATCAACGCCGACCTGCCGCTGTCGGTGATCGACCTCATCCGGCTCGTCATCCACGAGACCTACCCCGGCCACCACGTCGAGCGCTGTCTGAAGGACGAGCTGCTCGTGCGCGAGCGCGGCCTGCTCGAGGAGACGATCGTGCTCCTGCCGACGCCCCAGTCGGTGATCGCCGAGGGCATCGCCTCGATGGCGCCGTCGGTGCTGCTCGACAGGGCGCCGGATGTGCTCGCCGGAGTCGCCCGAGCGGCGGGGATCGACATCGACTTCCCCTGCGCGATCGCCGTGGAGGCGGCGCTCGAGACGTGCCGCTGGGCCGAGGTGAACGCCGCGCTGATGCTCTTTGCGGACGGAAAGGGCGAGGACGAGGTGCGCGCCTACATCGAGCGCTGGGGGGTCGTCGACGCCGAGCTCTCGGCCCACATCATCGGCTTCCTGCGCGGACGAAGGTCGGGCGCCTACATCATCACCTACCCGGCCGGTCGCGAGCTGTGCACGGCCTACGTCGCCGGCGACCCGGCTCGCTACCGCCGCCTGCTCTCGGAGCAGCTCCGGGTCGGCGAGCTCAAGGCGGGTTAGACCGCGCAGACGGTCTGGATCAGGCGGACGACGAGCTCGAGCCGCTGCTCCAGCGTGGCCACCTCGATCCACTCGGCCTCGGTGTGGTCGTCGCCGCCGACGGGGCCGAGGCCGTCGAGGGTGGGGATGCCCCAGGCGCCCGTCCAGCAGCCGTCCGAGACGCCGCCGGAGAGCTCCGACCCGATCGAGAGGCCGAGCGCGTGCGCATGGCCGAGCGCGGCCGCGAGCAGGTCCGGGGCGACGGGCATCGGCGGCCAGGTGCCGCGATCCGAGAGCTCGAGCGAGACGCCGTCGTAGGGGCTCGGGCGCTCGAGCTCGGCCGCCGCCAGCTCGAGGTCGGCGTCGGCGCTCGAGCGGATGTCGATCGTCGCACGCGCGGTGCCGGGGAGCGTGTTGGCGGAGTCGCCGCCGGTGACGGTCGTGATCACCGAGGTCATCTCGGGGCGGCCCTCGGTCAGGCCCTCGATGCGCAGCACCTCGCGCGCGAGCGCCGAGACGGCGCTGCGGCCGCGGGCGGTGTCGGCGCCGGCATGGGCGGCGCGACCGTGCAGGTGCAGCGTGCGCCAGAGCGCCCCCTTGCGCGCCGACACCAGGTCGCCGTTTCGGCGGCCGCACTCGAAGACGAGCGCGGCGGCGGCGCCGCGGGCGTGATCGGCCGCGGCGGGGGCGCGCAGGCGCACCTCCTCGTCGGCGCACACCAGCAGGCGCAGCTCCGAGAACGGCCGCTGCGGCAGCGCCGCCAGCCGCTCCATCGCCATCGCCGCCAGCACGAGGCCGCCCTTCATGTCGGCGACGCCGGGGCCGGTGCAACGGTCGCCGTCGCGCGCGAACCGCCACCGCGCGGTCGTCCCGGCCGCGAACACGGTGTCGGGATGGCCGAGCAGCGCGACCGCCGGGCCACCCTCGCCGGGCACGGTCACGACGAGGCTGCGGGCCGGGTTGTCGGGCTCATCCACCCACGTCTGCGTGGCGCCCGCCGGAGTCAGCCAGGCCGCGACCTGCTCGGCCACGCCCTCCTGCTCGGTGCCGCACGACGGCGAGTCGGTGTCGACCAGCGCCTGCAGCCGGGCGCAGAACACGTCGGTGGGCGAGGCGGCCAAGGCGCGCGTGACTCTACCGGTCCCGGCTCGCCGGGAACCGGGGACAGTCCCCCCGTGTGACCGATGTACCCTGTCCGCATGGCTGCGGTGCTTGAGCGCGGGTTCGTGCGGGCGAGTGGCCCCGACGCGGTCGCCTACCTGCAGAGCATGGTCACGAACGACGTCGAGGCGATCGCGCCCGGCGGCGGCGCGTACGCGCTGCTGCTCACCCCGAAGGCGCGCGTGATCGCCGACCTCGAGGTGTTCCGCACCGGAGACGACCTGGTGCTGGCCTGCCCGCCGCAGGCCATCGACGACGTGCTCGGCACGCTCCTGCGGGCCCGCTTCCGCAAGAAGGTCGCGCTCGAGCTCGCCGACTACGCGCTCGTGTGGGGCGACGCCGACGGCGCGTTGGCCGAGCTCGCGACGCCCGTCGGCGTCGAGCGCCTGCTCGCGACGGCCCCCGCCAATGGGGCGGCGTCGCCGGATGCGTGGGAGCTCGCCCGGATCGAGGCCGGCCTGCCCCGGTTCGGCCACGAGTTCGACGCCGACTCGATGCCCGCCGAGGCCGGCCTCGAGGAGCGTGCGATCAGCTTCACCAAGGGGTGCTACCCCGGCCAGGAGCCGGTCGCCCGGCTGCACTACCGCGGCCACGCCAACCGCGGCGTGCGGGGCGTGCGCTTCGCCGCCGGCCTCGGCGAGCGCGGCGCCCCGGTGACCGTCGCCGGCGCGCAGGTCGGCCGGGTCACGTCGGCGGTCGACTCGCCCCGCTTCGGCCCGATCGGCCTGGCCATCCTGCGCCGCGAGGTGGCGGAGGGCGCGGAGGGCGACGCGGACGGGGTCGCCCTCACGGTGGCCGCGCTGCCGTTCAGCTAACCGTCCGCTACTGCTCCCACTCGCCGACCGCGTAGGCCGCGCCGGGCGTTGCGCCGATGCAGATCAGCGTTGTCGGCGAGGCGGCCGACTCGATCTTGCGCCTGACCGCCGGCCCGACCGAGATCATCCCGCCGGCCGGCACGTCCACGCGCTCGCCGCCGAGCGTCGCCACGACCGCGCCCGCGTGCACGAAGTAGAGCTCCTCCTGGCCGGAGGCGGTCTCGTCGTGCTCGGGGATCAACACGTTGCCTGCGTCCTTCGTCACCGCGTTGATGCCGAAGGCGGTGATGCCGAAGTGGTGGCGTACCGACTTCCATGTGGCCGGCCAGTCCGGCTTGACCGGCGGGATCGCGTCCACCTCGGCGATCCGCCAGCCGGTGCCCTGCGCGTCGACGCTCATGCGACTCCTCTCGTGGGGTCGCGCGATCCTACTCCCCGGAGAACTCCATGATCTGGAGCCCGCGATGGCGGAAGCCCTGCTTGGTGTAGAAGTCGGGGATCCCGAGCTCGCGGTCGTCGGGCGTGACCCGCAGCTCGATCGACTCGATCCCGCGCCGGCGGCACTCGTCGACCGCGTTTCGCAGCAGGCTCGCGCCCAGGCCGCGCCCCCGCGCCGAGGGCTGCACCCAGATCTCCTCGATCTCGGCGCTCGCACCGCCGCGCGCCGAGATGCGGATCGTCGTCGTCGCGACGGCGGCGTCGCCCGCGAGGGTGAAGAAGCCGCGGCCGGGGTCGTACAGGATCGCCTCGACGTTCTGGCGCAGGTGGCCCACCTCGCGCCCCTCGTGGCTGAAGAACGCCTTCAGCAGGCGGGTGACGACGGCGGCGTCGTCGGGGTTCGCGATCCGCGGCGTGCTCACTCGGCCACCCCGCAGTGCGCGACGGCGGCCAGGGCGATCGCCTGCGCGCACGCCACCAGGTCGTCGACCGGCACGTACTCGTCCACCGTGTGCGCCCAGGCGATGCTGCGCGGGCCGTAGCCGATCGACGGCGTGTCGCCGAAGCGCGTGAACGTGGCGGCGTCGAACCACGAGTCGAGCCCGCCCAGCGTGCCGGGCCGTCCGGCCGCGGCGGTGGTGCCGAGCATGGTCGTGACGATCGGCAGGGACGGGTCGACCTCGGCCGGCGGGATGTCCAGGTCCCACTCCACGAGCGGCGGATGCTCGCGCAGCCACGGGTCGGCCGCGGCGGCCGCCGCGATCCAGGCCTCGATCTCGGCCTCGACGTCGCGGCCCCAGCCCTCGGCGTCGGCGCGGCCGGGCAGGTAGGTGACCTCGCAGGTCATGCGGCACGCGGCCGGGTAGGTGACGGTCCACTCGCCGCCGCTGATCTTCACGGGCACGATGTCGCCGGGGGGCAGATATCGGTGGCGCTGGTGCGGGCTGCCGCGCCACTCCTCGCGCAGGCGGCGCACCGCGTCCATGACGACGGCCATCTTCTCGATCGCGTTGACCGCGCCGCCGTCGCGCCAGTGCGGCTGCGCCATCTCGGCGTGGCCCGGGCGGCCGGTGACCGTGAACGTGGGGGTGAGCGACCCGCGGCACGCCACCCAGACCTCGAACGCCGTCGGCTCGGGCACGATCCCGGCGTCGGCGCGCACGCCGTGGCGCACGGCGGCAAGGCCGCCCGCGCCGGACGATTCCTCGTCAGTGATCGTGTTCACGATCAGGTCGCCGCGCAGCCGCACGCCCAGCCGCGCGAGCACCTCGGCCGCGAACGTCATGCAGGCGACGCCGCCCTTCATGTCGCACGAGCCGCGCCCGTACAGGTTGCCGTCGCGCACCTCGGCCTGGTTGGGGTCGCTCGTCCAGCGGTCGCGCGGCTCCGAGGGGACGACGTCGATGTGGCCGTTCAGGAGCAGGCTGCGCCCGCCGCCCGCACCGGCGAAGCGGGCCGCGAGCTGCGGGCGGCCGTCGAAGCCGAGCCCCGGCGGCATCTGCCGCGAGCCGGCGATGTCCGCCGGCTTTGGCTCCCAGATGTCCACGGCGGCGCCGGCCGCGGCCAGGCGCTGCCCGAGGTAGGCCTGCAGGTCGGCCTCCTGGCGGGGCGGGTCGGTCGGGGTGCGGGCGGTCGTGTCGAACCCGACCAGCCGCCCCGTCAGCTCGACCAACTCTTCCCTACCGGCGGCGACCGCATCCAGGATGCGTGCCTCCAACGTCACGGTCGGCGATGATAGTGAAGGGTGGGACGGACCGACGCATACGCTCGGCGGCGCAGGCGCAGGACGGGGCGTCGCCGGGCGGCCGCGCTGCTCCTCCTGGCCGGCCTCTCGTTCGCCGCGGGGTACGTCGCCCACAAGGTGGTGGGGCGCTCGGAGGGGGCGCGCACCGTCCTGCCGCCTCCGCCCGGCACCGCGGCCGGCACGACGACCGGCCCGCGCTCCACCGGCCCCTCGTCGCAGCCTGCAGCCGATCACCGTGTCGTCTCGATCGCCGCCGTCGGCGACACGATGCTCGGCACGACGCCCGCGCTGCCGCCGTCGCCGGCGACATATCTGGGAGCGGTGCGCAGCGATCTGCGTGGCGACATCGTCTTCGGCAACCTCGAGGGCACCCTCACCGACGTCGACTCCGGCAAGTGCAGCCCCGGCGAGCGGAACTGCTACGCGTTCCGCGTCCCGCACGCGTTCGCCCGCGATCTGCGCCTGTCCGGCTTCACGATCATGAACGACGCGAACAACCACTCGTACGACTTCGGCGCGGACGGCCAGGCCGACACGGTGCGCGCGCTGCACGCCGCGGGCATCGCCCAGACGGGCCTGCCCGGCCAGATCACGATCGTGCGCGCCGACGGCCTGCGCGTCGCCTTTCTCGGCTTCGCCCCATACTCGGACACCGCCTCGCTGCTCGACCTGCCCGCGGCGCGGGCACTGATCGAGCGCGCTGACGCGATCGCCGACATCGTCTGCGTCGCGATCCACGCGGGCGCCGAGGGCACGGGTGCGTTGCATGTGACCGGGGCCGAGGAGTCCTACGTTGGCGAGGACCGGGGCAACCCCGAGGCGTTCGCGCACATGGCGGTCGTCGCCGGCGCCGATCTCGTGCTCGGCTCCGGGCCGCACGTCCTGCGCGGGATGGAGCTCCACCGGCACCGCCTGATCGCCTACAGCCTCGGCAACTTCGCCGGGTACCACAACTTCGGCCTCGACGGGGTCCTGGCCGACTCGGCGATCCTGCACGTGCGCCTGGCCGCCCGCGGGGAGTTCCTCTCGGGCCGGGTGAGCTCGGTGCGGCTCGAGGACGCCGGCATGCCGGTTCCGGATCCCGACGACGCCGGGGCGCGCCCGATCTCCGAGCTCTCGCGGTCCGACCTCGGCGCCGATGCCGTCGCGATCACCGCGGCGGGGCGGATCACGGCCGGCTAGAACCGGTACCCCTGTAAGGATCTGCCTGCGATCCCTCCTGTGGGGGATTCCGCCGTACCACGGTCGTCCGCCATAACGAGAGGGACGCCTCCGCGGCCCCCCGAGCCCCGGACACCGGCCCGTTTCACCCCCATCCCCCGGCCGTGGACGTCACCCACCCCGACCCCCACTGCTCCTCGAGGGAGGCCCCCGCCATGATCAAGTGGAACTATCCCGCGCTGCGTGTCGTTCTTGCCCTGGGCGCGATCGCGTCGTTCGTCGTCGCCTCCGGCGCCGGCATCCGCTGGCAGTAGCCGGCCCCCGGGTGTCGGTCGCTCACGACCGTGCCGGTCCTGGCCGATAAAGGATCGAGCCCGTGACGTCAGCCGCCGCCCCCTCTCCGCCCGCTGCTCTTCCGCCCCGACTGCTCCGGTACGTCATCGCAGTGATTGCGCTGACCGTCCCGGTGGCGGTCGGGGCGGTGCTCAAAGCTGTCGCCTCCCCGCCCTCCCGGTCGACCCTGGTGGGCGTGCTCGTATTTGCGCTCGCGGCGCTCGCGGCCGAGTTCAAGCCGGTACCGCTCGACGAGCAGGGCGCCCGCAAGGTGTCGCTCGCCTTCGTGTTCCTGATGGCCGCCCAGATCCTCTTCGGCTGGCAGTACGCCGTGATCGCCGCCCTGGTCGCGACCGCGATCGTCGAGTGCACCGAGCGCGGCCTGTCGCTGCGCGGGTCGTTCAACGCGAGCGCGTATGCGCTGTCGGCATTCGCCTCGGCGCTGCCTGCGTTCCTGCTCGGCTGGAACGGCGGCACGATCGGGCCCGGCGACGCGGGCAAGCTGACCGTGCTCGCCTTCGCCGGCGGGGCCGCCTACGTGATCACGAACGTCGCCCTGGTCGCGATCGCGGTCGCGCTCGTGCACGGGATCCCGCTGCGCGAGGCGCCGCGCGGCTACCTGCGCCACCCCGGCCCCGCCTTCGCGATCATGGCGTTCATCTCGGCCCTCGCGGTGTCGCTGTGGAAGGTCGACCCACCGCTCGAGCTCCTGCTCGCCGGCCCCGTGTTCGCCCTGGCCCTCTACCTGCGCTCGTCGTACCGCACGGTGGTCGCGGTGCGCGCCGCCGAGACGGACGCACTCACGGGCCTCGGCAACCACCGCTCGTTCCAGCTCGAGCTGCGCCGCATGCTCGCCGCCGCGACCGAGGAGGACGAGCTGATGTCGCTCGGGCTGATCGACCTCGACGCGTTCAAGGACATCAACGACCGCTTCGGCCACCCGGTCGGCGACGCCGTGCTGCGGCTCGTCGCCGACGTCATCCGCGAGCAGTGCGGCGAGGGCCGCGCCTACCGCATCGGCGGCGAGGAGTTCGCGGTGCTGCTCCCGAGGCACTCGGCCTGGGCCGCCGACAGCGCCTTCGACCGCGTGCACCGGCGGCTGGCGTCCACCGAGTTCCCGCACGGCGAGCCCGTCACGATCAGCGTCGGCCTGGCCGTCTTCCCCGAGCACGCCCGCGACCGCGAGAAGCTCTACGACGTCGCGGACGCCGCCCTGTACTGGGCCAAGAACCACGGCAAGAACCGCTCGTGCGTCTACAGCCCGGCGGTGGTGCGGTCGTTCACTCCGGCCGAGCTCGCCGAGGCGGCCGAGCGCCACGCCCGCCTGCGCGCCGCCGAGGGCCTGATCCGGGTCGTGGACGCAAAGGACACCTACGCCGGCGCGCACTCGCAGACGGTGTCGCGCCTGGCCGAGGCGATCGCCCGCTCGATGGGGCTCGACGTCGAGGTGGTCGAGCAGGTGCGCCTGGCCGGTCTGCTGCACGACCTGGGCAAGATCGCCATCCCCGACCGCATCCTGCAGAAGCCGGGCAAGCTCGATCCCGACGAGCTGCGCGTCATGCGCGAGCACCCGGTGCTCGGCGCGCGCCTGCTCGAGGGCCTGGGCGTCTCGCCCGTCGACCGCTGGATCTTGCACCACCACGAGTGGTGGGACGGCTCCGGCTACCCGCTCGGCCTCTCCGGCGAGGAGATCCCGCTCGGCTCGCGCATCATCCTGGTCGCCGACGCGTTCGACGCCATGACGTCGGATCGCTGCTATCGCGCGGCCGGGACTCCGACGGCGGCGATCGCGGAGCTGCGCAAGCGCTGCTGGACGCAGTTCGACGCCCGTGTCGTGGCGGCGCTCGAGCGGCTGCAGGCCGAGGAACCCGAGCTCGGCGACATCCGGGCGGCCGGCTGATGGTGCTCGTCCTGGCCGTCGCGGCCGGGCTCGTGCTCGGCCGCCTGCTCGGCGGCCGCGTCGCCGCCCTCGCCGCTCTGCGCATCCGGGCCGTGTGGCTCTTCTACGTTGCGATCGGGCTACAGGTGGCCGGGTATCCGTCCGGCGTCCTGCCGTGGAGCATCGGCGACTCGCTCGCGACCGCACTCTGGCTCGCCTCCTATGCCGTCCTGATCGCAGCCGTCGCGGTCAACGTGCGCCTGCCCGGCGCGGCGGTCGTCGGCCTGGGGATGATCTGCAACCTGGCGGCCGTCGTCACCAACGGCGGGCACATGCCGGCGCGCGCCTCGGCGCTGCGGGCGGCCGGCGTGCTCTACCGCGGCGTGCACAACAACAGCGCCGTGCTCGCCCATCCGCGGCTGCCGTGGCTGATCGACCGCTGGCCGGTGCCGGCGTGGATCCCGATGGGCAACGTCTACTCGGTGGGCGACGTCCTGATCGCCGCCGGCGCGATCGTGCTCGTGTGTGCCGGGATGGGCGTGCGCCTGCGCCGCCGCCCGCTCGAGCCGACCGTCGCTCAGTAGAGCCGGCCGACGCCGGCGATCTCGATGGCGACCGGGGCGGCGGTCGCGTCGGAGCCGGGCACCGGGTGCCACGGGCGGCCGCGGGGGACGACGATCAGCGAGCCGCGCTTGTCGCCGGCGGCCGCGAAGCCGACGCCGTCGCCGCTCCAGCGGCGGATGCCGTGCCGGCGCTCGACGTCCGAGAGGAAGCCGGGCATGTCGTCGACGGGTACGCCGACCTCGCCGATCGCGAGCAGGTCGCCCGGCCGAAACGGCGGCTCGTAGGGCTCGGGCAGGTCGTGGTGGGCGATCAGCTCGAGCACGTTGCCGTCGCGGTCGCGAAAGTACATCGCGTCGGCGTTCCAGTCGGGAAACGGGAACACGGGGGTGCCGTCGGTGTTTGTGAGCAGCTCGACCCGCGCGCCGAGCCACGCCATCGCGTCGGCGTAGGCGGCAGAGGGGATGCGGAACGCGACGTGTTGGGGCGAGGCGCCGCCGGGCTCGAATACGAGCGTGCTCTGACCGACGCCGAGCGCGAGGGTGCTGGGCGGCGCGTCGAGCTGCTCCAAACCGAGGGTGTCGAGGTAGAGGCGGCGCTGGGCTTCGATGTCGGCTGAGGCCAGTCGGACTGCGGCGATCTGCATGGAGGCAGACTAGGGCCGAGAGCCCGCCGGTCGCGGGCCGCGCCATTGTCGGTGACGGCATGTGCCACTTGGCGTTCTTGGCGGCGACGCGCCACTTGGCGTATGCAGCGGATGCCAATTGCGTGTTGCCGCCGCCCACCCCGCCGCCCCGCCACCCGACGGCCGGCCTGGTCAGGCGACGCGCGTCGCGCCGGCGTAGTGCTCGGCGTACCAGCCGGAGAGGCTCGAGATGCGGACGTGGTCGCCGGTGTGCGGAGCGTGGATGAACCGGCCGCCGCCGATGTAGATGCCGACGTGGTCGAGGCTGTCGAAGAAGACCAGGTCGCCGCGGCGCAGGTGGTCCATGCGCACGTGGCGGCCGTCGCGGTACTGGGCGGCGGCGAAGTGCGGCAGGCGCACGCCCACCTGCGCATAGACGTACATGACGAGCCCGGAGCAGTCAAAGCCGCTCGGGCTGGCGCCGCCCCACACGTAGGGCACGCCCAGGTAGCGCTCGGCGATGGCGACGGCGCGGGCGCCACGGCTCTCGGCGCGCGGTGCCGGCGCGTGGCGGCGCACCGCCGCCGGCCGCCGGCGCAGGGCGGCCAGCGTGTGATCGCCGACCTGCCCGTCGACCACCAGGCCGTGGTGGGCCTGGAAGTCGCGCACCGCCGCGAGCGTGACCGGGCCGAAGTCGCCGTCGGGCGTCACCCCGAGCAGCCGCTGCACCGCCGCGACGGCCGGGCCGGTCGAGCCCTCGCGCAGCACCGTCTCACCCGGCGCGCCGCGCCACTCGGCCTCGAGCGCGGCCCAGGTGTGCGCGCCGACCTGACCGTCGACGAGCAGGCCGTGTTCGGCCTGGAACCCGCGCACCGCCCGCAGCGTCGCCTCGCCGAAGTGGCCGTCGCCGTGCACGCCGAGCAGGCGCTGCAGGTGGGTCACCTCGGTGCCGGACGCGCTCAGGCGCAGGATGCGGCGCTCGTGCACGCGGGTGCGCGTCTTGCCGCCCGCGGCGAACGCCGGGGCGGCCAGGCTGGTCGCGTTTGCGCCGACGGCGGTGGCGGCCACGGCCAGGGGGACGCTGATGCGCTTGACGGTGCGTCTATGCCGGGCCGCCGCCCGCCGTCGATGCGCCCGCTCCTGCGAATAGCGCCACAGGTCCTCGGAGGCGAGGTCGCGTGATGGAGCGCTCGTCATCGTCCCCCCGGCGTGACTCACCCCGCAGACGCTACAGACCGAGCCGTGATGGGGGTGTGGGCAACGGGTTAGCGAAGTGTTTGCACGGGCGACGTCCACCCGTCCGGCTAGGTTGGTGAGCCGGTGCTGCCCTCCGACTCCTCCGTGCGCTCGCCCTCCGAGCGACCCGCCTGCCCGGCCACAGCGCCGGGGGCCGGCGGCGAGCCCTGCCCGCGCTGCGCCGCGACGATGATCTGGACGAAGGCTTCGTGGCACTGCCTCGCCTGCCGCTACAAGGAAGGCTGCTGCTAGGTCAGGCCTCGTTGAAGCCGGTGCGGCGCATGGCGCCCCAGCCCTGCTTGCGGCGGGCGATGTCGTAGACGCCGGCCAGCCGGTAGAAGTCGATCAGCTGCCGGAACCACATGTTCTCGAACACCGCCAGGCACATCATGCGGCCGAGGTCGCGGCCGCGGCGGTAGTTGCGGTAGCCGTTCTCCTCGAGCCCGCACGCGACCAGCGTGACGAGCGACCCGAGCACCCACGAGCAGAAGATGAACGCGGCCACGAGGTGCCAGCTGACGATGCCGAGCGCGAGCCCGATCGGGAACGCGATCCAGGCGGCGAGCTCCATCAGCGGGCCGCAGAACTCGAACGTGAGGAAGTACGGCAGCGCGATCATGCCGGGCGCGCCGTAGCGGCGGCGCAGCATCATGCCCTTGTGCCGCCACAGGCACTCCCACAGGCCGCGGTGCCAGCGGCGGCGCTGGCGGCCGAGCGTGACCATGTCGGACGGCACCTCGGTCCAGCACACAGGGTCGGGGGCGTACGTGATCCGATACGGCAGGTTCTGGTCGCGCATGTGCTTGTGCAGGCGCACCGTCAGCTCGAGGTCCTCGCCGACCGTGTCCGTCCAGTAGCCGCCCACCTCGTCGACGACGTCGCGCCGGAACAGGCCGAACGCGCCCGAGACGATCACGAGCGCGCCGATCGCGTCCCAGGCCACGCGGCCGAACAGGAAGGCGCGCAGGTACTCGATCACCTGATACGCGGCCAGGCGGCCGCTGGGCAGCCGCGCCTCCATCACGCGGCCGGACTCGATCCGGCAGTTGTTGCCGACGCGGATGGTGCCGCCGACGGCGATCACGCGCTCGGGATCCTCCAGCACCGGTCGCACCATCACCGACAGCCCGTCCGGGTCGATGATCGAGTCGGCGTCGGTGATGACCACGTAGGGATGCCGGGCGAGGTCGAGGCCGGCGTTCAGCGCGTCGGCACGGCCGCCGTTTGCCTTGCGGATGAGCGTGATGTCGTGCGGGGCGGCGCCGCGGTACATCTCGGTGACCGGCTCGTACTTGAGCTTGCCGCGCGGCGCCGGCGACACCTGGCGCAGGTCGTACGCGTCGATCAGCGTCTGCGCGGTCTCGTCGGTCGAGCCGTCGTCGACGATCACCACCTCGAACAGCGAGTAGCGCTGTGCGAGCAGCGAGGCCACCGACTCGAGGATCACGGTCGCCTCGTTGAAGGCGGGCACGACGATCGAGATGCCGGGCGTGAGCGGCGACGCGAACGCCTCCTCGTGCCAGGCCCAGCTGCGGCGGCGCACCGTGCGCGTCATCCCTCGCCGCGCAAGCGGCGCCAGGAGCAGGTAGGACAGGTTGAGCGCGAGCGCGTAGATCGTCGAGCTCAGCCCGACGATCTCGACGGCAGTCCTCACGCGACGCCGGCCTCGAGCAGGCTGGCCGCGTGGCGCAGCTGCGGATGCGCCTCGGGGTCGCTGCCGAGGTGCTCGACGAGCGCCGGTGCGACCGACGCCAGCGCTCGCGCGGCCACCTCGGCCACCTCGACGCAGTCGTGCTGGACGAGCCGCAGGAGCGTCGGGGCGCTGCGCTCGTCGCCGACGGCACCGAGGGCCGCGGCGGCCGAGATGCGGACATCGGCGACGTCGTCCGAGAGGAGCTCCTCGAGGGCGTCGCCGGCGTCGTCGGCACCCAGGCGGGCGAGCGCCTCGCAGGCGCGGCGGCGGACGAGCGGTGCGTCGTCGCCAAGGCGCACGCGCAGCGATTCGCTGTCGCGCGGGTTGCCGAGCCGGCCGAGCAGCTCGACGGCGTTGGCGCGGGCGGCGGGCTGGTCGTCGTCGAGCAGGTGGCGGATGCCCGGCAGCGCGGCGGCGCCGATCGAGAGCAGCGCGTTCGCCGCGACGGCCCGCGGCACGAGCCCCTGGACGAGGGCGAAGAGCAGGGGGCCCGCGGCGGTGCGCGGGCGCAGGCGGCCCAGGCTGCGCGCGGCGGCGAGGCGCACATCCGGGTCGCGGTCGTTCAGCGCCTGCAGCAGCGGCACCTCTGCGAGCGAGCTGCACATGTCGCCGAGCAGGGCGGCGTGCTCGGCGCGGCGGTGAGCGCGCGGATCGGCCAGACGGCGGGCGACGCGGGCGACGGCGCCGCTCGCCTCGAAGTGGTCGGCGATCGCGTCGCGCGACTCGCCGGTGAGCGCCGGCGCGAGGTCGGCCAGGATCCGGGTCAGGGCCTGCTCGTCGCGTCGCGCGGTCGTGCCCGACGGCTCGCCGTCGAGCAGCGCGTGTGCGAGCGGCTCGAGCCGCTCGCGGGCCTCGGCATAGGCGTGCTCGCGGTGCACCGCGAGCACGCGTCGTGCCCACAGCAGGAGCGAGTACATCACTCCGACCGCAATCAGGGCGAGGGCTACTTCGAGGGGGGCCGCCATGCGTGACCTCTATCGACGCCGCACGGCCCGGATTCGCCCACGTATTCGCGTAATCGTCCTCCCCCAAAATGGGGATCCGGCGACTTGCGCTCGGAAACTAATGCTGTTAGTCTAAAAACTAACAACGATAGTCAATGAGAGGAAGCATTCCATGAAGATCCGAAACGAGCGCCCCAATCTCATCCGTCTGACCCGGCTCGGCTTCGTCAACGCCTACCTCGTCCGCGAGGACGACGGCCTCACGCTGGTCGACACGATGCTCTCCGGCAGCGCCGAGGGCATCCTGGCCGCCGCGCAGGGGGCCGGCGCGCCGATCGCGCGCATCGTCCTCACCCATGCGCACGGCGACCACGCCGGATCGCTCGACGCCCTCGTGCAGCGGCTGCCGGGCGCCGAGATCGCGATCTCGGCCCGCGAGGCGCGGCTGATGGCAGGCGACCGCTCGCTGGATGCCGACGAGCCGGACTCCAAGCTGCGCGGCGGCTGGCCGCAGGTCACCACCCGGCCCACCCGGCTCCTCGAAGACGGCGACCGGGTCGGATCGCTGCGCGTCGTCGCGGCGCCGGGCCACACGCCCGGACACATCGCGCTCGTGGACGAGCGCGACGCCACGCTCATCGCGGGCGACGCCTTCTCGACGCTCGGCGGCGTCTCGACGACCGGCCGGATCAACCCGCGCTTCCCGCTCGTCGGGATGTCGACCTGGGACGCGCCGACGGCCAACCGCACCGCCGCGATGCTGCGCACGCTCGATCCCGCGGCGCTCGCCGTGGGGCACGGGCCGGTGGTTGCCGATCCCGCCGCCGCGATCGATCGCGCGCTCGCCAGAGTCGGCGCCGCCGCGCCGGTCGGGGTGCGCTAGATGGCCCGGCGCGGGCTCACGCGGGCGGCGGTCTGTGAGACCGCCGCCCGTCTGGCCGACGAGCGCGGGTACGACGCGCTCACCCTGGGCGCCGTCGCGGCCGAGCTCGAGGTGCGGCCGCCGTCGCTCTACAACCATGTCGACGGGCTGCCCGGGCTGCGGCGCGACCTCGCGCTGCGCGGTGTGGAGGAGATGGGCGAGCGGCTGCGCGACGCGGCGGTCGGGCGGGCCGGCGACGATGCGCTGACGGCGGTCGCAGCCGCCTACCGGGAGTACGCGCGCGCTCGGCCCGGCCTCTACCGCGCCCTCCAGCGCGCGCCCGATCCGGGCGACGCGGAGCTCGCCGCCGCCGCCGCGCGCCTCCTGCAGCCGGTGCTCGGGGTGCTCGCGGGCTACGGCCTGCAGGGAGATGCGGCCATCCACGCCGCCCGCGCGCTGCGAAGCGCCCTGCACGGGTTCGTCGAGCTCGAGCGCCTCGGCGGCTTCGGCATCGATCTCGACCTCGACCGCAGCTACGGGTGGATGGTCACGGCGGTGGCGGCCGGGATGCGCGCGGCGCCGGCGGATTGACAGCAATTTCCAGCAACAGGTCGCTGCGAGGCTTGAGGGCGGCCGCGGCGGCCCGTACGCTTGACGGGTGAACTCGTCCGTGCAGCTCTCCGTCGCGCCCACCGCGCACACCGCCGCCGCCGTGCGTGCCCTGCGCGCCGCGCGCAGGCACGTGCCGTGCGCCGGGTCGCTCTGCGCCGCCGTCGATCACGCCGATCCCGCCGGCGCCGTCGACCCGGGGGCCTACACGGAGTGCATCGCCGCCCTCGATGTCGGCGCGCGCGTGTTCGGCTACGACACGGCCACCGAGATCGGCGCCCACAACGACGACGCCGCGCTCGTCATCGACATCGCCGTCTATCACCTCACCGGCGCGGCCGCCGACATCCCCGCCGCGCTGAACGCATTCCGCCGGGCCGCGGGCCCGCTGCTCGAGCGCACGCGCCACTGACCGCGCATACCAGATGCGCGAGGGGCGGACCGCCCGCGCGGTGCGCAGGCGATCCGCCCCATTCGAGCTCGGCGAGTGCCGCTAGCGGGCGTGCCGCAGCTCGCCCAGCAGGCCGTGGGCCTCGCCGCCCGGGCCCGCGCTGAACAGCAGCGCGTTGCGAGCGCCCGTGACGCCGTTGCCGAAGCGCAGGCCCCACAGGCCGTCGATGACGACCGGGCCGCCGTGGGCACGCCGCAGCGTCCCCAGCATGTGACCGGTGTGGATGTTGTAGGCGTGGATGCGCCCGTCGCCGAAGTTGCCGACCAGGAGCGCTCCGCTGAAGGCACCGAAATGGCGCGGCGCCTGGGCGATCCCCCACGGCGCGTTGAGCGCGCCGCGGCTGACGAGCCGGCGGATCAGGTGGCCGTTGGGCGAGTACACGTCGACGTAGCCCAGGTGGGCTGCGTCGATCTCATCCGGCGGCGGTCCCTGCTCGGCATAGGTGACGTACAGCTTGCCGCCGATGGCCTGGATGCCGAACGGCGCGAAGTCGTGCGGCATGTTCGGGTCGGTGAAGCCCCCGTGGGTATTGACCGGGTGGAACGTGTTGTTGAAGACGTCCACCGCGTTGTTGCCGAAGTCGGCGGCGAACAGCATCGGGCCGCGCCCGTGCACGCGCGCGAGGGCGAGCCCCTTGAAGATCGCGCCCGGCGTCGTCCACTCGGTCACCGCGGTCGTCGTTCCCGGTGCCCAGGCCGCGATCGAGCCGGTCTCGGTATCGAGGATGAAGAGCGACGGCGTCGGCGTTCCGCCGACGTCCTGCTTGAACCCCATCGTGCCGTTGAACACCTGGCCGGTCGGGTCCTGGGCCGGAACGCTGACGACGAGCGGCGCGATCGAGATCGGCATGCCGCCGGCCGCGCCCGGGTAGATGGTCGCGAGGCTCGTGCCGTTGTCGGCGACCCAGAGCGGCGTCGCCGGCCCGGCGGCGAGGCCCCAGGCGTTCACGAGATTCGGGTCCATGATCTGCGCCATGCCGGGCTGATCGGACACGAGGTTGGTCTGCCGGTATCCGTTGTGCGCCAGCGCGACGGTTGGGACGGCCAGCGCGGCAACCAGTGCCAGCGGCGCCGCAGCCCACAGCCGACGGCCTTTGAGCCATCTCGAGCGGTGCATCACGATACCCCCCCTCCTATGGTTCGTCCGGCGCTGACAGCGCCGGGGGACGGGTGGGGATACCATCCCGGACCGCATTCGGATTGTGGCCTGGGTCACATGGACCCGGGCGGGGAGGAGCGCGATGAGCGAGCCGGCCGAGATCGCCCCGCGGTGTGAGCGGGTCGTCGCAGGAGTGTGGCACTGGCGCATCTCGAATCGGGCGATCGGAGGGGCGACGTCGAGCTCGCAGGCGGTCGCCGACGGCGACGGCGCCGTGCTCGTCGACCCGGTCCGGCTCGCGCCCGAGGCGCTCGCCGAGCTCCCGCGGCCGACGGCGATCTGCCTCACGGCGAAGTGCCACCAGCGGGCCGCCTGGCGCTATCGCACCGAGTTCGGCGCCCCGGTGTGGGCGCCGGCGGGCACGGTGCCGATGGATGCCGAACCCGACCACCGCTACGCGGCCGGCGACGTCGTGCCGGGCGGCCTGCGCGCCGTGCACACCCCCGGCCCCGAGCGCGTCCACTTCAGCTTCCTGCTGGAGCGGCCCGCCGGCGACGGCGTGCTCATCTGCTCCGACCTCCTCGGGCGGCCGGCGGGAGGCGAGCTCGACTTCGTCCCGCCGCAGTTCCACGAGGATCCGGACGAGACCCGGCGCAGCGTCGAGCGGCTGCTCGACCTGCCGTTCACGGTGCTCTGTCTCGACCACGGCGAGCCGGTCGTGGACGATCCCAAGGCCGCGATCCGGCGGCTGCTCGAGCGCACCGCCTGACGGCCGCGTCAGCCGGCGACGCGCCCGCGCAGCATGATCTTCGTGTCGAGCCAGACCGCACCGTCCTCGTCCATGCGGTCGGCCAGGAGCAGGCGCACCCGCTCGGCCGTCGCCCCGGTGCAGCCCACCCGGGCCAGCCACGGCTCGATCGGATGGCGCTTGGGGAAGCGGCCGGTGCGCTCGACCGTGAGCCCGGCGGCGGTCAGGTGGCCGCGCCACTCCGCCTCGCTGTAGGAGCGCACGTGGGTGGGGTCGCGCAGCCGCTCGGCCTCCTCGACGCGCTCGTCGGCGTAGAGCGTGTCCTCGATCACGACCAGCCGCCGGCTGACGCGGGCCATCTCGCGCACCGCCGCGGCCACGTCGGTGAAGTGGTGCGCGGCGATCCGGCAGGCGACCACGTCGAAGCTCGAGCCGGCGAACGCGAGCGCCTCGGCCGGGCAGACGACGTCGGGCCGCATGCCGGCCGCCGCGTCGCACGTGGTCACCCGGCAGCCTGCCTCGGCCAGCCGGCGGGCCACGTGGCCGCCGCCGGTCGCGACATCCAGCGCCTCGACGCCGGCACCGGGGTCGCACCACTGCACCAGGGCGTCGAGATCGGCGCCCTCACGGTGCGTCGGGCTCGTCCGATAGGCCTCGGCCCGCTCGTCCCAGGATCCGGTCATGGCGCCATCATCGCCGGTCTCGGCGCATCACCGGAGCGATACTCCGGAGTGGTGGAGGTCGTGCGCTGCGATCACGCGAAGGATGCCCTCGAGCTCGTGAGCGAGCCGCTGCGGGCGTCCGGCGCCGAGGGCGAGGTCGCCTTCGGCATCCTGCGCCGCCTGACCGGCGAGCCGCACGCGTGGGGCGCCGAGGTCGACCTCTTGGTCGGCATGCGCGATCGCGATCCGGTCGTCCTCGTGATGATGACGGGCGCTCTTCCGGCGCTCGTCGTCGGATTCACGGCCGCGGAGGAGATCGGGTTCGGCGATCTCGCCGCCGTCATGCTCGCGAGCGGCCGGCGGCCGCCGGGCGTGAACGGCGCGCGGCGGGTGAGCGAGCCCTTTGCGCGCGCCTTCTGCGAGGGCGCGGGCGCGCGCGCCGAGGTGCGCCGCGACGTGCGCGCGTTCGAGCTCGTCGCCGTGCGGCCGCCGCCGGCGCCGCCCGGGCACTTCCGCACGGCGACGGCGGCCGACGCCGGCGTGCTCGAGCCGTGGCTCGTCGCCTTCGGCGCGGACATCGACGAGCCGACGACGTCCGCCGACGCGGCGCGGGTCGTCGCCCGCACCACCCGGGCGAACGACCTGGCCGTCTGGGAGCACGACGGCGCCCTCGTCTCGATGGCGGTCGTGACCCGGCGCACGCCGTGGTCGTCCTCGATCGGCCTGGTCTACACCCCGCCGGGGCGACGTCGCCACGGCTATGCGAGCGCGGTCGTGGCCGCGCTCTCGCAGCGCGAGCTCGACGCCGGCCGGCGGTGGTGCTCGCTGCTGGCCGACCTCGCCAACCCGACCTCCAACCGCATCTACGCCGCGATCGGATATGAGCCGCGATGTGACCTGCGCCACATCGCGCTCATCTGGTGACCTCGGGGACGAAGCGGTCGACCTCGACGATCTCGTCCACCGGCACGTTCGCCCGCCTGGCGGCGACCATGATCTCCTCGGCCGACGGCGCCTCGTACAGGCAGTAGGAGCGGCGGCGGTCGGCGGAGAGGAACGAGAACAGCCACCGCACGCCCTCGTCGGCGTTCACGTCCTCGATCAGGCGGACGTCGTCGTCGGTGAGCTCGAGCTGTTCGGCGAAGCTGCGTTCGATCAGATAGAGCGGCATGCCGGGATGCTACCCGGAGCGCGGGCCGCCGGAAAGCCCGCGCCGGTGGGCGTAGGCGGCCGCCTCGGTGCGGTTGGCGCTGCCGGTCTTGCGCAGGATGCTGCGGACGTGGTTGGCCACGGTGTGCTCCGAGACGATGAGCTCGCGGCCGATCTCGCGGTTCGACATGCCCGCAGAGACGAGGCGCAGGATCTGGAGCTCGCGCGGCGAGAGCCCGTCGGGCGCGGCTGCCGGGCGCCGTGCCGTTCCCCCCAGCGCCGCGATCCGGCCGAGCAGGGTCGGCATCCCGATCCGCTCGGCGAGCGCAGCCGCCTGCCGCAGCAGGTCGTCGCCGCGCTCGCGCTCGTCGCCGTCGCCGCCCGTGCGCAGGAGCCGGCCGAGGTGGTACTGGGTGTGGGCGAGCCACGTCCACGCGCCCATCCCGCTGTCGACCGAGAGCGCGACCTCGAGGTGCGAGCGGGCGAGCTCGCGCTCGCCGCTTGCCGCCGCGACCATGCCCAGATAGCGATCGGCCGACCCGTAGCACGCCACGCCGTGCCCGACCGTGACGATCCCGCCCGCGTGCGCGGCGAGCTCGGGGTAGAGCGCCGCAGCCATGCGGGCGTCGCCGACGAGCGTGCAGGCATCGGCGAGGTACGTGAGCGCGGCCAGCCACAGGCCGGCGCGCAGCTCGGCGAGCCCGCGCCCGCGCAGGCGGTCGAGCTCGCGCCGGGCCTCGTCGTCCATCCCGAGCTCCGCGAGCATGGCGGCGAGCCCCGGCCCCCACGCGCCGGCGCCGCGGCCGCCGCCTGCGAGGATGCGGATCACCGGGGCGAGCTCGGCCAGGCGGCCCTGCTCGCGGCGGATGCCGAACATCTGCACGCCGTGGGAGCCGGACGGGTCGCGGCCGGTCAGCAGCCGGCCCCACTCGAACGAGCGCTCGGCGGTCACCTCGGCCTCGGCCAGGCGGCCGTCGCAGAGCGCGATGGCCGAGTGGTAGTGCTCGGCCACGTGGATGATGAAGGGCTGGCCGACCCGGCTCGCCATCTCGTACACCTCGGCGAGCTCCGCCCGCGCGGCTTCGAGGTCGCCGAGCGCGATCAGGGCCGAGATGCGCCACTCCATCGCCTCGGCCTGCAGCTCGATGTCCCCGATCGCGCCGGCGATGTCGCGCGACTCGGTCAGCATCGCCAGGATCTCGTCCAGGCCGGTTGTTCCGCGCGCCCAGTAGGCGCGCATCAGCACGGTGGCGAGCGCCGGGCGGTCGTCCAGCCGCCGCGCCATTGCGATCGCCGCCCCCCGCAGGGCGGCGCTGCTCGCGTGGTCGCCCAGGAACGCGCACGCGCGGGCCAGGCCGCTCAGCACCATCACCCGCAGCGACGAGTCCTCCGCACCCAGCATGCCGACGGCCTGCTGGAGCAGCTGCAGCGCGCCCGCATCCACCGCCGCCATGCGCCAGCACGCGTTCTCGAAGCCCACGGCGGCGCGGGCGAACAGCTCGCCGTCGCCGAGATCGCGGGCGATGTCGGCCGACGCGCGATAGGCCGCGAGCGCCTCGGACCCGCGCCCGCCGCGATAGCAGGCGTTGCCGAGCGCGAGCTCGATCTCGGCCTCGCGCACACGGTCCGGAACGCCGAGCCGAAGGGCGGTGCGCAGGAGCTCGACCGACTCGTCGAACGCGAGCGCCGCCGTGGCCGCGTCGGCCGCGCGCAGGTTGTACGCGACCGCGCGCTCGGTGCCGCCGAGCGGCGCTGCGGCGGTGAAGTGGCGCGCCAAGTCGGCGAGCGTGCGTGCCGAGGGCTTGGGCGAGGCGGCTTCGATCGCCTCGCCCGCGCGCAGATGGAGCTGGGCCCGGCGCGAGGCGGTCAGGCGGTCGTAGAGCGCCCGGCGCACCAGTTCATGCGCGAAGCAGTAGCCGAGCGGCCGCTCCGGGACGGCGGCCACCATGCCGCTGCGCAGGGCGAGGTCGAGGGCGCCGAGCAGCGCCGCCTCGTCGCTGCCCGCGCCGCCGGCGAGCACCGTCAGGTCGAAGTCGGGCCCGACGACGGCGGCGAGCTCGAGCACGTCGATCGTGACCGCGTCGAGGCGGGCGAGGCGCTGGCTCACGACCTCGCGCACCGCATCGGGGCTGCCGAGCTCGGCCGGCGACCGTGTCAGCCGGGCCTGGCCGGCGACGATGACGAGCGCGCCTGTCTCGACGAGCGCCCGCCACAGCTCGATCACGAGGAAGGCGTTTCCCTGGGTGAGGTCGTGGATCGCCTCGGCGAGCGCCGGCAGGTCGGGGCCGAGGTCGCCGTCGGCCGCCCGCTCGACGAGCTCGCTGATCTCGACGGTCGTGAGCCCCTGCAGCCGCAGCGGCACGACCCCCTCGGTGCGGCGCAGGTCGACGAGCGCCGACGAGAGCTCGGCCGGCATGTCGGCCTCGAGGTCGCGGAACGTGGCCACGAGCAGCATGCGGGCGGCGGCCGCCGCGCGGGACAGGTGGCGCAGCAGGAGCAGCGTCGGCGTGTCCGACCAGTGCGCGTCCTCGAGTACGACCAGGAGCGGCCGCCGGCGCGAGGCGTTCACCAGCAGCTCGGCGACCGCGTTGTGGAGCCGATGGCGCTCGGTGTCCTGGTCGCCGACGACCGGATCGGGCAGCGGGCCGGCCCGGCCGGCCAGGTCGGGGATCAGGCGCGTGAGCTCGCCTCCGCCGGCGCCGAGATCGTGGCGCAGCTGCTCGGGGTCGGAGACGCGCACGAGGTGGGCGAGCGCCTCGGCGATCGGCTGGTAGGGAATCCGGACGACGGCGTCGCACGCGCCGTAGAGCACGAGCACGCCCTCGGCGGCAGCCTCGTGGGCGAACTCGCGCACGAGCCGGCTCTTGCCCGATCCCGCTTCCCCGCCGAGCAGGGCCACGCGCCGGCCCTCGCCGCCGGCACGCGGCAGCAGCGATCGCAGCAGCGCCAGCTCCCGCGGCCTGCCGACGAACGGGAACGAGGGCGTGAGGCGCAGCGATCCGGGCAGCTCCGCTGCAGGGTCGAGCGTCGCCATAGTCAGATCTGATCATCCCACGCGCCGGGCCCGCGCGTCGAGTGTGGGTCAATCCGGGTCATGCGCGCCGCCCGGGCCGGTCGTAGCCTCTGCCGCCAGAGGGGTATCTCACGGACAAGGAGATCCGAGTGGCAACCACAGCATCACTGGCAGATACGGCCGAGCGCGAGCTGCGCGGCTTCGCCGGCGAGCTCATCGGACCGGGCGACGGCCGGTACGACGACGCGCGCAAGGTGTACAACGCGATGATCGACCGGCGCCCGGCGCTGATCGCCCGCTGCACGTCGCCCGACGACGTCGCCGCGGCGATCGCGTTCGCCGAGCGCCACGGGGCGCTCGTCGCCGTCCGCGGCGGCGGCCACAACGGCGCCGGCCTCGGCGTCGTCGACGACGGCGTCGTGATCGACCTCGGCCCGATGCGGGCGATCAGCGTCGACGCCGACGCACGGACGGTGCGGGTCGAGGGCGGCGCGACCTGGGGTGAGGTCGACCGGGCGACGCATACGGCCGGGTTGGCGACGCCGAGCGGCGTCATCAGCACGACCGGCGTCGGCGGGCTGACGCTCGGCGGCGGGATCGGGCACCTCGCCCGCAAGCACGGCCTCACGATCGATAACCTGCTCGAGGCGGAGCTCGTGCTCGCGGACGGCTCGCGGGCGCGCGCGAGCGCCAAGGAGAACCCGGATCTCTTCTGGGCGATTCGCGGTGGCGGCGGCAACTTCGGCGTCGTCACGGCGTTCACGTTCCGGCTGCATCCGGTGAACACCGTCATCGCCGGGCCCACGTTCTGGCCGATCGACCAGGCGGCCGAGGTGCTGCGGACGTACCGCGAGTTCCTGCCCGCGGCGGATCGCGACCTGAACGGGTTCTTCCTATTCACGTCCGTCCCGCCGGTCGCGCCGTTCCCCGAGGAGCTGCACGGCCGCCAGGTGTGCGGCATCGTGTGGTGCCACCTCGGCTCCGAGGAGCGGGCGGCCGCGGCGATGGCGCCGATGCTCGCGGTCGGCACGCCGCTCATGCACGGGGCGGGGCCCGTGCCGTTCCCCGGCATCCAGGGTGCGTTCGACGGCCTCTACCCGACGGGGCACCAGTGGTACTGGCGGGCGGACTTCTTCCGCACGCTCTCGGATCAGGCGATCGCGGCGCACACCGAGTGGGGGCCGCAGATGCCTTCGGGCCAGTCGACGATGCACCTCTATCCGATCGATGGTGCGGTGCACGACGTCGCCGGCGGGGACACGCCGTTCAGCTACCGCGACGTCACCTTCGCCGAGGTAATCGTGGGCGTCGACCCGGATCCCGCCAATGCCGAGGCGATCACCGCGTGGACGAAGGACTACTGGACCGCCACGCATCCCTTCTCGGCGGGCGGCGCCTACGTCAACTTCATGATGGACGAGGGCCAGGAGCGGGTGAAGGCCACCTACCAGGGCAACTACGACCGGCTGGCGCGGATCAAGGCTGCGTATGACCCGCAGAACCGGTTCCGCGTGAACCAGAACATCAAGCCGGCGGCGTAGCCGGAGGGATCGGTCGCGGCTCGCGGGCTCGCCCTGCTAGGGCGGGTCCGCGAGCCAGCGCCGCTGGGCATGCCAGCGCTGGATGGTGCGCCGGCTGGGCGGGTGCGCAGGGCAGGCGGCGTACTGCACCTTCCCGCCGGGGCCACCTGTGCCGGCGTCGCGGCCTGAGCGTACCGGGTTTCGAGATCGCGGCGAGCGTCCGCACGAAGTCGCGCCCGCCGCGGCGGGTCTGGAACGCGGTGCTCGCGTGGTCAGCGCACAGCCAGACGCCGACACGGTGCGTCAGCTGCACTCAGCTGCGTCCGCCCCCGGATTCGATCCACGCAGATCGCGCCTTGGAGAGCGTGGGAGGGCTCACCCAGGGCATGTCACACGACAAGTGGCGTGTCCCCGCCGCCTCCCAGCCCTCGGCCGCTTCACAACGCGACGGCTCCGCCGAGCACCCCGACCCATCCCTCAGCGCGCCGCCCGCGCCACGCGGGCCGAGAGAAGCCGCTACCGGCCCCGGGGAGGGTCGGCGGAGAACGTGCAGCCGCCGACCTTGAGGTGCGCGGTGCGGCCGTGCAGGAGCACCGGGCCCTTTACGGTCGACCACGAGATCGCCTCGCCGGGCGGGATCGTCACGAGTGGGGTCTCGGCGTCGACGTCGCGGTACCTGACCCAGTCGTGCGCCGGGTCGCCGCCGGGGCGGACGCGCCGGATCGCGACCGTGATGTGGCCCTGGAACCGCAGCGGAGCCGAGACGTGGCTGGTCACGGTCAGCGTGATCGGTACGAGGCCGGTCTTCGCGTTGTAGGCCATGCAGCCGATGTCGACGGAGTACGGCACGGCGGCGACGGCGGCCTGGCGCGGCCAGAGGAAGAACCCCGCGAGGCCGACCGCGAGCACCGCGACGAGCGCGGCGCCCGCTGCCATGTGCCTTCGGCTCACACCACGAGCGTACGCCATCGCCCTCGCCGCGGCAACGCGCGGGTACCCTTCGCCCGTCACACGGGAGAGGAGCGCACGATGCAGCACGTCGCACTTGGCTCCCAGGGTCCTACCGTCTCGCGGCAGGGCCTGGGGTGCATGGGGATGTCGGAGTTCTACGGCGAGGGTGACGACGCGGAGTCGATCGCGACGATCCACCGCGCGCTCGAGCTGGGCGTGACGCTGCTCGACACGGCCGACATCTACGGCCCGCACACGAACGAGCGGCTGGTCGGGCGCGCGATCGCCGACCGCCGCGACCGGGTGGTGCTGGCGACGAAGTTCGGCATCGTGCGCGACCCCGACGACCCGTCGGCGCGCGGCGTGAGCGGCCGCCCCGACTACGTGAAGGCCCGCTGCGAGGACTCGCTCGCGCGGCTCGGCGTCGACCACATCGACCTCTACTACCAGCACCGCGTCGATCCCACGGTGCCGATCGAGGAGACCGTCGGCGCGATGGCCGAGCTCGTCGCCGCCGGCAAGGTGCGCCACCTCGGCCTCTCGGAGGCCGCGCCGGAGACGATCCGCCGGGCGCACGCCGTGCACCCGATCGCGGCGCTCCAGACCGAGTACTCGCTGTTCGAGCGCGCCCCCGAGGCCGAGATCCTGCCGACGCTGCGCGAGCTCGGCATCGGGTTCGTCCCCTACAGCCCCCTCGGCCGCGGCTTCCTGACGGGCTCGTTCCGTTCGCTGGACGAGCTGGAGGAGGGCGACTTCCGCCGCGGGCAGCCGCGCTTCCAGGGCGAGAACCTGAGCGCCAACCTGGCCATCGTCGAGCGGATCGAGGCCGTTGCCGCCGAGAAGGGGGCGACGCCCGCCCAGATCGCGCTCGCCTGGGTGCACGCCCAGGGCGAGGACGTCGTGCCCATCCCGGGCACGAAGCGCCGCCGCTATCTCGAGCAGAACGTCGCGGCGCTCGGCATCGACCTGACCGCGGCCGACATCGCCCGTCTGCAGGAGCACGGCGGCGCAGCGGGTGCGCGCTACGCCGACATGTCAGCCGTGAACCGCTAGGCCGGGCTAGCTCAGCTAGCCGCCCGCGACGTCGCGGCGGAGGAAGATCAGGTAGGCGGCGACGCCCATCGGCACGGCGTAGATCGCGCATACCCACGCCGCCCGGCCGATCGGGAGCCAGTCCGTCGGCACCTGGAAAAACCCCTGCCAGGCCTGGAACTGGGTCGTCAGCAGGTACGGCTCGAGGCCGCCGAGGCCCGGCAGGATGCCGATCAGCTGCATGAGCAGCGCCGCCATCAGCGTCCCCACCACGGCCGCCGCGCTGTTGCGGGTGACCGCCGAGAGGAAGAGCCCGATGCAGACCACGGCGATGGTCGGCATCAGGTACACGGCGAAGCTCGCCAGCACGAGCAGCAGCCCGTGGCCGGCCGAGACATGCGTGCCCGACAGGCTGATGAGCGGATGGAAGCCGGATTTGAGCGTGCCCGCGATCAGCGCGACGCCGCCCATGAGCACCAGCGCGAGCAGCGCGTAGGTGGTGGCGGCGAGCAGCTTGCCGACGAAGATCTGGCCGCGGTCGAGCGAGCGGGTGAAGATCGTCTTGAGCGTGCCGTTGTGGTGCTCGGAGGCGATGATGTCGCCCGCCACGAGCGCCGTCACGAGCGGGAAGAGCCACACCGATGCGAACAGCAGCAGCACGAGCGGGATCGCGAGGCCCGACTCGCGCACGTACTTGCCGAAGGCCACGTCGTTCGGCGACCCGCTCTGCAGCGAGAGCGCCGTCACGAAGATCAGCGGCACCGCCATCGCCGCACCCAAGCCGAGGTACGTGCGCTTCTGCGACACGAGCTTGCGGAGCTCCCACCGGTAGGCGGTCAGGAACGTCGGCATTAGTGCTGGCCCACCGCCTCGAGGCTCGGGGCCGGCTCGGGCGCGGCCGCGCCGTCGGGCTCGGTCAGCTCGAAGAACACCTGCTCGAGCGTCGCCTGCTGGGGGACGAGCGCGTGCACGCCGATGCCCTGCCGCCCGAGCGCGATCATGAACCGCTCGACGGCGGCCTCGTCGCCGCTGAAGCGCAGCTCGTCGGCCTCGACCGTCAGGTCGCCCAGGGCGAGCCCTTCGGCCACGGCACGCGCGCCCGCGAGGTCGGAGGTGCGCAGCCGGTACCAGGTGCCGAGCGAGCGCTTCAGGTCCCCGACGGGGCCCTCGTACAGGATGCGGCCGCGGTTGATGATCGCGACCCGGTTGCACAGCTCCTCGACGTCGGCCATCTGGTGGCTCGAGAGCATCACCGTGATGCCCTCGGACGAGAGCCGGCGCACGAGCGTCTTCATGTCGCGCATGCCCGCCGGGTCAAGGCCGGTGTTCGGCTCGTCGAGCAGCAGCAGCTGCGGCCGGCGCAGGAGCGCCGCGGCGATCCCGAGCCGCTGCTTCATGCCGTGGGAGTAGTTGCCCACACGGTCGCCGCCGCGGTCGGCGAGATCGACCGTGACGAGCATCTCGTCCACGAGCGTGCGGGCGTCGCCGCCGTCGTAGGCGGCGCACAGCTCGAGATTCTTGCGGCCGGTCAGGTACGGGTAGAACTGCGGCGCCTCCACGAACCCGGCGACACCCTGGAGCGCCCGCCGGCCGAGGACGACCGGATCGCGGCCGAACAGGTGCGCCGCGCCCGCGGTCGGGCGGATCAGGCCGAGCAGCATGCGCAGCGACGTGGTCTTGCCCGCGCCGTTGGGGCCGAGGTAGCCGTACACGTCGCCGCGCTCGACGGTCAGGTCCACGTCGTCGACCGCCACCAGGCCGCCGTAGCGCTTCACCAGCCCGCGCGCCTCGACCGGGCGGTCGTGGCGCGCGGGCGAAGAGGACTCCGCCGTCACGTCAGCCGATCGCGCGCGCCGCTGCCTCGGCCGCCGCGGGCGGCAGGGATCCGATCACGGTGTAGCGCACGCCGGCGCGGTCGAACTGGATCATCGTCCCGAGCGCGGTGTCGAGCTCGTGTCCGGAGGCGCCGCGGATCGAGACGCCCGGCAGCGACCCGAGCGGCGAGTGCTTGGCCGTCGGCGTGGCCGGCTGCTCGAGCACGACGAGCGCGCCCAGGCCGCGGCCGTAGACGGCCATCGCCGCCCGCGAGCCCGACCAGTCGACCAGCCGCACCGACTGTCGCGGCAGCCCGACCACGCTCGCCGGTGCGCTCAGCGTGAACGGCAGCGCGTGGGCGACGGCGGTGACGCCGGTGATCTGCGGGTGGTGGGCGTTCGCCCTCATCCCGGCGGGATGCGCCGGGTGGGACGGCATGTGCACCGGGACGACCTTCGTCCCCGGTGCGAGCGACACGGCCAGGTCGGAGGCCGGCACGGCGCCGAAGCTGATGTCGGTGACGCTCAGCGCGAGCACCGGCGAGGAGTCGGTGCGGCTGTAGACCGCAAACCGCAGCGGCACGCCGTGGGTGGCGTCCCAGGCGAGCTGCACGGATCCGAGCAGTCCGCCGCTGTGGCGCGGCGAGACGCGCACGGTGTAGCTCGGCTGTCCGGCGATGTCGCCGGCGATCGCGCCGCTCAGGTCGACGTGCTGCGAGAGCTTGGCAAGACCCTTGCGGATCTCGGCGACGCTCGGCACGGCGTGGTGGGCGTGCTCGGCGGTCATGCCCCGATGCCGATGCCGCGGCACGACCAGCGTGTAGGCGGTGCCCTTGGCGACGTCGTAGACCGTGACCTTGGAGCCGTCGAAGAAGATCTCGGTGTCACCGGCCGAGGACTGCAGCTCGAGCCGCAGCTTGCCGTTCCCGGCCCACACGCGGCCGGTGGCGCCCGTGATGAGCGGCGAGCTCGATCCGAGCGAGCCGGACGGGATCAGGTGGTCGGTGAACTGCACGCGGGCGGTGACGCCCTGCACGGGCTTGGCCAGCGCCGCCTGGTGGATGGCCGCGGCCAGCGAGCGCGGCGGCGGCTTGGGACCGCTGCCTCCCGCGAACGCGACGGCGCTCCCGGCCGCGATCACGATCACGGCGATCGTGGCGATGAGAAGTTGACGGGTCGATGCGCGGCGCAGGATGTTCATGATTCAAGCCCCTTCAGGTTCGTCCGCCTGAGTTCTACCGTCATCGCCTGAAAGGCGTGTGAGAGCGGGGAGGACGAGCGCGAAGCGGGCGCCGTCGATCTCGAGGCGGCCGCCGTGGCGCTCGGCCGTGGCCCGGACGAGGGCGAGGCCGAGGCCCGACCCGGGCTGAGAGCGGGCGTCCTCGCCGCGCCAGAAGCGGGTCGTCGCGGCCTCGACCAGGTCGGGTGGGATCCCGGCGCCCGTGTCCGAGACGGTCAGGCGGACCTCGTCCCCGCGCCGCTGCACCGTCACGTCCACCGCGCCGTCCGCCGGGCCGTGGCGCAGGGCGTTTTCGATCAGGTTGCGGAGCGCGCGCTCGAGCGCCGCCGCGTCGCCGCGCACGACGCCCGGATCGTCGACGTGGGCCGTGACGCGGCCGGCGGCCGTCCGCAGGGCGAGCTCGTCCAGGCGCACCGCGTCCTGCGGCAGGTCGGCGGCGTCCTCGTGGGCGAGGCGAAGGAGCTCGTCGACCAGGCGGCTCAGCCGCTGGGCGTCCTCGCGCAGATCGTCGAGCGCCTCGCGGTCGGCGCCGTGGCGGGCCAGGTACTCGGCGTTCCCGCGCAGCGCCGCGAGCGGGTTTCGCAGCTCGTGGGAGGCGTCGGCGATGAAGCGGCGCTCGCCCTCGCGCGATCGCTCGAGCGCGGTGAGCATCCGGTTCAGGGTATCGCGCAGGCGCGCGACCTCGTCCGGCGTGCGGTCGTCGCCGCCGCCCGGCAGCCGCAGCGCCGGGTCGCCGCGGTGCTCGATCACCTCGGCGCCCTCGGCGAGCGCCGCCAGCGGCCGCAGCGCCCGGCCCGTCAGCACGAAGGCGATCGGCACCACGAGCAGCGCTGCGGCCAGCGCCGAGGCGACGATCAGCGTGCGCGACTCGCGCAGCGTCGAGTCGATCTCGTCGGTGGTCGAGGCGACGATCACGGCGCCGCCCGACGCGGGGCCGCCGAGAGTCGCCAGCGGCGCGACGTAGATCCGGATGGGGTGGCCCGCGAGCGAGCCGTCCGCATAGCCCGCGCGGCCGCTCGCGATCACGTGGGCCGCCAGCGGCCCCACCGGCAGGGTCGCCCCTGCCATCCGGGTGCCGTGCCGGTCGACCACCTCGACGTCGATCTGGCGCGACTCCACCGACGAGCCGAGCACGGTCGGCGACGTCAGCAGAGCCGGGGCGGTCGCCGCCAGCTGGGCGACCTGGGCGGCGCGGTCGCGCAGGGTGGAGTCGAGCCCTTCGTGCAGGTGGCGGGCGAGCAGCACCTGCACCGCCGCGCCGAGCATGACGACGGCGGCGACGATCGAGACTGCCGCGGCGGCGACAACGCGTGTGCGCAGGCGCGGCGCGCGGGTGCCCAGCCGGCGGGTCACCGCCGCAGCACGAAGCCCGCGCCCCGGACGGTGTGGATCAGGGGCGGATCGCCGAGCTTGCGGCGCAGATAGGCGACATAGCGGTCGACCACGTTCTCGGTGGTCGCCGAGCCGTCGCTCCACACCGTCGTCATCGCCGTCCGGCGCGAGAGCACCTTGCCGGGGCGGCGCAGCAGGAGCTCGAGCAGCGCCGTCTCGCGCTGGGTCAGGTCGATGCTGCGGCCGCCGCGCACGACGACGCGGGCGCCCGTGTCCAGGGCGATGTCCGCGAACGAGAGGATCGGGGTCTCGACCCCGCGGCGCAGGAGCGCACGCACCCGGGCGAGCAGCTCCTCGGTCGCAAACGGCTTCACGAGGTAGTCGTCGGCGCCTGCGTCGAGGCCCGCCACGCGGTCGGAGACGGCGTCGCGCGCCGTCAGCATCAGGATCGGCACCGAGAGCCCCTTCGCGCGCAGCCGCCGGGCGACGGCGAGGCCGTCCACGCCGGGCATGATCGCGTCGAGCACGATCGCGTCCGGCGGGTCGCGCTCGACCTCGGCCAGCGCGGCGCCGCCGTCGGCCGCGAGCACGGTGTCGTACCCCTCGGCGCCGAGCGTGCGCGCGAGCGTTCGCCGCACCGGCCCATCGTCGTCCACGATCAGCACCTTCGCCGTCACGATTCGCCTTTCCGATGGCAGCGTACGACGCCGGCGCCGTGCTCGCATACCATCGTGCCGATGCACGACGGGCTCCCGTTCCCGCCGGGGGAGTATCGCGACCGCGCGCGCCGCGTCCGCGAGCGCATGCGCGAGCGCGGCGTCGAGGTGCTGTTCGTGACGAGCCCGCCGAACCTGTGCTACCTGACCGGATTCGAGTCGGTGTGGTATCCGCCGCGGGCGCCGGTGGGCGTCGTGGTGCGCGCCGGCGACGAGCGGCTCGTGTTCCTCGACTACGAGCGCCACGAGACGCTCGTGCGCGAGACGGCCCACTGCGACGACGCCGTGTTCTACCGGTACGAGGATGTGCTCGACACGATCGCGGCCGCGTTCCTCGACCGCGGCTGGCTCGGTGGCGCGATTGGGCTCGAGCGCTGGTCGCAGGCGCCGGGCGCGCCGCTCGTGGACGCCCTCGCTGCGCGCCTGGCGGACCTCGGCGGCCGGGTCGTCGACGGTGACTGGATCGTCGACCGGGTGCGGCTGATCAAGTCGCCGGCCGAGGTGGAGTGCATGCGCCGCGCCGCGGCGATCGTCGACGCCGCGTTCGCCGACCTCGTCGAGCGGGTCCGGCCGGGCCAGACCGAGCTCCAGATCGCGGCCCGGCTCGACGCGGTCATGGCCGATCACGGCGGTGAGGGCGCCGCGATCCGCACGATGGTCTCGTCCGGTCCCGGCGTGTGGTGCCGCACCCACGCGCCGCCGTCGCGCCGGCCGATCGAGGCGGGAGACGTGATGTACGTCGACGCGTGCGGCGTCCACAACCGCTACCACGCCGACGTCTGCCGGACGTTCGCCGTGGGCCGCGACCACCCGGCCGCCAGGGCGATCCTCGACGTGACCGCCGGGAGCGTCGATGAGGTGCGCCGGGCCGTGCGTCCCGGCGACCCCCTGGACGTCGCCCAGCGCGTCGCCGAGGAGTACGTGTACTCGCGCTTCCCGCGCGAGCAGGTGTGGTGGGTCGGGGGCTACGCGCTCGGCATCGCGATGCCGCCCAACTGGGTCGGGCACACGTACCTCGCAAACGACGCGTTCGAGCAGTTCACCTGGGAGCCCGGGTACGTCACCAACTACGAGAACGTGCTGTTCGATCGCGAGGCCGGCTTCACGGCGAGCTACATGGAGACGCTGCTCATGACCGAGAGCGGGATCGAGGTGCTGTCGAAGGTGCCGCGCACGCTCACCGTGCTCGCTGGTTGACCGAACGTCCGTCAGGCGCGCGATGGGTGCGAGACTCCGTATATGGACGACGATGGACTCCTCGCCGAGCAGCGAGCGTACTACCAAGCTCGTGCGCCCGAGTACGACGAGTGGTGGCAGCGGCGGGGCGGCTTCGACCATGCCCCGGAATCGGCCGAGGAATGGGATCGGGACGTTGCGCAGATGGCGGCCGCACTCGAGACCTTTGGCGCAACCGGTGACGTCTTGGAGCTCGCAGGTGGCACCGGATGGTGGACGGCGCATCTGGCCCGCACTGCTGGGCATCTGACGGTCATCGACTCGTCACCCGAGTCCCTGGAGCTGAACCGCAAGCGCGTCGGTCGACCCGATGTGGATTACCTCGTGGCCGATCTATTCACATGGCAGCCGCTGCGGACCTATGACGTCGTGTTCTTCTCCTTCTGGCTCTCCCACGTGCCGCGGTCACGATTTTCCGGCTTCTGGTCATTGGTGCGGTCCTCCTTGCACCGCGAGGTCGGGTGTTCCTCATCGACAACCGCATCGAGATCCCGGGCCCCAACGTCATCCGGCGTGATTCGGATCTGGGGCTCCGCCGCGTGCACGACGGAAGGGAGTTCCAGGTCATCGAGATCTTCTACGAGCCGCACGAGTTGCAGGCACTTCTTGGTGATGAAGGCTGGACGGCAAGCCTCGGTGCAACGCGCTGGTTCAACTTCGGCGAAGCGTCCCCTTCTGACGCGAGGCAGCCCGCCGCGCCAAACGCGGCACCCAACGCCCGCTGAGACCGATCATCACCGCTGCGTTCCTTCCGCAGCGTCCGAGCGGCGACGTTGGGCGATGCGCCTCTCACCGCCGCCGCGCGCCCGCGGCCGGCGACGGTGGCCACCACGGCGCAGACGGCAGCGGGCGCTACTCGACCGGGTCGAGGCGACGCAGCAGGGCCGAGCCGAGCATGACCGACCGGATGCGGCCGTCGGCGCGGCGGTCGAAGGTGCAGGGCTCGCCGGCCTCGCGGACCCCGGGCTCGACGACGAACGTGTCGGGCTGCGCGGTCGGCGCGAGCGCAGGCCGCCAGTTGGGCGACTCCGCCTCGACGAAGGTGAGCTTGCCGTCGCGCCATTCGAGCCGCACGAGCATGATGAACGCGGGATCAGCGTAGAGGCCGAGCAGTTCCCGCCACGCGTCGGGGATCGGCGCGGGAGGGTCGATGGGCGCCGGAGCGGCGCGAACCGCGCCCCGGGCATGGGCCGCGAGCTCCATCGCGAGGTCGGAGGCCTCGCCGAGACCGTTCACGAGGGCGATTGCGCCCACCCGCTCCCTGGGATCGAAGCAGACGTTGGTGATGAAGCCGTGCAGCCCGCCGGAGTGCTGCACCCACACGACGTCGTCGCGGCGCACGGCGTACCAGCTGATGCACCAGGCCTCGGTCCACGCAGCATCGCCGAGGTAGCGCGGCTTGTGCATCTCGGCGAGCGTCGTGCCCGCGAGCACCTGTGCGCCTGCGCGCGGGCCGCCGTCCTCGCGCAGCTGGAACGACACCCACCGGGCCAGGTCGGAGACGCACGACCACAGGCCGCCCTCGGCACCGGCCGGCGGCGCGGCCACCGACTCCACGAGGTCGTCGCTGAAGGCCCGCGGGGCGTATCCGGTCGCTCGGCGCGCTGCGAGCTCGGCCGGCAGTGGGTCAAACGACGTCGACGCGAGCCCGAGGGGGTCCAGGATCTGCGCCCGCACGTACTCGGCATAGGGCACCCCCGAGACGCGAGCCACGATCTCTCCGAGGAGCTGATACCCCATGTTCGAGTACTTCTGCTGCGTATTCGGCGGGACGCGAGTGCCGATCTCGGCGACCCGCCCGAGGTTGGCCGCCGGGTCGGCGTTGTAGGAGGGTTGCGACCAGTCCGTGCCCGGCGGGTCGCCCATCAGCCCCGACTCGTGGCTCAGGAGGCGCCGGATCGTGACGGTCTCGATCGCCCCGAACGGGCTCACAGCGCCGCGCAGCTCCGACACGTGCGTGACGGCAGGATCGTCGAGGTGAAGCCGACCCTCGTCGCGAAGCTGCATGATCGCCGTGCCCGTGAACGTCTTCGTGATCGATGCGATCCGGTAGAGGGCGGCAGCGTCTGGCGCGCGGCGCGACGCGACGTCCGCGAACCCGGCGCCCGCGGACCACACGAGATCGTCGCCGTGGATCACGCCTGCCGCCACGCCCGGGAGACGATGTTCCCGCACGAACGCGCGTGCCTTCGCCTCGAGCTCGTCCGCGACCCCGGCGACGGGGCTCTCGCTGGATGCCATGCCCAAGCCTACACATCGGCTAGACCGTGCTCGTGTCGGCGCGCAGCTGCCACCAGCGGTCGGTGGCGCGGCCGACGGGGAGCCAGATTCCCATCGCCATCGCGATCCAGCCGAACGAGTCGCCGGCGCCGAGCAGGCGGAAGACGGCGAGCGCGGCGGTCATCGTGCCGACGCAGCCTCCGAGAATGACCCACCACGGCGCCGTCATCGCTGCGGACGGCCGCGTCGCCGCCATCCGCCGCCCCTCCGGCGCGAGCCGCAGGAAGGCCGCCCCGGCCGTTGCCAGGACGGCGACTCCGGCCAGGAACGCCCACCACTGCGATCCGGCCGGGACGAACACGACAAGCGCGATCGCCAGGGCCTCGATCGCGCCGAACACGATCATGTCCCAGCGGCTCAGGAGCGGCGGCTGGCTCATGCGGAGAGCTTACGACGGCCTGCGGGCGGTGGGCACGGCCCGCGGTAGTCTGCCGGGCATGCCGGCGGCTCCCATCCCGCGTGCGATCGACGAGTTCCTGGCGCAGCCGAACATCGCCGTCGTCGCGACGATCATGCCGAGCGGATACCCGCATACGGCCGCGACCTGGTACGACTGGGAGGGCGGTCGCATCCTGGTGAACATGGACGAGTCGCGCCGCCGCCTCGAGTACATGCGGCTGAACCCGCGGGTGGCGCTGACGGCGATGGACGAGGGCGAGTGGGGGCGGCAGGTGAGCGTGATGGGCGAGGTCGAGTCGCTCGAGCCCGACACCGGGATGCGCGACATCGACCGGCTGGCCGTCAGGTACACCGGCCAGCCGTTCTCATCCCGCAACCAGCACCGCTGGAGCGCCTGGGTGCGGGTCGATCGCTGGTACGGCTGGTCGGGGATCGGCGCGTGGCCGGAGGGAGGCTCGTGACCGACCTGACACTGGTGAGCCTGGACGCGCCGACCGAGGTGCGCACGTTCGAGAAGGGCAGGTTCGAGGTCTACCAGGTCGGCCCGATGACGCTCGGCCGGGCGACGTACGAGCCCGGCTGGCGCTGGTCGGTGCACGTCGGCGCCCGCACCGGCGAGGCGCTGTGTCAGGTCGAGCACGTGGGGCTGGTCGTGAGCGGCCAGGCGATGGCGAAGATGGACGACGGCACCGAGCGCGTCATGCGCGCCGGCGAGTTCTTCTACGTCCCGCCCGGCCACGACAGCTGGGTGGTCGGCGACGAGCCGTACGTGTCGCTGCACATCATGGGCAGCGAGGGGTACGCGGCGGCGGAGTGAGGTCGCCGGCTGCGCCACTTGGCGCAGCCCAAACATGCCAATTGTCTATTCGGCATGGGGATGCCGGACATCCCAATTGGCGCACGGGCTCACCGCCCCGAGTAGTACGGGTTTCGCACCGAGTCGCGGCGTTCCACGAGCGCCTGCGCGGCCGCCGGGTCGCGGCCGGCAACGGCCATGCCGACGGCCTTGCGCGTGGCTGCGCGCGCGGCCTCGCGGACGGCCGACTCGTCGCCCGCGCCGGGGTCGATCCAGACGGCGACGAACACGATCGTCGCGTCCGTCGGCGGCAGGAGCGCGTCGGCGACGGCGTCGAGCACGCCCTGGCCGACCCCGAGCTGCGTGGCCCCGTAGGTGATCTTGGCGTGGCGGTCGCCGGCGATCGTCGCCTTGTTCATCATCACCGTCGGCGGCCAGACCGGCTCGTAGTGATCCTTGTCCGCGCCGACGCAGACAAGGATCGGGCTGTGCCCGGGCCGCGGCGTCGTGAACGCCGTCATCAACGCCGCGGCGGTCGCGCCGCCGCGGTGGGCGAGGACGACGTTCACGTGGCATCCGTCCGGATCCCGGCCCGACCAGCCCTCGCCGATCGCTCCGTCGATGGCACGCTCGCTCACGTTCATCCACACCTCCTTGGCCGCGGGTTCGGCGCCCGGGCGATCTTCGGAGCCGCGGGCTCGATCGTAGGCTAGAGCGGAACCCGGATCTCTAGAGCCCGCAGGCGCGGACGAGCTGCGGCTGGCCCGCGGTCGACTGGCCGCCGGCCCATCCGCTGCCGCCCGCGCCGAGTGCGAAGGTGGACGACAACCCGAATCCGGCGACGCCGCCGAGCAGGTGCCAACGGCCGCCCACGAGGTGGGCGAAGCGCGGCGTGCCGGCGAGCTGCGGGCTCCACGTCGTCCAGACGTCACCCGGGCCGGCCGCGGCGACCTGCGCCAGGTAGACGCCCTTCGTGAAGAACTTGTGCCAGGCGGTGCCGGCGAAGTGCTCGGTGATGCCGCCTGTGCCCGATCCGCCCACGGCCCACACGTCGCCGGCCGCGGGCACCGTCAGGCTGGTGACGTCGCCGAAGCCGGGCAGCGGCCGGTACGTCCAGGTGCCGCTCGACGAGCTGGTAGCTCACGAACGGCCCGATCGCCCAGACCCGGGTCGTCCCGGGCACGCGCTGCACGCCGGTGAGCAGGATCTCGACCGCCGGGAACGGGTCGAAGACCGCGACGGTGCTCCAGGCGTGGCCGTTCCAGTGCTCGATCAGCGGGGAGTTGTCGGAGAAGCGCTCGCCGACCGCCCACACGTCGTTCGCAGAGACGGCGGCGACTCCGGCCAGGTAACGCGTCGATCGCCGGCGTGGGCACGACCGTCCACGTAGTGTCCGTCCCAGTGCTCGGCCACGGTCTGGCCCGTGCCGCTGTCGCCGCCGACGGCCCATGCGTCCGTCGCCGAGAGCGCCGAGACGGCGTTCAGCTGCACGAACGGGAACGGCTGGGGCGACGGCACCGCGTGCCAGCGGCCGTTCACGAAGCGGTCTGCGATCGGGATCGTGTGGTTGTTCTGCTCCTGGGCGCCGACCGCCCACGCCTGACCCGGTGCCGCGGACGAGGCTCAGGCCGTTGATGCTGCCGGTGCCGCCGGCCGGGTGCGGCGTGGCGACGAGCACTGAAGCGCGACGGACAGGCGGCGGCTGCGGCGCGGTGCGTCGACGCGTGCGCGAACGCGGGCGAGAGCGCCGCCACGACCGCGACCCCCACCGCCCCGATGATGACGCCTGCCCGAGCACCCATCGCACCCACGTTACCATACGCACGATGTCTGCGCCGGGTCGCCCTCAGGCGTCGCGCGTGGCGGTGCGCCAGCCGCCCGCCACCAGGGGCACGATCACCCAGCCGGCCAGCACCGCGATCGCGCTTGCGAGCGACACGTGCAGCGCCGATGCCGCGTCGCCGCCGGCGCCCCCCGGCCCGGTGAACGGCTGCACGCGCGTGGTGGCCGCCGAGAGCAGGAGCTCGCGGGTCACGCCGAGGGCGGAGATGTTCAGCACGAGCGGCGTCACCGCGAGCTGCCAGCCGAGCAGCACGCCGATCGAGATGCCGCGCGACCCGATCAGCGAGGCGATCCCCATCGACGCGACGGCGGCGATCGCCGTCACCAGGAGCACCCACAGGCCGTCCTTGACGATCGTCGTCGCGCCGGGTGTGGGCAGGTTGCCGGCGAAGGCGAAGTCGAAGCCGACGGCGACCACGTAGGCGATGACGACCAGCGGCACCCAGAAGAGCAGCATGCCCGGCACCCGTGCGGCGAACAGGCCCACGCGCGAGCGGCCGGTGACGATCAGGTCGCGCAGGACGCCGGAGCTGAGGTCGCTCGTGCCGACCGTGCTGCCGAGGATCGCCGCCGCCACCGAGCCGACGAAGCTGATCACGACGATGCCGTGGCGGAGGTTGTCGGCGCCGCCGGCGGGACCGTTGTGGACGGAGTCGTTCAGGTGGAAGCCCTGGCCGATCAGGTAGAGCGCCGCCACCGCGCCCGTCGTCATGAGCACCATCCAGACGAAGAGCGCGCGGTTCTTGCGCAGCCGCAGCAGCTCGGCCGTGACCATGCGGACGTTCACGCCGGCGCCCCCAGCCGGGAGGTGACCTCGAGGAACCGCTCCTCGAGCGAGATCCGGGCCGGCTCGAGGCGGTGCACGGCGATCCCGGCCTCGACCAGCCGGCGGTTGATGTCGGCGATCGCCGCGTCCGAGCCGTCACCGAGCACGATGCGCAGGCCGCCGTCGGCGCGGGCCGCCTCGGCGACCGCGGGGTGGTCCTGCAGCAGCCGCTCGGCCGCCGGCGGGTCGTCGCACCCGATCGCGATCGTCGGCCGCGTGCCGCCCGCCATCTCGGCGACCGTCCCGGACATGAGGATGCGGCCACGGTCGACGATGGCGACCATGTCGCAGATCTTCTCGACCTCGTCGAGCAGGTGCGACGACAGGAACACCGTGCGACCCTCGCCGACCATGTCGCGCACGAACGCGCGAAACTCGGTGATGCCGGCCGGATCGAGGCCGTTCGTCGGCTCGTCCAGGATCATCAGCTCGGGGTCGGCCAGCAGGCAGCGGGCGATGCCGAGCCGCTGGCGCATGCCCATCGAGTAGGACTTCACCCGGTCGTCGGCGCGCTCGGTCGAGGCCGACCCGCTCGAGCGCGGACGGGATGCGCTCGTCGGCGGACGGCTCGCGGCAGGCCGCGGCAATGCGCAGGTTCTCGCGACCGGTGAGGTGGCCGTGGAAGCGCGGCTCCTCGACGATCGCGCCCACTCGTGCGAGCGCCTCGGCCCGCTGAGCCGGGAGCGCCCGCCCGAGCATGCGCATCTCGCCCGCGGTGGCGTGCGTCAGGCCGAGAAGCGTGCGGATGAGCGTCGTCTTGCCCGCGCCGTTCGGTCCCAGGAATCCGAACGCGACACCGCGCGGGACGAGCAGATCCGCCTGTGCGAGCGCCACCCGCTCGCCGAACTGCTTCGTCAGCCCGGTCGTCTCGATGGCGGGGGATGCGGCGTTCGTCTGCGGCGCGGCCATCGGGCGCAGGCTAGCCCGCGTCGCCCGCGGCCCGTGCACCGGTGCGAATCCGGCTCCAATCTGGGCGCGGCCCTACCGTGAGAACGCGCGCAGATACAGCGTTGCGCGCGCCGGCGTGACCGCCTCGGCGCCCGTGTCGAAGAGCACCTGCAGCGGGGATCCCGCCGCCGTCACGCGCCCGGCGTACCGGGTCACCGTGTAGCGGTAGATGTGCCGCTCCCAGACGCATGTGTGGCCGGGAGAGACGTGAGCCTTCCCGGTCGACGCGAACATGGCGCGTCCGCCCATGAAGGGGACGCCGGCCGCGCTGACGGTCGCCCTGATCCCGCCGCCGCGGGTGTGCACTGGCGGCCGGCATGTCGGCGCCGCGGCCGATGCCGACCGCCAGGTGGCCGACGCCGTCGGGGCCGAACGGATTCGACTCGACGAGGCCGAGCTCAGTCACGCGGCCGCCGCCGAAGCCGCGCTCGCTCGACCAGACCGAGGTGAGCGAGGCGTGCTGGATCGTCTCGCGGCCGGCGCACGGGAAGTGGAACACGCGCCGCGTCGGCCGGGCCGTGCGGGCCGCGGCCGCGAAGGTCGAGCAGCCCGGGTCGTGCACGATCGTCGCAGTCGCCGGCACGGTCGTGATCGTGCCGAAGAACGGCGTCGTCCCCGTCGCGATCCGGAACGTCTGCGCCGACAGCGTGCCGGTCGCCGCCTGGAACGTGCCGCGGCCGCCGCCGAGGAGCGTGCACGGCGCCTGCTCGACGGTGCCGCTCACGTGGAAGCGCATGTCGACCGCGCTCGGGCTGATGCTCGTGCCCGTCGTCACCTGCGCCCGGGTGAGCCCGGCGTTGGCGTGGAAGTCGAGGCCGCCGATGGGCGCGTAGCCGTACACGTGTGCCTGCTCGCCGGTGAGCCGGCCGCCGGCCGAGGTCGTGCGGTCGAGCTCGACCGCGAGCTCGGGCGGCTGGTCGAGCGCGGCCGGCAGGTTCTGGACGCTCAGCACCATCCGGTAGGTGACGCCGTTCACCGTCACGTTCGTGGGGTCGGAGAAGAGCGCGAGCGAGGCCAGGCTGGGCGCCGCGGCACCCGGCAGCAGCGCCGCCATGCGGTGCAGCAGACCGCCCCTGGGCGCCAGCGCCGCCAGCATCCGCGGGGTGAACACGGCCGCACGCGACGGCCGCGCGGCCTGTGCCGGGGTGCCGCCTGCCGCGAGCGCCGCGCCCGTCATCGCGAGCGCGGTTGCAACCCTGAGAGCGCCGATCCTGTGCACGTCTGCCTCCGTTTGCCGCCACTCCGAATGTACGAGCAAACGGGCGTTGTGCAAAACGCAGCTACGTTGAGACGTCCATGACGGCAACGGGTTCAGGGCTCAACTCCTCGAAGCGGTCGATGGTGCGCAGCTCGGGGAAGCGCCACGCCCACACGATCGCGATCGCGATCGACGCGGCTCCCCCCAGCACGACCGCCGGCACCGCGCCGATCAGCGCTGCGGCGACCCCCGACTCGAACGCACCGAGCTCGTTGGACGCGCCGATGAACACCCGTTCCACGGCACTCACGCGTCCGCGCAGCCCCGGCGGCGTCAGGAGCGGCGAGAGCGTGCTGCGCACGACCATGCTGACCATGTCGGCGCCCGCCAGCGCCGCCAGCGCGAACAGCGACAGGACGAAGCTGCGCGACAGGCCGAAGACGATCGTGAACGCGCCGAACAGGGCGACGACGAGGAACAGGGTCTGGCCCACCCGGCGCCGGATCGGCCGGGCCGAGATCAGCGCGCCGACGACCACCGCACCGACGCCGGGGGCGGCGCGCAGGATGCCGTTGCCGGCGGCACCGACGTGGAGGATGTCGCGCGCGAACACCGGCAGGAGCGCCGTCGCGCCGCCGAAGAGCACCGCCATCAGGTCGAGCGAGATCGCGCCGAGCAGCGGCCGGGTGCGGAAGATCAGGCGCACGCCGCCGAGCACGTCGGCCAGCCGCGGCTCGTGCTCGCCGACGTGGGCGACGCCGACCCGGTGCGGCACGAGCGGCAGGAGCGCGGCCGAGGCGGCTGCGAACGCCGCCGCGAACAGGTACGGGGCCGGCGCCCCGATCGCCTGGGTGATCCCGCCCAGAGCCGGGCCGGCCACCATCGCCGCCTGGCCCGCCGAGGTGACAAGCGCGAACGTCTGGGCGAGGTCGGGTGCGTCGATGCCGGCGGCCAGGAGGGGCCCCAGCGTCGGCCCGACGAACGCGTTTCCCACCCCCCAGCAGAAGGCGAGCACATACAGCGGCCACACGGCCGTATCGCCCGCGGCGGCATCGAGCGCGAGTGCGAGCGCGGTCACGGTGGCCACGACGAGGCCCGCGCCTGCGACCACCCGGCGGTCATGGCGGTCGATCACGTGGCCGGCGGGGAGCGCCAGCAGCACCGCCGGCACGAACTCCGCCAGTCCGAGCAGGCCGAGCACGAGCGGATCGTGCTGGCGGGCATAGGCCTGCCAGCCGAGGGCGGTCGCGGTCGCGCCCAGCGCGAGGCTCGAGAGCAGCTCGACGAGCACCATGACGGTGACGATGCGGTGTTCCTGCCGGAGCATCCGCCTCACTCTACGGCGCTCTAAGGTGGGCGCAATGCAACTGCATCTGGACGATGCCGGCGACGGCGCGCGCGCCCTCAGCCTCTACGCCGGTGGGCTCGCGGCTGTCCCCGACTGGGTGTGGGAGCGGACGGGGCTCGAGTCGCTCAACCTCTCGCAAAACCAGATCGCGGTCGTGCCGGATCGGATCGGCGAGCTGGGCCGGCTCCGCATGCTCGACCTCGGCCACAACCGCCTGCGCAACCTGCCGGCCGGGCTCGCCCGGCTGGAGCGGCTCGAATATCTGTACGTGGGCGCAAATCCGCTGCGGGTGCTGCCGGGCGACGTCCTCGCCGGCCTCTCCGGCCTGCGCCACCTGAGCCTCGCCGGCGCCGGCCTGCAGACGTTCCCGGCCGCCATCGGCGGGCCGGCCGGGCTGCTCGAGCTGTCGCTGCGCGGAAACGCGATCACGGCGCTGCCCGGGTCGATGCGCGGTCTCGTGGCCCTGCGCGGCCTCGATCTGCGCTCGAACGGCATCGTGGCGCTGCCCGCCTGGCTGGCAGACCTGCCTGCACTCGAGCGCCTCGATCTGCGCTGGAACAGGCTCGCGGCCGCCGAGCCGGTCGCGGCCGCGCTGGCGGCACGCGGTTGCCGCGTCCTGCTCTAGACCTCGGGCGCGATCCGGGGTGCGAGCACCGCGGCGATCTCGTCCAGGACCGCCGGATCCTCGATCGTCGAGGGCACCGTCACCTCGCGGCCCTCGGCCATCGCCCGCATCGTCGCCCGCAGGATCTTGCCCGACCGGGTCTTGGGCAGGCGATCGACGACGCGCGAGTCGCGGAAGCACGCCACCGCTCCGACCTGGTCCCGCACCATCGCGACGAGCTCGGCGCGCAGCTCATCGGGATCGCGCTCGGCGCCCGCCTTCAGCACCACGAGGCCGAGCGGCACGTGCCCGCGCAGCTCGTCAGGGACGGCGAACACGGCGCACTCGGCCACGTCCGGGTGCCCCGCCACGGCCTCCTCGATCGCCCCGGTCGAGAGCCGGTGGCCGGCGACGTTGATCACGTCGTCGATCCGCCCCATCACGAACAGGTAGGCGTCGGCGTCCATCACGCCGCCGTCGCCGGTGACGTAGTGGCCCGGGAACGCGGACAGGTAGCCCGCCCGGAAGCGGTCGTCGTCGCCCCACAGCGTGGGCAGCGTGCCGGGCGGCAGCGGCAGCCGGATCGCGATCGCGCCCTCCTCGCCCGCGGCGGCCTCGGATCCGTCGCCGCGCAGGATGCGGACGTCGTAGCCGGGCACGGCCCGGGTCGGCGAGCCGGGCTTGACGGGGAGGCGCTCGATGCCGAGGCAGTTGGCGGCGATCGCCCAACCGGTCTCGGTCTGCCACCAGTGGTCGATCACCGGCCGCTCGCCGAGCACCTGCTTCGCCCACAGGTAGGTGTCGGGATCGAGCCGCTCGCCGGCGAGGAAGAGCGACTCGAACCGGGACAGGTCGTGGCGGCCGAGGTGCTCGCCCTCGGGATCCTCCTTGCGGATCGCGCGGATCGCCGTCGGCGCCGTGAAAAGCGTGCGCACGCCGTGCTCTGCGACGACGCGCCAGAAGGCACCGGGATCGGGCGTGCCGACCGGCTTGCCCTCGTACATCACCGTCGTGCAGCCGGCCAGGAGCGGCGCGTAGACGATGTAGGAGTGCCCGACGACCCAGCCGACGTCGGACGCGGCCCAGAAGACGTCGCCGGCGTGGGCGTCGTAGACGTTGGCCATCGACCAATGCAGCGCGACCGCATGGCCGCCGTTGTCGCGCACCACGCCCTTCGGCCGCCCGGTCGTGCCCGACGTGTACAGGATGTACAGCGGATCGGTCGCCGCGACCGGCACCGGATCGGCCGGCGCGGCCGCCGCGACCTGCTCGGCCCAGTCGAGGTCGCGCCCGGGGGTCATGGCCGCCTCGGCCTGCGGCCGCTGCAGGACGACCACGTGGCGGGGCTTGTGCGCGGCCAGGTCGAGCGCGCGGTCGAGCAGCGGCTTGTAGGCGATCACCCGCGTGCCCTCGATGCCGCACGAGGCCGAGAGCACGAGCGCCGGCCGGGCATCGTCGATGCGCACGGCGAGCTCGTGCGCCGCAAAGCCGCCGAACACCACCGAGTGGATCGCGCCGATGCGCGCGCACGCGAGCATCGCGATCGCCGCCTCGGGCACCATCGGCATGTAGATCACGACCCGGTCGCCGCGGCCGGCGCCGAGGCTCGCGAGCATCCCCGCCGTCCGCGCGACCTCGTCGCGCAGCTCCGCGTAGGTGAAGCGGCGCACGCTGCCGGTCACCGGGCTGTCGTGGATCAGCGCGAGCCGGTCGCCGTGGCCGACGGCGACGTGGCGGTCGAGCGCGTTCTCGCACGTGTTCAGGACGCCGCCGGTGAACCAGCGGTAGAGCGGCGCCCGGCTGCGGTCGAGCACCTGGTCGGGCGGGCTGCGCCACGTGATCGCCGCGGCGGCCTCGCCCCAGAAGGAGTCGGGGTCCGCCAGGCTGCGCGCGTGCAGAGCTGCCGTGCGGTCACTCACCTGAGGCGGCGAGTGTATCAGCGCCCGATTCGAGCAAATTGCTGGAAATACCCCCCAGGGGGCGGAGGCCACGTACGCCGATTCGGGGAGGGTCCGCGTCCGTGGGGGCCTCTAGCATCCGGTCACCGTGAGCGGTATGACGACAGATGACGCCGCGTCCCGGCTGCCTGCGTCCGACCAGGTCGTCTCGGTGCGGCGGCTCGCGGCCGAGACCGCCGGGGCAACTGCGGTGCCCACCCGCCTGCTCCTGGTCGAGGCCGACCAGGTCGCCGCCCACCAGCTCCAGCGCCAGCTCCGCGACGCCCCCTCGGCGTTTGCGGTCGCCACCGTCGGCCGGCTCGACGAGGGGCTCGCCCACCTGGCCGCCGCGGCCACCGACGCGATCCTGGTCGATCTGGCCCTGCCTGACTGCCACGGCCTCGAGGCGCTCACGACGCTGCGTGCGGGCGCGGCCGATCTGCCGATCCTGGTCCTGGCCGGCAGCGATGACGAGGAGACCGCGCTGCGAGCGCTCGGCGTCGGCGCGAGCGACTACCTGCTGAAGGGCCGCGTCAGCGGCGATCTGGTGGCGCGGGCGGTGCACTATGCGATCGAGCGCGAGCGGCTGCTCGTGGCCGAGCGCGAGAGCCGGCGCGACGCCGAGGCGGCGCGCGACAACGCCCTGCGCACGCAGCGCGCGCTCGAGACGAGCGAGAAGCGCCGCCGCGCGCTCCTGGGGTCGATGCTGCGCGCCGAGGAGGCCGAGCGGCAGCGGATCGCGGTCGAGCTGCATGACGACACGATCCAGGTGATGGTGGCCGCGCTCGTCGGGATGGACGCCTGCCAGGCGACCATCGACCGCGACGATCCCGGCGGCGCGATCGAGAGCATGGCCCGGGCACGGGCGACGCTCGCCGAGGCCGTCGACCGCGTGCGCCGCATGAGCTTCGAGCTGCGTCCGCCGCTCCTGGACGCGCAGGGCCTCGGCGCCGCCGTCACCGACCTCGTCGACGAGGTCGCGGCCGAATGCGCGCTTCACTCCCACATCGAGGTCTCGGTGCGCCGCTACGCCCCCGAGATCGAGATCCTGGCCTACCGCACCGTGCGCGAGCTCATCGCCAACGTGCGCAAGCACGCACGGGCGAACCGGCTCGAGCTGCGCATGCACGAGCAGTCCGCCGCGCTCGTCTGCGTGCTCGCCGACGACGGCGTCGGCTTCGACTCCGCTCGCTTCGACTCGCCCGGCGGCCGCCGCGGGATGCGGCTGCACCTCGGCCTCGACGCGACCATCGAGCGCGTGCGCATCGCCGGCGGCACGTTCGCGATCGACTCCGGCACCGGCGGTGGCACGACCGTGCGCTTCACCGTCCCCATCCACCGCCAGGGCGACGTGCGGACCGGTTAGGCGCGTTGGGGTTTTTTTCTTGGAGGGGTGTTGGGAGGGGTTTGCGGACGGCCGCAACGCGCTTACTCTTGGCGGAGGCCCGAGGCAGGGTGCTGATGCCGTTCGACGATGTGGGAGGGGCAATGCGGAGACGGTCCGTGCTCGTGGTGGTGTGTGCGTTTGCAGTGGCGGCGCTGGGAGCGGCGCCGGCATCGGCCGCCCCCGTCGCCGCCCCGTCGAACGCCCCGCTCAGCACCTGGGAGGCCCAGGGCCGGGTGAGCGCGCTCGCCATCTCGAACGGTGTGGTCTACCTCGGCGGCTCGTTCACGTCGCTCTCGTCAAAGGGATCCGGACGCAAGACCGTTACACGCAACCACCTGGCGGCCATCGACGAGGCCACCGGCGTGCCCACCGCCTGGAACCCGAACGTGAACGGGCCCGTGCGCTCGATCAAGGTGATCGGCAAGCGCGTGTACGTCGGCGGCAGCTTTACGTCCATCGGCGGCAGGGCTGTGCACAACCTGGCGGCCGTGAGCCTCAGCACCGGACGGGTCATAACGACCTTCCGCGGATCGGCGAACGGCGAGGTCGACGCGCTCACCGCCTCGGCGACGAAGCTCTACCTGGGGGGCACGTTCTCGCGGGTCGACGGATTCGCGCACGGCAACGTCGCGGCTGTCGCGCTCGGCACGGGCGCCGCGGCCAACGGCTGGGCGGCGCGCACCAACGGCCCCGTCCACACGCTGCTCGTCGGCACGGGCACCGGCCGCGTGTACATCGGCGGCCACTTCTCGGCGGTCGACGGGCGGGCGCGGTCGTGGCTCGCCGCGGTCGGCGCGAAGCAGGGCTCGGCGTTCGCGTGGGCGACGGCACCGCTCGGACAGGTGTGGGCGCTGGCACTCGGCCCCCAGGGGCAGCTGTACGCCGGTGTCGGCGGCCATGAGGGCGGGCAGCTCGACTCCTACAACGCCACGACGGGGTCCAGGCACTGGCAGCGCTTCGCCGACGGCGACGTGCAGACGGTCAGCGTCGCCGGCTCCGAGGTGCTCGCCGGCGGCCACTTCGTGAACGCGTGCGGCGACACGAGCGGCGCTGTGGGGGGCGGCACCCCGTGGGTGTGCACGGTGCAGGTCCAGCGCGAGCGCTTCTTCGCCACCGATGTCAGCGGCGCGCTGCAGTCGTGGGACCCGGGTGGCAACAGCCTCTACGGCGTCTGGGCGCTGCGCAGCGACGCCACCCACATCGTCGCGGGCGGCGACTTCACGGTCGTGAACGGCACCCACCAGGCCCGGTACGCCGAGTTCCTGCGCTGATCAGTCCTCGCGGACGACCTCTTCCAGCAGGTGGTCGAAGTCGGGCCCGTCGAACTCGGCGACCGCGCGGTCGTACTTCTCCATGCCCCACTCCCAGAAGTCGAAGTCGATGTCGGACACGCCGTCCTGGATCGATGCCCACAGCGTCCAGCCGTACTTCGACATGAGGCCCCACAGGCGGGCCCGCGCGATCCGGTTGCGCAGCCGCCGGCCGTAGTAGTGGGTGACGAGCGCGTCGAGCTGCTCGAGCGAGAGGTTGGACTCGCTCCAGACGTTGCCGAGCTCGAAGCACGCGTCGTTCTGGCCCGAGTACTCGTAGTCGATCAGGCGGAACTCGCCGCCGACGTCGATGAAGTTCTCGGCCAGCAGGTCGTTGTTGCACGGCACCGTGCCCTCGTCGCGCACCGCCATCGCCGTCTCGATCCGGCGCACCTGCGGCTCGAACTCCAGGTAGCGCGGAGGCAGCCGGAAGCCACGCTCCTGCACGAGCCGCAGGTAGCGGCGCTGGATGTCGAACATGTTGAAGTCGTCGCGGAACGGCGGCCGCGCCGTGCAGGCGCTTGCACGCCCGCGCGACCATCTCGAGCTTGTCGCCGCGGCGCAGGTCGGCGGCGCTCTGGGTCGTGCCCTCGATGAACTCGAGCACGAGCAGCGAGTGGTCGGGCACGTAGTCGATCACGCGCGCGCCGACGCCCGCATCGGCGGCCGACCGGCTGTTCAGGTACTCGTTCTCGCGGTCGATCGCGAGCATGCCCGAGTCCTTCGCCGAGACGCGCACGACGAACGCCCCGGCGTCGGTCACGACCTTGTAGTTCGTGTTCGTGAGGCCGCCCGCGAGCTCGGAGACCGTGCGGGTGCGGCGCAGCGCCGGAACCAGATCGAGCAGCTCGGTGAGAGCCGGGTCTTCTGCCACGCGTCCTCCTTCGCCGGGTCGGGCCGCCCACTATAAGCGACGGCCGCGGCGGGGGACCGGGGCGGGGCTCGATGGTTGATTCCACGCCCCCGCGCGCCCGGCCGCGCGGGCGGTGGTGGGCTGGTATGGGGTGTTGGTGGCGCTGCGGCTGCGAACCGTCGCATCGCTGCGTCCTCGGTCGCGCCCATAGTTCGTCCACTATGAACGCTCCCTGCGTCCTTGCGCTGCTCGGTTCGCAGCCGCCCAGGACATCACGGAGGCGTGGAATCAACCATCTAGTCGGCGATCGTGAGCGCGCCGACCGGGCAGACGTCGCAGATCCGCTCCGCGCGCTCCTCATCGATCGGGTCGATCAGCACCGTGGCCAGGCCCTGGTCGAGCGCGATCGCCTCGGGATCGAGGCTCGTGCACTCGCCCGAGCCGATGCAGATGTCGGTGTCGACGACGATGTGGACTGGCATTGGTCGCTCTCTCCTCGTTTCGGTGTTCAGGCGGCGGTCGCCACCAGCCTGCGGGCGTCGCCGAGCCGTGCGGGGGCGTCGATCAGAAGCACGCACGCGGGCGTTCCGTGCTCGTCGCGGCCGACCAGCAACGCGTCCTCCTCGGCCCACTCCACGGCGCCGCTCGCGAGGCCGACCTGCTGAATGCGCAGCGGGCCGATGTCGCTGAAGAAGTACGGGTCGCGCACGTACGGCACGCGGGCTCCGCAGATCGCATCCGCCGCGTGCCGCCCGCTCCAGAGCGCGTGGTCCCAGTGCGGGATCGCGATCCGGCCGAAGCGCGGGTGCGGGAACGACACGCAGTCGCCGCAGGCCCACAGATCGTCGTAGTCAAGGACACGCAGCGTCTCGTCGGCGGGAAGGGCGAGCGGCGGCGGGGTGCCCTCGGCCAGCTCGGGCGGCAGGCTCGAGCGGAAGCCGGCGGCCGAGACGATCACGTCGCAGGGCAGGTCGCCGTGCGTCGAGGTGCGCACCGTCCAGCCGTCGCCGCGCGGCACGGCCTCCTCGATCCGGCACTCGCCGGCGAACGTGACGCCGAGCTGTGCGAGCGTCGCGGTGGCAGCGTCGGAGACGACGGGCAGGAAGCGCGCGAGCGGCCGGTCGAGCATGTCGAGCAGCGTGACCTGGTGCGCCGCGGCCAGGGTCGCCGCCGTCTCGGTGCCGATCAGGCCGGCGCCGATCACGACGACGCGCTTGCCCGGCTCCCGCACCCGCTGTACGAGCGCGAGCAGGCCGTCACCGGTGGCGTTCTCGTCGCAGGCGGCCAGGCCGGGCACGGGCGGCCGTGGATACCGCAGCCCCGTCGCCCACACGAGCCGGGGCGCGTCCAGGGCGATGGGATCTCCACCGCTCGTGGGCTGCACCGTCAGCCGCCTGGTGCCCAAGTCGACGTGCGTGACGACGCCGTCGACGTGGGCGATGCCGCGCTCGGAGAGCGCCTCGGCGGTGGCGAGCAGCGGCAGCCGCCCGGTCGCGAGCGCACGCTTGGAGAGCGGCGGGCGGTCGTGCGGCAGGCCGGGGCCGATCATGGTCACCGGCTCGCCGGCGCCCGCGAGCCTGGCAGCGCATGCAAATCCCGACACGCCGTTGCCGACGACCACGACGGGCTGTCTCACGGCGCACTCCGGCGGTTCGGCCTGACCATGCCTCTATTTCACACTCCAGCCGCGCCCACCGCATCGGGGGAAGCGCCGAAGTCTGGCCCGGGCGAGTGCGTACTTGACCGAACCGATGATCCGCGCGATCGCCGATGCGGCCGTGCAGGCCCGGACGCCATCATCAAGGCGAAGGAGTCCGCGATGTCCGTGCCGATGGATCGACGATCCCCACCAGCTGAGCCAAGTCGCCGGCAGCTGCTGCTGCTCGCGCTCGCGCTCGCCGGGACGACGCTGACCGGCGGTGCCGCGATCGCCGGACTCACCCGCACCCCGTCGGTCGCGCCGACAGGCCCTGCGGCCGGTCAGGTGCAGACGATCCCGCCGGCGAGCACGCAGCGAAACGTCGAGCCAGGAGGATGACATGAGGAACGTCTGGGTGACCGTGCTCTCGGTGTGGGCCCTGTTCGCGGTGGTCGCCGTGCTCGCGTGGACGCGTCAGCAGCCCGTGGCGGCTCCGCAGGTCGTCGTCGTCAAGGGCAAGAACGGCACGCAGAACCTCGTCGTGCAGGGCAGTGCGCCGCAGGCGACCACCCGCACCTCGCCGGTCGGGGCGGGATGACCATCCTCGCCACGGGCGTCCCGGTCGCGTGGCTGATCGCACGCGCCGCCGGCCTCGTCGCGTTCACCCTGCTCGCGACCGCCGTCACGCTCGGCCTCCTGCTGAGCTCGCGCGTCCTCGGCTCGAAGCGCGGCAAGGCGCTGCTCGAATGGCACCGCACCATCCTCTGGGCCAGCCTGTGCATGGCGGCGCTGCACGGGGTCGCGCTGCTCTTCGACCCCACCCTCAAATTCGGCTTCCTGGCGGTGCTCGTGCCCGGCACCGCGCCGTGGCGGCCGACGTCGGTCGCCGCGGGGATCGTGGCCGGCTGGCTGATGCTCGCCCTCGCGCTGTCCTTCCGGGTGCGCCGCCGGATCGGCCAGCGCCGCTGGCGCCAGCTCCACTACGCGAGCTTTGGGGCGTTCACGCTCGCGCTCTGGCACGGCATCACCACCGGCAGCGACCTGATCGGCACGCGCGGCCTCCTCTTCGCCGCCGTCGCCCTGGCGCCCGTGCTGTGGCTGACGTTCCTGCGCATCCTCACCCCGCGGTCGGCGCCGCGGCCGCGGCGTGCGCCGCCGGCCCCGGCGGCCCCGACCGCCGATGAAGCCCCGCGGCCCGAGCCGGTGGCGGTCTGATGGCCGCCCGGCTCGAGACGCTGCCGTTCCGGGCGATGGGCACCCAGTGCGCCGTCTCGGTCACCGCCGGCCGCGACGATGCCCTGCGGGCACGCCGGGCGATGGACGCCGGCCGCGCCGAGGTCGTCGCCTGCGAACGGGCGCTCTCGCGGTTTGACCCGGACAGCGACCTCATGCGCCTGAACGGCGCGGGCGGCGGGTGGGTGACCGTCGGCGAGCGGCTGCTCGCAGCGCTGCGGGCCGCGCTGCAGGCGCGCACGGACACCGCCGGCCGCTTCGACCCCACCATCCTGCCCGCGCTCGTCGCCGCCGGCTATGACCGCTCGTTCGAGCAGCTGACGCCCCGTGCCCCGCACGTCGCGCGCTCGTGGCACGCCGGGGCACAGATCGAGCTCGATCTGGCGGGCGGGCGCGCCCGCGTCGAGGCGGCCGCCGCGGTCGATCTGGGCGGCATCGGCAAGGGCTTTTCGGCCGCCCGCGCGCTCGAGGCGATGCGAGGCGCGTGGCCCGACCTTCCCGGAGGGCTGGTTGACCTGGGCGGCGACATCGCCGTCTGGGGCACGTCGCCCGAGGCGGCGCGCTGGCGGCTCGGCGTCGCCGACCCGCGCGTGCCGGGCGCGTCGCTCGGCATGCTCCGCATCGCCGCCGGCGGCGTCGCCACCTCGGGCCGCGACCGGCGCCGGTTCGGCCTTTCTGGTGAGCTGCACCACCTGATCGATCCCGCCACCGGAGCGCCCGCCCACGGCGGTCCGCTCGCGGTGACGGTGGTCGCCACCGACGCGGCCGCCGCCGAGGCGCATGCGACGGCACTGGCGGTGACGCCCGCCCGTGCAGCCCGCGCCTACGTCGCCGAGCGCCCCGGTCTTGGCGCTCTGGTCGTGCCCGACACGGGCGCGCCGATCGTGGCCGGCGAGATCGAGTTCTCCGCGCCCCGGCCCCGGGTGCGCGCCGCGTTTCCGAGATGAGGAGGACATGATGGCCGCGAACACCAACAGAGGATTGATCGGGCTGGCCGTGGCCGTCGTCCTGCTCGCGACGGCGGCGTGCGGAGGCAGCGGCGGCTCCGCCGGATCCGGTGGCAAGGAGTCGGCGAAGGCGTTCGTCCAGCGGATCACGACCGAGTTCTCGCGCGGTCAGACGGGGAGGCTGTGGAGCGAGCTCGCGCCCGCAGACCAGGCCATCGTGTCGCGGGCGCGCTACACGGCCTGCCAGGGCAACGAGGGGTTCGTGCTGAAGGCCGTCAAGGTGCTCGACTCCTACTCCGAGCCCGTCGACGTGGACGGGGCGTCCGAGCACTCCGACGCCGTCACCCTGCAGGTGACCTCGGACACCGGCGTGACGACGGCCACCATCCATGCGGTGCCGATCGGCGGCCGCTGGCACTGGATCCTCTCGTCGGCCGACCGGGCGGCCTTCCGCAGCGGCAAGTGCCCCTGAGCCGGCCGATATCATCCGCGCCGCGCAGGTGGTCCATCCCAGTCTGAGGGTCGCGGAGGTGCGCCCGGATGCAGCCCGAGCGGGCGAGAGCGGTCGTGATCGGCGGAGGGGTGACGGGGTGCAGCGTCGCCTATCACCTGGCGGCCGCCGGGATCGATGACGTCCTGCTGGTCGACAAGGACGAGCTGACGAGCGGCTCGACCTGCCACGCCGCCGGCCTCGTGACCCAGTTCAACCCCTCGCCGACGATGATGGCGTTCCGGCGCTACAGCGTGGAGCTCTACAACCGCCTGGGCGTCTTCGAGCCCATCGGCAGCCTGCGCGTGGCGTCTTCGCCCGAGAGCCTGGTCGATCTGCGCCGGGGCGCGAGCCGCGCGCGCGGCATCGGCCTCGACGTCGAGGTGATCGGCCCCGACGAGGCGGTCGCGCTGATGCCGGCGGCGTCGCGTGAGTTGCTCTACGGTGCCGTCTGGATCGCCGGCGACGGGTGCGTCGACCCGCACACGGCCACCTACACGCTCGCCAATGCCGCCCGCGACATGGGCGCCGGCATCCTCACCCACACGCGCGTGACCGGGATCGAGCTCGGCCCGGGACGGCGGGTGCAGGCGGTCGAGACCGACGCCGGCCGGATCGAGACCGAGCTGGTCGTCAACGCATGCGGGATGTGGGCGCCGCAGGTGGCGGCGATGGTGGGCGCCTTCGCGCCGTCCGTCCCGGTGGACCACCAGCACATCGCCCTGCACGCCGTCCCCGGCCACGAGCTGCCGCGCGACATGCCGTGCTTTCGCGACACCGACAACCTCGTCTACGGCCGGTCGGAGGCGGGCGGCGTGCTGTTCGGCGGCTACGAGCCCAACCCGGTCGCGCGCTGGGTCGACGGTGTGCCGTGGGACCATGCCGGCAGCACGCTGCCCGCCGACCACGAGCGCTTCGCGCAGCTGATGGAGGGGGCCGCGCGGCGGTTCCCGTTCCTCGACGACGCCGGCGTCGTCACGCTCGTGTGCCATCCCGACGCGATGACTCCCGACGGCAACCCGCTGCTCGGGCCGATGCCGGGCGTGCCCGGGTTCTGGATGGCGGCGGGGCTCTCGCTGAACGGCTTCGGCGGCGCCGGCGGCATCGGCAAGACGATCGCCGAGTGGATCACGGCCGGCGAGGCCGAGTGGGACGTGCACGGCTACCGGGGCTGGCGCTTCGGCTCGGCATACGGTCATCCCGACGCGCTCGAGGCGGCCGGCCGCGAGACCTACAGGTACTACTACCGGCTGCGCTACCCGCTCGACGCCGCCGAGTGGGGCCGGCCCGGCCGGCTCTCGCCCGTGCACGTGCGCACCCAGGACCTCGGTGCGGTGTACGGCAGCAAGAACGGCTGGGAGCGGCCCGACTACTTCAGGCCCGGGCAGCCGTGGCGCCGCGCCGGCGCCGACCAGCGCGGCTACGGCTTCACGCGCCCGCCCGAGCACGAGCGCCTGGCAGTCGAGCACACGGCCTTCCGCGAGCGGGTCGGCATCATCGACATGACCTCGTTCGGCAAGATCGCGGTCGAGGGGGCCGACGCGGCCGCGCTGCTCGACCGTGTGTGCGTGAACCGGGTCGACCGGCCGGCCGGGAGCGTCGTCTACACCCAGTGGTGCGACCGCCGCGGCGGGATCGTCGCCGACGTGACCGTGACCCGCCTTGGCGAGGACCGGTTCCGGGTCGTGACCGGCGCGGGCGTCGTCGACTCCGACCTCGGCTGGCTGCGCCTGCAGCGCCGTGACGGCGAGCGCGTGTCGCTGCGCGAGTGCAGCGCCGAGACGGCCGTGATCGGGATGTGGGGGCCACGCGCCCGCGACGTGCTCCAGGCCGTGACGGCCGACGACGTCGGCGCGGCCGCGCTCGCGTTCCGGCAGGCGCGCACGATCGCCGTCGGCGCCGCGCCGGTGCTCGCCCAGCGCATCACCTACGTCGGCGAGCTCGGCTTCGAGCTCTACGTCGACCCCGAGTGGGCCGTGCAGGTGTGGGACGCGCTCGCGGCGGCCGGGCGGCCGCACGGGATGGAGCCGGGCGGCTACCGCGTGCTCGAGTCGCTGCGGATGGAGAAGGGCTACCGCTACATGGGCACCGACATCTCCGCGGGCGACACGCCGTACGAGGCCGGCCTGGGCTTCTGCGTCGCGCTCGACAAGGGCGATTTCGTCGGCCGCGACGCGCTCGCGGCGGCGGCCGCGCGCCCGCTCGAGCGCGGCCTGCGCACGCTCGTGGTCGGCGGCGAGGACTACCTGCCGCTCTACGGCGGCGAGGCGGTGCGCCTCGGCGGCGAGGCCGCGGGCCGCGTGCGCAGCTGCGCCTACGGCTTCACGGTGCGGCGCAACATCGCCTACGCCTATCTGCCGCCGGCGGCGACCGAGGGCACCGCGCTCGAGGTCGAGGTGCTCGGCGAGCCGGTCGCCGCCCGGGTGGCCGCCGACGTGCTCTACGACCCGTCACACGCCCGCGTGCGCGGCTAAGCCGCCACCGTCTCCGGCTGCTCCCGCTGGACAGCCGCCTGCGGCGCCCGCGCGGTCTGCACGAGCTTGTAGGTGACCGCGACGATCACGATCGCGTTCAGGACGTGCAGGCCCCCGAGCAGGGGCGCCGATCCCGCGCCCGCGACGCCGAGGACCAACTGCAGCACCATGAGGCCGAAGAGGGCGCCGGAGAGCTTCGTCACCGTCGGCGACCACCGGCCGCCGACCGCCACCAGGGCGATGACGAGCGCGAGCACGACGAGCAGCGTCCCCACGAGGCCGTGCGGCCCGAAGTTGTTGTCGTTGAACTCCTTGTTGTGAACGGTCGTGAACGCGCCCCAGCCGGCAAGGAACAGCTGGAGGACGAGCAGCGCGGCGAACAGGTGGACGAGACCCGAGTGGATTTTCCGGGGCATGTGTGCGACCTCTCTGATCGGGTGGAATGGGGAGAGTCTCGCGGCGCGACCGTCCCGAAAACGTTACGGTCCTGCGCGTGGCGGACGCCTCCGTGATCCTCGCCGTCGACCAGGGCAGCTCGAGCACGCGCTGCATCGCCTACGACGCGCGGCTCGAGCCGGTGGCGGCCGCCGTGCGGCCCGTCGCGACGTCGCGACCGGGCCCGGGAATGGTCGAGCACGACCCGGCCGAGCTGCTCGCGGGCGCCCGGGCCGCGATGAAGGAGGCGGCGCACGCGGCGGGCGGCGGCGTGGCCGGCATCGGCGTCGCCAACCAGACCGAGTCGTTCGTGATCTGGGAGCGTTCCACCGGGGATCCGCTCACGCAGGTGGTGAGCTGGCAGGATCAGCGCGCGGGCGACCTGTGCCGCGCGCTCGCCGCCGATCCGGCCGCGGCCCGCATCGGGCCCGTCACGGGCCTCCCGCTCGACCCGACGTTCTCGGCTCCGAAGCTCGCGTGGCTTTTCGACCGCGACCCGGCGCTGCGGGCGCGGGCCGGCTCGGGTGAGCTCGCCTTCGGTGACGTCGCCTGCTGGCTCGCGTGGCATCTGTCGGGCGGTGCCGGGCACGTGAGCGAGCCGTCCAACGCGTGTCGCAGCCTCGTGCTCGACGTCGAGACGATGGGCTGGGACGCCGGCCTGCTCGACCTGTTCGGCGTGCCGCCGGCGCTCCTGCCCGAGGTGCGCGACTCGGACGCACCCGGCCTCGCGACCTCGGTCGAGGGGGCCGGGTTCGAGGCGCCGATCGCCGCGATGCTGGGCGACCAGCCCGCCGCGCTCTACGGCCAGGGCTGCACGTCGCCGCGGATGGCCGCGCTCACGCTCGGCACCGGCGCCTTCGTATGGCTGAACGCCGGCCCCGAGCGACCCGACCCGCCCGAGGGCGTGCTCGCCACCGTCGCGTGGCAGACCGCCCGCGACGGCCGCACCTACGCCCTCGAGGCGTTCGGGGCGAACGCCGGCAACGCCCTCGGCGTCCTGCGCGCGAGCGGGCTCGTGCCGCCGGACTGGCCGTCCCGGGCTCCCGACTGGGCGCGGCCGCACCCGGTGGTCGTGCCGGCGCCCGCGGGCCTCGGCACGCCGCACTGGCACGGCGACGACCGCGTCACGATCATCGGCGCGTCGAGCGCGACCACGGCCGCCGATCTGGGCGCCGCGTGGCTGGCCGGCGTCGCCCACCAGATCGCCGACGCCCTCGAATCGCAGCAGGCATCCGGCGGGATCGACGTGCTGCGCGTGGGCGGCGGACTCGCCGCCGACCGCGCGCTCCTGCAGGCCGTCGCCGATCTCTCCGGGCTTCCGCTCGAGGTCGCGCGCGACCTGGAGGCGACCGCGCGCGGCATCGCGGCGCTGGCCGCGGCGGCGGTGGGCGTGCTCGATCCCGACGCGTCCGGCCACGCCGTCGCCCATCGTGTCGACCCGGTGCTCGACGCCGCCGGGCGGGCGCGCGAGCGGGAGCGCTGGCGCGACGCCCTGGCGGTGCACGTGCGTCCCCAGGCCTCCGGGTGAGCCGGGGGGCGCTCGATCCCGCGGCGCGGGCGGCGGCGCTCGCGCGGATGCGGCACGAGCGCTTCGACCTGCTCGTCGTCGGCGGCGGCATCACCGGCGCCGGCATCGCGCTCGACGCGGCCACGCGCGGCCTCTCGGTCGCGCTCGTCGAGGCGCGCGACCTCGCCGCCGGCACCTCCAGCCGGTCGAGCAAGCTGATCCACGGCGGCCTGCGCTACCTGGAGATGCTCGACTTCGGCCTCGTGCGCGAGGCGCTGCGCGAGCGCCGGCTGCTGCTGACGCGGGTGGCGCCGCACCTCGTGCGCCCGGTGCCCTTCCTGTTCCCGCTGCGGCACCGTATCTGGGAGCGGCCGTACATGGGCGCCGGCCTCCTGCTCTACGACAGCATGGGCGGCGCCCGCCACGTCCCCCGCGCCCGGCACGTGTCCAAACGGGCGGCGCTGGCCTCGGCGCCGGCGCTGCGTCCCGACGCGCTCGTGGGCGCGGTGCGCTTCCACGACGCCCAGGAGGACGACGCCGTGTTCGCCGTGTACGTCGCGCGCACCGCGGCCGCCCACGGCGCCGCCATCGCCACCCGCGCCGCCGTGACCCGGTTCATCCGCGACGAGGGCGGCCGGGTGGCGGGCGTGCAGGTGCGCGACGATGCCGGCGGGCCGGCGCAGCTCGAGGTGCGCGCGCGCCACACCGTGGCCGCCGTCGGCGTCGGCACCGACCGCATCCTCGCGCTCGCCACCGGCCACGCGCACCACGAGCTGCGCCCCTCGAAGGGCATCCACGTGCTCGTCCCGCGGGCGTCGATCCCGATGCGCACCGGCCTCTTCATGCGCACCGAGAAGAGCATCTTCCACGCCATTCCGTGGGGCGCCGACCACTGGCTGCTGGGCGACACCGACACCGAGTGGGACGGGGAGCCCGACGCGCCCGTCGCCAACCGCGCCGACGTCGAGTACGTCCTGGCCAAGGTGTCGAGCGTCCTGCGTCGGCCCGTCGCCGCGAGCGAGGTGTGCGGCGTCTACGCGGGCCTGCGGCCGCTCGTCGCCGCCGCCGACTCTGCCGCGACGACGAAGCTCTCGCGCCAGCACCGCCTGTTCCACCCGGCCCCGGGGCTGACGGCGATCGCGGGCGGCAAGTACACGACCTACCGGGTCATGGCGCGCGACGCGGTCGACGCCGCCGGTCGCGACCTGGGCGGCGCGCTCGCCGCCTCGCGCACGCAGGACGTACCGCTGATCGACGGCGGCGACGAGGTGGCGGCGCTCGCCGCCGCCGATCCGGCTCTGGCCGCGCCGCTTGCGGGCGGCGGCCGCCACCTGGCAGCCGAGGCCGTGCACGCGTGCACGCACCAGGGCGCGCTCGACCTCGACGACATCCTGTCGCGGCGGATGCGCATCTCGATCGAGGTGCCCGACCGCGGCCGCGCCGCCGCCGGCGCGGTCGCGCCGCTCGTGGCGCCCGTGCTCGGCTGGTCGGACGCGCGGGCGGCGGACGAGGTGGCGCGCTACGTGCGGCTGCGAGATGCCGAGGCCGCCGCCGAGGCGGCGCCCGACGATGCGACCGCGCGCGAGCGCTACCGGGAGGTGCTGCAGGCGTGAGGCGGTTCTTCAGCTACATCCAGCGCAACCCCCTGGCGGTCTCGGGGCCGTGCTTCCTGATCGTGATGGTCAACCTCACGCAGGGGGTGCACAACTGGTTCGGGATCGCGTTCGTCTCGGTGTGGTTCGGCGCGTCGCTCCTCATGCACGTGCGCCGGCGGCGCCAGGGCGGGCCGTGGTTCGTGTGACCCGACGTCACCGATTCGATGCCGCGCCGTGACACGATCGCTACCGACGCCGCCTATCCTGGGCGTGACGGATACCCCCACGAGGAGGCGGTCATGATGGCGATGCGACACCGGCGGGCCGTGAGGCTCGCAGCGGTGCTGGTGACGACGGCGGGAATCGGCGCGGCGGGCGCCGCGGCCGCGCATGCATCGGCGGGCGCCGCCGCCGCGACGCCACGCTGCCGGCTGAGCCAGCTCTCGTTGGCCAAGCCGCGGATGAACGGCGCCGCCGGCACCATCCGGCTGCGCTTCGTCTTCACGAACACCGGCGGCTCGACGTGCCAGCTCTTCGGCTTCCCCGGCATGCAGATGCTGAACAAGAACCACAACCCGATCCCGACGCACGTGCACCGCGGGACGGGCAACGGCGTCCCGGCCGAGCCGGAGACCGCCGTCGTGATGACCCCGGGACAGCATGGCTCGTTCTACGCCGGCTACTCCGACGTGCCGCACGGCACCGGGGCATGCCGGACATCGGCGTTCGTCGAGGTGACCCCGCCGAACGACTTCAACCATTTCACGCAGAAGCTCGCCATCACGGCATGCAGCGGCAAGATCACGGTCTCGCCGGTCGTGCATGGGAGGCTGCCGGTCTTCTGAGTGGTTCTACGCCCGCGCGCCTGGCCCGTAGGCCAGGCGCAGCAGGCGGCCCTGGGCGAAGCGCTCAGCGCGCAGCGGCGAGACGTCGATCGGCGGCGTGCGACCGGTGATCTCGGCGGCGACCACCTCGCCGACCGCCGGTGAGAGCTTGAAGCCGTGCCCGCTCCAGCCCACCGCCAGGTAGAGGCCCTCGATCCCGGGGCATGGGCCGATGATCGGGTTCCAGTCGGGGGTGATGTCGTACGGGCCGGCGAAGGCACGCTCGACCTCGAAGCCACCCAGGCGCGGGTAGCGCTCGCCCACCGACCGGCGGACGACGTCGGCGTAGCCCGCCGAGGCGGCATGGTCGCAGTCGTCGGCGGCGCCGAGCGGATCCTCGCCCGCGTAGGCGACCGCGCAGAAGCGGCGGCCCCGGTCGGGGCGCACGACCACGTTCGAGACGGCGTCCGAGCACACCGCCGAGGGCAGCGGCTCACCCGGCTCACGGCGGGCGACAACGACCTGCAGCCGGCGCAGCTCGATCGGCTGCTCGGCGCCGAGCGGGCGCAGCAGGTCGTTCGTCCAGGCGCCGGTCGCGAGCACGACCGTGCCGGTGGCGGTGAATCCGCGGTCGGTCTCGATCCCCGTCACGCGCCCGTTCTCGATCCGCAGGCCACGCACCGTGCAGCCGAGCCGGTGCCGAAGGCCGCGGGAGGCGGCGGCGGCGAACCAGCCCAGGCACATCTTCTGCGCGTCGGCGAAGCCGCCCTCGGGCTCGTACGCCGCGCCGGCGACGCCGTCGGTCGAGAGCTCCGGCTCGACCTCGCCGATCTCGCCCGGCTCGAGGAAGCTCGTCTGCAGACCGAGCTCCTGGAGGCGGGCGACGTTGTCGCGGCAGGCCGCCTCGAGCCGCTCGGGCACCGTCAGCAGGTAGCCGCAGCGCACGTAGCCGGCGTCGGCGACGCCGACCTCGTCCTCCCAGTTTGCGATCGTGCGCGTGCCCGCCATCGCCAGGCGCGCGGTGACGGCGTTGGAGTAGTGGCGGCGCACCATCGAGAACGACCGGCCCGAGTCGCCGGCGCCCGGCCCCTCGCGATCGAACAGGGCCACGCCGGCATGGCCGTCGCGCGTGAGGGCGTGCGCAGTGGCGAGGCCGGTGATGCCGGCGCCGACGATTGCGATGTCGGCGGTGTCGATCACGCGCGGGAGGCTACACCGCTCCGCATTGACCGGGGGACTGTCCCCTGAACAACCCGCCCCATGCGGTTCGAGAGGCCGTTCGCCTTCGCTGGGTTGTTCTGGGGACAGTCCCCTGAATTGCTCCATCTGAGCCACCGCCGTGACAGAACGGTGCGCCCTCCACGGTGCTGGAGATGGAGCAGTGTGGGGGACAGTCCCCCTCACAAACCATGAGCGCGTGGGCCGCTCCATGCCGTGGGGCAGATTTGTGAAGGGGACTGTCCCCGGGTGGCTGGTGGCCGGGGACTGTCCCCAGGTTGATGGTCGGACCATTCACGCGCATTTGCTTTTTGGTCTGGTATTCGGTACGGTCTGAAGTCGGCACATGTACGACTACGGCTTCTTCTCCTACGAGTCCAAGGACGACTTCCTCGACCGGTCGCGGGAGTTCTGGAACCCGGACAAGACCGACTTCTGGCAGGACGCCGGCGTCGACCTCGTCATCGATCGCCGCGAGGGCTACTTCTTCTGGGACATGGCCGGCCGCCGCCTGGTCGACCTGCACCTGAACGGCGGCACGTACAACCTCGGCCATCGCAACCCGGAGCTGATCGCGACGCTCGAGCAGGCGATGCAGCGCTTCGACATCGGCAACCACCACTTCCCGGCGCTCGCGCGCACCGCCCTGGCCGAGGCGCTCGTGAAGACCTGCCCGCCCAACATGCGCCGCGTCGTCTACGGCGCCGGCGGCGGCGAGGCGACCGACATCGCCATCAAGACCGCCCGCCACACCCGCCAGCGGCGCAAGATCGTGTCGATCCTCAAGGGCTACCACGGCCATACCGGCCTCGCCGTCGCCACCGGCGACGACCGCTTCTCGCGCCTGTTCCTTTCGGAGCGCCCGGACGAGTTCATCCAGGTGCCCTTCAACGACCTGGAGGCGATGGAGGGGGCGCTGCGCGAGGGCGACGTGGCGGCCGTGCTGCTCGAGACGATCCCGGCCACGTACGGCTTCCCGCTCCCGCTGCCCGGCTACCTGCAGGGCGTGAAGCGGCTGTGCGAGCGCTACGGCGCGCTCTACATCGCCGACGAGGTGCAGACCGGGCTCATGCGCACGGGCGAGATGTGGGGCATCACCAAGGCCGGCGTCGAGCCCGACATCATGGTCATCGGCAAGGGCATCACGGGCGGCATGTACCCGATCTCGTGCGTGGTCGTCTCGGAGGAGTGCTCGGCCTGGCTCAAGGAGGACGGCTTCGGCCACATCTCCACCGGCGGCGGCGCCGAGCTGGGGTGCGTCGTGGCGCTCAAGGTGCTCGAGATCTGCGGCCGGCCCGAGGTGCGCTCGATGGTGCACTACATCTCCGACCGTTTCGGCCGCGGCCTGCGAGCGATCCAGGAGCTCTACCCGGACTGGTTCGTCGGCATCCGCCAGGACGGCGTCGTCATGGGCCTCGAGTTCGACCACCCGCAGGGGGCCAAGCTCGTGATGAAGCACCTGTACGAGAACGGGGTGTGGGCGATCTTCTCGACGCTCGACCCGCGCGTGCTCCAGTTCAAGCCCGGCATCCTGCTCGGCCCCGAGCTCGTCGACGAGGTGCTCGACCGCACCGAGGTCTCGATCGGCCAGGCGCTCGCCGAGGCGCGCGGCGCCCGCACGGCGGTGGGGGCGCGATGAGCGCCGTCGCCCCCGAGCCGGCCGGCGTCCCCCGCGCGCGGATGATGCTCCAGCGCGCCCACTGGGCGGCGACGGCGTTCGCCACGTACGACGCCGCGCGGACGCACCGCATCGTCCAGGCCGTCGCCGAGGAGGCATACCGAAACGCGCAAAGGTATGCCGAATGGGCCGTGAAGGAGACCGGCATGGGCGTCGTCGACCACAAGCGGCGCAAGAACGAGGCCTGCTCGAAAGGGCTGCTCGAGTGGTACGGCGGCGGCGACTACGTGAGCGCCCGCATCGATCACGAGGCGAAGATCGTCGAGCTGCCGCGGCCGGCCGGCGTCGTGCTCGCCCTGACGCCGTCGACGAACCCGATCGCCACCGTCTACTTCAAGGTGCTGCTCGCGCTGATGACCCGAAACGCGGTCGTCGTCAGCCCGCACCCGCTCGCCCGCGAGGTCTCGGCCGACGCCGCCCGCCATCTCGCGGCCGCCGCCGTCGCCGCCGGCGCGCCGGACGGCTGTGTGCAGGTGGTAGAGGAGCCGACCATCCCGCTGATCGAGGCGCTGATGAGCGACCCCACCACGGACGTCATCCTCGCCACGGGCGGGGTCGCGGTCGTTCGCGCCGCCTACCGCTCGGGCAATCCGGCGATCGGCGTCGGCCCCGGCAACGTGCCGGCGCTGGTCGATCACACCGCCGATATGGCGAAGGCCGCCGAGCTGATGATGGACTCTAAGAGCTTCGACAACTCGATCCTGTGCACCAACGAGTCGTGCGCCATCGTCGAGGAGCGCTGCGCCGACGCGTTCGGGCGCGAGCTCGGCCGCCACGGCGGCCACGTGCTCTCGCCCGAGGAGGTCGCGGCGGTGCGCGAGAAGCTCTACCCCGACGGTCGCCTGCGCATCGAGCTGATCGGCAAGGACGGCCCGGCGCTCGCCGCCGAGGCCGGCATCCGGGTGCCGCCGAAGACGCGCGTGCTCGTGGCCCCGTTCGGGCTCGTCGTGCCCGAGGAGCCGCTCGCACGCGAGAAGATGTACCCGCTGCTCGGGCTCGTGCGAGTCCCCGACGCGCGCCGCGGGATCGAGGCCGCCTGCGCGATGCTGCGCATCGGCGGCGCCGGCCACTCGGCCGTGATCCACTCGCGCGACCCGCGCACGATCATGGCCTACGGCGCCGCGGTGAAGGTGCTGCGGGTGGCCGTGAACGTGGGCGGCAGCACAGGCTCGGCCGGGATCGACACGAACCTCGCGCCCACGATGACGATCGGCACCGGCTTCTACGGCCGCTCGTCGCTCGGCGAGAACCTGGAGCCGCGCCACCTGATCAACCTGACGCGCGTCGCCTACACGAGCGATCCGGCCGAGCCGTTCGGCGATTTCGAGGGCCTCGAGCCGTGGAGCGCCGAGCCGGCCGCGGCGCCGGTCGCGGCACCGGCCATGTCGGCCGATGCCGCCGATGCGCGCGACGAGATCCGCCGGATCGTGCTCGAGGAGCTGCGGGAGCTGGTGAAGCGCTGATGGCCGAGCTGCGCAGCTTCATCTTCATCGACCAGCTGCAGCCGCAGACCATGTGCTACCTGGGCACGTGGATCCGCGGCCGGCTGCCGCGCACGAACATGGCCGCGCAGATCATCGAGATCGCCCCCGGCCTCGACATCGAGCCGCTGACCGACGTTGCCCTGAAGTCGACCGAGGTGCAGGCCGGCATCCTGGTCGTCGAGCGCCAGTTCGGCTACCTCGAGATCCACTCGCGCTCGACCGCCGAGGTGCACGCGGCCTCGAGCGCCGTGCTGGCCGCGCTCGGCGCGACGGCCGAGGACGCGACGAAGCCGCAGATCCTGGCCTCGGAGCTGATCACCCGGCTCGACCATCAGCACGCCTTCCTGATCAACCGCAACAAGCTGGGGTCGATGGCGCTGCCGGGCGAGTCGCTCTTCGTCCTCGAGATGCAGCCGGCGTCCTACGCGATCCTGGCGACGAACGAGGCCGAGAAGGCCGCCCGGATCAAGGTCGTCGACTACCGCATGATCGGCGCCACCGGCCGGGTGTACCTGGCCGGCATGGAGGCCGACGTGCGCACGGCCGGCGATGCCGCCGTCGCCGCGCTCGGAGGTGCGGTGTGAGCACACCCGAAGACGCCGACCTGCTGCGCAGCGTCACCCGCGAGGTGCTGGCGGATCTGCTGCCGGAACTCCTGTCCGAGGCGCTCACCGCCAACGGCAATGGCCATCATCCGGGGAATGGGGACAGTCCCCATGCGGGGACTGTCCCCGGTTCCGCGCCGGGGCCTGGCCCCGCTTCCGACGCCGTCCCGCAGGTGCCGGCGCCGCCGGTCGCCGCCGTGCACCGGCCGGCCGGATGGCGGCCGCCGGCCGAATCCACGACGACGCCCGCAATTGGCACCTCACCCACACGCCAATTGGCGCCCGACGAGCATTCAGCGCCAAGTGGCGCCGTCGAGCGCGTCGACCTGCGCACCGACGCCGACCTGGACGCGTTCGTGCGCTCGCTGGTGCGCCGGCTCGAGAATCCGCGCGACCGGATGGCGATCCGCTCGGGCAAGGTGCGCTTCCGGCTCGGCGCGACGACGCCCGCCGGCGGCGCTGCCGCCGCCTCGGCCGCGCCGGTGATGCGGATCGAGCGCGGCGCGGTCACCGAGCGCACCGTGCGCGACGCGGCCCGCGAGGGCGCCCGCCTCGTGCTCTCCCGGCGGGCGGTGCTGACGCCGATGGCGCGCGATCGCGCGCGCAGCCTTGGAGTCGAGATCGAGAAGGAGCGGCCATGCTGAGAGCGACCGTGACCGGATCCGTGTGGGCGACCAAGCGGATCGAGAAGATCCCGAGCGGGGCGTTCCTCGAGATCGACGTCGAGGGCGGCGGGCGGATGGTCGCCTTCGACGTCCTCGGCAGCGGCATCGGCGAGCGCGTGATCGTCGCCACCGGGTCGGTCGCCTCGGGCTGGTTCGGCGACGACCATCCCCCCATCGACGCGCTGATCATCGGATCCATCGACGAGCCCGCCGCGGCCGCCTCGGCCCCGGCGCAAGCGCCTCCGCCCCCCGGCGGAAGCACGACCTAGGAGGAACGCATGTCCAACCACGCCATCGGGATGATCGAGACCAAGGGCTACGTTGCGGCGCTCTCGGCCGCCGACGCCATGGTCAAGGCCGCGAACGTCACGATCGTCGCCCGCGAGCAGGTCGGCGACGGGCTCGTGTCGGTCGTGATTCAGGGCGACGTCGGCGCCGTCAAGGCCGCCACCGAGGCCGGGGCCGAGACCGCCTCGAGCGTCGGCGAGCTCGTGTCGGTGCACGTCATCCCCCGCCCGCACGCCGAGCTCGACAAGCACTTCGTCCACTCGAGCTAGTGCCCGCAGGCGCCACCGATACCCCCGTGCAGCTGCGGGTGTACCTGCCGATCCCGAACCTGGGCCGGCAGTTCGCCGCATACCTGGGGACGCCCACCCGCGCCCGCGGATACCCGCCGGCCGAGGGCCAGCACGCCCTGATCGTCGAGGTCGCGCCGGCGCTCGCCATCGAGCGGGTGACCGACCTCGCGCTGCGGTCGGTGCCCGAGATCGAGCCGGGCATCCTCTACGTCGAGCGCCAGTTCGGCGTGCTCGAGGTGCACCACTCCGACCAGGAGCTGGTCGACCGGGCCGGCGCCGCCATCCTCACAGGCATCGGCGCGACGCCCGCGGACGCGCTGCGGCCACGTATCCTCTACGCCGACGTGATCGAGGACATCACCGACCAGCACGCCGTCATCATCAACCGCAACCGCGAGGCGTCGATGGTGCTCCCGGGCGAGACGCTGCTCGTCTACGAGGTGGTGCCCGCGCTGCACGCGGCCGTCGCCGCGAACGTCGCCGAGCGGGCCGCGCCGGAGGCGACGCTCGTCACCGTCTCGATGATCGGCGCCGCCGGGCGCATCTACATCAGCGGCTCGACCGAGAGCGTCGTGCGCGCGCGCGACGAGATCACGCGCGTGCTCGAGGCGGTGGAGGGCCGTGAGCACTGATCAGGCGGCCATCGACCGCCTGGCGGGCGCGGCGCTCGGCTGCTACGACCTCGACCAGGCCGCGTCGGTGCGGCTGATCAACGTGTCCGAGAACTGGACGTACCGCGTCGAGGAGCCCGGCGGCCGCGCCTTCGCTCTGCGCGTGCACCGGCCGACCTACCACACAGCCGCGGAGATCGCCTCCGAGCTCGACTGGATCGACGCGCTGCGCGAGGACGGCGTGGTCGAGACGGCCATCGCCGTCGCCGGCACCGGCGGCTCGCGCGTGTGCCAGGTGCGCACCGACGACCTGGGCGAGCGCAACGTCGTGCTCTTCGAGTGGCTCGCGGGCGAGATGCCCGATGCCGACGCCCACGACCTCATGCCCGGCTTCCGCACGCTGGGCGCCGTGTCTGCACGGATGCACGGCCATGCGCGCCGCTGGACGCCGCCGGCCGGCTTTGCCCGCTTCCGCTGGGACTACGCGACCACGCTCGGGCCGGACGGCCACTGGGGCCGGTGGCAGGACGGCCTGGGGATGGGCGCGGCCGAGCTCGACCTGCTCGGGCGACTCGACGCGACCGTGCGCCGGCGCCTGGAGGCCTACGGCCAGGGCCGGGAGCGCTTCGGGCTCGTGCACGCCGACATCCGGCTCGCGAACCTGCTCGTCGCCGGCGAGCACGTGCGCGTGATCGACTTCGACGACTGCGGCTGGTCGTGGTTCATGTACGACTTCGCCACCACCGTCTCGTTCATCGAGGACCACCCGGACGTACCGCAGCTTACGCAGGCGTGGGTGGACGGCTACCGGTCGGTGGCCGACCTCGATCCGGCCGACGAGGCCGAGCTCGAGACCTTTGTGATGCTGCGGCGGCTGCTGCTGGTGGCCTGGATCGGCTCCCACCACGAGTTCGCCACCGAGGCGGCCGACCTCGGCGCCGGGTTCACCGAGGGCACCTGCGCGCTGGCCGAGGCGTACCTCTCGGCGCACGCCTGAGTCCGCCGGCTACCTGATGTTGACGACGAGCCGCAGCCGTCCGGCATGCGGCACATGCACGATGTGGGGCACGGTCACGGGCGAGACGCCGCCGGTGGTGATGGTGACCGTGTACGTGCCCGGAGCGACGTCGACCGCGAACCGGCCGTGCCGGTCGGTGCGGACGTCGGCCGAGCCCGCGGCGCCCTCCAGGTGCACGTGGGCGCCTCGGATCGGCACGGGCGCGCCCGGCGCCGGGCCGCCGACCCGCACCAGGGTGCCGTGCGTGCGCACGGTGTGCACCGCGGATCCGTTTCCGCACCCGGCGACGAGCAGCGCCGCGAGCAGTGCCGTTGTGCGATACCAAATCATGCCGATTGGACCGTAGAATGGGCCGCCCGGTTCCCACGGACAAAGGAGCTTCGATGTTCACTCCACTCACCGGCCGCACGGTGCTCGTCACCGGCGGCACCAAGGGCATCGGCAAGGGCATCGCCGGCGAGTTCGCCGCCGCCGGCTGCAACGTCGCCCTGAACGGCCGCGGCGAGGCAGCGGGCGAGGAGGCCGTGCGCGACCTGTCCGCGCGCGGCGGCAAGGTGTCGTTCGTGCAGGGCGACGTCGCCAGGGCGGAGGACTGCGAGCGCGTCGCCGCCGAGACGGCGTCCCGGTACGGCGGCATCGACATCGTGTGCGCCAACGCCGGCGTCTTCCCCGACGTCAAGCTGGCCGACATGACCGAGGACGACATCGATGCGATCTTTGCGACGAACGTCAAGGGCACGATGCTGACCGTGAAGGCGTGCCTGCCCTACCTGGAGGCCTCCGGCCGCGGCCGCGTGATCCTGACGAGCTCGATCACCGGGCCGATCACCGGCTTCCCCGGCTGGTCGCACTACGGCGCCACCAAGGCCGCCCAGCTCGGCTTCTTGCGCACGGCCTGCATCGAGCTTGCGCCGAAGAAGATCACCGTGAACGCTGTGCTGCCAGGCAACGTCGAGTCGGCGGGGATGGACGAGCTCGGGCCCGAGTACCGCGCCTCGATGGAGGCGTCGATCCCGCTCGGCCGGCTCGGGTATCCGTCGGAGATCGGCGCGGCCGCGCTCTTCCTCGCGACCGACGAGGCCGCCTACATCACCGGCCAGACGATCACGGTGGACGGCGGCCAGGTCGCGCCCGAGTCGCTGGCGGCGCTGCAGGCCGCCCAGTAGCGGGCGGCGCGGTGACCGAGCCCGTCCCCGGACTGCCCGCCGTGTTCGCTCCGCTGGGGCCGTCGGCGGCGGCGCTGCGCGACCGGCTGGCGGCGGACATCGCCGACGGCGCCACCGCGCCCGGCGCGCGCCTGGGCGCCGAGCGCGAGCTGGCGGCGCGCCTCGGGGTGAGCCGCTCGACGCTGCGGGCGGCGCTCGACGCGCTCGAGACCGCGGGCGTCGTGCGCCGCGTGCGCGGACGCTCCGGCGGCATCTTCGTCGCCGAGCGGCGGGTGGAGCGCGATCTGACGCGCCTGACCAGCCTGCCGGCATACCTGCGCCGGCAGGGCTTCCAGTCGGGCGCGCGCGTGCTCTCGACGGCCACGGTCGGTGCCGACGCGGAAACGGCGGCCGCCCTCGACCTGCCCGCCGGCGCGCTCGTGCTCGAGGTGGTGCGGGTGCGTCTGGCCGACGAGCAGCCGATCTCGCTCGAGCGCGCGCGCTTCCCGGCCGACCGCTTCCCCGGTCTGCTCGACCGGTCGCTGTCGGGATCGTTGTACGAGCTGCTCGAGGCCGGGTACGACCTGCACCCGAGCGAGGCCGAGGAGCGGGTCGAGGTGGTCGGCGCCACCGCGGCCGAGGCGCGCGTGCTCGAGGTGCGCGCCGGTGCGCCGCTCGTCGCGATCGTGCGCACCGCGTGGTCGGAGGACGGGCGCCCGTTCGAGCGCTCGCACGACCTGTTCCGGGCCGACCGCGTTCGCATCGTCACGCGCGTGCGGACGCGCGACCCGGCGAGCCTCGGCAGCGCCGTGGAGGTCGTCGCGTCGCATGAGTGAGCGGTGCCTGGCACCACGACGGTGCCGGGCACCTGACGATTGCAGGTGCCATACTCTCGATTCCCGATGGCTGAGCACGTCATCACCCGCGATGCGCCCACCCACCGCAGCTGGGACGTCGATAACGAGCCCGTCGTGCGGATCGCGCCGGGCGACGTCGTCTCGGCCGAGACCGACGACTTCGCGGGCGGTCAGATCACGCAGGCGTCCGTCGCCGCCGACCTGCCCGGCCTCGACTTCGACCGCATCTACCCGCTGGCCGGCCCGATCCACGTCGAGGGCGCCGAGCCCGGCGACGCGCTCGCGGTCGAGTTCCTGGAGTTCGAGCTGCCGGAGTGGGGCTGGGCGTGCATCATCCCCGGCCTCGGCCTGCTGCCGCCGGGCGAGTTCGACCGGCCGCACCTGAAGTTCTTCGACCTCACCAACCGGCGCACGACGGCGTTCGCGCCGGGCGTCACGCTGCCCATCGAGCCGTTCTGCGGCACGACGGGCGTGCCGGGCGCCGGGATGCACGGCGTGCCGATCCCGCCCCCGCATGCGGGTGGCGGCAACATCGACTGCCGCCACATCACGAAGGGCACGACCCTCTACCTGCCGGTGGGCGTCTCGGGCGGCCTGCTGTCGCTCGGCGACGCGCACGCCGCCCAGGGCGACGGCGAGGTGTCGATCTCGGGCATCGAGTGCGCGATGCGAACGACGATCCGGATCACGGTCGCCCGCGGCATGGGCCTGCGCGCCCCGGCGCTGCGGCGCCCGGCGGGGCCGCTGACGCCGCGCGTCGACGGCGGCGGCTGGTTTGCGACCACCGGCGTCGAGCCCGATCTGATGGAGGCGGCGCGCTCGGCGGTGCGCTCGATGATCGACCACCTGGTGCGCGAGCGCGGGCTCTCACGTGAGGACGCGTACATGCTCTGCGGCCTCGCGGGAGATATGAAGATCACCGAGGTCGTGGATGCGCCCAACTGGATGGTGGGGTGCTTCATGCCCGACGCGGTGTTCACCGACGAGGAGGACGTCTGATGCCCGGTCAGGAGTTGGAGATGCGCGAGTCGCTCGAGCGGCTCGCCGAAACCGACGGCGGCCGCCGCCTGCTGCAGCTTTCGCTGCGCAGCATCGAGGCCGGCGACCATGAGCTCGTTTCAGGCTGCTGGACGCGCAAGGGCGATGCCGGCTGCCTGTTCCAGCACGCCTACTGGCAGGGCGTCGCCGACGGCGTCTTCGCCGACGACGGCAAGGCGCGCGCGTGGGTGAGCGGCGTGGCCGGCCCCACGGCGTACGGCCGCGTGATCGACGTCATCGCCGCCTTCGACCGGCTCGCCCGGGCCGAGTACGCCGTCGAGCGGCGCCGCTTCGGTCCGCCCGTGCTCGACCGCGAGCGCTGGCGCGAGCGGGTGGCGACGCTGCTCGTCGAGGTGCTCGGCGCCGGCGGCGACCGTGTCGCAGCCCCCGCGCAGCCCGCGCTCGTCCACTGACCGGGCGGGAGGGCTTGACCTCCCGGCGGCGTAAATGGTACAAACGGCTCGCAAGCTGTCCGACAACTTTCCGGCGCAGCCATGCCCGGACACCTAGAGGGAGGTGGTCGAATTGAGCAGTGAAGGCGGAGGCATGCACGAGCATCACGACGGCATGCTGCCCGTGATCGACAGCGTCGACGTCTCGTCGCGCGACGATGTCCACAAGCTGCACGGCGGCGCGATCGGTCTCTGGGGGGTGCTCTTCCTCACCGTCACGGGCTCGGCTCCGATCTCGGCGATGCTCTTCAACACGCCGATCTCGGTGGGCTTCGGAAACGGCATCGGCACACCCGCCGGGTTCATGATCGCAACAGTCGTGCTGACCATCTTCTCGGTCGGCTACGTGGCGATGGCGCGCAAGGTCACCGCCGCGGGCGGCTTCTACAGCTTCATCAGCCACGGCCTCGGCCGCGAGCTCGGCATGGCGTCCGGCCTCGCGATGGTCGTGGCGTACTCGGTGTTCGAGGTGTCGCTCATCGGCGGATTCGCCTACTTCGCCGACCTGAAGCTGGCCCAGTACGGCTACAACGTCTCGTGGTACTGGCCGGCGCTGTTCATGATCGTCCTGATCTCGGTGCTCGCGTACTTCGACGTGCACATTTCGGCGCGCGTCCTCGGCGTCGCGCTGATCTGCGAGATCGTGCTCCTGCTCGTGTTCGACGCGGTGGTCTTTGGCCACGGCGGCAACAACATCCAGGCCGCGGCGATCAACCCGGTCAACGCGTTCAAGGGCCTCGGCGCCAGCGGAAGCGGCGGTGCTGCAGTCGCGGCCGGCGCGGCCGGGATCGGCATCTTCTTCGCCTTCTGGTCGTGGGTCGGCTTCGAGATGGCGCCGAACTACGGCGAGGAGTCGAAGGAGCCGAAGAAGATCGTCCCGCGGGCGATGTACATCTCGGTGATCGGCCTGGGGATCTTCTACACGGTCACGTCGTGGGCGGCGATCTCGGGCTACCACAGCACGCACGAAGCGGCCTTCATCGCGCAGAACCAGTCGGCCGACTTCTACTTCATCCCGGCGAAGCAGTTCGGCGGCGAGTTCCTGAAGGACGCCCTGAGCTGGTTCATCATCACCGGCTCGTTCGCCTGCGGGATGGCGTTCCACAACACGACCGCGCGGTACATGTACTCACTCGGCCGTGAGGGCGTGCTCCCGAAGGCGCTCGGGCGCACGCACCCGAAGCACCGCAGCCCGCACATCGCCTCGATCACGCAGTCGGTGATCGCGCTGATCATCGTCGTGCTGTTCGTTGCCCGGGCGAGCACCGGTGGACAGCCGGCCTCGTTCTCGGTCGCCTACCTGCAGGTGTACGGCCTGATGGCGGTGATGGGGGTCGTCTCGATCCTGGCCATCCAGGCGCTCGTCTCGGTCGCGATCGTGAACTACTTCCGCACGCATCACGCCGGCGAGCACCACTGGTGGACGACGCTGACCGCGCCGATCATCGCCGCGGTCACCCAGGCCTATGTGCTCTACCTGGCGATCGACAACCTCAGCTTCCTCGGCGCCGGGTACTGGTACGCCAAGTGGCTGGTCTGGGCCGACGTGGCGATCTTCCTCGGCGGGATCGCCTACGCGTTCTACGTCAAGTCCAACGACCGGGCCAAGTACGAGGTCATCGGCCGTCTGATCAACGACGGGATGGACAGCGTCGAGTAGCGCCACCCGGCCGGGCGTCGCGACTGCGGTCGCGGCGCCCGGCCGGGCGCTTCGGTTACACCACCGCCGCGGCGGCGTCCAGCGCGTAGCGCAGCTGGCCGTCGAGCGAGGCGCCCTCGACGAGGACGCCGTCGAGCGCCGCGGTGCCGATCGTGAACGCCCACACGCCGCGCTCGGCAAGCGCCTGGATGCGCGCCGCCGAGTCGACCGAGCCGGCCGCGATCACCGGCAGCGAGGTCGCTCCCACGACCGCCTCGACCAGCGCGTCGACGTCCTTGTCGTAGCGGTAGGCGAGCAGGTTGATACCGTCAACGCCCAGGCTCTCGGCCCGGCGGGCGTCGTCGGCGATCTCGGCGATCGTGCCGCGCAGCAGGCACGGGTGATCGACGATCTGGCCGACGTATGGGAAGAACTTGATCCCGGTGCCGGCGAGGATCTCCTGCACCGGCTCGATCAGCGTGCCGCCGATCAGGTAGTCAGGGCCGATCTCGGCCGCGGCCCGCGCCGACTGCAGCGTGTCTTCCGGCGTCTCGGACACGACCTCGAGGTGCGTGGTGTGGCCGTTGCTGCGGATGTCGTCCATGAGCGCCGCGAGCTCGGCCCGCGGCAGCCCGACGTCCTTGCAGCCGACGTGGCGCACGCCGCTCCCCGCGATCGAGGCGTAGACCGCCCGAGCGTCCGTGAGCGTGCGGTCGTCCCGCGTGAGCATGAAGATGAACTCGATCACCCGCACCTCCAAGTTGTAGGACAACTCGGTATGATACCGGCCAAAGCGGTCTTTTGTGCGACGACGGGAGGATGCGGTGCGAGCGGCGATCTGGGACGGTCCGGGGACGATGTCGGTGGGTACGGTGGCCGACGCCGCCTGCCCCGAGGACGGCGTGCTCGTGCGCGTGACCGCATGCGGTATCTGCGGCACCGACGTGCGCACCTTCTACAACGGTGACCGGCGCATCTCGCCGCCGTGGGTGCTCGGCCACGAGATCTCGGGCGAGCTCGTCGAGGTGGGCGCGCAGGCCGCGGCCGAGATCGCCGAGATGGGCCTCACCGAGGGCGATCTGGTGCACTGCATCTCGACGCTCTGGTGCGGCCGCTGCCGTCTGTGCCGCAGCGGCAGCGAGCACCTGTGCCCCAACGGCGGCCTGATGGGCTTCGACTTCCAGGGCGCCTACGCCGAGCTGGTCGCGATCCCCCAGGTCGCGCTCAAGAACCTCTTCCGCATCCCCGACGGCCTCTCCGACGTGCACGCCACGTTCGCCGACCCGCTGTCGGACGCGATCTGCGGGCACAAGGACATTGCGATCGGCCTCGACGACACCGTCGCGGTCGTCGGCGCCGGACCGGTGGGCACGGCGCACGCCGCCATCGCCCGGCTCGAGGGCGCCGGGCAGGTGCTGCTGCTCGAGACGGCCGCAAATCGGCTCGACCTCGCCCGCACGGTGCTGGGCGACGAGCGCATGGCCTACGTCGACACGTCCGGCGCCGACGGCATCGCCGCCGTGCGCGCGGCCACCGAGGAGATCGGCGCCGATGTCGTGATCGTGGCCTGCTCGAGCGACGTCGCGCAGGAGCAGGCGATGGAGATGGCGGCGCCGCGCGGCCGGGTGCTCTTCTTCGGCGGCCTGCCCAAGGGCACGACGCACATCAGCTTCCCGTCCAACGTGCTGCACTACCGCGAGGTGCAGGTGCACGGCTCCTACGCCTCGCGTCACCGCGACCAGGTGCACGCACTCGACATGCTCGCGGGCGACATCGGCGGCCTGCGCGGCGTCGTGTCGGACACCGTCGACCTCGACAACGCCCCGGCAGCGTTCGGGCGCATCCGCGCCGGCGAGGTGCTCAAGGTCGTGGTCACGCCCTAGGATGCCGAGCGCATGACGACCCTGGCCCGCCGCTCGCTGCGCCACTCCATCGCCGAGGGGCTGCGCGACCGGGTGGTGGCGGGCGAGTTCTCGCCGGGCGACCGCCTGCCGGGCGAGCCGGAGCTGGCCCGCAGCCTGGGCGTCTCGCGCAGCTCGCTGCGCGCGGCGATCGCGCTGCTCGAGGAGGACGGGCTCGTGCGCCGGCTGCACGGGTCGGGCACCTACGTCACCGACCGGCCGCTGCTGCGCAACGACCTCAGCCGCAACTTCGGCGTCTCGTCGATGATTGCGGCGATGGGGCTCGAGCCGGGCACGGTCGACGAGACGTGTGCGCTCGAGCCCGCCGCGGCCGACGTGGCCGAGGCGCTCGGCGTCGAGCCGGGCGAGCCGGTGAGCGCGCTGCGGCGTGTGCGCACGGCGGGTGGGCGGCGCGTCGTCGACATGATCGACTGGTGCCGCGCCGACGTGCTCACGCCCCGGGCGATGGCAGCGGTCGCGGGCGCCTCGATCTATCCGGCGCTCGCCCAGCGCGGCCTGACCGTGCACCACGGCGTCGCCGCGATCACGCCCGACATGGCGATGGGCGAAGTGGCCCGCCGGCTCGGGGTGCCGCGCGGCACGCTGCTCCTGCAGCTGTGGCAGGTCGACAGCACGGCCGCGGGCGAGGTGGCCCTCGTCTCGCGCGAGCACCACCTTGCCGACGCGTTCGAGATCACCGTCTACCGGCGCGGGCCGGGCGACGGGGGGGAGGAGGAGCGGTGAGCGCCGACCTGGTCGTGGGAGTGGACGTGGGCTCGCAGGGGACGTGCGCGCAGGCGATCGCCGCCGACGGCACCCACGTCGCCACGAGCTATGTGCCGCACACGCTGCACTACCCGCAGCCCGGCTGGGCCGAGCAGGATCCGCGCGAGTGGCTCGGCGCCGTCGCCCAGGCGCTCGCCGAGGTGCGCCGCGAGGTCGGCGGCCGCCCGCTGCGGGCGATCTCGTTCGGCTCACAGCTCGACGGGCTCGTGGCGGCGGGCGCCGACGGCGAGCCGACAGGGCCCGCGCTGATCTGGATGGACCGGCGGGCGGGCGCGGAGTGCGACGCGGCGGCCGAGCGGCTCGATCCCGCCCGGCTGCGCGAGCTGACCGGCTGCAACCTCGATCCCGGGCACGTCGGCGCGAAGATCGCGTGGCTCGCGGCGCACCGCGGCGACCAGCACGCCGCGGCGCGCTGGTTCCTGCTGCCCGGCTCGTTCGTCGCCTGGCGGGCGTCCGGCGAGGTGGCCGTCGACCCGTCCAACGGCTCGTCGACGATGCTGCTCGACGTGCGCACCGGCGGCTGGTCTGAGGAGGCCTGCGCCGCGTTCGGGATCGATCCCGCGTCGCTCGCGCCGGTGCTCCCGGCCGATCACGTGCTCGGCCCCGTCGCCCCGTGGCTGCGCGACGCCGCCGGCCTGGACGGCTCCACGTTGGTCGTGCTCGGCTGCGGCGACGAGATGGCGGCGACCCTCGGCGCCGGCGTGGTCACGCCGGGCGCCGTGTGCGACGTGATGGGCACCGCCGAGCCGGTGTGCGCCGTCGCCCCCGGCCCGGCGCTCGACCCCGGCGCGGTCACCGAGCTGCACCCGCACGCCGATCCCGGCGGCTGGCTGCTCGAGAACCCCGGGTGGCTCTCCGGCGGCGCCTACCGCTGGTTCCGGGACGAGCTCGGATCGGTCGAGGCCGCGCGTGCGGCGGCGACCGGCGCCGACGTGTACGAGCTCCTGAACGACCTCGCGGCCGGCGTGCCCGCCGGGGCCGACGGCGTCCTGTGGGTGCCCGCGCTCGCCGGTGCGATGGCGCCCGAGTGGAACGCCGACGCCCGCGCCGGCTGGTTCGGCCTCACGGCCGCCCACAGCCGCGCCCACATGGCCCGCGCCCTGCTCGAGGGCAACGCCTATGCGCTGCGCGACGTGCTCGAGGCGATGGTCAGCGCCGGCCTCGCGCCGACCGAGCTCGTCTGCGTCGCCGGCGGGGCGAAGGGCGACCTCCTGCGCCAGATCCGGGCGGACGTCACCGGCCTGCCGGTCACCCGCCCCGACGACGTCGAGACGACCGCCCGCGGCGCCGCCATGCTGGCCGCGTCGGGCGCGGGCCTGCACGCGACCGCCGCCGAGGCGGCGACCGCGATGGCCGGGCCGCGCGTCGAGCCGGCCCAGCCCGACCCGGAGCGGCGTGCGCTCTACGATGGCCTGCACGCGCGCCACCGCGCGCTCTATTCCGCGCTCAAGCCGCTCTTCTAGGAGGCCCGCCTTGGCCGACGATCCCATCGAATCGGCGCTCGCCGAGCTCGCCCGCTTCCCGCTCCTCGACGCGCTCTACGGCCGCCGCTCGCGCCGCTTCCCGATGGGCGGCCACATCCCCGACGGGCCGCTCGAGTACCGCTCGGCGCACGCGCACGTGCCGCTGTCGGAGCTCGAGACGCTGCTGATCCTGACGACGATGGCGGGCACGACCGGCTGGCACTACGGCATCACCCGCCACGCGCGCTACGCCCCGCATCTCGCCAACTACAACGGCGGCGCGGCCGGGCGCACGATCCCGTCGGCGGCCGGCTTCCACACGAGCGAGCTCTTCTACACCGACGACACCGGCCTCTACTACCTGCCCACCCGCGACGCCGGCGCCCTGGTCGATCCGGCGGTCGAGGAGCTCACGCCGGCGCTGATGGTCGAGCGTCACCGCGACCGGATCGTGAAGCTCTCCGGCGAGCGCCTGTACCTGCCGCGCGAGGAGCCCTACCTCGAGGGGCACAACACCTGGATCGCGAACGAGCCCGGGTCGCTGCTCGCGATCCCGGTCGCCGACATCGCCCAGCACCACATCGCCAACATCTGCTTCTTCACCCAGAACGGCTTCTGCATGACCGACGACCTGAACGGGCGGCCGATCCCTGGCATCGAGCGGTTCGAGGGCCTGGTCGACACGTCGGCGCCCGTGCCGCTCTCGTTCGTCGAGCAGTACTCGCTGACCGAGGCGACCGCCGAGCTGATGACCTCGAGCTACAACGGTGCGCTGCTCCTGCAGGCGATGGGGCTGGGCGGCTGGTCGTACGACGGCATCGAGCACATGGCGCTCCTGGGCGCGTCCGGCGAGCCCGGCGTCTCCGGCCTCGGCTTCCGCCACGACACCGACCCGCGCTGGGGCGTCCCCAACCCCACCGGGCGCACCGACGGCACCTTCCACGCGTTCTGCCCGCCGCACTACCCGACGATGGCAGACGCCGTCGAGGCGTTCGCGGAGCGCAAGTTCGGGCCGGGCGGGCCGTACCACCCCGAGACGCCCGGCGCCTGGAACGAGTCCTCGGCGATCCGCGCGTCGGCCGAGCCGTACTCGGACGAGTTCAAGGCGTGCGTGACGCTCCAGTGCGAGTACACGCTCGAGACGTGGGGCAAGTTCCCGGGCACGGTGCCGAGCGTGTGGGTGATGAACGTGCTCCAGGCCCAGCACATCGACCTCGACTTCTACGACCGCTTCTTCCGCCCCGGCGCGGTGCTCGACACGCACCGGCGCCACTTCGAGGTGTGGCACCCGTGAGCGGGACGAGCATCGCCCGCGTCGAGGTGTACGGCTACGAGCTGACCTATGTCGGCGACGAGTACGTCATGTCGGGCGGGCGCTCGATCGCGCGCCTGCAGTCGACCGTCGTGCGGGTCGTGACCGAGGATGGCGTGGACGGCTACGGCGAGACCTGCCCGCTCGGGAGCACCTACCTCGCGGCGCATGCCGAGGGCGCCCGGGCGGCGCTGCGCGAGCTGGCGCCGGCGGTGATCGGGGCGGACGTGACCGCGACCGGCGTGCTCGGCGACCGCATGGACGCCGTGCTCACGGGCCACGAGTACGCCAAGAGCGCGATCGACGTCGCCTCCTGGGACGCCGCCGGGAAGGCGCTCGGCGTGTCGGTCTCGGCGCTGCTCGGCGGCGTGCGGCAGGAGTCGTTCCCGCTCTACGTGGCGGTGCCGCTGGGCGCGGCCGGGGAGATGGCCGCCCATACCGCGGCGCTGCGCGCCGAGGGCATCACCCGGTTCCAGCTCAAGGTCGGCGACAACCCCCGCGAGGACGCCGACCGGGTGGCCGCCGTGCTCGGCGTGTGCGGGCCCGGCGACCTCGTCATCGCCGATGCGAACGGCCGCTACACCACGCAGGCCGGGGTGGTCGCCGTCGGGCTGCTGGCCGGGCGCGACCGCGTCTACGTCGAGCAGCCGTGCCCGACGCTCGAGGCGTGCAGCCACGTGCGCCGCCACACCGACCTGCCGTTCGTGCTCGACGAGTGCATCCACGACGTGCCGTCGCTCGTGCGCGCGCACGGGCTTGAGGCACTGGAGGCGTTCAACCTCAAGATCTCGAAAGTGGGCGGCCTGACGGCGGCCCGGCGGATGCGCGACCTGGCCGAGGCGCTGGGCCTCTCGGTCACGATCGAGGACACGTGGGGCGGCGACCTCGTGTCGGCGGCCGTCGCCCACCTGGCGGCGTCGACCCGGCCGAAGCACCTCTTCACCGTGTCGTTCATGAACGACTGGACGAACGAGCACGTCGCCGGGCACGCACCCCGCTCGGCCGGCGGCCGCGGCGCGGCGCCGACGGGGCCTGGTCTGGGCATCGAGGTCGACCGGGTCGCGCTCGGAGCCCCGCTGCAGACGTACGCCTAGTCGGCCGCGCGCGGCGTATCGGGCCCTGCGCGATAGGAGGCGAGGTGCGCGGCCGTCAGCGGGTTCGCCACGACGGCGGCGAACGTCACCGACGGGAGGGCGTGGCCGAGGATCGACCGCGCCAGGTCTTCCGCCGCCGCGACGTCTGCCGCATGCACGGTGACCGCCGCTTCGACGTCGTCGCCCCGGCCAGGCTCGCCGCGCCGTGTGACGGAGAACCCGCTCTGGGGCGCGACCTCCTCGACCCATCGATGCGCAGCCACCGCCTCCGATCGCCCCCAAGCCGCGCCGGCGGTGTCACGGATCGCCGAGTCACGGCCCGTGGCCGTGACGCGCCAGGATGACTCGCCGGACTCTTCAGAACGCATCCGGCGAGCGTAGCACCGCCCCTAGAGCGGCTCCGGGAAGAGCAGCCGGTCGAGCCCGCGCACGAGGCCGGGCCGCTCGCGCACGCGCGCCGCCGCGAGCAGCGAGCCGCGCACGAAGATGCCGGGGTCGCCCTGCTCGTCGTGGCGGATCACGAGTCGCTCGCCGGGCAGGCCGAACACGACTTCGACGGCCGGGTTCGAGCCGTGCAGCCGCACCGAGTGCACCCGGGCGCCCCCGATCGCCGCCCCGCGCGCCTCGGGGGGGCCGATCGGCTCGGCCACCGCGGGTGTGGGCGCGCCGGCGCGCTCGCGGGCGAGCAGCTCGGCCAGCTCGCGCGCCGTGCCGCTGGGCGAATCCGGCTTGGTCGCCGAGCCGTGCTCGACGATCTCCCAGTCGGGCACGTGGCGGGCGGCGAACCGGGCCAGGTGCTGCATGAGCGCCGCCGTCAGCGAGAAGTTCCCCGTCGCGACGCCCACGCCGGCCGCGCGGGCGGCGGCGTCGATGCGCTCGAAGTCGGCGTCGGTGAGGCCGGTCGTGCCGATCACGACCGGGATCGACCGGGCGAGGGCGAGCTCGAGGTGCTCGCGCACGACCGCCGGGTGCGTGTAGTCGATCAGGACGTCGGGGCCGCGGTCGAGCGCCGCCGCGAGGTCGGTCTCGATGGGGACGCCGAGCGGCCTCCCGAGGACGACCTCGCCGACGTCGCGGCCGGCGTCGCGGCGGGCGACGGCCGAGTGCAGGCGGTGGCCGTCGGCGGCGGCGACCCCGGCGACCAGACTGCGGCCGACGGCGCCGAGCGCTCCCGAGATGCAGATGCTGAGACCGGCGTCCGACACGCCGCGCCATCGTACCGGTGCGCTCCGTCACGCTGCGGGCGCGAACGAGCCGCGCAACCCGTACACTCGGTGCATGCTGAGCGTGCCGGTCAACGCGCCGCCCGCCCACACCGCGCCCCGGCCGGCGATCGTGCGCGTCGCCTGCCCGCGGGCGCGCCCGCTCGCCGAGTGTGGGTTCGTGCGCGTGCCGCTCGACCGCCGCTTCCCGAACGGGCGCACGATCCGGGTCTACTTCGAGCACTACTTCCGCACGCTGCGCACGCAGCCCGCCACCTCGACGGTGCTCTCGATCGAGGGCGGCCCCGGCTTCTCGACCACGGCCGACCGCGCCGCGCGGCTGCAGCTGTGGCGGCCGGTCTCGGCCCGGCGCGACCTGGTGCTGGTCGACCTGCGCGGCACCGGCCGCTCGGGCGCGCTCAACTGCCCGGCGTTCCGCCGCCACATCCTGCCCTACGTCGTGCGCGCCGGCCGCTGCGCCGCGCAGCTCGGCCCGGCGCGCGACGACTACGACACCTCCCAGTCCGTGCAGGACCTGGCGGCGGTGCTGAACGCGATCGGGATCGGCAAGGTCGACCTCTACGGCGACTCCTACGGCTCGTACGCGGCGCAGGCGTTCGCGATCCGCTACCCGCACCGGCTGCGCTCGCTCGTCCTCGACGGCACCTACCAGCTGCCCGGCTCCGACCCTGCCCTGGCAGACATCGCCCAGAGCACCCGCAGCTCGCTCCAGCTGGCGTGCGAGCGGCGGCCCGGCTGCCCCGCCCGGGGCCGGCCGCTGCGGCTGATCGGGCGGCTCATCCAGCGCGTGCGCAGCCACCCGATCAGCGGCATCGCACCGGACGCGGACGGGACGCGCATCCACGTCACCGCCGACACGAACACGCTCGCGCAGCTGCTGCAGTCGGGCTTCTACTACCAGGGCGTGTGGCGCGACATCTTCGCCGCGACCCGGTCGGCGTTCGCGGGCGACGACGCGCCGCTCCTGCGGCTCGTGGCCGAGACGGTCACCACCGACGGCCCGAACGGCGACCCGCGCCAGTTCACCGAGTCGCTCTACCTGTCGGTGATCTGTCACGACTATCCCGAGCTGTGGCCGGCCGGCACGCCCGTCGCCGATCGCCCGGCGTTCGTGCGCACCGCCCTTGCGGCGTACCGCCCGGGGACGTTCGCGCCGTTCACCGCCAAGGAGTGGACCGGCCTCGACTACGAGGGCGCGCTCGCGTGCGAGCGGTGGCCGTCGGCGGCGTTCGCCGATCCGCCGGTGCCGCCGTCGGCGCCGTACCCGGACGTGCCGACGCTGATCCTGAACGGCGACCTCGACAACATCACGCCGCTTGCGGACGCGCGGGTCGTGGCGGCGCGCTTCCCGCGCAGCACGCTCGTCGTGATGCAGAACAGCGGCCACGTGACGGCGCTCGAGGATCAGAACGACTGCGCCTCGCGGATCTACGTCCAGTTCGTGCAGAACCTGGCCGCGGGCGACACGTCATGCGCGTCACGGACACCCGAGGTGCGGGTCGTGCCGTCGTTCCCGCTCACGCTCGCGGGCGTCGCGCCGGCGCTGCCATCGCCCGGTGATGCGTCCACCGTGCGCGACCGGCGGGTGGCCGCCGCGAGCGCCGCCGCGGTCGCCGACGCCCTGCAGCGCTGGTGGGCGAACCTGAGCGGCAGCGGCGTCGGGCTGCGGGGCGGGCACTGGTCGTACAGCGGCGGCGACCTGACCACCTTCACGCTCACGAACGTGGCGTTCGTCCCCGGCGTGCGGGTGACCGGGACGGTGCGCTGGCGCTACTCGACCGGGCGCGTGCGCGCCTGGGTGGTCGCACGTACGCCGGGCGCGCCGGCGGAGCACCTGCGGATGGCGTGGTCGCTGCAGGTGCGCGCGGCGCGCGCGCGGCTTCGCGGCACCGTCGCCGGCCGCACGCTGCGCCTGCACATGCTCGCCCCGTGAATATCCGGTGCCAGGCACCGGATATTCATGAATACACGGGGTCTGACCCCGGTTATTCAGGCAGGGGGATGTGGAACTCGATCGTCGTGCCCTGGCCGGGCGCCGAGGTGACGTCGAGGCTCCCGCCCGCGGCGCGCAGGCGCTCGCGGGCCGTCTCGAGCCCGATGTGCATCTCGCGCCGCGCCGGTGGCCGGCCGGCCCGGAAGCCACGGCCGTCGTCGGCCACGCGGCCGTGCAGACCGCCGCGGCGCTCGCCGATGCGGATCACCACGTGCTTGGCGCGGGCGTGCCGGCGCACGTTGATGAGCGCCTCGCGCACGGTGCGGTAGACCAGCGTCTCGACCTCGCCCGGGTAGCGCCGCGCCCGGGTGCGCACGCTCACCTCGGCGCCGGTGTCGCGAGCGAGCCCGGCGGCCAGGTCGCGGATCGCGGCCGAGAGCCCGGCCGCCTCGAGCAGCTGCGGGCGCAGCTCGAACGTCAGCCGCCGGGTGCGCTCGGTGGCCTCGGCCAGCGTGCGGCGCGCGCCGGCGATCGCCTCGCGTGCCGCCGCGACGTCATCCTGGCGCAGGTGGCGGTCGGTGCGATCGAGCTCGAGCAGCGATGCGGTCATCGCCTGGATCGTGTCGTCGTGGCAGCTCGGCGGCGATGCGGCCGCGCGCCTCGTCCTCGGCCCGCACCATGCTCTCGAGCAGGGCCTGCCGGCGCTGCTCGGCCTCGCGCAGACGGCGCGACATGTCCCGCTCCTGGGTCACGTCGCGGTAGTTCAGGACGATCCCGCGCACCGCCGGGTCGTCGAGCAGGTTGGTCGCCGCCCCGGCGACCACCCGCCACGAGCCGTCGCGGTGGCGCAGGCGGAACTCGGCCACCACCTGGGCGCCCGGCCGGCCGCGCAGCGAGGCCAGGATCTCGGTCGCCCGGGCGGCATCGTCGGGCGGCATCAGGTCGAGCGGCGTGCGGCCCTCGAACCACTCCGGCGGCCGGCCGATGACCCTGCCCATGGTCGGGTTCTGGTAGACGACGATGCCCTGCTCGTTCACGATCGTGACCGCCTCGCCCGCGTGCTCGACGAGCGCCTTGAACAGGCGCCCGGCCCGCTCGGCGATCTCGAGCGACGTGCGCTCCTCGGTGACGTCGACGATGATGCCGTGCACGAGCGGCTCCTGGTCGTCGGCGCCGGGGATGAGCAGCGCGCGCTCGTGCAGCCAGCGGATGCGCCCGTCCGGCAGCACGATCCGGTACTCGTCGCTCACGGTGCCGCCGTCGCGCAGGAACGCCGCGTTCGACGCCACCACGCGGTCGCGGTCCTCGGGGTGCATGCGCCCGGCCCAGACGTCGTATCCGCTCGACCACTCCTCGGCCGTGCAGCCGAAGACGGACTCGATCTGGGGGCCGACCCACACCGACGTCCCGTCGACCCGGTCGATGTAGAGCACCGCCGGGAGCGCGCCGATCAGCGCCGCCCACGGCGGCGGGCGTTCTCCGAGGAGCTGTGCGGGTCGTCGTCGTTCGTGCGGGCCCCGATGCGTCCGCGACCATCGTGTCACAGCCAAAGAGGGCCTGCAATCACCCTGATTGGGGGATCTTCGCCGTCTGCCGGTGACGGGCGACCGCGGCCGGGTTTGGTCGGCGCACGTCCCACACGAGCCCGACCCGCTCGAGCGCGCGGATCACCATGCCGGTCGCGTCCGGGTGGCGGCCGAGGCCGTGGTAGGCGGCGGCGGGGAAGGCGTGGTGGTTGTTGTGCCAGCCCTCGCCGAACGCGAGCACCGCGATCAGGCGGTTGTTGCGGCTCTCGTCGCCGGTCTGGAACGGCTGCGACCCGAACGTGTGGCAGATCGAGTTGACCGCGAACATGGTGTGGTTGTGGATGGCGATGCGGACGATGCCGCCCCACAGCAGGCCGCGCCAGCCGTCGATCAGCGCCGGCACGATCAGGCCGAGGGCGAGCCAGACGATCGACGTGCGCTCGATGGCCATCACCACCGGGTCGTCCATCAGCCGGCGGCAGTAGCGCTCGCGCTTGGCCGGGCTGACGGCGAAGAGCCAGCCGACGTGCGCATGCACGAGGCCGTCGACCGGGCTGTGCGGATCGCCGTCGCGATCGGCGTGGGCGTGGTGCTCGAGGTGGCGCGCAGCCCAGTCGATCGGCCGGCTGGGCACGGCCATCGCCCCCGCGGCGAGCGCCGTGGCGGTGATCCACGGCGTCGTGCGGAAGCTGCGGTGCGTGAGCAGGCGGTGGTAGCCGAACGACGTGCCGAGCCCGGTGATCACCGCGAGCGACCCCAGCAGGGCCAGGTCGACCGGCGCGAGGAAGCCCTGCCGCCAGAACGCCCACATCGCATAGGCGGCGCCGGCCAGCGGGCCGACCACGAAGACGGCGATCCCGGCCCGCACGACGACCCGCGGCAGGCGCCCCTCGAGCGTCTTCACGGCGGCGAGCGTCGCGAGCACGGCGGCCACCACCAGGGCGGCGGTCATGCCGGCAGCCGCTCCTGCACGCGCAGCGCCACCAGCGCGAGCGCGAGCGTGATCGGCCCGACGATGAGGTGGAAGACGTTCTCGCCCCGGTCGAGCCGCAGGCCGAGCGGATGGTGCACGACCACGCCGAGCACCGCCAGCGCGGTGTAGAAGACGCCGAAGGCGAGCGCCAGGCGGGCGTAGCCCCGCTCGTCCATCCCGCGGGCGACGAGCACGAGCATGACCGCCCCCCAGGCGACGTGGATCGCCGCGTGGCGCGGGTCGGAGTTCGCGAACCGGTTCGGCAGCTGGTTCGAGGCGTGGCCGCTCCAGTCGAGCGCCCACGACACGAGCCCCTGGCCCAGGAGCGTGGCGCCCAGGATGGCGATGTACGGGCGCAGGGTCGGTCTCACGCCGGTCGCGACCCGGTGCGCAGCGATGCGGCGCTCGCGGCGGCGAGCCCGGCCAGGCCGGCGGCGAGCCCGGCCGCCCAGACCCACGTGGCCGGACCGCCGTCGAACTTGGCGTGGTGGATCAGCGACACCACCGCCGTCGTCGCGACGAGCACGAGCGAGCTGAGCGCGAACGGGCGCACCGCCTGCGGCCTGCGCTCACCGGCGGCCAGAGCCGCGCCCAGGGCGAACGCGAGGAAGATCGCGGCGTAGGTGCGCGCGAGCACGGCGGTCAGCGCCCACGGCCACATCCGCACCGCGACGCTGGGCGCCGCGGCCAGCACGACGCCGAGCACGGCGAAGACGGCGGCCTGGGCGATGAACACGCCACTGAAGCGATGCCGCCCCGGCCGGGCGGGCGCGGCGCAGATCGAGGTGCCACAGGATCAGGGCGCCGGCGATCGGCTCGAGCACGTACGACGTCGTCCACGGGTAGGGGATGCCCCCGGCCGTGTAGGTCGACCAGTACCACACCGTCGCGGTCAGGAGCAGCGCCGTGACGGCGACGAAGCCGACCACGAAGATGCGCGTGTCGACCGCGCGGCGGGCCGCCGCCGAGGCGATCAAGCCGGTGGCGCCGGCGAGGTAGAACGATGCGACGAAGCGGGTGTTCAGGGTCGTCGTCGCCAGCGGGAAGCCGATGACGTGGGCCGGGCGGAAGAGCCCGGTGAGGCCGATCGCAAGCCCCTGCACCGCCCCCAGGAGGAGGTAGGCGCGCAGCCACCACGGAACGCCGGTCTGTGCTGGTTGCAACATGGTTTCCCGCTCGCGACAATACCGCACCTGGACCGTCTTCACCGACTCCCGCCCGGCCCCGGCCCCACCGGCTCGCTGCGGGTCATGGCCGGCCTGCATCGCGACCCGATCGGGGTGCTCTCCGACCTGCACCGGCGCCACGGCGACCTCGTCCACTTCCGCATCGGCCCCCAGCACGTCTACGTGGTGCTGCGCGCCGATCTGATCCGGGCGGTGCTCGTCACCCACCAGAAGTCGTTCAAGAAGGGCCCGGGCTTCGAGGCCGCCCGGGTCGTCCTCGGCGACGGGCTGCTCACGAGCGAGGGCGACTTCCACCTGCGCCAGCGGCGGATGCTCCAGCCCGCCTTCCACCGCCGGACGGTGGCCGGGTATGCCGGGATCATGGTCGAGGAGGCGGCTCGGGTCGGTGCGGCGTGGGACGACGGCGCGGAGCGCGACGTCGCCGTCGACATGAGCGGCCTCGCCCTGCGCATCGTCACCCGAGCGCTGTTCGGCACCGAGCTCGACGACGAGGCCCGCGACATCGGCCGCGCCGTCGCCGAGGTGGGCGAGTTCTTCGACTACCTCACCGTCGCCCTCCTGCCCGTGCTCCTGCGCACACCGCTTCCGCGCGTGCGCCGCTTCCGCCGCGGCATCGGCGAGCTCGAGGCGGCGAGCGCGAAGGTGATCGGCGCCCGCCGCTCGGGCACGGTCGCGGGGAACGGCGACCTGCTCTCGATCCTGCTGGCCGCGCGCGACGTCGAGGGCGACGGCACCGGCATGTCCGACGAGCAGGTGCGCGACGAGGCGCTGACGCTGATCACAGCCGGGCACGAGACCACCGCCAACGGGCTCAACTGGACGTGGTACCTGCTGGCGCAGCACCCCGAGGTCGAGGCCCGCTTCCACGCCGAGCTCGCCGACGTGCTCGGCGGCCGCCAACCCGGCGCCGACGACTTCGCATCGCTGCGCTACACCGAGGCGCTGCTGCTCGAGTCGATGCGGCTCTACCCGCCGGCGTGGGGGATCGAGCGGCGGGCGCTGCGCGACCAGGAGATCGGCGGCTACGTCATCCCTGCGGGCGCGGCGGTGCTGATGCCGACGTTCGTGACCAACCGCGACCCGCGCCTGTTCCCCGATCCGCTGCGGTTCGATCCGGAGCGGTTCCTGGGCGCGGCGGCCGCCGCCCGCCCTGACTGGGCCTATCCGCTGTTCGGCGCCGGCACGCGCAAGTGCATCGGCGTCGGCTTCGCGATGCTCGAGGCGGTGCTCGTGCTGGCCGAGCTCGGGCAGCGCCACCGCCTGCTGCTCGATCCCACGCGGCCGGTGGAGCCGCAGGCGCGCGTCTCGCTGCGTCCGCGCGGGGGGCTTGTGATGCGGCCGCAACGGCGGGATCCATGAGCGCCGCACGCGTCGACGCCGGGCCCGGCCTGCGCGAGGCGCTCGCGGTGTGGGCGATCTGGGCGGTCGTCGCCACGACGGTCTGGGTGACCTACGCGCGCCTGCCGGCGAGCGACTTCTACAACGTCACCGGCACCGGCGTGCGCTCGGGGGCGGCGCGGGTGCTCGTGCTCGTCGGCTGGCCGATCTCGCTCGCCGTGCCGGCGCTGCTCGCGGTCGCCGCCGACCGGCTGCTGGCGCTGCCGCTCGCGGCCGCCGGGCGGCGCGCCGTGGTCGCCGTCACCGGCGCGTCGGCACTCCTGTGCGCCACCATCGCCTGGCCCGGCGTGATCCAGCAGTCGAACCTCGATGCGAAGCCGGCGAACGCGCTTGCGGCCGTCGGCGCCGGCCTTGCCGCGGCGCTCACGCTGGCGGCGCTTCGCCGCGCGGGCGCCGGCCCGCCCGCCCCCCGCAGCGGCGGCGACCGCATCGCGCTCGTGATCGCGGCCGTCTACGGCCTGGCGGCGATCCCCTGGATCCTGGCGAACCTCGGCATCTACGCCGGCGACGTCCCCGGCGCGAGCGCGATCTTCATGTCGAAGAAGATCATTCCCGAGGCCGGCCATCCCCACCTGCACGCCGTCCACCTGGGAAACCACGAGGGCCTCGACGGCTGGCTGCTCGTGGTGACCGCGCTCCTGCTGCGGCCGGTGCTCGCGCGGATGCGGCCCACCCGGCTGCGCCCGGTGCTCGGCGGCTACCTGGCGGTGCTGCTCGCATACGGCGTGCTCGTGACGGCCAACGACGGCTGGAACGAGCAGATCGTCAAGCGCGGCTGGACGTCGTTCGGCGTCCCCGACGTGATCACGCCGGCGGCGAGCGCGGGCTGGGCGATCCTGCTCGTCGCCGCGGCGGTGCTCTACGTGACCGCGTTCCGGGTCACGCCTCGGCCGCCCCCGGCTGGGGGGCCCGCCACATGATCCACGCCACCGGCGAGACGACGATCGCGGTCGCGCCGACGGCGAGCGCGCCCACGCCGGCGGACTCGAGGCCGTAGCCTCCGATCAGGGCCAGCGCCGCGCCGAGCAGCGACGCGACGAGATCGTTGAACCCGAGCAGCTTCCCCCGCTCGCCCGGGCTCGTGCGGTCGGCCATCTGCGCCGTCGCGGCGACGAACGAGATGTTCCAGCCGATGCCGAGGCCGAACAGGAGCAGCGCCGTCATCGGCACGCTGCCGAACCACTGCAGGCTGAGGGTGGACGCGCCCATCACCACGAGCCCGGCGGCGAGCGCCGGCGTGCGCCCGACGCGGTCGATCAGCGCACCCACCACGAGCACGAGCGCGTACATGCCGAGCACGTGCGCGCCGATGATCGGGAACACCGAGTCCTGGGCGTGGTGGTGCTCCTCGACGACGACGTAGCCGGCCAGGTTCATCACCGACACCATCACGCCGAAGCTCGCGAGGCCGGCCAGCATCGCCGGGATCACGCCGGGACGGCGGATGATCTCGTGAAGCGGCGCCGCCGGGCCGGCGGGCGGGTGGCCGTCGCGGTCGCTCAGGAGCTGGCCGATCGCGCGCGTGTCGGGCCGCACCGCCAGGACGAGCGCGAGCGCGACGAGCGCGATCGCGCCCGCGACCAGCCAGGGCACGGCCAGGGCCTGCGCATCGAGCTTGCGGTGGGCGAACATCGGGCTGAAGACGACCGGGCCGAGCACGCCGCCGACGACGGCGCCGGAGAGGACGTAGGAGATCCCGCGCGCGCGCCGCGCCGCGACGTACATGTCGCCCGCGGCCGCGCGGATGAGCAGCGACGTCGCCATGCCGACGCCGATCAGCACGAAGCCCGCGAGCAGGATCGGTGTCGAGCGCGTCTGCGCGGCGAGCGCGTTCAGCGTGCAGCCCGCGGCCGCGGCCACGAAGCCCGCGGCGAGCACCGGTTTGCGCCCGAACCGGTCCATCGAGCGACCGGCGACACCCGCGGTCAGGCCCGACGAGGTGAGGAAGATCGCTGGGCCGAGCCCGAGCAGCCCCCGCTCGCCGGTGACGAGCACGAACGTGATCGTCGAGACGGCCGAGGCGAGCTGGAGCACCACGGAGTTGACCGCCGTCACCGAGGCCAGGATGACCGTGTTTCTGCGGACGGCGCGGTCGAGGTCGGGCATGCGCCTAGCGTCGCAGATCGGCCGCTCCCGCGGGTTGCGGGGAGGGTGGCTCCCCGCTCCGCGGTACCCCGGGCTGCGGGCTTCTACGGCACGTCTTGCCCGGACGTAAAGGGGGCACCCACCGTCCCGATTAGGAGGGGTATGACCGACGTCACGCCCCACCTCAGAGATGCCCGGACCGGCCGGCTTGCCGGGATGCGCCTCTCGATCTCGGCCAAGCTCGCCGGCATCGTCGGCGTGTGTCTGAGCGTGCTCGTCCTCGTCGGCGTGCTCGGCATCCTGGGCCTGCAGAGCGCGTCCTCGAGCGCCGGTCGCATGTACACGCAGTCCGTGCAGCCCCTCGGAGACGTCGGCGTCGCCGGCATCACCTACAACGAGAACCGCACGCTGCTGCGCGACCTGATCCTGAAGACCGATCCGGCCGACCTGGTGAAGATCCGCCAGGAGCTCGCGGCCAACACGAAGCTGATCGACCAGAAGCTCGCCGCGGCAGGCCGGAACGTGCACGGGCACGCGGCGGCCGTGCTGGCGCGGCTGCGCGCGAACCTGGTGAAGTACGCCCCCGTCCGCGCGCGCTACATCGCCCTGACGAGGATCGGGCACGACGCCCAGGCCCAGCAGCTGAGCGTCACCAACCTGCCGCTGATCCTGTCCATCGGGGCCGACTTCGACAACATGATCACCATCGAGCAGAACCTGGCCGCGAAGGACCAGCGCGCGGTCGCCTCGACCGCCGAGACGAGCACGACGATCTCGATCGCCGCCCTGGTGGCCGGCTTCCTGGCAGGCGGCGTCCTGGCGTTCTTCGTCTCGCGCGGCATCGTGCGCGGCATCCGCCAGATGGTCGCGGCGGCGGAGCGGATCGGGGACGGCGACCTGACGGTCGACGTCAGCGACGTGACGAGCCGCGACGAGATCGGCGACATGGCCCGGGTGTTCCAGGACATGGTCGGCCACCTGCACGACACGGTCGGCGCGGTCGCGGCCACCGCCGGTGAGCTGGGCGTGTCGTCGCAGGAGATGGCCACCACCGCCGCGGAGGCGGGCAAGGCCGCGAACGAGATCGCGACCGCCGTCGGCGACGTGGCCGAGGGCGCAGAGAAGCAGGTGCAGGCGGTCGAGCAGGCGCGCCACATGACCGACGACATGGTCCAGGCGGCGGCGGCGAGTGCCGACGGCGCCGAGCGCACGACGGCGGCGGCCAGGGCGGCGCAGGAGACGGCCGAGGCCGGCGCGCACGCGGCCATGAAGGCGGCGCAGGCGATGCAGGCCGTGCGCGACTCGTCCGACGCCGTGACCGTCGCGATCCAGGCCCTGGGGGCCAAGTCGGAGCAGATCGGCGGGATCGTCGCCACCATCACCGGCATCGCCGAGCAGACGAACCTGCTGGCGCTGAACGCGGCCATCGAGGCGGCGCGGGCCGGCGAGCAGGGCCGCGGCTTCGCGGTCGTCGCCGAGGAGGTGCGCAAGCTGGCCGAGGAGTCGCAGACGGCAGCGGCGTCGATCTCAGGACTGATCGGCGAGATCCAGGGCGAGACCCAGCGGGCCGTGGCGGTCGTCGAGGACGGGGCCAAGCGCACCGAGGACGGCGTCGCGGTGGTCGACGAGACGAAGGACGCGTTCACGCAGATCTCGGCGTCGGTGGGCGACGTCACGAGCCGCGTCGAGGAGATCGCGCAGGCGATCGCCGCAATGGCCTCGTCGTCGGAGCACATCCAGGCCGAGATCTCGGCCGTCGCGGCCGTCGCCGAGTCGTCGTCGGCGGCGACGCAGCAGGTGTCCGCCTCGACGCAGGAGACCTCGGCCTCGACCGATCAGATCCACCTCTCGGCGCGCAAGCTGGCGGAGACGGCCGACGAGCTCGAGCAGGTCGTCACCCGCTTCACCCTCTGAGCGGCTGTGGCGCCCGGGCCGGGGAGCCTATGATCGGAGACGATCATGGGCTCCTCCCCGACTCTGACGCTCGAGGCCGCCGGCCGCACGGTCTCGGTCTCGAACCCCGATAAGGTGTTCTTCTCCGAGCGCGGTGAGACCAAGCTCGACCTGATCCGCTACTACCTGACGGTCGAGCCCGCGGTCATGCGGGCGCTGGCCGGCCGGCCGGTGCTGATGGAGCGCTACCCGAACGGGGCCGGCGGGACGTCGTTCTTCCAGAAGCGGGTGCCGGCCAACGCGCCGGACTGGCTCCAGACGACGACCGTGCAGACGCCGAACGGGACGCCCTCGCGCGCGCTGGTCGTGGCCGACGTCGCCCACCTGGCGTGGGCGGTCAACCTCGGCTGCCTCGGCTTCCACGTCTGGCCCTACCGGGCCGCCGACCCCGACCACGCCGACGAGCTCCGCATCGACCTGGATCCGTCCCCCGGCGTCACGTTTGCGATGGTGCGCGAGGCGGCCGCCGAGACGCGCGCGCTGCTCGCCGAGCTGGGCGTCACTGGCGCCCCCAAGACGACGGGGCGAAACGGCATCCACGTCTACGTCCGGCTCGTCCCGAGCCACGACTCGTACGCGGTGCGCGCGGCGGCCGTCGCGGTCGCGCGCGAGCTCGAGCGCCGGCGTCCCGACCTGATCACCGCGGCCTGGTGGAAGGAGGAGCGCGGCACCCGCGTGTTCTGCGACTTCAACCAGAACGCGCCCCACAAGACCGTGATCGGCGCCTGGGTCGTGCGGCCGCGTGTCGGCGCGCAGGTCTCGACGCCGTTTGGGTGGGACGAGCTCGACCGCATCGTGCCGGACGAGCTGACCATCGCCACCGTCCCTGCCCGGCTGGCGGCGGCCGGCGACCCGTGGGAGCAGATGGTGGGGACGCCCCAGCCGCTCGAGCCGCTGCTCGCGCTGCACGAGCGCGACATGGCCGCGGGGCTGATGGACGCCCCCTGGCCGCCGGTCTACCCGAAGATGCCCAACGAGCCCGACCGGGTCGCCCCCAGCCGGGCCCGCAAGACCTCGTAGCTACAGGCGGAAGTGCGTCGTCAGCGCCGAGAGGCTCTCGGCGGTCTTCGCGAGCTCGGCGGCGCTCGAGGCGATCTCGTGCGCGGCGGCGGACGTCTGCTCGGTGGACGCGGTCACCTGCTGGGTGCTCGCCGATGACTGCTCGGCGGCGGACGCGATCTCGGCCGCGGCGGTCGAGATGTGCCCCGTCTGCTCGGTCACGAGGCCGATCGCCTCGGAGATCTGCTGGAACAGCACCTGCGACTGCACGGTGCTGCTCGCCGCCTCGTCCATCAGCTGGTTTCGCAGCGCGCCGATCTTGACGACGCCGTCCGTGTCGGTCTGGACGTGGCCGATCAGCTCCGAGATCTGCGCGGCGGCCTGCTGGGAGTCCTCGGCGAGCTTGCGCACCTCCTCGGCGACGACCGCGAACCCGCGGCCCTGCTCGCCGGCGCGGGCGGCTTCGATGGCCGCGTTCAGCGCCAGCAGGTTCGTCTGTGCGGCGATGCCCGAGATCGTCTCGACGATCTGGCCGATCTCCTGCGAGCGGTCGGCGAGGCCGGTGATGCGGGCATTCGTCTCGGCCCCCGTCTCGTGCACGCGCTCGAACGCGTCGGTGCTCGCCTGCATGGCGGCCATCCCGCTCGCCGCCAGCTCGGCCATCTGCTCGGCCGACGTCCGCGTGTGCTCGGCGGCTGCGCGCGCCTCGCTGCTCATCGTCGCCTGGCGCTCGGCGCCGCCGGCGACGTCGGTCACGGCCTGGGCGATCTCCGCCACCGCCCGCCCGGTCTCCTGGGAGGTGGCCGCCATCTCCTGCGACGCCGCCGAGAGGGTGGTCGCCGAGCCTGCGATCTGCTCGACCAGGCGGGCCGTGTTCCTGCGCATGGTCGCGTAGCTCTCGACGCCGGCCTGCAGGCGTCCGAGCATCCGGTTGAACGTCGCCGCGAGCTGGCCGAGCTCGTCGCGCGACCGCTCCTCGATGGGCGTGGTGGCGCTTTCGGCCTCACGGGTGAGGTCACCCGCCGCGACCGCCTCGAGCCCGGCCGCGAGCTCCGTCAGGTCGTGCTCGTCGAGGCTGCGCAGGCGTGCGACCAGCTGCGAGACCGATCCGAGCACGTACCGCGAGAGCAGGAGCGCGACCGTGACGGCGAGCAGGAGCGCGAAGGCGGCGGCGCCGAGCATCACCATCGTGGAGCGGCTCTGCGTCGCGTGGAAGCTCTGCCCCGCGACCGCGGCGTCGGCGTTCGCGCCCCGCAGGTAGGCGCGCCCCGCCGCCGCAAGCTTGATGTACGCCGCCGACGAGGGGCCGAGGGCGATCCTCGTCGCCGTGGCCGTGTCGCCGCGCTGCACCGCCGCCCAGACGCGCGCGTCGACGTGCATGAACGCGGCGAACTCGGCCTGGATCCGGCGCGTGTCGACGAAGTCGCGCGGGTCGACGGAGACGGCGTGCAGGTGCTGCAGCATGTGCCGGAACGTCGCGGCCGAGCGCAGGAACGCCGGCCGGTGATGCCCGCGGTCGAGGATGTAGGACTGCTGCCAGCCGACGAGGTCGGCGGCGCCGTATATGATCTCGTGACCCGCCTCGGACTTCGGCGTGGCGGTTCCGGTGATGTGGTCGGTGGCGGCGGTCATCTGACCCTGCATGACGAGGGCGGCGCCGACCAGAAGCAGCATCACCGCGACGACGACGCCGAAGCCGCCGAAGAGCTTCGTGCGCAGCGAGAGATTCCGGACCGTGGACATCGAGTGCCTCCCAGGGCATGCGTCGCGTGAGTGGTTGCCGAGCGAACTGCTCACCGGGTTAGTCGGCCGCCGATCGCGCTCTGCCCAGGCTCGCGGGGCGCAAACGGGCCCAGTGCCGTAGTAACCCGCAGGCGGGCTACCGCAAGCCCGCCGCCGGCCGCCCCCCGCCCGGGTGAGCGCGATACTGCACCCATCGCCACCGACCGTTCTGCCGCCGCCGCCGATCCGCTGCCCTTCACGGCCGCGCGCGTGGTGCTGCGGCGGTTGCGGCCGGACGACCTGGAGGCGTTCCAGGCGTACCGGCACGATGCCGAGGTGGGCCGGTACCAGGGCTGGGCGCCGGTCGCGGACGCCGAGGCGCTGGCGTTCCTCGAGGCCATGCAGCGGGAGCCGTTCGGCCGGCCGGGGGAGTGGCTGCAGATCGCGATCGCAGACAGCACGGATGACCGTCTGCTGGGCGACATCGGCCTTTACACGATGGCGGCGGGCCGTGAGGCGGAGTTCGGCATCACCCTCGCCCGCGCAGCGCAGGGCCGCGGCCTGGCCGAGGAGGCGGCGCTGGCCTTGATCGCAGGACTGCGTGCGCACACAGCCGTGGCGCGCCTGATCGCGATCACCGACGTCCGCAACCTCGCGAGCGCGCGCCTGCTGCGGCGCCTGGGGATGACGCTCGAGGCCGAGGCGAGCGCCGAGTTCCGGGGCGAGCCCTGCCGCGAGTGGCACTTCGCGCTCACCATGTGAGGCGGTCGCCTACCCTGCGGCGAGATGCAGCCCCGCGCGGACATCCGCAACATCGCGATCATCGCCCACGTCGATCACGGCAAGACGACGCTCGTGGACGCCCTGCTGCGCCAGTCGGGGACGTTCGCCGCCCACGAGGAGACCATCGACCGGGTGATGGACGCAGGCCTGGAGCGCGAGCGCGGGATCACCATCCTGGCCAAGAACACGAGCGTGCGCTTCGGGGACGTGAAGATCAACATTATCGACACGCCCGGCCACGCCGACTTCGGCGGCGAGGTCGAGCGCGGCCTCTCGATGGTCGACGGCGTGCTCCTGCTGGTCGACGCGAGCGAGGGGCCGCTGCCGCAGACGCGCTTCGTGCTGCGCAAGGCGCTCGCGGCCCGGCTGCCCGTGATCCTGGTCGTGAACAAGATCGACCGCCCCGACGCCCGCATCGCCGAGGTGGTGGACGAGGTGTATGGGCTCTTCTTCGACGAGGACGCCGACGAGGCTCAGATCGAGTTCCCGATCGTCTACGCGAACGCCCGCCTCGGCACGGCGACCCTCGACGCGGCGGTGCCCGGCGAGTCGATCCGGCCGCTGCTCGACCTGATCGTCTCGCACATGCCGGCGCCCGTGCACGACCCGGCGCACCCCTTCCAGGCCCAGGTGGCCAACCTCGACTCCTCGCCGTACCTTGGCCGCCTGGCGCTCTGCCGCGTGCGCCACGGCGAGATCGGGCGGGGCGCGGCCGTCGCGTGGTGCCGCCGGGACGGGACGATCACGCGCACGCGGCTCACCGAGCTGCTGGTTGCCGAGGGGCTCGAGCGCGTGCCGGCCGAGCGGGCCGGGCCGGGTGAGATCATCGCGGTGGCGGGCCTCGACGAGGTGATGATCGGCGAGACGATCGCCGATCCCGACGACCCCCAGCCGCTGCCCCTGATCGTCGTCGACGAGCCCAGCCTCTCGGTCACCATTGCCACCAATACTGGCCCGCTCGCCGGCCGCAGCGGATCGCGCCTGACGGCGCGCATGATCAAGGACCGGCTCGACCGCGAGCTGCTCGGCAACGTCGGCCTTCGCGTCTACGACACCGATCGCCCCGACACGTGGGAGGTGCAGGGCCGGGGCGAGATGCAGTTCGCCATCCTGGCCGAGATGATGCGCCGCGAGGGCTACGAGATCACGATCGGCAAGCCGCAGGTGGTCACGCGCACCGTCTCGGGCCGTGTCGAGGAGCCCGTCGAGCGGGTGTCGATCGACGTGCCCGAGGAGTACTCCGGCGTCGTCATCCAGGCGCTCGCGCTGCGCAAGGGGCGGATGGAGAGCATGACCAACCACGGCACCGGCTGGGTGCGGCTCGAGCACCTCGTGCCCGCCCGCGGGCTGCTCGGGTTCCGCTCCGAGTTCCAGACCGAGACGCGCGGAACGGGCCAGCTGCACCATGTCTTCGAGGCGTACGGGCCGTGGGCGGGCGAGATCAAGGGTCGTCCGAACGGGTCGCTCATCGCCGACCGCGGCGGCCAGGCGACCGGCTACTCGATCCAGAACCTGCAGGCGCGAGGCATCCTCTTCGTCGACTCGGGCGAGGAGGTCTACGAGGGCATGATCGTCGGCGAGAACAGCCGCGCCGGCGACCTCGACGTCAACATCACCAAGGCGAAGCAGATGACGAACGTGCGCTCCAACGCCGACGTGCTCGTGCGCCTGAACCCGCCGCACCGGATGAGCCTCGACCAGGCGATCGAGTACATCCAGGAGGGCGAGTGCGTCGAGGTCACGCCGGCCGACGTCCGGCTGCGCAAGGCCGTGCTGTCGGCGTCCGAGCGCGGCAGCCAGCGCTCGAAGGCGGCGCGCGGCAAGGAGCAGCACTCCTAGAAGATCGCGCGGCCGTCGTACTCCGGCTTCGTCTTCGCGCCGATCACGATGAAGCGGACGCCCTCGGGGCCGCCGATCACCTGCCGGGTCGACTCCGGCGACACCAGCAGGTAGTCGCCCGCGGCGAACGCCACCCGTTCGCCGTCGATGACGAACGTCGCCGAGCCGGCGATCGCGCAGTAGAGCTCCTCGTGGCCGGTCTCGGTCTCGTCGTGCGCCTTGCCCTCGGCGCCGGGCGGGACGCGCAGCTCGTTCACGCCGAACGCCGTCGTGCCGAGTGCGCGGCGGATCTTTGCGAAGACGCCGAAGTTGACCTCGATGGCGGGATCGTCGCCGTGCAGGAGCTTGTATGTCATCCTGCGGTCACGATACCCCAGGCCGGTGTTTGCCGACATGCGCAGGCGGGCACCGGCCTTCGAACCACCGACGCCCGGAGGTGTCACATGCGACGCACGATTGTGAAGTACGGATTCCGGCAGGCCCGGCGCCACCCGCGCACGGTGTTCAAGGTGACGACGGCCGCGGCGCTGCACCCGCGCAGCCGGCGCATGATCATGCAGCTCGCGCGCACGAGCCCGGCCGACCGGCGCATCCTCGGCGACGTCCTCGAGGCGCTGCAGGTATCGCGCGCAGCCCAGCGCGCCGCCGCCCGCAGGGCGCGGAGGCGTGCGCGCGTGCGCAAGCTGGCGATCGGCGCCGGCGTCGTCGGCGTCGCGGCTGTCGCCGGCCGCAGTCTGCGCTCGGCCTCCTAACCGGCGGTCTCGTGGTAGGGGGCGGAGAGGCGCCTGGGCACGCACATGCTCGAGGCGTCGATGACGAGCCCGCGCATCTCGGCGGCGTCGATCGCGCCCAGCCGCACGACGACCCAGTTCCACCGCAGCTCGGACTCGCGCGGCACGAGGAACCTGCCGGGCTCGGTGCCGACCAGCCACTCGCGCTCCTCCTTCGGGAACGCGAAGCCCATCAGCGTCTCGTCGCGCGAGAACGCGAGGTAGACGATCCGGCCCACCCGGAACTTGATCCGGCCGCGGACGACCACCTCGGTGGTCCGCGGCAGGGCCGCCGCCACCGCCCGCACGTCCGCCACGGTCACCATCGCCGCGCCTCCGTCCGGTGCGAACCGTACCCGCTGCGGCGTCTGGTACGCTCGCGATCCTGACTGACGAGTCAGTCAGTCCCGCGTTCGCACCTCTGGAGGTCTGATGGTTCCCGTGCCCGCAACGACGAAGCTCTACTTCGGTCCGTGGTACCGCCGGTCGCCCTACTTCGAGGCGACGCTCCGCGCGGGCTGCAAGGCGTACGACATCTACAACAAGATGTACCTGCCCGCCGAGTACGACGATCCCGAGGCCGAGTACTGGGCCCTGAACGACGGCGTGACGCTGTGGGACGTCGGGGTGGAGCGCACCGTGCAGGTGAGCGGCCCCGACGCCGACCGGCTGATCGACATGCTCACCTGCCGCGACCTGACCAAGTGCGCGGTCAAGCAGGGCAAGTACATGCTCGTGATGTCGGCCGACGGCGGCATCGTCAACGACCCGGTGCTGCTGCACGTCGACGAGAACGTCTGGTGGATGCAGCTCGCAGACAGCGACGCCGGCCTCTACGCGATGGGGGTGCTGTCGGGGTCGGGGCTCGACGCCGAGGTCAGCTACCCGGACGTGCACCCCGTGCAGGTGCAGGGGCCGCACGCCGCGGCGACGCTCGTCAAGCTCGTCGGCGACGCGATCTACGACATCCGCTACTACTGGTGCGAGCGGTTCGAGATCGGCGACATCCCGGTCGTCATCAGCCGCACGGGCTGGTCGGCGGTGCCCGGGTTCGAGGTGAACCTGCTCGACGGCAGCCGCGGCAGCGACCTCTGGGATGCGATCATGTCCGCCGGCGAGGAGTTCGGCATCCGTCCGATCGCGCCCAACGAGGCCCGCAGGGTCGAGGCCGGCATCTTCAACTGGGGCTCGGACATGACCCTCACCGACACGCCGTTTCACGTGATGGGCCTCGAGCGTCTCGTCGAGGAGCAGCCGCAGGAGTACCTCGGCAAGGCCGCGCTCGAGCGCGTGCGCCGCGAGGGCGTCGACCGCAAGCTCGTCGGCATCGAGTTCGACCGCGCCGAGCCGTTCTCCGGCATCACCGCCAGCTGGCCGGCGAGCCACGCCGGCGTGCCGGTCGGGCGCGTCACCGACGCGGTGTGGTCGCCCGGCCTGAGCAAGAACATCGGCTACGTGTGGGTGCCGATCGACCTGGCGGGGCCGGGGACGGCGATCGACGTCGACTCCGAGCACGGGCCGGTCAGCGGCCGCACCGCCGCGATCCCGTTCGTCGATCCGCGCAAGGAGCGGCCCGCGGCGTCGCTGCGGGGCACGGCCGGCTGAGCCCGATGCGAGACGCCCGCTACGACGTGCTGTTCGAGCCGGTGCCGCTCGGCCCGGTCACGGCGCGCAACCGCTTCTTCCAGGTGCCGCACTGCAACGGCATGGGCCACACGCACCCGAGCGCCCACGCAGAGATGCGCGGCGTCAAGGCCGAGGGCGGCTGGGCGGTCGTGTGCACCGAGGAGGTCGAGCTGCACCACTCGACCGACGTGGCCGGGTTCGTCGAGGGCCGTCTGTGGGACGACGCGGACATCCCCATGCACGAGCGGCTGGTCGCGAAGGTGCACGAGCACGGCTCGCTGGCCGGGATCGAGCTCGTCCACAGCGGCATGACGGCCGCCAACCTGTACGTGCGCACGCCGCCGATGGGGCCGTCGCACCTGCCGGTGCAGACCACCGATCCCGTGCAGGCGCGACGGATGAGCAAGCGTGACATCGCCGACCTGCGCCGCTGGCACCGGGCGGCGGTCGACCGGTCGCTGCGGGCCGGCTACGACCTCGTCTACGTGTACGCGGCGCACGGGCTGACGACGCTCCAGCACTTCCTCTCGCGGCGCTACAACGACCGCACCGACGAGTACGGCGGCAGTATCGAGAACCGGGCGCGGCTGCTGCGCGAGATCCTCGAGGACACGGTCGAGCAGGTCGCGGGCCGCGCCGCCGTCGCCTGCCGCATCTGCGTCGACGAGCAGCTCGGCGACCGCGGCATCGACCGCGGCGAGATCGAGGCGGTGCTCGGCCTCGTGGGCGAGCTGCCGGACGTCTGGGACTTCATGGTCGGCGAGTGGGAGTTCGACTCGCTCACGTCGCGCTTCGCCGAAGAGGGCTCCCAGGAGCAGTACGTGCGCGGCCTCAAGGCGCTCACGACGAAGCCGGTGGTGGGCGTCGGCCGGTTCACATCGGCCGACACGATGGTGCGGATGGTGCGCGACGGCGTGCTCGACATGATCGGCGCCGCCCGCCCTTCGATCGCCGACCCGTTCCTGCCCCGGAAGATCGAGGAGGGGCGCTGGGACGACATCCGCGAGTGCATCGGCTGCAACATCTGCGTCACCGGCGACGCCACCGCGACCCCGATCCGTTGCACCCAGAACCCGAGCATGGGCGAGGAGTGGCGCCGCGGCTGGCACCCCGAGCGGATCCGGCCGAAGGCGTCGGACGCCAGCGTCCTCGTCGTCGGCGCGGGCCCGGCCGGCCTCGAGGCGGCGATGATGCTCGGCCGCCGCGGCTACGACGTCGTGCTGGCCGAGGCCGGCGACGAGCTGGGCGGACGCGTGCCGCGCGAGGCGCGGCTGCCCGGCCTGGCGGCCTGGATCCGCGTCGTCGACTACCGCCGCAGCCAGCTCGCGCGCCTCCAGAACGTCGAGATCGGCCTCGGTAGCCGCCTGACCGCCGCCGAGGCACGCTCCTACGGGTTCGATCACATCGCGGTCGCCACGGGCGCGACCTGGCGCGGCGACGGGGTCGGGCGCTGGCACACGCGGCCGATCGCGCTCGCCGCCGGCGTGCAGGTGCTGACACCCGACGACGTGCTCGCGGGCGGCCGCCCCGCCGGCGAGCGCGTGCTCGTCTACGACGACGACCACTACTTCATGGGCGGCGTGCTCGCCGAGCTCCTGCGGAGCGAGGGCTGCCAGGTGACCCTGGTCACGCCCGAGCCGCTCGTGTCGGCGTGGACGGTGAACACCATGGAGCAGAACCGGATCCAGACACGGCTGCTCGAGATGGGGGTCGTCGTCACGGTGTCGCGCGCGCTCGCGCGGGCGGGCGGCGGCAGCGCCGTCACGTCGTGCGTCTTCACCGGCCGCGAGCACGAGCACGTCTGCGACAGCGTCGTGCTCGTGACCGGTCGCCTGCCGAACGACGGCCTGGCCGCCGAGCTCGAGGCGCTCGCCGAGGGCGCGGGGGACACCCCGGCCGTGCGCCTGCTCGGCGACGCCGCGAGCCCCGGCACGATCGCCGCCGCCGTGTGGGAGGGGCGCCGCTACGCGGAGGAGCTCGACGCGCCGCCCGGCGACGACGCGCTGCCCCCGTTCCGGCGCGAGGTCGTCGCCCTGGCGCCTGAATAGACGGGGTCAGACCCCGTGTATTCACGCGGCAGGCGCGGACTGTCCCCGGGGGACAGTCCCCATCCCGACCTCCGGGTTGGGGTGCATCACACCGGTGCCAGGCACCAGATGTTCACGCTCAGAGCGCGACCGTCCCCTGAACGCAGGTGATCGTGCCGCCCCCGACCCAGATCGCGCCGTCGGCTCCGGCCGAGATGTGCACGCGGCCCGCCCGGCCGAGCACGGCGCCCTGGGTGGCGATGTAGGGCGGCGTGGCCCGGCCGGTGCGCACGAGCCACTGCGCGACCGAGGCGTTCAGGCTGCCCGTGACCGGATCCTCGATCGTGGCGCCGTCCTTGGGGAAGAAGGCGCGCAGCTCGAACGCCTCGGGCGACCCCGCCGGGTGCGGGCCGACCAGGCCGACGTCGTGGTCCACGAGCCCCGGCCGGACGGCGCGCACGGCGGCGGCCGACTCGAGCAGCAGGGCGACCCACCCCGGCCCGTTGTCGGCCCACTCGGCGGCGACGATCGCCTCGGGTGTGATGTTCAGCGTGGCGGCGACGTGCGCGAGCTCGTCGGCGTCCACCGGTCCCGAGCGTACGAGCGGCGGCGCGGCGAACGCGAGCCGGCCGTCGCTGCGCTGGATCGGCACGAGCCCGGCGGCGCACCCCTGCACGATCGCGTCGGGTCCGCCCGTGGGCGCTCCGCCCGCCTCGAGCCAGGCGTGGCAGGTGCCGAGGGTGGGGTGCCCCGCGAACGGCAGCTCGGCGACGGGCGTGAAGATGCGCACGCGGTAGTCGGCGCCGGCATCCTGCGGCGGCAGCACGAAGGTCGTCTCCGACAGGTTCGTCCAGTGGGCGTAGTGCTGCATCTGCTCGGTCGAAAGACCCCGGCCGTCGAGCACGACCGCGACCGGGTTGCCCATGTACGGCTCGGTCGTGAACACGTCCACCACTCGGTATTCGCGCGGCATGGCGGCGAGTCTACCCTCGGCCTCGCCGGCGCCCGCGGGCGGTAGGCTTGCCACGATGCTCGAGCTGCGGCCCAACTGCGAGCGCTGCGACCGCGACCTGCCGCCCACGGCTGCCGCGCGCATCTGCAGCTACGAGTGCACGTTCTGCGTCGAGTGCGCCGAGGTGGCGCTGCGCAACGTCTGCCCGAACTGCGGCGGCGGCTTCGTGCCCCGGCCGATCCGCCCGCAGCGGGCCTGGCGCGAGGGCACCGGCCTCGGTAACGACCCCGCCGGCACCCGCAGGCGGCAGCTCAGGTACACCGACGCCCAGATCGACGCGCTCGTACGGGAGCTCTCGGCCGTCGATCCGGCCGACCGCTAGCGGCGCCGCGCGAGCATGGCCGACCGCACCGCCGCGACCCAGCCCGGCGCCCCGCGCGCCTCGGGGAAGGCGCGGATCCGCGAGGCCGCCCGCGAGGCGATCGTCGACCATGGCTTCGACCTGGCGGTGTCGCGCGACATCACCGCGGCGGCCGGGGTGTCGCGGGCGCTGCTCTTCTATCACTACGAGTCGCTCGAGGAGTGCCTGATCGACGCGGTCGAGACGTCGGTCTCGGCCGAGACGCGCCGGTTCGAGGCGGCGGTGGCGGGCCTCGCCGAACCCGCCGACCGGGCCGCCCTGCTCGTCGAATGGCACATCCCGGCGTCGACGCGGCAGCGGCGGGAGTGGCTGCTCACGTTCGAGTTCGTGCGCGCGTCGTTCCGCTCGGCCCGCATCGCCGACGTCGCCGCCCGTCAGTACGCCGAGTGGCATGCGGCGGTCGCCGGCGAGTACACGCGGATCGCCGCCGGGCTGGCCGCGGACGACGTGCGGATGCGGGCGAACCGCCTGATCGGGCTCTCCGAGGGCCTGAGCTGGCAGCTGATCCTGGGCAACCCGAGCCTGCCCGAGGACGACGTCCGCGCCATCCTGGCGGCCACAGTCGCCGCGGATCTGGCGCTGCCGGCGGAGTCCCTCGGGCGGGCGGGCGACCACCTGGCCGACCGGCTCGCGACCATCCGCGGATGCTAGGGTCTTGGCGATGACGCTCGCCGAGGAGTCCCGCGTCGAGGTGCTGCGCAAGGCCAGGGTCGACCTGGCCGCGGCGCTGCGCGCGGCCGCGCTCTACGGCTACAACGAGGGCATCGACAACCACTTCAGCTACGCCGTCCCGGGTACGGACGACCTGTTCCTCCTGAACCCGTACGGGCCCGACTGGTCGGAGCTCGTGGCCTCGGACATCCTGCTGGTCGACGGCGAGGGCAACGTGGTCGACGGCGACGGCGAGTGGGAGACGACGGCGTTCATGATCCACCGCGGCGCCCACCGCGCCCGCCCGTCGGCCCGCTGCGTGTTCCACACGCACATGCCGTATGCGACCGCGGTCTCGGCCACCGAGGGCGGCTTCGACACGACGCTCAGCCAGGCCGCGATGGGCTTCCACGGCCGCGTCTCCACCCTCGCCTACGGGGGCCTGGCGACGGCGGCCGAGGAGGGCGACCGGATCGCCTCGGCCGTGGACGAGCAGACGAGCGTCGTGATGCTCGAAAACCACGGCGTCATGGTGATCGGAGGGACCGTCGCCGAGGCGTGGTCGCGCCTCTACTTCCTCGAGCGCGCCTGCGAGGTGCAGGTGCTCGCCCAGGCGACCGGCCGGCCGCTGATCGCGGTGCCGCAGGACATCGTGCAGCGCACGGCCGACCTGACGACGCGCGATCGCGTCGGCGCCGACAAGCTGTTTGCGGCGGTCAAGCGCCGCCTCGATCGCGAGAACCCCGGCTACGAGCGATAGCGGTCCGGCGGGCCTGCGGTTGCCGGACGGCGCCTGCTGCAATACAATTGAGCCCTGATCGAGCGCTCAGTCAGGCTCGCGTAGCTGGTTTCGAGGAGGATGGTGCGAGGGTGTCGCGAGCGATGAGCACGCTGCCCGGGCGCGATTACTGGGCGCCCGAGGTCTTCGATGCCGAGCGCGAGCGGGTGTTCGCGCGCAGCTGGTTCTACGCCGGCCGCGCCGAGGGCCTGGAGGAGCCCGGCGACTTCGTCACGGTCGACGTCGCAGGCGAGAGCGTGATCGTGGTGCGGACGAAGGCGGGCGAGCTGCGCGGCTTCTACAACGTCTGCCGGCACCGCGGGTCGCGCCTCTGCGACGCCGCCTCGGGGCGCATGAAGGGCGCCGTCAAGTGCCCCTATCACGCCTGGGCGTACTCGTTCGAGGGCCGCCTGATCGGCACCCCGAACGTGGCCAAGGACGAGATCGACCGCGATTCGCTCGGCCTGTGGCCGGTGGCGGTCGACACGTGGGAGGGGTTCCTGTTCGTGCACCTCGACCCCGACCCGGTGTCGCTCACAGACGCCCTTGCGGCCCAGCACGACTCGCCGCTCCCGCTCGCGCGCTACCAGCTCGGCGAGCTGCGCATCGGCCACCGCACGGTGACCGAGGTGCAGGCGAACTGGAAGGTGCTGATCGAGAACTACAACGAGTGCCTGCACTGCCCAACCGTGCACCCCGAGCTGATCGCGGTCGTGCCCGGCTTCCGCCACGGCAAGGTGTACGACGACGACCGCCCCGACGGCGGCATGACGCTCGCGGACGGCGGCAACAGCTTCACGCTCACGGGGCGGTCCGACCTGCCCGTGCTGCCGGGCCTGACCGACCACGACGAGAAGTCGCTGTACGGCTGCACCGTGTTCCCGAACATGTTCCTCGACGTCACCGGCACGGGCGCCATCTCGACCGTCCTCCTGCCGCGCGAGGCGGGGCACACGACCGTGATCTCCGAGTACCTGTTCCGGCCCGAGGTGATCGCGGCCCCCGGCTTCGACCCAGCCGACATCGTCGAGTTCACCGAGCTCGTGGCGGGGCAGGACTACGTCGTCTGCGAGCGCGTGCAGCGCGGCGTGCGCTCGCGCGCGTTCACCCAGGGCGTGCTGGCCGAGAAGGACGCGCTGCTCGACGGCTTCAACACCCGGTACCTGGCCCAGCGCGGGCCCGTCGGGTGACCGCGAGGTGGCGTGGGACTGCTTGACGGCCGGGTCGCGGCCGTCACGGGCGGCGCCGGCGGGCTGGGCGTCGCCGTGCGGGCGGTGTTCGAGCGCGAGGGCGCGACGGTCGTGCCGGTCGACCTCTCCGGCGACGGCTGCCTCGAGCTCGACCTTGCGACCGACGCCGGCAACCGGGCGATGGTCGAGCGGGTGGTCGGCGCCCACGGCCGCCTCGACGTGCTCGTCCTGAACGCCGGCCTCCAGCACATGGCGCCGATCGGCGAGTTCCCCGAGTCGCAGTGGGACCGGCTGACCGACGTGATGCTGAAGGGCCCCTTCCTCGCGATGAAGCACGCCTGGCCCGAGCTGATCCGCAGGCCGGGCGGCCGCATCGTCATCACCGCGTCCACGACCGCGCTCGTCGGCGAGGCCTTCAAGGCCGCCTACGTGTCGTCCAAGCACGGCGTCGCCGGCCTGATGAAGGTGGCCGCGCTCGAGGGCGCCCGCCATGGCCTGAACGTGAACGCGGTCGCGCCCGGCTGGATGTGGACGCCGATGGCCGAGCGTCAGATCGACGACCAGGCGCGGCTGCACGGCCGCACGCGCGAGCAGGTGCTGGCCGACATGGACGTCGACAACCCCGCCGGGCGCATGCTCGAGCCACGCGAGGTGGCCGAGGTGGTCGCGTTCCTTGCGAGCGAGCGCGCGTCCGGGATCAGCGGGACGTGCATCGCGGTCGATCTCGCGTCGCTGGCCTGAGCGCGGGCTACTCGAGCCACTCGGTGACCATCGTCGGGCTGGCGTGGATGCAGATCAGCGTCGACGGCCCGGGCCCGTCGTTGGTGAACTTGTGCGGCACGCCCGCAGGGGCGATGACGATGTCGTCGGAGCCGGCCGCGCAGCGCTCGTCTCCGAGCTGGAAGGTGAGGTGCCCTTCCTGGACGACCCACGTCTCGTCGTACGGGTGGCGGTGGAGCCGCGGGCCCTCACCGGGGTCGCTGTGATCGAGGATGAGCGAGATCGTCGCCCCATGGGCGGCGCCCTCGAGGTTGCCGGCCTCGAGCGCGCTTCGGTTGAGAACGGGCATGGTGCCTCCTTCGGAGCCGGGGTCTCGCTCCGAAGGAGGCACCACGTGGCCCGCGGTCGGCCCGCCGATCGTCTCCGGCGCCGGCTTACGGCACGATGTTGTGGTTCAGGCGGAACACGTTGTCGGGGTCGTAGCGGCGCTTCACCTCGACGAGTCGGTCGTAGTTCGGCCCGTACGCCGCCCGGACCGCGTCGCCGGCGTCGTCGTCGTTCAGGTAGTTGAGCCAGCGGCGCTTGACCAGGTGCTCCGACACGGCCGCGTAGCTGTCCTTCGCCCACGCGATGTTCTTCTCGGTGTCGGCGGGGTCCATCCACTCGGTGGGGAACAGCAGGTTGAAGCCCTCCTCGCGGTGGGGGACGGCGGTGGCGGTCGGCTCGATGCGGGTGACGGCGCCGTGGAAGTGCTCGAAGATGATGGCCGTCATCGGCGAGGGCACCGATGCGAACCGCTGCACGACGGTGTCGATGAGCGCGTCCGGCATACCGGTCGTGAAGCTCGAGAGCCAGTAGTTGAGCGCGCCCTTCGGGTATCCGTCGTCGAGCAGCGTGTTCATCACCGGGTAGGGCATCGGCCCGACCTGGACGACGATCGGCGAGCCGAACCCGAGGAACGGCGCCAGGTCGCGATCCGCCTTCGCCGGGTCGGTGTGGCAGACGATCATCCCGGCGATCTTGGTGCCAGAGCCGTCCGGGGTGTGGGCGAGCGCGCCGAACACCGTCAGCTCGTCCGGGCACTTCGCAGCCGCATCGCGGTAGAAGCGCAGCATCTCAGCGCCGGCCTCGACGGGATGCGCGATCAGGCCGCCGACCACCATCGGCTGCGGCCGCACCCGGAACTCGAACGAGGCGGCGACGCCGAAGTTCCCACCACCGCCGCGCAGCGCCCACATGAGGTCGGGATGCGAGGCGTCGGACACGTCGAGGACGTCGCCGGCGGCGGTGACGAGCTGGACGCCGGTCAGGTTGTCGGCCGCGAGGCCCTGCGTCGACATGAGCCAGCCCAGGCCGCCACCCAGGGTGTATCCGGCGATCCCGGTGCTCGAGATCGCGCCCCCGGTGACGGCGAGGCCGCTGACCGCCGCCTCGCGGTTCAGCTCGGCCCACGTGACGCCGCCCTGCGCCCGGACCGTCCCGGCCGCCGCGTCGACGTGGATGCCCTTCATGTGCGACAGGTCGATCATGAGGCCGTCGTCACAGACGCAGCGCCCGGCGACGTTGTGGCCGCCGCCGCGCACGGCGATCTCGAGGCCGCTCTCACGCCCGAACCGCACGGCGGCCGCCACGTCGGCGGTACCGCTGCACTGGGCGATGAGCGCGGGCCGGCGGTCGATCAGCCCGTTGTGCACCCTGCGGGCGGCGTCGTATCCGTCGTCGGATGGGAGCAGCAGGGTGCCGCCGAACTGCCCGGCGAGCGCCTGCAGCCGGTCGCCGTCGAGCGTGGTCGAGACCGTCATCGTGTCCTCCTGCTGGAATTGGTTCGCTGCTGCCTGGACGTGGTGCGGGCGCAGATTCTTCCAGATCGGGTGCCGGCGCACACGACTGAGGCCGGGCGCGCCGGCGAGGGCGGCCCGGTGGGAGTGGGCCGCCCCCGCGATGGCCGAGCTGTCAGGCGGGCCGCACCGGCGGGCTGCGCCGGGCACGGGTCGTCTGGAGCGCTGCGCCGATCAGGACGAGGGTGATTGTCGCAATGCCCGCGCCGATGGCGGCCGCGTGCCAGGCGAATCCGCTGCCGGACGCGACGGTCGCGGTGTGCACGGTCACGCTCGGCGGCACCGGCGGCAGCTCCTGCCGGAACGACTGCGCCTGCGGCCGGTGGGGCATGGCCTGGCTCGAGTGCGCGAGCGGGGATCCGCCCATCGTCGTCACCCGGACGCCCGCGTACCCGTGACCAGGCCGGGCGTACTGGGATGGGTCGGCCTGCGCTGCCGGCACGCTCAGGGCAGTGAGCACGCCCACGAGCACTCCGGTGAGGACGACTCGCCGGCGCAACCCGTGCATCTGCTTGCTGGTGATCATGCTGAGCTCCTCCTTCAACGCCGGGTCGGACGACTCCGGCTCTCGTGAAGGAGGCTAGGAAGCGAATGCGCCCGCGTCTGTGCGCGGCGGGGACGACGGTGTGTGAGCCTCGTCACGCCCATCGCGGGGTCGGCGCCGCGCCGGCGGACCCCTAGCGGGGCTTCTGCCAGATCGACACGTGGCTCCTGCTCTCGGCCGTGAACGGGCGACGCGTCCAGTCCGCCCAGCGGTCGCGCAGCGACATCCCGGCCAGGCGCGCCATCAGGTCGAGCTCGGACGGCCAGACGTAGCGGAACGGCACCGAGATCTGCTCGACGCCGCCGTCGGCGGCGCGCCAGTAGTGGTGCGAGACCATGCCCTGCCGCACGACGTCGTACTCGTCGAAGCCGAGCCGGTCGGCGGTGACGGTGAACGGCACGGCCGTCTGGCCGGGCGGGAGCCGGCGCAGGTCGGGGACGCCGACCTCGATCACGAAGCAGCCGCCCGGTGCCAGGTGCGCGGCGACGTTCTCGAAGCAGGCGACCTGTGCGTCCTGCGAGGTCAGATTGTTGATCGTGTTGAAGACCAGATAGGCAACGGTGAACGTCCCGTCGACGCGCGTTCCGGCGAAGTCCCCGATCGTCACCCCGATCGATTCGCCGCCGGGCTTTGCCCGCAGGCGGGCGACCATGGCCTCGGACAGGTCGATGCCGTGCACGCGCACGCCGCGCTCGGACAGGGGCAGGGCGATGCGGCCGGTGCCGATGCCGAGCTCGAGAGCGGCGCCGTCGCCCGCCAGCTCGGCGAGCACGTCCACCACCGGCGCGATCACGGCCGGGTCGAACATGCGGTCGGAGGGATCGTCGTAGCGCGCAGCCACGTCCTCGCCGAAGTGGTTCTCGGGCATAGGATCACTCTAGATGGGAATCCGCGTCCTCGATCTCGACGATATGCGGTTCAGCCCCACCGCCTGGCTGTTCGAAGGCGGGCCGCGCGCCGGCGCGGGCGTGTCCATGTTCATCGTCCGCACCCCGCCGGGCCCCGGAGTCGAGCTGCACACCCATCCCTATCGCGAGACGTTCCTGCTCCTCGAGGGAGAGGCGCGCTTCACCGCCGGCGACGAGGTCGTCGAGCTGCGTCCGAACCAGATGCTCGTCGTGCCGCCGGAGACGCCACACGGATTCCGGAACACCGGCGACCGGCCGCTCCTGCTCGTCTCGGTGCACGAGGCCGGAGCCCTTCAGCAGACGTTCCTCGGCCGCGATCCGGCGTAGCCGACGCCCGCTACGCCTGCGGGAGCTTCTTGGCGCCGCGCTTGACGACCGGGTTCGACGGTGGCGGCACGACCGGTCCGATGTCTCCGTCCGGCGCCCGGTCGAGGTCGACGATCACCGGCGCGTGGTCGCTCGGGCCGCGGCCCTTGCGCGCCTGGCGGTCGACCCACGCCGCCCGGACGCGGGCGGCGACCGAGTCGCCGGCGAGGATCAGATCGATGCGCATCCCCAGATCCTGGTGGAACATCCCCGCGCGATAGTCCCAGTACGAGAACACGCGCTCGTCCGGCCACCGGTCGCGCACGACGTCGTGCAGTCCCGTCGCCATGAGCTCCCGAAGCGCCTCCCGCTCTCGTGGCGTGACGTGGGTCTGGCCGATGTAGGCGTCGGGATCGAAGACGTCCGCGTCCGTCGGCGCGATGTTCATGTCGCCGCACACGACGGCGCTCCGGGGCGCGGCGGCGACGACGTCCCGGAGCGCGCGCAGCCACGCGAGCTTGTACTCGTAGTGATCCGAGTCCGGCGCGCGGCCGTTCGGCACGTAGACCGAGTGCACGCGGACGCCGTCGCACGTGGCGGCGATGGCGCGCGCCTCGGGGTGGGGGAACCCGGGCGCATGGGCGAGCCCGGTCGTCACGTCGTCGAGGCCGACCCGCGACATGATCGCGACCCCGTTCCACGCCGTCTCGCCGTGGGCGGCGATCCGGTACCCGCGCTCCGCCAGCGCGTCGCCGAGGACGTCGGCGAGCGCATCGTCGGCGAGCTTCGTCTCCTGCAGGCAGACGACATCCGGCTGACGCTCGTCCAGCCACGGCACGAGCCGGGGCATGCGCTGCTTCAAAGAGTTGACGTTCCAGGTGGCGATGCGCACCGACGACACCGTACCGGAGGTCACAGTCTTAGGCACGGCTTATCCGGCGCGTACGGGAATCTCAGATTCGCCTCCTACTCTGGTCGCGCATAGGGCCCGCCGGTCGGCGGGCGGTGCGGACACAAGGAGTCGAACCCTCATGAGTACACCCACACGGACGCGCACGAGCATGGAGCCGCTTCGGAGCTACCTGTTCGTGCTCGCGCCGCGCACGCGCTCGCGGGACGGCGCGCCGCTCATCCACCAGGTCGTCGAGGAGTCGCCGGAGCGGGCGATCCAGGTATGCGACCAGTCCCATCCCGGCCATCGCATCGTCGCTGTTCGCGACGTCACCGACCATGCGACGGCGGCCTAGCCGTGGGGGACATCGAACCCACCGGAGCAGACGCAGGCGAGGTTGACTTCCCGGCGCCGCCGGGGCGCGCGCGCCCACTTCGGCGCCTCCGCCTCCGCGTGGTCCTCGTGGGGCTCGTCGCGGTGGTCGGAGCGGCGGTTGCCGCCGGCCTCGCCCTCGCCACGACCCGTCCGGCTCCGATCGGCAGCGGTGTCGTCGTCATCGATACCAACCTCGCCTACCAGGGTGGGCGGGCTGCGGGCACGGGCATGGTGTTGACGTCGTCGGGCACCGTGCTGACGAACAACCACGTCATTCGCGGTGCGACGGCAATCAAGGTCGTCGTGCCGGCGACGGGCCGCAGCTTCACCGCCCACGTCGTCGGCTACGACACATCCGATGACGTCGCCGTCCTCCAGGCCAGCGGCGCCTCGAATCTGAAGACCATTCCGATGGGGGACTCCTCGGCCGTCAGCGTCGGCGACTCGGTGACGGCGCTCGGGAACGCCGGCGGGACGGGCTCGTTCCGCGCGGCTTCCGGCACCGTGACGCGTCTCGACCGCGGAATCACGGTGGGCGACGATCAGGGCGGCAGTGAGAGCCTGACGGGAATGATCGAGACGAACGCCGCCGTGCAGCCCGGCGACTCCGGCGGGCCGCTCTTCAACGCGTCCGGCCAGGCGGTCGGGATGGACACGGCCGCCTCGACCGGCAATGGGTTCGAGCAGGCGACAGCCAGCGACGGGTTCGCCATCCCCATCGATCGGGCGATGTCGATCGCCCAGCAGATCATGCATGGCGACACCTCGGGCGGGATCCATGTCGGCGGCACCGCCTTCCTCGGCGTCGAGGTCGAGGCGAACAGCTACAGCGGCTCGGGTGCGGTCATCACCTCGGTCGTCCCCGGGAGCGCCGCAGACGCGGCGGGCCTCACGGCCGGCGACCTGATCACGTCGGTGGGCAATCAGGCGGTCTCGTCGCCCGACGCGCTCACCGCGATCGTCGCGGCGCAGAAGCCGGGTGCGTCCGTCTCCGCGACCGTCGTCGATCAGAACGGCGTGAGCCAGACGGCGAACCTCTCGCTCGGGAGCGGGCCGCCGCGCTAGGCAGCAACGTGGGGGGAGCCCGGCTCCCCCCACACGCGCTCAGGTCGCGTTGGAGGGGCGGCTGTCGATGGTGTCCCCGAGGGTGAAGCCGTTCGCCGTGATCGTGAACTCGCGGACCTGCGCGTCGTTGCTGGTGGCGCGGGTCTTGAGGACGGTGACGGCGCGGCGGATGCCCGCGCCGTCACGGAGGTACTGCAGGAGCAGCACATTGTCGGAGAGGTGGGAAAGGCCGTGGTCGGAGAGGCTGGTGACGTTGAAGAGATCGGCGAGCTCGGAGGTCATGAAGACGCTGACGCCGGCGCGCGAGAAGCGCTGGGTGAGCGAGTACATGTATTCACGGAAGCGGGTGCGATCGCCTGACGCGAACTGGAGGTCGGCGAGGCTGTCGATCAGCACCCGCCGCGCGCCGATCCGTTCGACCGTGTCGAGCAGCTCGTAGACCCATTCGTCGATCTGGATGTCGACCGGCGAGCGGTACATGACGTCGACTGCGCCGTTGAGCGTCCACGCGAACGAGTGCGCCATGCGCGCGAGCTGGGAGGGATTCTCCTGCAGGCTGGCGATGACGCCGGGTTCGTCGCGGGCCGCGCCGCTGGTGATGAAGTGCAGGCCCATCAGCGTCTTTCCGATTCCCGAAGGCCCTGCACACAGAGTCGTTGAGCCAGGCCAGTAGCCGTCGCCGATCATCTCGTCGAACAGTGGGATCCCGGTTGAGACACGCTCGGGATCGAGGCCGTAGGCGGAGTCGTCGCGCGTGTCGGCCAGGCGCGGGAAGATGTCGAGGCCGTCGCCCGTGAGCCGGTAGCCGTGCTGTCCGGACGTGTAGTCGCTGCCGCGCAGCTTGAGCACCTCCATCACGCGTTCTGCGCGATCGCCGACGGTGCGCGTGCCCAGCGAGATGACGCTGTCGGCGACAGCGAACTCCGGCGCACGTGCGATCTCGTCGCTGCCGTATTCACCCAGCCAGAAGCTCGAGCCGGTGATCGCCGAGACGGCACCCGCGAGCGTGTGGAGAAACGTGCGGTAGTCACGCGCGTCGGATGCGTAGGGCGTCAGCGCCTTGAAGCTGTCGATCACGACGACGCCGGGGCGCCGCTCCCGCAGCAGCGTCTGGAGTCGTTCGGTGACGGCGGGCAGCCCGCCGCGGGTGAGGTCATTGCCGATGTCCTCGTAGAGGACGCGCTTGCCGACGGCCTGGACGTCGAAGAACGACAGCGTCTGGCCGAATCGGACGATCTTGTCCAGTGGCTCGGAGACCGTCGAGATGTACAGCGCGGGCCGCTCGACGGTGCCGTTCGTGAACGCGTACCGCTGTGCGAGGATCGTCTTGCCGCTTCCGGGCGCCCCGATCACCAGGTTGATCGAGTCCGCGACCAGGCCGCCCGAGAGGATTCCATCGAGCCGGGCGATCCCGCTTGGCAGCCGCTCGATCACGTGCTTGGCCGCACCCGCGTCCGCGTCAGCGCGCTGGTTCCCAGCAGGTCGCGCACCGTCGAGAGCAGCACCACCGGATCGATGGGCTTCTGCAAGAACGCGTCGGCGCCCAGGTCCGCAGACACATCGCCGGCCGCCAACGGGGAGATCGCGATGACCAGCGCGTCTGACGGCTGGAGCCGCTCGATCAGTGCGCTGCCCAATCCGCCCGAGAGCAGCAGCTCCACGATCACCAGCTGCGGTGAGAGCAACGCGAAACGGCGCTCGGCCTCGTCCGCGTCACGAGCCAGCTCCACCCGATAGCCCTCCGTGCGCAGGAAGTAGTCCAGATAGCTCGCCGCGTACGGATCGCGCTCCGCGAGCAGGATCAACACGCCGCCCGCCGCCCGGTCGGGATCCTCGGCCGCCGTCGAGCCGCGGTGCGCAAGCAGCCTGTGGGCATCCCCCGGCGACAACCCCTCGCGCACCTCGCGGGCGACGAACATCAGCTGCTCGAGCTGATCGCGGCTGTAGCGCCGCTGACCGCCGGCGCTGCGGCTCGCGATCACCAGGCCGTACCGCTCCTCCCAGGTACGCAGCGTCCCGACCGGAACCCCGGTCATGCGCGTAACTGCCCCAATGCTGTAGAGCGCTTCCTCAGACATTGCTCGGAGTATACCTGGAAACGGCCAAGTCTTCGCCTAAATCTACTCAATATCTACAAGATTTCTCTCCATTTTCTCCTCATTTGTGGTAGGGTGAGTGGGTGCTGTCACCGACATCCATACCGGCCATGCCAGCCATGGCCCGTGGTCCGCAGGCGCCCTCGGTGACCGCCGAAGCTTTCGGACCGCACGGGGCGTACGTGCGCATCGCGGGCGAGCTCGATGTCGCCTACGCAGCGAGGCTCCGAGAAGCGATCGAGGGCGAAATCATCAGTGGCCGTCGCCACCTGGTGATCGACCTCACCGCGGCGACGTTCCTCGACTGCGCCAGCGTCGGCACCCTGCTCCGGGCTGTGGCACCACTCCGGTGCGAACCGGACGCGGCCATCGTCCTCGCCGGGGCAACCGGCATCGTCAAACGCCTGCTCGACCTGCTCCGGCTCGATCGCCTCTTCGACATCCTCCCGGACCTCGACCAGGCGACCGACACCGGCCATCAGCACGTCGACGGCTGGCGCACGCACCACCTGCGAAACGCTTTCAGCTGACCGCCCGCCACATCGGTCCGGCGGCCGAACACGAAGAGGAGCACGATGCCGAGAGGTACCGACCAGGGCCAAGGCCCGCGACCGAAGACCGATGGGCCGGCGACGGCGAGTCCGCCGCCCGACCCCAAACGCCCAAAGTCCCCTGCACCCGAGAAGGCCACAGACGTCCACGGCGACCCTGAGACGCCGGTTTGAGGTCTTTTCCGGCCGCGGCCCGTGGTTGCGAACTCGCGACCTTGGGCACTGTGCCCTTGGTACCCGCGTTTCACGTTCTCACCGGCTCGCCTTGAGCGCTTCCGCTCATCGCCCGCCGTGGTTGTCCTCCGTCGTTCAGAAGGGAGGGTCATGCTCATCGAGATTCTTGTCGTTCTCGCCATCATCGCGGTCGCGCTGTTCATCTGGCGCAACGTTGCTGGGCGCCGCGTCTAGCCGAACAGGCTCGCCCGGCGCGAGGCAGCTCTGAAGCCGGGACAGTCGACATGACCCGAGCCGGCTACAGGGGTTGGGAGTCCGTGGAAGATCGCGCCGCCGACGGCGCGATCTCCTCGGCCCAGCGGGCGCGGTTCGCCGAGCCGGTGGTGCCGATGGAGGGCGCTCACACCCCGCCTATCCTCGTACTGGCTCGAGCTCGTCACTCCGGTCAACGCCGCCACCGCCCGCCCGCTCATCGACGGCCTGCGGATCCCCCGGTCGTCACGGACACCCGCCTCCGGGAGATCGTCCCCCTCGAGCTCACTCCGTCCGAGGAGGCGGCGCGGTCGGCGCTCACCAGACGGTGAGTCCGCCCATGCGCCGGGCAGTCGTCGCTACGACCCGGCGCGCGGCGCTCGGTGCTCCGGGTCGACGAGATCGCGGTATTCGGGGTGCCGTTCGATGTACCCGGTGATGAACGGGCAGATGGGGATGACGGCGAGCCGGTTCCGGCGGGCGTCGTCGAGGGCGGTCGCCGCCAACCGGCTGCCGAAGCCCCGGCCTTCGCACGCGGGGCTCACCTCGGTGTGGGTGAGCGCGATCCGCCCCTTCCGCTCCCTGTAGGCGAGCAGGCCGACGCGGCGCCCGTCGAGGAGGAGCTCGTAGCGGTGCGCCTCCGGCACGTTGACGACGGTGGCGTCGCCCGGGGTCGCCTGCGGCTCGACGGGCTCGAGGTCTCCCGAGCCCTTGAAGCGCCCGAGCAGCTGCGCGGTGACATCCGACTCGCGCGCGTCGCGATGCTCTGCGTAGCGGCGGCGATGCGCGCCCGCGTACCGCCACGGCTCCCGGGTCTCGAGGTGGGCGAAGATCTCGCGGGTGCCGCGGAAGATCCGGCCGTCCTCGACCTGGAGGACCGGGATCTGGTCGGTGCCGGCGAGCTCGCGCAGCTGCGTCCGCTCCTGCGGCCAGGGCTCCACCTGGCGGATCACCGCGTCGATGCCAAGCTCGGTCAGCACCTCGCGGACCGCCGACGAGAACGGGCACCACTCGGTCTGATACAGCGTGACCGGAGAGTCAGCCACCGACCGGGGCCGCGGTCTGCTGGGCGAGACGGCCGTGCACGAACTGGACGGCCATCGCTCCCTCGCCGACGGCGGCGGCACAGCGCTTGGTCGACCCCGAGCGCGCGTCGCCCGCGGCGTACACCCCGGGCACGCTCGTCTCGAGCAGGTTCTCGCTGCCCGCCGCGGGGCCCGTCAGGATGAAGCCGTCGTCGTCGCGCGCGACCGCCTCGTCCAGCCACTCCGTGCAGGGTCGCGCGCCGAGGAACAGGAACAGGAACGAGAGCGGCATGTGGTCGCCGCTCTTGAGCGTGACCGCCTCCAGCCGTCCGCCGTCCCCGTGCAGCGCCGCGATCTCGCTCCGGTCTCGCACCGCGACCCGGTACCGGTCGAGCTCGCGCACGAGGTAGTCCGACATCGTCTCGCGCAGATCGGCGCGCCGGTGGAGCAACGTGACGAGCGCGCCGCCGCGCGCCAGCCAGACCGCGGCCTGACCCGCCGAGTTGCCGCCGCCGACCACGCCGACGCGTGATGCGCCGCACAGCTGCTGCTCCGGTGGCCCTGCGGCGTAGAAGACGCTCACGCCCTCGTAGTCGGAGAGGTGCTCGACCGGAAGGCGGCGGTACTGCGCGCCGGTGGCGAGCAGCACCGCTCGCGCGGCGATCTCCTGCCCGTCCTCGAGGCGGACGGTGTGCCGGCCGTCGCCCGGCTCGAGGGCCACCGCGCGGTACGGGGTGGCGGAACGGGCGCCGAACTTCCGCGACTGCACGACCGCGCGCATCGTGCAGCTCCGACCCGGTGATCCCGGCCGGAAAGCCCAGGTAGTTCTCGATCCTGCGCGACTCGCCGGCCTGGCCGCCGAGCGCGCTGCTCTCGACGACCAGCGTGTCGAGGCCCTCGGAGGCGCCGTACACCGATGCTCCCAGGCCGGCCGGGCCGGCTCCGACGATCAGCAGGTCGACCTCTTCTCGGGACGCGAGCTCGCGTCCGATGCCGAGGGCGCGCGACAGCGCACCGGGCGACGGCGCGCGCATCTCGACGCCGCCCGGCAGACGAACGAGCGGCAGGTCTGAGGCGCCGAGGCCGGCCACGAGCGCGGCCGCGTCCGGGTCGTCCGCAGGGCTCGGGATCGCGCCATGTGAACGGCAACCGGTTTCCGCGGACATACTCGAGCAGCCGCCTCGTTGCCGTGGATGCGTGCGGGCCGATGATCTCGACGCCGAGCCCGGCGACCTGCTGCAGTGCCTCGCGGCGTGCGATGAACGTCGCCAGCACGATGCTGCTGAGCGGTCCATCGTCGAACAGGAGCGCGCGCAACGCCTCGCGGTCGACGGCGACGTAGCGGAGCGGCGCCGCGGCGACGGCGGTCACGAATGCCGCCTGCCCGGACAGGAGGTTGACCTCGCCGAGGAATCGCGACGGGCCGTGGCGCGTGATCTCGTTGCCCGCCGCGTCGAGCACCGCAACCTCGCCCTCGATGACCGCGACGAACGGGTAGCGCTGGTCGCCGATCCGGTAGAGGGTGTCGCCCGTCGAGGCGGATCGCTCCTCACCGACACCGGCCAGGGTGGCTAGCTGGGACGCCGTAAGTGCTGGGCTGTCAGGCGCGTCGGTCACTCCGCCTCCATCCATCTCCGATCGTCAGGACGCGAAGTGTATGTGCGCGCGCAGATGCCCTCGTTCGGCGCCTGGCATCCGGACGGAGGCTTATCTGCCGTTCTTCTCGCGGTGGGGGCATCCGGGCCAGCAGCACGGGCGGCGCTGGCCCTCGGACAGTTGCGAGCGTGTCCGCTCCAGCCGGCGCTCGCGGGTGGTGTCCTGCTTGGCCGACGTGACGAGACAGATCCACTCGTTGCGCGCGAGCGGCGTGATGTCCATCCACGTCGCACGCGCTGCGCCGTCGCGGGTCAGCACCTCGAGAAGATCGGTCGGGAGTGTGCCGTGTACCGTCCCGGCCGGAAGAGTCGTTGCGGCAGTGCTCATACGCCTCCCCTCCAACGATGGCCTGATCCCATTCTCGATGGTAGCGCGGCACGCCCCCGAGGGTACGAGGACGCGTGGCAGTTGGGGGAAGCGCCGCCGAGCGAGGCGCCGTCCCTCGGCGCAGCCTGGATCGTTGACGTCGCCCGAGGTCGTTTGTGGGTGCTACGCGAGCAACTTCCGCGTCTCGGCGGCGTCCCACTCGAGATCCATCGCCGCGAAGCGATCCGCGGCCTCGTCCACCAGTCGCTCGTCCTTCCGAGCGACGCCGAGCGCGCGCAGGGCGTACGGCACGACGTACGTCCCAGGCGTCAGCCATGCCGGGGCGTCGGACTCGATCCGCGCGTGGTCGCCGAGGGCGACGAGCGCGTCGAGCAGCGCGGCCGGTCGGTCGAACTGCGATGGCGAGAACACCACCGGCTCGGCGCAGTCGACGAGTCGCCGGAGCGTGGCGAGGTCGTTCCGCGCCAGCGCCAGCCGCAGGCGGGCCGAATCGAAGTAGACGTCGAAGCCCTCCATCCCGATCGCATCCGCCTGCTCCTCGAGGCGGCGTGCCTCGGCGGAGTCCCCGACCTGTTCGCTCGCAACTGCACAGTAGAGGAGCGCGGTGACGTTCCCCGTGCATGGGTTGCCCGCGTTCGCCTCGACCGCCCTGTCTGCGGCGGGGATGAGGAGCCTCACCGCGTCCCAGCGCCCGGCGACCGCCTCGACCCGGATCCGGCAATCCACACCGTGGACGCGATGGTGCGCCGTGAGGCCCTCGACCATCCCCGTGAGCAGCGCGCTCTCGTGCGCGGCTGCGGAGAGCCTGCCCTGGGCCAGGCTGCCCTCGACCGCCTGTAACAGTGCGAAGTGGCGGTCGTCCGGCGCGGAGATCCCCGCGAGCAGTTCGAGGCGCTCCTCGACGGCCGCGCGAGCGCGATCGAGGTCGCGGGATCGCCAGGCCACCTGTGTGAGGGCCGCCAGGGCGTGGGAACGTAGCTCGGGGTCCCCGAGCCGCTCGGCCACGACCTGCAGAGCGCGCGCGGCGTCCTCGTCGTTCGTTCGCAGCGCGAGTGCAGCCAGCGCCCGCGGATATGTGCGAGAGCCTTCAGGTGAGAGCTCGATCGCACGCCGCACCCACCCGTCGACGAGGTCGGGGTCCGGCCTCTGAACCCACATCCCGGAACGCCGCACGGTCTGCAGTGCGAGCTCGGTGTAGAGCTCGGCGGGTGCGCCGCCGAGCCCGATCGCCCGCTCCATCGCCTCCCGAAACGGCGGCCCGTCGAAGTTGAGCGCATTGGCGCGGCCGATCGACCGCCAGATCTCCGATTGCTTGAGCGGATCCGACTCGAGTCCGAGCGCCCGGTGCAGCAGGACGAGGCCCTCGTCGATCTCATAGCGGCCGATCGCGAGATCGGCTGCCCGCAACAACCATTCGATCGCTTGGCCCCGCAGCCGCTCGACCTCCTCGTCGCAGCCCTGCCAGGCGAGATCGAGATCCTCGGAGCGCACCGCCTCGGCGTAGTGGTAGGCGAGCATCGGTGCATGTTCCTCGCGTCCTTCGCCCCTGCGCTCGAGCCAACCCGCGAAGTCCGCGTGCCGGTGTGCGCGCGTCGCCTTCGGCAGGCTCGCGTAGGCGACCTCACGCGTCACGGCGTGCTTGATCACGAACTCGCGGTCTCCGGCGAGCGCGGAGCGTTCGCGCCGGCGGACGAAGCCGCGTTCCTCGAGCAGTCCGAGGTCGGGCGCAGCGCCGGAGACGAGCTCGTAGACCGGCCCGGCCCAGAACACCCGCCCGATCACCGCGGCCGCCTGAAGCGCCGCCTTCTCGGCGGGTGGCAGGAGGTCGATACGCGCCGCGACGACGGCCTGAACGGAGTCGGGCACGTCGAGTCCCGGCGGCAGCTCACCAAACGACCAGACCCCATTCTCCCGCTCGAGCACACCCCGGTCGATCAGAGTGGCGATCAGCTCCTCGACGAAGAAAGGGTTGCCCTCGGCTCGGTCCACGATCAGCCGCCGGACGGGCTCGGGCGATTCGACACCGAGAAGCGTCTGGAGCAGCCGCTCCGCACTCGCCGGTGGAAGCGCATCGAGCACGAGCTGCGATGCATGTTGCCGCGCCCGCCCCCACGCGGGATGACGGTCGAGCAGCTCGGGCCGCGCGGTCGCCAGCACGAGCAGCGGGGCGTGCACGCGCCGCACCATGGCGTCGAGCAGATCGCAGAGATCGGCCTCGGCCCAGTGGATGTCCTCGACCAGCAGCACCGTCGGCCGATCGCTCGCCAGATCGTGCACGAACTCGACCCATGAGTCGTACAGGCGCTCGCGCGCGGCCATTGGGTGGAGGTCGGCTCGGGGGTTGAGCCCGAGCGTGAGGCCGAGGGACGGGTAGTCGGCAAGCGCCCGCACGACCGCGTCCGCCGGGTCGCTCTCGCGGATCCCGAAATGCTCCTTCAGCATCTCGCCCAGCGGCCAGTAGGTGATGCCCTGGCCGTAGGAGAGGCAGCGTCCCGTCCGCAGGAGCGGTTGCGGGGAGCAGCCCGCGAACCACTCCCACAACTCTCGCGCCAGCCTCGTCTTGCCGACCCCGGCGTCGCCCAGGATCGTGACCACGTGGGGGTCACGAGTCTCCACGACCGCCTGGTAGAGCGACTGAAGCCGGTCGAGGTCGGTCTCACGACCGACGAACGCGCGGCACAGCCCACCGACTCCACGCGGGCGCCGGAGCGCAAGTGCTCGCAGGAGCCGCCGGCACGCGACACCTCCGGGCTTGCCCTTCGCGTCGACCGTCGACGGCTCGGCGAACTCGAACGCGCCGCGTGCTGCCGCCACGGTCCGCTCCCCGACCAGGATGCCGCCCGGCGGCGCCGCCTGCTCGAGCCGCGCGGCGACGTTGACGGCGTCCCCGGTCGCCCACGAGCTGCCGTCGTGCGGCGGACCGACGACCACCTCGCCCGTGGTCACGCCGATGCGCAGCGCGAGCAGGTCGCCGAACACCTCGCCGAGCCGGCGCTGCATGGCGAGCGCTGCATGCAGGGCGCGCTCGGCGTGATCCTCGTGCGCCGCGGGCGCGCCAAAGCTCGCCATCACGGCGTCGCCGGCGAACTTCTCAACCGTGCCGCCGGCGCGCTCGATCTCGACCGTCATGGTCTCGTAGAAGCGCACGAGAAGCGCTCTCGTGCGCTCTGGGTCAGAAGCTGCGGCCAGCGCCGTCGAGCCGACCAGGTCAGCGAAGAGGACTGTTGCGAGCTTGCGCTCGTTCGTCGGCTCGGACGCAGCGGCGAGCGGCGTACCGCAGGCCCCGCAGTACCGGAACACGTCCGGATTGACCTGACCACACTGCGTGCAAATCGTCACGAGGTCAGTCTACGACTCTCACGCGGGCATGGCGAGGCGCACGCGTGCGCCTCGCGACCCGCGATGTCTGTGACGAGCCGCACGCACACCGAGTCGCGGCGCGCACAGACGCGGTCATCGCCCGTGCGTAGCGTGACGGGCAAGCATCCGGAGCGTCGGCTGACCCACGCCCGTGAGGAGCCAGGATGCTACTCACGGCAGACGAGGTCGCGGCCACGGGCCGGGCCTCTGGAGAGGAGTCGGATATGCCCGTTCCATTCCACGCCGTACCGAGGAGCCGGAGGATGGTCGTCTCACTCGTGCTGGCCGCGGTCTTCGCGGCCGTGCCGATGTCGGTCGCACCTTCGGCCCTCGCCGACGGCAGCGGCGACCACCACCGCGACGCCGATGTCACGTTCACCAAGTGGGTGACGACCCTCCCCGCCGACCCGTCGACGCTGGCCGGCGTCCACATGGCCGGCGTGGTCGGCGGCGATGTCGGCCGCGGCCGCTACGTCGGGAAGGTGCTCGGGGATGACACGACGTCGAAGCCCGGCTTCTGGCTCGGTCATGCTCGCTATGGGTTCCATGGCAGCAGACACACCTTCACAGCGAACCTGCACATCACTGAGAACGACACGGTGACCCCCGTGACCGCCACGATCCGCGGCGTGGTCACGCGGGGGTGGCTCAAGGGCGCGCGCGTGACAGGGCACTATACGCAGCACGATTCGTGTCCGATCCCGACCCCGGGCAACGTGTTCGGCACCACCTGCTTCAAGGGCGCGCTCCACCTCGAGTTCGCCGACAGAGACGACGAGTGACGCGCATGGAGGGCGTCGGGCTGCGATGCGGCCGGGCGCCCTCCGAGCCCCTAGGCCGATATCCGGTGATGGCGTTGCCGATCAGCGTTACGCGGACCACGAGCAGGAGCACGGCCATGGTCACCTCGTTCTCGCGGGCCAGCCAGGTCTTCAGTCGGTCGAGCAGCGCGTGCTGTCCGGCCTCTCGGGGTGTCGTTTGCGGACGCTCACGCGGATCGGTCGGCGGGACGTGGACCGGGTCTCCAAGGTGGCTTGGTTGCCATGCGCCCGGCACGATTCGAACGTGCGGCCTCTGCTTGCGCACACCATTTCCCGGAGTCCGGCTTGGCATGAACGACCTCCAGTTCGGATCCGAACGAAGGTACGGCGGGCAACGGGCACGCGCACGGATTTCGCCCTCCGACGCCCGGGCTTGCCGCAGGATTTTGACTGCGCTTCAGCGGTACGCGCAGGCCCACGGCGCGTCCCGGGCCACGTCGTAGCGGCCGATCGCTTGCGTGGGCGATCCAACATCTGTCAGTGAGGTCGTGGCTGCGGGGTCTGGGTCGCCTCGGCGAGCACCGCGACGGCATGTGCGATCGCTGGCCCTGCAGTCGACCGTATCCCGGAGTAGCGTCGGGAGGCGAAGGCGCCTTACAGACGGCCCGGCGACGGCTTGCAGCAGGTGCGGTGCCCGTCAGCGGCTGGCGAGACGGTTGCGGATGACACCGGGACCTCGAACGCCACTCGCGTGCCGTCCGTGCGGCATGAGTCGATGTGGATCGTGCCCCCGGCCATCCGCACCCGCTCGATCATGGACTGCATTCCCATGTGCAGATGCTGCGACGATGGGTCGGTGGCTGCGGCGACGTCGAATCCTCTTCCATCGTCGGCCACGATGCCCGCCAGCCGGTCGCGCCGGCGTTCGACGGTGACCGTGATGTGGTGGGCGTGCGAGTGCTTGCGGATGTTCGCCACCGCCTCCTGGACGGTGCGGTAGACGACCTCCTCGAGCGACCAGTCGAACCGCTCGTCGGGCGCGGTCACCGACACTTCCGCGCCGATCTCGCTGCCCGCCTGCTCCACAATCGCCGATACGGCGCCGGCGATGCCGCGCTCGTGCAGCACGGCCGGCCAGAGCTCGAACGTCAGGCGGCGCGTGCGCTCAGTCGCCTCGTTGACGACCCATCGCGCGTTTCGGATGAGCGCGTCCACGTCGGCATCGCCGTAGCGCTCCACGATCTGGGCGACCCGGTCGAGGACGACAAGCGCCGCGGCCATCACCTGGACGGTGTCGTCGTGCAGGGCGGTCGCGATGCGTGACCGCTCGGCCTCCTCGGCCGCCAGCATGGCTGCGACGATCGCCCGTCGGTGCAGCTCGTCCTGGGCGCGGGCGTCCGCGAGCAGCCGGTCGGTGATGTCACGGATCGCGGTCATGGTCAGGACGACGGCCCCGATGCGGATGCTCGAGAGGCTGATCTCGGCGGGGAACTCCGTCCCGTCCTTCCGCAGGCCGAACAGCGAGAGGTCGGCGCCCATCGGCCGGGTGTGCGGGTCCTTCGAGTACCCGGACCGGTGCTTCCGGTGCGCACGGCGGAACCGTTCCGGCACCAGCCGCTCGACCGGGGAGCCGATCAGCTCGACCCGTTCGTAGCCGAACAAGAGCTCCGCCTGGTGGTTCACCACGACGATGGCCCCTGACGTGTCGACGCCGACCATGCCGTCCGGGGCGAACTCCAGCAGCTGCTCGAATTCACGCTCGCCTGCGCTCGATCGGTCGCTAATCACCTGTTCCAATGTCGAGCGTGCTCCATGACGCGCGTGCGGTCTCGATGGTGCCAACAAACCCCGGTTTGCCTGACCCGGGCATCGTCAGTATCAGCCGCGTCGACCGGAGTGTCCAATACGGAGTGTCGGCGGTATCAGGATCGCTGCTGTCTCGATCCGTGGCTCTGGGCGGTGGTCGATCCGGTCGCCGTGCGCGGCATGCCCGGGGCGTCTTCGGAGTAGAGCTTGCCCGCGATCTCGTGGATCGTGGCGAGCGCTTCATCGAGCCGGGCGGGAGGACCGGCGCGCCAGACCAGGACGGTTTCGGGCATGAACACGGCCTCGGTGAGGGGCCGGAACACGACGACCGCCGAGGAGTCGACGACGTCCTGGGTCGATGCGGGAAGGAGCGCCACGCCGTCGCCCTGGGCGACTCCCAGCATCATGTCGCGGCGGCTTGGCCCGGTGGCCTGGATCACCCGCCGGAAGCGGTACCCCCGGGACCTGAAGATCGCGAGCAGGCCGTCGTGGAGTCCCGGATTGGCGCGGCGGGGGAACATGACCAGCTGCTCCGAAGCGAGATCGTCGGGGCTCAGAGCGGGCGCGCCCGCGAGGTCGTGGTTCACCGGCACGACGGCACCGATCGCGCCGCCCCGGAAGAGCGGGAGCACGTGGAGGTTGCACCGCGCGTCGACGACGTCGTCGACGATGGCCAGGTCGAGACCGCCTTGCTCGAGGCGCGCCAGCTGCTCGGCGGCCGGCAGATGCTGGACGCGCGGCCGCGCGCACGGCGCGCGCTCGTTGATGGCGAACACGAGCCGATGCAGGCGCTCGAGCGGGACGTGGGGGACGCAGCCGATCTGTAATCCAGCGTCCTTGGCTTCGGCTCGGCGAGCCTCCGAGACCGCGACGTCCAGGGTGGCGAGCACCTTCCGCGCCTCTGCGGCGAACACGAGGCCCGCGTCGGTGGCCGTTACCGCCCGGCTGCTGCGATGCAGCAACGGCACGCCGAGCTCGTCCTCGAGCCTGCGTATGGCCTGAGACAACGGTGGCTGGGCCATCTGGAGCCGTCTCGCCGCTCTCCCAAAATGCAGCTCGTCGTAGACGGCCAGGAAGTAGCGGAGCTGCCGCAGGTCGATGTGGGTCTGGTCGGTCCGCAATAATCATCCTGGACACGACCGGTTTGGGATACTGACCGGTCGGTACCGCCGTTCATACTAGCAGTCCCCCTGCCGCGAACCGGCCCAGTTGACGAGGATCGGGCCGAGTCGCGGGCAAGTGCCTTGTGATACCCGCACGGACACCCGCCCAGCCACGCCGCCCGGCATCCGGGGCCGGGGCGCGTGACCGGATCTTGCGCGCGGCATACGACCTGTTCACACATCACGGCGTCCAGGCGGTCGGCATCGAGCGCGTCATCACCGAGGCGGGGATCTCGAAAGCGACCCTGTACCGGCATTTCAAGTCGAAGGACGACCTGGTGCTCGCGGTGCTCGATCTCCGGCAGGAGCTTTGGACCGAGCGGTGGCTCATCCCTGAGACCCGCCGGCGCGGCGCCACCCCGACGGAGCAACTGCTCGCGGTGTTCGACGCATTGGACGACTGGTTCCGGCGAGGCGATTACGAGGGCTGCTTCTTCGTGAACACCCTCCTTGAGTCGCACCGCGAGCCGATCGCGGCCGCCAGCATCGCCAAGCTGCAGAACGTCCGAGCGTTTCTCGAGACGCTCGCCCAGGCGGCGGGCAGCTCCGATCCGGAGGTGCTCGCCAGTGACTGGCAGCTCCTCATGATTGGCGCGATCGTCGCCGCCGTGCGCGGCCAGCCCGATGCCGCTGTCCGGGCGCGGGTCCTCGGCCGTGCCCGCCTCGACCTCGAGGATCTGAGGCCGGTGGCGTCCGGGCCGTAGAGTTGGTGGGGCGATTGGAGACAACCAAAAGCCGCCCCCCGGTCGTCGTGAGGAACGGCTTTGGTTTTCGCCTGACCGCCTGGCTGAGGAGGGGCGGAGTGGGAAGACTGGCGGTCGCGCTTGACCGTCAGTATCGGTTGGCCGTGGTTCCGTGTCCAATACCGCCTCGCGTCTAATCAAGACCCGCCGTGTCTGGCTCCGGTGCGCGTCTCAGGGCACTCCCGCACCTACCGCGGGGAGCGGCTGCGGCCGGCCAAGCAGGTAGCCCTGGCCGTAGTGCACACCGATCACCTGCAATGCGGTCAGCGTCTCGGCGCGCTCGATCCCCTCTGCGATCACGAGCTGGCCCATCTCCGACGCGAACGAGACGAGCGCGGACATCATCGCGCGCGAACCGCGGTCGCTGTCGGCCAGTGCGGTCAAGCTGATGTCGGCCTTGATGATGTCGGGATTGAGATTGAGGATGTGGCGGAGGCTCGCGTACCCGGCCCCGGCGTCATCGATCGCCAGGCGGAGGCCGTGCGCACGCAGCTGGAGCAGTCCGGCATGCAACGCGTCGTAGTCGGACACCTGCGCGTGCTCGGTCAGCTCGACGACCGTCCGCGCCGGGCCGTGTGTGGCGAGCAGCGTCGTCATGTCATCGTCGAGCGCGGCCGCCGGGCCGAGGTTGACGGACATGAAGCAGTCCGGAGGGAGCCGCCCGAATCCCGCCAGCGCGGACTCGAGTGCCGCCCGCTCCAGCTCGCGTTCCAGGCTCACGGAGGCCGCGTCCGCAAACCACGCGGCGGGGCCCTGCCGGGGCTCGAGATTGAAGCGGGACAGCGCCTCGAAGCCGACCGTGCGTCCGGTCGCGAGCTCGACGATGGGCTGGTAGACGGTCGCGATGGCCCCCGGTTGCGTTGCTTGCCGCACCTGGGCGACGCGCCGTCGCTGCACGTTCTCCGAGATGCTGCTCCGGTTGAGGTGGTCCGCCAGCTCGTGCAGCACATCGGAGGTCACCGACTCCGAGAGCGTCGATTCGCCGGCCGTGGCCCGCTCGACCGCCCGCACGATGTCGGACGCGTCCGCGCCCTTCACCAGATACGCGATCGCACCGGCCTGCAGCATCTCGAACACCGCCGACCGGTCCTCGTAGACCGAGAACGCCACGACGCGGGTGTTCGGACAGCTCGCGCGCATCTCGCGCACGAGCCGGGGTCCGCCGCCGTGCAGCTTGAACCCGACGATGGCGACGTCGGGCTGCTCGCGGATCGCGTGCTCGAGCGCGCCCCGGAAGTCGGACGCGAGGCCGACCAGCCGCAGCGAGGGGTCGCGTTCGACTACCTCGGCAAGTGCTGCGCGCACCTCGGGATGAGCGTCAACCACGAGGATACGCGTGGGGGTGCACCTACGCTACGCGGCGGCGAGCGCGGGAAGTGAGAACTCGACGACGGTTCCCCCGCCGTCGTCCGACTCGAGCCGGAACCAGCCGCCGGCCATCTCGGCGCGCTCGCGCATCGACACGAGGCCAAGGTGTCCCGGCTCGTCCGGCCTACCCTGGAAGCCGCGGCCGTCGTCTGCGATTCGCACGACCAGGGCGTGCTCGTCGCCGCGCAGGTCCACGGTGACGTGCTGAGCGCGCGCATGCTTGCGGATGTTCGTAAGCGCCTCTTGGGCGATCCGGTAGGCGATCGCGCTCGTCTCGGGCGAAGGCGCTCCGATCACCTCGCTCTCGAGCGCAAACTGCGTACCCATGTCCTGCCGCATCTGCTCGAGCTGCACGCGAAGCGCGCCCGCGAGCCCCTCGCGATCGAGCATCGGGGGATGCAGCTCGAACGTCAGGTTGCGCAGGCTCGCGATGGTCGCGCGAGCGGTGCGCCGAGCCTCCGACAGCGCGGCCAGGAGCTCCGGGTCGTCGGTGGTTCCGGCCAGCATGTCCAGGCGAAGCGACAGCGCGACCAGCACCTGGACGGGCTCGTCGTGGACATCGCGGGCGATTCGCTGCCGCTCCTCCTCCTGAGCGTGCACCAACCGCTCGAGCAGGCGACGCCGCTCGTGATCGGCCGCCCGCAACTGCTCGAGGCTGCGCTCGGTCTCCCTCCGAGCGCTCACCGACTCCGTGACGTCGATCCCGAACGATACGGTCCCGATCACGTCGCCGCGTTCGACTCGCCGGCTGTTCTGCCACAGGATGAAGCGCTCCTCGCCCGCTTTCGTGACGATGGGGTTCGCATATCGAGGCGCGCCTTCGTCGATGAGTCGGCGGTGGGTGTCCCACGCCTCGGGATAGCGGTCTCGCGGCACCACCAGGTCCCAGTTCCGCCCCACGAGCTCCTCGCGCGTGTACCCGGTGATCTCCTCGCCGGCGCGGTTGAAGTCGAGGACGTTCGCCGCGGGGTCCAGCACGAGGACGATCGCGTTTGACGTCTCGATCAGCTGCTCCGAGAACCGCTCGGCCCGCCGGCGCTCGGTGACATCGAACACGATCGCCGCGGCGCCGACGACCTCGCCGCCCGCGCCTCGCACCGCATGGAAGCTCGTGAGCCAATGGCGATCGGCCTCTCCGCCGGCGCCCTCGCCCGCGAGTTCGTGATTGACCACGTCCTCGCCCGACTCCAGCACGTGGCGGACCGCGGCCTCCATATGCGGCCACAGGTGCGGGACGGCCTCGGCCACCGTGCGACCGATCTGCTCCTCCACCGTGCCGCCGGTGATGGCGGCAAGCATCGAGTTCAGCCGCACGATCCGGCAGTCGCGGTCGACGAAGCCGAATCCCACGGTCGCGCTCGACGTGATCGCCTTGAGCAGCGCGAGCGATTCGATTGTTCGGGGCTCCGGCGACAGCGTGCTCGGCCGTTCGATGTCGGTCACGGCTCCCGACGCCCCCAGGCACCCGGTGCCCCCCGGGCAGGAATCCCGCGTTCACGCACGATCAAAAACCTCCTCCGGAGGACGCCGCGATCAACCGTGCGTGCTGGAGCTTACCATCGGCGATTGGACGTGAAGACGGCTCGCGACCCCATCCGACGTCCGCCCTCCCGTCGGGTCGAAACCCCCTGTGGGGCGGGACGGCAGCCGGACGGCCTGGCGAGACAGAGTCCGCTGAAGCCCAGCGTGTACTCGTCCGCACCCTTCGGCCCCGGGGGCACCACCGTTCGTCGAGCCTGGGTCGCCGGGTGAAAATGGTTGGGTTCCGCGTGAGGGGTGGGTGGGGGATGATCTGGTCGGTGCCTCTTGATCGCTCCACGTCGGCTCAGGCCATCCGCACCTTCCTGATCGCGGATATTCGTGGGTATACCGGGTTCACGCAGGCGCGTGGGGATGAGGCGGCTGCGGCTCTCGCGGCGCGATTCGCGGAGGTGGCTCGGGAACAGGTGGTGGGTGGTGGTGAGGTCGTGGAGCTTCGTGGCGACGAGGCGCTGTGTGTATTTGACTCGGCCCGGGGTTCGATTCGGTGCGCGGTTTCGTTGCAGCGACGTCTTGCGGATGAGATCCGTGCGCGGCCGGATCTGCCGTTGCGCGTGGGGATCGGCATCGATGCCGGCGAGGCGGTGGCGGTGGGGGCGGGGTTTCGGGGTGGGGCTCTGAATCTGGCTGCACGTTTGTGTTCGATGGCGAAGCCGGGCGAGGTGCTGGTGTCCGGTGACGCATTCCTTGCACGTTTGGCCACGCGTGGCGCCATCTACAAGTGGTCTGGCCTAGAGGACATTGTCGAGGGTCAGCTTGCCGCCGGCGATCCTGTGTCCCTGTTAGGGCGTCGCCCGGTCAAGTCGTGGACGGCTCGACCTCCGACGCGTCGCCGGCGCGCTCGGCGGGGGCTCCGACGAGCGGCCCGGCGCAGAAGTACTGCATGTGCCGCTCGGCGAGCCGGCTGTGGTAGTCGCCGAACTCCGCCGTGGCGTCCTTGCCGCCGTACATGCGCGCGACGAAGGGCCCGCCCGGGTGGTGGTCCTTCCACTCGGTGAAGTCGTAGACTTTGCCGCGGATGACGACCCAGCAGTCGTCGAACGTCGCGTGCTGTGCGAGCTCCTCGCGCGTGACGGGCCGGTCGCCGGTCCATGGCTTCGCCGGCTTCCAGAGGCTGGTGGCGACCTCCCTGCGGGCGCCTTTGAGCGCCTCGTTCCGCGAGCGGAAGTGCCACGGCCCGAGCTTCCTGATCGGGAGCTTGTCGCCGATCTCGCGCGGGTCGAACGCGTAGATCCACGAGTCGTCGCTGCCCGCACGCTCCGTGTGATCGAAGACGGGGTAGTCCCGCTCGTTGACCGCAGCGAGGATCTTCCGGCGATGAGGTGAGTCCTCCGGCTCAAGGTGCTTGAAGAGGAACTTCGACGCGAACTGGAAGCGCGTCGCGCGGTCGACGAATGGTGCACTTTTCGGCATTCGGGCCCTCAAGAACGGCGTGGTTAAGCCATGCGCCCGGCACGATTCGAACGTGCGGCCTCTGCCTCTGTGCGAGGGCGCCGTCAGCCCGTCGCGAGCGGGTTGCGCAGCGACCATGCCGGGCGTCCTACGTCGCTGCCGGGTTCTCGCGCTGGGCCGCCCGCTCCGGCCTGCTGCTTTCGGCGCGTCCCGGGCGGCGGAGCGGTCGCCCTGTACTTCGCCGGGTCCATCGACGCGATGTGCGCCGAGTTCTTCCGGCACCTTGCCGAACCCGGTGCCCCGGGAGCAGGCAATGCCGCCCGGGGACGTGTGAAACTGCGGACTCGCGCTCCCAGAAGCCGCCGACCTGAGCGCACGATGCAGCGGGCGATCCCGCAGCTCGGCGGATCGGGGTGCACCAGGAGGCGTTCCCCGTACGCGGGTGCGGCGCGCACCGATCGGCCGCGGGGAGGGTAAGAACCCTGATGCGGGATGCGCGGATCCGTGCGAGAGTACGAGGTGATGACGGTCGTGGCCCGAGATGTCGTGGTGAGGACGCGAGGCGCGGTTCCCGAATCCGCGGCCGCCTACGCCGCCGAGAAGGTGGCTCGGGTTGTGCACCTTGCGCCGGCGCCCGTCCTTCACGCCCGTGTGGAGCTGCATGAGCATCCGAACCCTTCAGTCGAGCGCCGGTCGCTGGCCGAGGCCACCCTCGACGTGAGCGGCCATGCAGTGCGCGCGCAGGCTGTCGGGGAAACGATCCAGGAGGCGATCGATCTCCTCGAGGAGCGGCTGAGGCGACGACTCGAGGTGATGTCCTCGCGGCTGGACGAGCGTCAAGGAAGGACCGCCGTGGCCGCGCCGGGGGAGTGGCGTCACGGTGATCGACCCACCCAACGAGGCATTGCCTACCCGCGTCCCGTCGAGGAGCGAGAGGTCGTGCGGCGGGAAGCCTATGACAACGAGGCGCTGGCTGTTGAAGAGGCGGTGTATGAGTTGCACCTGCTCGACTACGACTTCCTGCTCTTCGTCGACTCCGACACCGGCGAGGACAGCCTGCTTTACGCACCCGTCGATGGCGGGTACTTGCGGCTCGGTCGTGCCGCTCAACCGACGCCCGGGACGGCCTCGGACGAACCGCCGATCGTTGATTCGAACCAGGCTCCAGACATGACTCCCGACCAGGCGCGTGGACGGCTCGACGCCGGCGGCGAGCCGTTCGTCTTCTTCCGAGAACCAGCTTCCGGACGAGGTTGCGTCATGTACCGACGGTTCGACGGCCACTACGGGCTGATCACCCCCGCAGCATCGCCCTAGCCGGCGCCGCGAACGCCCCGGAAGCGCTCGACGATCCAGGCATGTCCGAGCAAGCCGCGAGGTCCCCGAAAATCGGTGGCGTTCCGAACGCGTTGCCGTCTCCCCATCGAGGTCGTCGAGCGTGGCGGTCGGCTCGTTACGGGCGCCTACAATGGTCGCATGCCTGGCAAGGACACGACGAGCACCCGAGGGCGCATCGGCCCGTCGGACGCGGATGTCCTTGAAGCTGAGCACGCGATCCTCGCCACGCTTGCGACGTACCCGAGCGGCGACCCGCCGACTCCGCGTGAACTCGAGAGGGCCGCGAGCATGGGCAGACCGTCCGAGGTCATGACGCTCGCCTTCTGGCGGCTGGTGAAGCGAGGTCAGCTCGTCTTCGACGGCCGGGCCAAGGTCAAGTTGAACGATATTCCGCCGCGCACGTAGTGCTCGGCATCGACTTCTTATGACCGCTCGGTTGGGCTACAGCTTGGTGATGGGCCGGGCGTCGTGTCGTCGCAGGATGTATCGGCGGAGTTCGTCGGCTCCCCAGACGATGAATGGGTGATTCGATTCCGCTAAGTAGTCACTCTGGCGCCGTGTCTCGTCACTTGAGGTCACGTTAGTGGGCCCTCAAGTCGCCTGGGAGGCGTCGAAGAACCTGGTTGTCGGACCGAGGCTCCTGCACAATGCATTCGGTAGTGGGCCCTGGTGCCGAAGTCGATCTCGCACGAACCCGGGAGGGCCGGTCGGCTGTTGTCGCCCTGGTGAGCGTCGGATGGGGTCGCTCTTCTTGGATGAGTTCGAAGCGTTCGGAGTGCTCGAGCCGAGGTTCGGGAACTACCCACGGAATGCGGGTCTGCACTGATGTGTGTGAGAAGACTGCCCGCAATGTTGCGGGCAGCAACCCGATGCCGACTCGAGAACCCACCTTCAAGGAGCCGACTATGACCAGACACGCCGTTCGCCCCACCATTCGATAGGCCCGGCATCACCCGCGGCGAGCGCTGCGCATCGGGCTGCTCACAGGCTCAGCGATCAGAATGACAACCACGGTTGCGGACGCCAAGCGCCATGCCGGTCGAGTCGCAGAGCCGCTCCAGCGCGCAGCGACAGATCGGAGGATTCACGTGGAGACGCGGCGGGCCAGGGCTGATGCGTCGCGTGCGGCGCACCGTGTGCGCCGGGTCGGGTTGACCGGTGCGCTGACCGACAAGCGGGTTGCGCGAGAGCTTCGGCATGCGACTCGCCACGCGTCCAGGGCCGCGCACCTCGCGGTTCGCCCCCGCCACCGCCGCACCAGGACGGTAACCGTCACCTTCGTCGGCACGGGCATGCTCGCTGGCGCGGCCTACGGTGGGTGGAAGACCTACTCGCCTCCGCCGGAGTCGGGGTCGAAGGACCGCACCGCAAATCACACGCCCTGAAGCGTCCCGGGTTTGACGCCGGCTCGATTTCTTGGATCATGGTGATCCGGGAGAAGGGAGTCGAGCGGGATCGGTCGTCCAAGCAAGTATCCGCGCCTTGATCCTCCACCGGGACTAGGTGGCGGCACCGTAGTCCGCCGTAGTCGAGGTCAGTGGTGATGCTGATGCGGCGGCTGCGTCGGCGCGGCAGCATAGGACGCAAGGTCGAGTCCCTAGAATCAGGGAGTCCGAGCACGCGGACTTGCTGCGTGAGAGTGTGGCGTTGGTGCCGTGCGAGGTGATGGAGCTGGAGGCCTCGCAGCGCGCCGGCGCGCAGCGTTACGAGCGCACCGATCAGCGAGCGGCGTATCGCAACGGGTATCGGGGTATCGGCCCAGGGAGTCGGACACGCGGGTGGGGACGATCGAGCTTTCGATCCCCAAGCTTCGGCAGGGCGGCAGAACCGCCACGTTCCCGGAAACGGCGGTCAGCTGCGCCCCCATGCGTAGTTTCCCATAGCAGTGAGTGGTGGTTTCGCGGATGCGAGCAGCGCGGTTCGCGGCGAGTCTTCACGCGGAACACTGGGGCGCGGAGGGTTGGTTTCTGCATTCGGAGATCAGCCGCATCGCGCGCACCGCCCAGGTCGAGTTGCGCGAGCACTTCGCCGGGGAAGCCGTGCTTGCCGGGCTGGTCCGGACCAACGCGGCCAACCTGCGGGATGCCATTAAGGGCGAGACCTTCGAGCACACGACGATGTACCCGGGTTTCGCCAAGCAGGCGACCAAGGATAGGTGCCCCGCCGCGGCGAAGCTATTCACCGAGATCGCTGGGGACGAGGGCGGCCACGCGGCCGCGTTCAGGAACTGCCCTGCGATCCCTCACCAACCCGAACGTGAAGGTTCCGCGCGCGCCAGAGGTCAGCCCCGTGGTGATCACCGCCAGCAAGCCGGCCTGCCCGGGAACCCGCACCCAGGACAACCTCCTCACCGCCATGCACGGCGAGGCCTTCGCCTACGCCAAGTACACGGCCTACGCCGCCCAAGCGGCCCGCTCCTGATCAGGACGCCCGCTGATAGGACACGGGCCTGGCCGACGAAGACACCTCCTCGGTTTCCTCGTCGGCCAGGCTCGTGTCGGTGACGACATCGGTGCCGGGGGCGGGCGACCTCGACCACGCCGGCGCCGGGCTACGGACGGTTGGGTACTCCTGGGCCGACATCGCCGCCCCCGTCCGGTGGATCTCAACAACAGCTCGTCGCAGCATCCGATCGGATTGGATTCGCCCCAGAACCCGGCGGCCGTGCCCGCCACCACCACGGAACTGGCCGGGAAGCGACCTTGGAGGCAGACTGCGAACTGACGGTGCCGCCCGAAAACTCAGTAGCCGGATGGCACGCCGAGCACGCTGAGCTCCATCGTGTCGACACTGACCGCGCCGCGATCGCCGTGGCCTTCGACCTCGAGATCCAGTTGGAAGGCCACACCTGGCACGAATGCTCCGCGCGGACGACCTCTAGCGCAATGATCGATGAAAGGAAGCTACCCGCGCTTGGTCGATGTATGTCGCCCGTTCCTGACTCTGCGACACGCGCGGCTGGAAGATCAGGTGATGGGCGCCAGCGCGGTAATCCCAGCCTTCTCGGCGAGTGACTATGGTGGTTCGGTGCCGGCCGCGATCCAGACCAAGCGGGTATCGAAGACGTACCGTGGCGGCGTCGACGCGCTGGTCGACCTTGACCTACGGGTCGAGCTGGGAGAGGTGTTTGGCTTCCTGGGCCCGAACGGCGCGGGCAAGAGCACGTTGATCCGGATCATGCTCGATCTCATCCGGGCCACAGCCGGCTCGGTTGAGCTGCTTGGCCTGGATAGCCGCACGGGCTCCGTCGAGGCGCACCGCCGCATCGGCTATCTGCCGGGCGACCTCCGCCTGGTCGGACGCCTGACGGGCGCTGAGCAGCTCGACTCGCTCGCCCGACTGCGCGGCGGTGACTTCTCGGTCGAGGCTGCTCGGCTGGCGGAGAGGTTCGGTGCGGACATCGATCGTCGGATCCGCGACCTGTCACGTGGGAACCGCCAGAAGCTCGGCGTGATCCAAGCGTTCATGCACCGTCCGGAGCTCGCCGTGCTGGACGAGCCCACCACCGGCCTCGACCCGCTCGTGCAGGATGAGTTTCGGCGGTTGGTGCGCGAGACGGCCGCGGAGGGCCGAACGGTCTTTCTCTCCTCGCACTCGTTGGACGAGGTCCAGCACATGGCCACGAGGGTCGGCATCATCCGCTCAGGACGCCTGATCGCCGTGGAGTCGGTCGAGGGACTCCTCGCGCGATCGCTTCGCCACGTCGTCGTGACATTCTCCGAGCCGGTCCCTGCAGCCGAGTTCGCCGGGCTGCCCGGCGTGCGGTCCGTACACGCTGACGGAGCACGACTGCGGCTGAGCGTCCAGGGAAGCCCCGATCTGGTGATCAAGGCCGCCGCGCGGCACCGGGTGCTCGACGTAGTCGCGATGCCGGCCGACCTCGAGGAGATCTTCCTCGACTACTACCGGAGCGGCGATGACGACTGAGGTGCTCCGCCGTGGACTCGCCGACCGGCGCCGAGCACTCGCGGCGTGGATCGTCGGGATCGTCGCCTACATTGGGCTGATCGCCGCAGTGTTCCCGTCGATCGAGGGCTCCGCGCAGTTCGACAAGCTGATCAAGAACTACCCCGACGTGCTCAAGGCGATGTTCGGCCTGAGCGCCTCAGCCCGGTTCACCACCGGCCCGGGGTACATCGACGCCGAGCTGTTCAGCCTGATGCTGCCGCTGCTCGTGCTCGTGCTCGCGATCGGGACAGGCGCGGGAACGCTGGCAGGCGAGGAGGAACAGGGACTGCTCGAACTCGTCCTCGCGGCACCCATCCGCCGGCGTTCGGTAGTGCTGGCGAAGGCCGCAGCGCTCGCAATCGAAGTCGCCGCGGCGGCGACCGCCGTCTTCGTCGCCCTGGTTGTTGCGAGTCCACTCGTCGACCTGCACCTCGACGCCGCGAATCTCGCCGGTGCCTGTGCCGGCCTCTGGCTGCTCGGCGTCTTCCACGGCTGGCTTGCGATGGCGGTCGGGGCGGCGACCCGCCACCGCGCGTCGGCAATCGGCGTCCCGGCGGCGCTCGCCGCCATCGGCTACCTCGTCGCGACGCTCTACACACTCGCCGGGTGGCTCGACCCGTTCCGGTACCTGTCCGGCTTCTACTACGCCGGCCGCCAAACCGTGTCGGAGGGTGCCGACTGGCCACACCTCCTCGTCGTACTCGCGGCCGGCGTCGCGACCCTCGTCGTCGCGACCCTCATCTTCGAACGCCGGGACGTCGCGAGCGCGTAGCCGAGTAGCAACGATCGGCCCTCCCGCGCCCTTCGAGCGGGCCGGAGCGTCCCACCAATACTTGGCACAGGCCACGCCAGCCGGCGCCTATGTGGTGGGAGGGCGCACGACGATGACCGAGCACAGCGCGTTGTGAGCGATTCGCTCGCTGACGCTGCCAATGCTTCGAATACCGTGGAGACCCCGACTTCCCACGACGACGAGGTCAGCGCTCGACGACGCCTTGGTGAGGGCAGTGACCGGCTTTTCGGGATGGACGATCACGGTGTCCGCGATTCCGTAGACGCGGTCGAGGTCAGGCTGTTGTTTGCGATCCCCGGTTGCGACGATGGGTCGGACGTCGGCACCGAACCGGTCGCCGAGCTCGGCTGCGGTTGCGAACGCGAGAGCGGACTCAGGAGAGCCGTCCACGCCGGCGACGATTCGCTGCGGGAACTCTCCAGGGAGTGGAGAGCGTCTGGCGACGAGGACCGAGCACGGCGCGTCATGCAACAACCTGGTTGTGACGCTGCCGAAGAGCACGCCGGCGGCGCGAGCCGTGCCCTTCGATCCGACAGCGGCCAGGGTCGCATCCGTTCGCTCAAGCAGGGTGAGGAGGGTTTCAGCAGGCACGCCCGCCACCTGTTGGCTTGTTGTCGGCGACCGGGCTACCGACCGCGCGCGGGCGAGCGCGTCGTCGCCTTCCACTTGGAGTTGCTCGACCAACTGTCCTGAGACCGCCCCGGCATGGGTCGCCGCGGGCACGTCCATGCAGGCAACGAGATGGACTGGTCCGCTCGCAAGGCGCGTCGCTTGTCGCACTGCCTCGGCGCTTTCGTCTGATCCGTCCACGCCGCACAAGATCCGCGCGAACACGCGCGCTGGGTTCGGCATCGTCTTAGACACGTCGGGAGATCACCACCCTCGTTTGCGGGCCACCGATGCCATCGGTGCCCGCCCGGCCGATCCTATACGGACGGCACGGACGGCACGAACATCGGCAACCTCGCGTCCGTGACCGCGCCTCTGCAGGCCACGGGTGAGGCCGGCCTCAAGACGACCTACACCTACGACGCGCTCGGGCGCCTCAAGACGGTCACGAGTCCCCGTGGCAATGTCTCAGGGGCCGATCCCTCCGACTACACCAGCTCGACCACCTACGACGACTCCGTGGGCACGGTCACGGTCACCGATCCACTGGGTGACGAGACGGTCACTGCGTCCGACCACGCCGGCAACCGCCTGAGCGTCCAGAGCGGCGACGGCACCACCATCTCCTCGGCCACCGAGTGGGCTTACGACGATGGTGGCCGGCTCATCGGCGTGTGCCCTGTTCTGGAGACCGACTGCGAGCACACGACCGATCCGAAGACTCACTACGAGTACTGCCCGACGACGAGCTCGAGACCGTCAGCCAGGGCTGGCATCACCGCGACCTTCCGCTACGACGCCGATGGCAACCTCAAAGAGATCGATCATGGCAACGGTGACCGGACCCCGTTTTCTAGTCCACCTGTTATGAGGGTGCTGGTTGGGTTTCGGTGCTCCAGCGGTGAGCGTACTCGGCTGGGGTTTGGTAGTTGAGGGATTGGTGGGGTCGGTAGTGGTTGTACTCCAGCCGCCAGTCTTCGACCAGTAGGTGGGCTTCGTGGAGGGTGTTGAAGGATTCCATGTCCAAGAGTTCGCGTCTGAGGTGGCGGTTGAAGGATTCGGCGTGGGGGTTCTGCCATGGCGCGTCGGGTTGGATGTAGGCGGTGGTGGTGTGGTTGAGTCGGCACCAGTCTTGGAGGGCTTGGGAGACCAGCTTGGGCCGTTGTCGCAGCGGATGAAGCGCGGCGGGTGGCCGCGCCCGCGAGGCGACCTGCTCGAGCGCCTGGACGGTCTGGTCGGCGCCGAGTCGGCGTGCGGTGGGGGTGGCCAGGGCTTCTCTTGTGTGCTCGTCGGTGATGGTCAGGATCCGTACCGGTCGGCCGTCGTGGGTCTGGTCTTGGAGGGAGTCGATCGCCCACACGTGGTCGGGATGGGCGGCTGCGACATGGCCGGGCATCCGCCGGCCGCGTCGTCGCTTGCGGGGCTTGGTTGGGAAGTCGCAGGCCCTCATCGCGCCACAGGCGCTGGACGCGCGTTCTGGTGCACTGCCAGCCTTCGCGGCGCAGGATCATGTGGATCCGCCGATACCCGTAGCGAGGATGCGTGCGCGCCAACACGCGCAGCCGCTCGCGCGGCCAATCCTCGTCGGGCACTCGTCGACGCTGGTAGCGCTGGGCTGACCGGGGCTGGCAGATGACGCGGCAGGCGCGCCGCTTGGACACCCCGAAACGACCTTGCAGAGCACTCGCGGCTCTGCGGCGTCGCTTCGGGGCGAGAAGGTTCCCCGCGCCACCTCCGGCAGCATGTCCAGGTCAAGCGCCTCGTCACCCACGATCCGCTTCAACCGGGCGTTCTCCTTCTCCAGCTGCTTCAGCCGCACCACGTCCTCGGGCCGCATCGCCCGATACTGCGCCCGCCACCGCTGGTAGGTCTGCACTGACACCTCCAAACGCCGACACACGTCGGCCACCTCCGCCCCCTCGGCGAGCAGCTTGTCTGCCTCTCGCAGCCTCCCCACCACCTGCTCCGGCGAATGCCTCCGACCTTTCACGAGAATCACCCCCTGGCCCTTTCGAGCCATCGTGACCCTCACAACGGACGGACCAGATTCAAGGGGTCAGGTCAGGGGTCCAGCAGGTGTCACGTAAGGGTCCAGCAGGGGCGGCGGATCCCGGTCAGCCAGGCCGCCCAAGCGAATCGGAGAACAGCCCCAGAACCGGCGGGACGTCGCCGAGCGGAACTCGTGCGGTGATCATCCGCGCGCGGTCGCGGGCGAACCGGATCAGCTCGCGTTTCCACACGATCCGGATCGCTCGGACGGTGCCGGCGCCGGCTGTGCCGATGGGCGTGTGGACGGCGGTGCTCATCGGCGCCTTCGCATGCGCGCGCGCAATCGAGGCTAAGCGGTCAGACGGTCAAGGCCGGAGGCCTCGGCCCCGCGGATGGTCGGCCGGTGTACGTGATGAGGACATCGTCCAGGGGTTGGTCGAGTCACACTTATGGTGTGGATGCTCGACGTCCGCCGCAGCGCGACGGAGGTCATCGTCAAACGATACGGCGGAACGAACTCGTATGCCATCGTGGGAATGTCCCACGCGTGCACGGCCCGCAATCGCGCGCCTCGTAGTCGCGCCTCCGCCGCCGCCAAGCACAGCGCCGCCGCGGCAGCCGCCTCCGACCCATCGACGCCAACTGTGATCACCGACATAGCGGAAAACGCTACCCGCCAGGCGGCGCCAAATCATCGGGGTAACCACCGATGGAGGGTGGGGGCGGACACCGATGCTGGAACCGCCGGAGACTGCTTTACTCCATCGTGGTGCAGAGAGGTTCGTGCTTCGGCTGGTCTTCAGAACTTAGGCCGACACGCTCAGCGCGCGCCGACAAGACACATAGGACCGAGGGGGCTGCAATGTTTCACACGATCGTTCTCGCTCTGGACGGTTCCGACGGAGCCGACCGGGCAATACCGACGGCGTCCGCGCTGGCAGCTCGCGACGGCGCCCGAGTGATCGTCGCCCACGCGCAGACCCGAGCGCTCGAGACGGACATCAACGCTCGCCTCGCCGAGCAGATCGATGTCCTCCGGAATGCCGGCATCGACGCCGAGGTGATAACCGCGAACTCGGTGATAGACGGACGCGAGGCGGATGCGATTGCACAGATCGCGCATGAGTGCGCGGCCGACGTGATCGTCATCGCCGGCCGCGGCCGTTCGCCCTTCGTTGGCGCCGTTCTGGGCAGCGTGACCCAGCGGTTGCTTCACGTCGCCGACCGCCCGGTGCTTGTAGTTCCCCCCGGCGAAACCGCCATGCAGGAGCGCGACCAGGGTCAAGAGACGATCACGGCGCGCAGCTGAACCTGCTGCGCCGAGCAGGTTTCGCGCGGCCCGAATACCGCGAAGATCGAGAGCGCAGTCGGGTCGTCGAGACCACCGGCCGAACGCCTGCGCGGATGTCGCTGGTCGCCTCTGTCAGCTCGCACGACCGCTGGGTCGGGGCCTTGATGAGGGTGCGGCGCGCCGGACGGTGATTGACGTGGTCTATCGAGGTGAGAGTGTCGATGCGCTGGCGCCTTCTTGGACCGTTCGCTGCGGGTTTTTACGACGATGGTTCGGCGGGGGCACGGATGCGCACAAGGACGTGTCCGCCGATAGTGGGGCATGGCTTCTGAACGGGTACCGTCGGTTGGAGTAGGCATGGCTAGCGGGCGGGGGCGTCCGGGTTCGGGTCGTCGCGTTGCTGTCTGGTTGGTTGTTCATCGTGCGCGGGTTCTGGCGTCGGTGGCAGCGCTGTCGATACTTGTTGGCGGCGCCTTGTATCTCGCGGGTGAGCAGGCGGCGGGGAGTGACGTGTGGGCCGCGGCGGTGTTGGTGCTGGCTGCCGAGCTCGCGTTCGAGGTGGTCCGAACGGTGATCGTCGATCATCACATGGGCGTCGACACGATCGCGCTGGTTGCGATGGTGGGGGCGCTCGCGCTCGGTGAGGAGTTTGCGGGCGTGATCATCGGCCTCATGTTCTCGGGCGGCCAGACGCTGGAGGACATCGCGTCGACGCGCGCGCGGCGTGAGCTGACGGCGCTCATCCAGCGGGCCCCCAAGGTCGCCCAGCTACGCGTCGGAGATCAGCTCGCGGAGGTGCCGGTCGCCCAGGTTGAGGCGGGAGACGTCGTGGTTGTGCGCACCGGGGAGGTCGTGCCTGTCGACGGCACTGTGGTCGGTACAGAGGCCGTCGTCGACACGAGCACGCTGAGCGGCGAGCCGTTGCCGGTGACGATCGGACCGGGAATGCCTGTGCTGAGCGGATCGGCGAACGCCGGCTCACCGTTCGATGTGCTCGCGTCCAGGCCGGCGGCGGAGAGCGCATACGCGGCGCTTGTTCGCCTGGTTGAGCAGGCGCAGGCTCACCGAGCCCCATTTGTCCGCATGGCCGACCGCTACGCTGGCTTCTTCCTCCCGGCGACGCTGATCGCGGCGGCGCTCGCGTGGGCGATCAGCGGCGACCCTGTCCGTGCACTGGCGGTCGTGGTGGTCGCCACGCCCTGCCCGCTGATACTGGCTGCGCCGATCGCGCTGGTGTCCGGCCTCTCGCGTGCGGCCCGCTGTGGCGTGATCGTCAAGGGCGCGGGGGCGATCGAGACGCTCGGCGAAGCGCGGACTGTCCTTTTCGACAAGACCGGTACGCTCACGGTCGGAACGCCCGAGGTTCGCGACATCGTCACGTATCGCGGTCGCCAACCCGGGGAGTTGCTCGCGCTGGCCGCCTCGGTCGATCGGATGTCGGCTCACGTGCTCGGTGACGCGCTTGTGCGTGCTGCGGTCGAGGCCGGCCTCTCACTGGTTACCCCGACCGATGTTCGGGAGGTACCCGGTCAGGGCATTCGTGGCGTGGTGGACGGCCGTACGGTGGCGGTCGGAAGCCGAGCGTTCATGCGTGCCGCGGGAGTACGCGAGGACGAGATCTCCTCCGCAGCCGTGCTGCCCGGCCACGGCTCCGGCGAGGCGCACGTGCTTGTCTGCGTCGACGGTCATGTTGGTGGGGTGATCGTGATGGCTGACGAGCTGCGCCCGGACGCCGATCGGATCGTGGAACGACTGCGCGCGGAGGGGATCCTCCACGTCGCGATGGTATCCGGCGACCGCCGGTCGGTAGCCGAACGGGTCGGTCGCGAGCTCGGAGTCGACCGCGTCTACGCCGAGCAGTCCCCCGAAGAGAAACTCGAAGTCGTCCGGCGACTACGCGACGACTCGGAGCTGCGCCCGGTGATCATGGTCGGAGATGGTGTAAACGACGCGCCCGCGCTGGCACTGGCAGACCTCGGCATCGCGATGGGTGTGGCCGGCGCGACCGTGTCCTCGGAGACCGCCGACGCCGTCATCACTGTCGACCGGATCGATCGAGTGGCGGATGCAGTGCATACCGGCCGACATTCACTCCACATCGCGCGGCAGAGCGTGCTCGCGGGGATGGGACTCAGCCTCGCCGCCATGGCCGTCGCCGCCGCCGGATACCTCACACCGGTCGCAGGAGCCCTCTTCCAAGAAGCGATCGATCTCGCCGTCATCCTCAACGCACTACGAGCACTACGCGACTAGGCCCACGAACCGAACCTCGGCCAACGACCTTACCCAGTGCTCGACGAGCCGTGGCCGCGTAGCGGGCGGACCTCGGACAACGTTCAGTCGGGCATCACCAAAGATCGGGGCCAGACACCCATTCGTCAAAGCCTGTCGGCCAGTCGCCCGCGGCGTCCGGCCGCGAACTGTCTGGCAGAGTCGGCAGCGGCCGCCGCCCGCCGCTAGCGGGCGCGCCCCGGCGACCGCGACCCCAGGCAGTGGGGTTCTCGCGGGCCGTGACGAACCGAATGTCGATCCCCACAGGGCGCTCGGATGTCGCCGTGGCGGACCAGCTTCCGGCTCTCATGGAGGAGCGGGGCTGTCGACGAATCGCCTCGCAGCCATGGTGGGGGTGAACCAGTCGCATCTATGGCGGGTGATCCGGCGCGCGAACAAGAAGACGGTCAGCGGTGAGCTGGCGGAGCGGATCGCCTTGGCGTTGGATCTCCCGCCCGACTGGTTTCCAGAGACGCGTCAGGCACGGCTGTTTGAATACGTGCGAGCCGACATCGCGTTGTGTGACCGTTTGTACGACGAGTTTGTCGCGCCGGCTTCCCCGGCGAAGAGCGTTGCGGCCGAACTGCACCAAGCTCCGCTCCGCCTCCCGCGACGACAGACCACCCCGAGACGACCGCAGGTCGCGTAGCAGCCACTCAACCCGCTCGCCCGGGTCGAGCTCACCAACCGCCGCCCCCAAACCTGCCGCTGGTCCCTGGGCGTGACCGATCATCGCCTCACCACCGGGCACCAGTGTCCGTTTGGTGTCGGCCACCGCGCGGCCCTCGCCCGGCACCGCGTGCACGATCCCTCAACTTGTCGAACCGGAAACTGCATTGCTCGCTCGTACCGGTTGACAAACCCGCTCCGCCGCAGCGACCACGACGAGTGCAAGCAGCGCGAGCACGATGGTGATCACGGAGAGAGTAGTCATGCCGTCATTCCCTTCCGCCGAGAATAGGCCGACGCGCGATGGTGCGAGTGGACGGCGTCTCTTTCGGTCGAGGCGACCGCTACCTGCTGGTCAACCAGCCGCTCCAGCCTAGAGTCGGCGACTCACCCGAGCATCCGTGCCGACCCCGATTCACACGCGGAGAGCCCGCGAAGATCTGTGGGCTGCGCGGAGGCAGCTCGCGCTCAGTCAGACGATGGTTCGTGTGACGGGTGGGGCGGGCGACGGCGCGTCACGGTGGAAGAGGGCGGCACGGGCGGCGGCCAGCCAATGGCCGACCAGAGCACGGGCAGGCCGGACGCGATGTCCCACGCAGCGAGGATGAGCTGCTGTCCGAGGGAGTGGGCCGCAACGACAGCCGCCATTCGTCCCTCGTACTCTGCCTCCGCTTCCGCCGGAGAAGCCGGGGAGCCGTGCTCGGAGGGAGCCAGAGGCGAAGGCATACTCGGACTCACTGACCGCGCATCGGGCAATCGCGGGGGACGTGGACGTCTGTCGGGATGAAGGCGGCGTCCGCTACGCCACCTGTGGAACTTGTGAGACCTGTGGAGAACGGCTGCGCGGGTGTTCGCTGCGATATCGTCCTCCCATGCCTGAACGCTCGGAACCGAATGAGCCGGCCGTGCCGGACGACGCGACGACAGGTTCGGATCAGGACGAAGCGCGGGCACGCGAGCCAGCAGGGCATGAACGGCCGCAGGGAATGCTGCCGGGCCGTGAGCGGCGCCGGAGTGTGATCGAGCGGGGATCGCGTCCGATGGCATCCGGATCGAGGTCTTCTCTTGGACGCCGACACGGGGAGGCGCGTCGCGTCCCGTTCTCCTGTGGGCTGGCAGTGGCGCCGGAGGATCAGCTTGCCGTGACCGTGTCCTGATCGGGCTCGCGCTGTTGCATGGCGGTGCCGTCAGGTGGGATGACGAGTACCGTGTGATCGGCGACGTGGAGCAGTCGCTGGGTCACGCTGCCCAGGGCGGCGCCGACGAATGGCGATCGGCCGCGACCGGCGATCACGATCACGTCGGCCCTTGCACAGTCATACGCGATCCGCGCGATCGCTGAGTGCCGGGGGGCTGGACGAGCGAGTCGGTAGTAACCCGAGGTGAATGCCGTGGATACACGGACGCGGTTGAGCGCCCCCGGGCCTACGGTCTCCCAATGAGGAGGAGCGCGTCACCCGGGTTGGAGATGTGGGTTCCGGCGACGCCGGGCAACGTCGCCGCTGCTCGTCGCCTCCTGCTGGAGTGGTGCCGGATGGCCGTCGGGAGCGCAGACGCGGGCGCCGTCACGATCTCGCTCGCCGAGGCGCGGCCGACCATCGTCCACAGGTATTCGGAGGGCGCCGAGAGGGCGTTCACGGTTGCCGCGGACGTATCGAACAGTCGGCTTCTCGTCTCGGTCAGGGAGGCTCCCCGCCGCTCCGGAGATGCGGCCGCCCGGTTGCACTGGATCCTCCTCTCGGCGGCGACGTGCGGGGGAATCATCGGCACTGTTGCCTATGCCGTCGCTGGGGCGAGCTTCAGCAGAGCGCTCACGCTTGGAGTTGTTGCCGCGCTGCTGGCCTTCGAGGCGATCCGGTGGGACTCGCACAGGACGGCGGAGCTTGATACCGGGAGGGATGTGGGATGAGCATTGCAGGGTCGCGCGCGTCGCTGCCCCGGGGGTGAGGGCGGGGTGCCGGGAGATGAAGCCGTCGCGGTGGGATGGGCTGGCAGGCCCCTTGGCCGGTTCTGTGCCTTCGTCTTCAACATGGACGGGGTCGTGACCGATACCGCTGGGCTGCACGCCCAAGCGTGGCAGGGGACGTTCGACCGGTATCTTCCGGCGCTGAGTGCCAGGGCGGGTGTGCGCGATGTTCCGTTCGATTCACAGGTGGACTACCCGACGTACATGGACGGCTGCCTGCGGTATGAGGCGGCGGCTCGGTTTCTCGCCGCCCGCGGGATCACCCTCCCCTACGGCTCGACCACCGATCCGCCCGGGCCTGCGACCGTCTGCGCCCTCGCAAACGACAATCACGCGGGCTACGTCACGCGCGTGGACGCTCACGGAATCGACGTGTTCCCGGCGACGCTCGCGCTGATCGGCAAGCTGCGACGCTGGGGGGTCCGTCTCGGCGTGGTTTCGTCCAGCCGAGACTGCGAGGCGACGCTTCGAAGCGTCGGACTCGGCGCGGCATTCGACGTTGTGGTGGGTGGCGTTGAAATCGAACGACTCGAGTTGCCGGGCAAACCTGACCCGTCCGCGTTCCTGGAGGCCGCGCGCCGGCTCGGCCTCTCGCCACGGCGCGGTGTCGTGGTCGAGGACGCGGTGGTCGGTGTGCAGGCCGCTCGCGCCGCCGGCTTCGGCCTTGTCGTCGGGCTCGCGCACGACGGCGCCCCGACCCTCAGGGCCCGCCTCGCGCCGGCCGCAGACATCGTGATCGGCGAACTCGACGAGCTCGAGGTGTCCACGGCGGGCTGATAGGTACAACACCCGCCCGGCAAGCCGCCACAGAGACGCGATGTCTGAGGCGAACTGATCGTGACCCCTGGGCACCGCCGGAACAGCCGCGCGCGCGCTATCCCGGCGTTGTGGCGCCGGGAACGCCTGATCGTGCACGGCCCGGCCGCAGAGTACGCTCGGCCAAGCGCATCTCGCGTGTCGACGTCCCGGTCGAGTGCTTATCCGGAGCGAGTGTCGAGTACGACGGTGGCTCGGGGGCGGAGCGGCTAGAGGTCGGGGTAGCCGGGGATGCCGGTGCCGGGCTGGATCGGGGTGATGGACACCCGGTGCAGTTCACCAACGTCTCTGGCCATGCCTGCCGCCTGTCCGGCTATGTCGGCATGGGACGGCCACCAAGACGGGAACCCAGCCCAGCGCAGCCCGGCGACTAGCGAGCAGACCGTCACCCTTGCTCCCGGCGCCACCGCGCACACCGTTTTGCAGAGCTCTCAGGCCGTCAGCCGGATACCTGTGGTGGCCGGTCATCGTCGGAGCTGTGCTGATGGTCGCCTACCGGGTCGCGAGCGGGATGGTGTTCGGCGGTATCGGTGGGCCGTCAGGTGGTAGACGGTTGCGGTGACCGAACGCGAGTCCGCCTGCGAGCGTCTCCGGGAACGTTCGCAGCGCCCGGCGGTACTTCGGCGGTCGCCCGCAGCGCCGCGATCTGGTCGGCCTGCGTCTGGACGGTGATCCTCAGCCCCTTGACCTGGTGGCTGAGCCCGTGAATCTGCATCGTCTGCAGGTCGAGCTTCGCGTTCACGCCCGTCGGCCGAACCCGCCTCGTCAGCCGCGCCCTATGCGACCTTCGCGCGCGTGCCGGTCGATGAGCAACCCGTCAGCGGCTACACGACCCTGCTCGCGGCCGGCCCGCTCGTACATCCGTGAGAACACGTCGGAGCCTGGCACCCACCCGTAGACGGCGGTCGGCCAATCCCGGGCGGCATCGTCCGAGGCGACCTCCCACAACTCGTACCAGCCACCGCCTTCGACCCCAAACCACGCCGGCGCTGGATGCTCCGAAACGAAGCGTTCGCCGTCCATCGGCCCGCCGCCACTGAACGTCAGCCTCAACACGTCGCCGATCCTTCGCAACCGCGGTCCGACGAACGCATCGGCTTCGCTGCCACGTCATCGAGCGCCACGATCTCTTCGCCGACGGTCATGCCGGCCAGCATCATCCCCAACGACACCCTCCGCATCCGCGAAAACACCGAAAGCGACGACGGAAAGACACGCGACCCAACCTCGCCACCTCGCGGTCTGCCCGGTCGTCTCCCGCGACGTTAAGCCACGCGCTTACGCAACCCGATCACCCCCACCGGCTGCCGCACCAGCGGCGCGCTTTGCTACCCATAAGCGACCGGGACGATGGCGTCCGAGGTGCCAGCGCCGCCGCGCATCCCCGCCTCGGGGAACTACCGGACGCGATCGGGGCCGTCGCCGATGCGGCCGCACCGGTTGGCCTGCAAGGCTGCAAGCGGAGGTTCCGGTATGCGTGTATTCAGCGGCATGGTCTGGTTCTGGGTGTGGCGGTCGCAGCCGCCTGCGGTGGGGAGTTACGCCCTCATCCGCACCGGGGAGCGGCGCGACGACCACGCCGGGCATGCCGTTGACGCCTGCCGCGATCGCGTCGTGCCTTCGCAGCCGGCGAGCGTCGGCCGACACCCGGACGCAAGGCCAAGGGCTTCCGGCGCTGACCGTGGGAACCGCGGTTCCCATTCTTCCGACACGACCGCTAAAGCGCGACCCTGAGAGAGTCCCCGTGTCCGGAAGACGCTCTCCCTTGGGCTAGCGCCGACGAGTGGCGTGTGCCGCTTGGGCCATGCGGTGGGACGCCCATCTTGCGCAGAGCCCAGGCCTCCTGCTCAGGTGTGAGGCCGTCCCAGTACGCCGCCGCGATTCGCTCTCGCTCCGCCCGAGTGCGCGGAGCCCGCCCTCGTCTGGAGGTAGAGGCCGAAGGCAATCCCTGCATTTTCGGAGTCATAGGTACTCCAAAAACGGCTTGGTTGAGCCATGCGCCCGGCACGATTCGAACGTGCGGCCTCTGCCTCCGCAGGGCAGCGCTCTATCCCCTGAGCTACGGGCGCGTGAGCGCTGGAGTGTACCGGGTCTCGCTCATCGCCCGGCCTCCTCGACGGGCCGGTCGTCGGCAGCCGCGTAGAGCGGCCACGTGCCCGGCAGGCCCTTCAGGACGTGCTCGCCGCGGTCCGTGAACCCCAACCCCGAGCCCGCGACGAGGTCGCGCACGGTGCCGGAGACGAGGATCTCTCCCGCTTCGGCCTCGGCTGCGATGCGCGCGCCCATGACGACGGCGAGTCCCGCGAGCTTCTGCTCGTGCACCTCGCACTCGCCGATGTGGATGCCGATGCGCAGCTCGAGGCCGAGGGGCTCGACGCCGCTCAGGATCGCCTGCGCGCACCTGATGGCACGTGCGGGGCCGTCGAACGTTGCGAAGAATCCGTCCCCGGCCGTGTCGCGCTCCTCGCCGCGAAACCGGCCGAGCTCGTGCCGCACGACGGCATGATGGCGCACGAGCAGGTCTCTCCAGGCGCTGTCGCCGAGGTCGGCGGCCCGCTCGGTCGACCCGACGATGTCGGTGAACACGACGGTCGCGAGGACGCTCTGGGGTACGTCGGGAGCGGTCTGCGCGGTCACGAACTGCGTGATGTGCTCGACGATCTCCGGCGAGAGGTAGATCTCCAGGTAGTCGTCGCCGGTGACGCTTACGGCTTGCGATCCCGGTACTCGGGAGGCCACGTCGAGCGCTTCCGTGCGCTCCGGAGCCCGGTACAAGACAAGCGTCGGCACCCGCACCGCCGGCAGCACGTCGCGCAGATCGGTCTCGTTGAACGCGCGGTTGAGGGCGTAGGCCACCGCCGGGCTCGCGCCGACGCGGAGATAGTTGGCGAACCAGCGCCGCTCCTCCGCGCTCGGATACAGGCTCGGGCACCCCTCGCGGAGCATCTCGTCCATGTACTCCTGTTCCCCCCACCGGTCACGGAGCTCGGTCATCTCCGCGAGCACCGCGGGATCACCCAGGCCATTTCCACGTGCCATCGGATGGAACAGCACGAGCGCCTCCGTGCGCTCGGGATACGTCGCGGCGAAGAGAGAGGCCATGCCGCAGCCCTCGTGCGATGCGAGGATGACCGCGCGGGTCGAACCCACGGCGTCCAGCACGGCGTGCAGGTCCTCCATCCGCGTCTCGAGCGTCGCGAACTGGCCGCCCTGGTCGGACAGCCCTGTGCCCCGCTTGTCGAACAGAATCAGCCGGAACGAGCCGGCCAGCAGCTGATAGAAGTCGCGCCAGCGCGGGTACTCCCACGCGTACACGAGGTTCGACATGAAGTCGGGCACGTAGGCGAGGTCGATGTCCCCGTCACCCACCGTCTGGTAGGCGATCGCGACTCCACCGCTGCGCACATAGCGGATCTCAGCATCCACGGCACGGCATCTTCGCCGAAGCGCGCGATCCGGGCAACGGCGGGGCGGCTACAGGTCGCGGCGGCGCACGCAGACGGTGGTGATGCCGAGGACGACGGCGACGTAGGCGACCGCCCAGGCGGCGAGCGCGGGCCCGGCGCCCTGGGCGCCGCCGAGGGGCCCGAGGTGGACGATCACGCCCGTAAGGCCGCTCGTGTTGGCCGTGAGCGCGTGCAGGCCGGCCTGGTAGAGCGCGTCGAACGGAAGCGCCCACGACGCGTCGCGGCCGATCTCCTGCAGCCGCTGCGAGGGCAGGGCGTAGCCGATCTGGCCGAGCAGGCCCGACACGAGCCCGGCGCCGTAGACCATGAGGACAGCGATCCCGTTTGCGATCGTCGACAGGTACACCGAGCCGAGCAGCGAGATCGCGGCGACGATGCAGACGCCGCCCGCGAGCGCGAGGCCTGGCACGACGATGCTGTCGGGCCACCAGCCGCCCTCGAGGCCGGTGATGACGACGGCCGCCGCGTAGACGAGGGCGACGTACGCCGAGCAGATGCCGCAGGCCGCGCCGTAGCGGGCCGCGACGAAGACCGTCCGGCCGATCGGGCGCACCACCACCGGCTGGAGGAGCCCCTGCTCGGCGTCGCCGCGGATGACGTTGAAGGTGAGGAACACCGCGAGCACCGCGCCGAGGAAGAGCGTCGCGAACATCGCGAGGCCGAGCAGGCTCGCGCCGGCCAGGGCGTGCGCGTCGACGAGCGTCCCCGCCTGCCGCACCTGCGCCGCGCCGATCGTGGCGAAGGCCAGGTGCGTCGCGACGGCGTAGAGCGCCAGGAACGCGAGCGTCAGGACCGCGACCACCGCCAGCACGCGCCGGCGCAGGCACTCGCGCAGCGTCACGCCCACGATCACGCCGGCGCCGCTCATCCCATCTCCCCCTCGACCGCTTCGAGGTACACCTCTTCGAGGGTCGAACGGGTCGTGCGCACCTCGTACACGCGCTCGCCCGCGGCGACCAGCTCGGCAACGAGCGCCGGCACGTCCTCGCGGGCGGCCTGGTAGCGACGCGTGCCCGCGGCGGTCTCGATCTCGACGCCCTGTGCCGCGGTCAGCTCCGTGGGGCTGCCCTGGGCGACGACGCGGCCGCGGGTGATGATCACGACGCGGTCGCACACGAGCTCGATCTCGCTCAGGAGGTGCGAGTTCAGGAGCACGGCCGTGCCGCCCGCGCGCAGCTCCTCGAGCAGTGCGCGCACCGTCCGCCGGCCGGCCGGGTCAAGTGCGCTCGTCGGCTCGTCCAGGACGAGCATCCGCGGCCCGCCGATCAGCGCCTGGGCGATCCCCAGCCGCTGCTGCATGCCCTTCGACATCGACTCGACGCGGCGCTCGGCGACGTCGGCCAGCCCGACCAGCTTGAGCAGCCGGCCGCGCTCGCCGGCTCCGCCCTGCGACCCGGCGAGCCCCTGGTGCATCACGAGCAGCTCGTCCGCGGTCATCCAGCCCGGGAAGCGGAAGAGCTCGGCCAGGTAGCCGAGGTTCGCGCGCGCCGCCGCCGATCCCGCCGGCGCGCCGCACACGCTCGCGCTGCCGCTCGTCGGCCGCACCAGGCCGCACCCGATCTTGACGAGCGTCGACTTGCCGGCGCCGTTCGGGCCGAGCAGCCCGACCAGCTCGCCCTCGTCCACGTGGATGCTGACCCCATCGAGGGCGGTGGTGCGTCCGTAGCGCTTCGAGACGTCGTCTGCGGCGAATGCGACGGGCACCGCGGCCAGTGTACCGGGGGCCTTAGCGGTAGACGCCGTTGTGGCCGAGGCTGTAGCGGCCGGGCTGGGGGAAGAACGCCAGGCCGTGCGGGCTCGCGCCCACGTGGATCGTCGCGACGAGCCGTCCCGTGCCGGTCGCGATCACCGAGACGGTGCCCGAGTAGCGGTTGGAGACCCACAGACGCCCGCCGTTCGGCGACACCTGGAGCATGTCCGGGGTGCCGCCGACATGCCACGTCTTCACCAGCCGGCCCGACGCGAACCCGATCACCGAGATCGATCCCGCCAGGCGGTTGGCGACGTACAGCCGCCGGGTGGAGCGGCTGATGGCCATCCCGTGCGCTCCGGTTCCGGTGGGGATGAACGCAACCTGCCGGAGCGTCGAGCGCCGAGATCACCGTGACGCCGCCGAGGCCCTGGTTGGCGACGTAGAACCGGCGTCCGTCCGGCGCGAGCTTGACGTCGATCGGCAGGCCGCCGACGTGGACGGCTCCCGTGACCCGCATGCTGACGGTGCTGACCCTGTACACCATCCCGCTGTACTCGCAGCTGATCAGCAGGAACCGGCCGTTGGCCGAGAAGTCGAGGTGATCGGGGCCGGCGGCCGGGATCGGCACGCTTCGCAGCAGGCGCCACGTGCGCCGGTTGCGGAAGTCGAGCCGCTGGAGCTGCTCGGCGACGACGATCGCCTTCGACCCGTCCGGGGTGAAGTACAGGTTGTACGGATCGGCGGTCGCAAGCGTGCCGACGGGCCTGCCGGTGCGCGGGTCGAGCACGGTGAGGCGGTTCTCGTCGGTGTCGTCGACGTAGAGGCGGCGCAGGCTCCAGCCCGGGGTCACGTGCTGGTCGTAGTACCCCGTGTGAAACGTGCGCAGCACCCGGAAGGTGGACGGGTTGATCACGCTCACCGTGCCGTCCTCGCTGTTCGGCACGTACACGCGCTCGGGGATGCCGCGCACCGCCGGGCTGAAGTCGCCCGGGAGGGTGTGCCGCGTACACGTTCACGGTCGCGGCGGCCGGGGTGGCGCAAGCGCCCACACCCCGGCCGCGGTCACCGCCAGCGTGACCAGCCGACCGCGCACGGCACGATTAGCCGCCCGGCGGCTCAGGCGCGCGTGGGCACCGAGACGTCGAAGCGCGAGCCCCGGTCGGGGTTGCTCGACGCCTCGATGTGCCCGCCGAGCGCCTCGACGATGCGCTTGGCCAGCGTGAGACCGAGGCCCGACCCGCGGCTCGATCGGGCCGGGTCGGCGCGCCAGAACGCCTCGAACACCCGTGGCAACTCGTCGGCGGCGATCCCGGGGCCGCTGTCCTGCACGCTCAGGTCGATCCCGTCGGCGTCGAGGCCCGGCGTGCAGCGTCACCCGGCCCCCGGCCGGCGTGTAGCGCACCGCGTTGTCGAGCAGCGAGTGCACGACCCGCGCGAGCTTGGGCGAGCAGGAGACTGCGCTCGGCGCCGCCGAGGTCGACCTCGAGCCGGATCCCCTTCTCGGCCGCCTCCGGGCGGCACAGATCGATCGCGCCGCGCACGGCCTCCCGAAGCGGCACCGTGCGCGAGTCGTGCGCGAACTCGGCCGCGTCGACCTGGGCGAGCTCGAACAGGTCGTCGACCATCGTCACGAGCGCCATCACCGACCGCCGCATCTCGGCCGTATAGCCCGTGAGCGTCTCGGGGTCGCGGACGATGCCCTCGTCGATCGCCTCGACCATCGCCCGCAGGTTCGCGATGGGCGTGCGCAGGTCGTGCGAGAGCGAGGTCATCAGGTCGCGGCGCTGGGCCTCGATCGCGCGCTCCGCCTCGATGCCGGCCGCGAGCTGCGCCGCCGCCCGGTCGAGCGTCTCGCCGAGCAGCCGCAGTTCCGGGCCGGCGCCCAGATCGCCCGCGCGCGCGTCGAGCCGGTTGTCGCCCAGAGCGCGCGCCGTCGCCACGAGCCGCCGCAGCGCGCGCGTGTTCGAGCGGCCGACGATCAGCGCCGCCGCCACGCCGGCCGTCACCGAGTAGAGCGCCACCGAGACGAGCTCGGCGGGGTTGTCCGGGTTGATCAGCATGAAGTGGCTCAGCACGAGCAGGTCGACCACCGTCACGAGCGACGCGATCACCGCGATCGCGATCAGCGTGTAGGCAAGGCCGGCGCGCGTGACGAGCCGGCGCGCGAGCAGCGAGGTGACGAGCGTCGCGAGCGCGATCGGCCCCAGCAGCGCGATCAGACGGACGGCTCTCGCTCATGCCTCGAACCGGTAGCCGACGCCGTGCACCGTCACGAGCCGGCGCGGCTGCGACGGGTCGGCCTCGATCTTCGCCCGCAGCCGGCGCACGTGCACCGTCACGGTCTCGGTGTCGCCCGTCCACACGTAGCCCCACACCGACTGCACGAGCTCGGCCCGGGTGTAGACGCGGCCTGGGTTGGACGCGAGCATCAACAGCAGGTCGAACTCCTTGCGCGTCGTGTGCACGACCTCCCCCGCGCGGGTCACCTCGCGCCGCTGCGGGTCGATGCGCAGCTCGCCGAACTCGAGCGGCGCCTGGCCCTCGCCACCGGTCCGGCGCAGCACCGCGCGCACGCGCGCGACCACCTCTCCCGGGGAGTAGGGCTTGGTCACGTAGTCGTCGGCGCCGAGCTCGAGCCCGGCGATCCGCTCGCGCTCGCTCACCCGCGCCGAGAGGATGATCACCGGCACCGTGCTCTCGAGCCGCACGAGGCGCAGGAGCTCGAGGCCGCTCAGCCGGGGCAGCATCAGGTCGAGCACGATCACGCTCGGTGCGCGCGCCTCGATCGCGCTCAGGGCGGCGTGCCCGTCGGCGGCGGCATCGACCTCGAAGCCCTCGTGGGTCAGGTAGCGCGTGAGCACGTCGCGCACGACCGGCTCGTCGTCGACGACCAGCACGCGCGGCGGAGAGGTGGCCGCCATGTGCTCAAGCGTACCAACGTGCCGTCGAGACGCCTGGTCTGTTCAGCTACTTGCAAGCTCGTCGGTGGGCGCCGGGTCGAGCCGCCCGGCGGCGAGGCCGATGCAGGCGATCAGGCCGAGCGGGATCAGGAGCGCCACCCGCAGCGTGGCCGCCCCGGCGACGGCGCCGATCGCGGCCGGGCCGGCGATCGAACCGGTGTAGCCGAGCAGGAGCACGCGCGAGATCGCCGACTCGACGCCGTGCCCCAGGGCCCCGGCGGCGCTCAGCGCGGTCGGCACGATCGGTGCCATGCCCGCGCCCAGGAGCGCGAACCCGGCCACGCCGGCCGCCGGGACGGGTACGGCCAGCGCGAGCCCGAGACCCGCGGCCGCGACGATGCTCGCGCGGCGGGCGGTGCCGGCCCGGCCGAGCCGGGCGATGACGCGGTCGCCGACGAGCCGCGAGGCGGCCATCGCGAGCGAGTAGCCCGCGATCCCTGCGGCGGCCAGGGCGGCGCCGGCGCCGGCGCGGTCGTGCAGGTAGACGGCGCTCCAGTCGGTCGCGGTGCCCTCGGCGAAGAAGCTGCAGAACGCGATCAGGCCCAGGGCGACGAGGCCGGCCGACCACGGCGTCCTGCCGGCGTGTCGCAGGGAGGCTGGCACCGCCGCCGCGCGCGGCGCGTGCGCGAGCGCGCGAGCCGAGCCGATCACGACCGCCGCGCCGACCGCGGCGAACTGCACGCTCGGCCGGATGCCGGCCGCCGCCGCGGCGCTCGCGACGAGCGCCCCCGCGAGCAGGCCGACGCTCCAGAAGCCGTGGAAGCCCGACATCTGCGGCCGCCGCCGGTCGCGCTCGACCGCCACCGCGAGCGCGTTCATGGCCACATCGACCATCGCACCGATGGTGCCGAAGCAGACGGCTGCCGCGGTCAGGACGGCGAGCGATCCGGCGGCCGCCGTCGCCACGAGCGCAGCCGCCATCGCCGGGATGCCGGCGCGGACGACCGTGGTCGCTCCCAGCCGGCGGGCCAGATCCCCGCCCGCCCAGCTCCCGGCGAGCGTCCCCGCCGCCATGCCGAAGAGGGCGATGGCGAGCCGGCCGTCGGTCAGGTGCAGCGCGTGCTTGATCGCCGGCACGCGTCCTGCCCACGTGCCCACGAGCACGGCGTGGACGCCGAAGGCCGTGCCGACCCTGCGGCCGGCCTGATCCCGCCAAGGCATCGCGCCAGGCTACCGCCCCGCCCGGGCGCCGGCAGAACGCCGGCGCCCGGGCGTACCCGTGCTACGAGGAGGCGACGCTCGTGTCGCCGGCGGGCAGGCCGCCGACCGCGCCGACCCAGGTCAGGCTGTCGCCGGCGCCGATGCGGTAGGTCGTGATGCTGTCGAGGCCCGCCGTCAGGACGTCCAGGTAGCGGCCGTCCGGCGTGATCGACTCGTCCAGCGGCTTGCTGGTCGCGCCGGGGCTCGCCGCCGCAGCCGCGGTCAGGTGCAGCCGGCCGCCGTCCCCGACCCGGAAGGTCGAGATGGTGCCGCTGCCGGCGTCGGCCGTGAAGGCGGTGCGGCCCCTGATGGCGACCCAGCAGGCCGCCGCCTCGGTCGAGGACACCGGGCCGGAGAGCAGCCGGAGCGTCCCGGTGTGGCCGATCCGGTACGACGATGCCGCGCTGAACGGCGTCTGGTGGGCATCGGTCACGACGAGCACGCCGCCGTGGGTGAACCCGAAGCCGAACGGCGTCGTCCCCGCCGATACGAACGACTGCACCTTCCGGATCGCGCCGCCCGGCCACAGCGTGATCGTGTCGATCGTGTTCGAGCCCGTGTTGGTCACGGCGAGCGCCGTCCCGGACGGGTTGAGCGAGATCTGGGCCGCGCCGGAGTCGCCCGTCGTGAGCGGCGCCGAGCCGCCCGTGATCGGGGTGAGCCCGTGCCCCGTCGCCCAGAAGCCGGTGACGTCGTTCCCGCCCGTGTTCACGACGTAGACGCGACCGTGTGCGGCGGTCACGCTCGCCGGGCCGGCCCCGCCCGAGCCGACGACCGCCAGCCGGTGCAGGTGCGTGCCGTGCACCGAGAAGACAGCGATCGTGTTCGAGCCGCTGTTCACGGCGTACAGTCGGCGGCCGTCCGGGCTCAGCGCGAGCGCACCCTGCGACGCGCCGTTCGCGCCGGTGCCGTTGCCGCCCGTCGCGGCCGAGCCGGCCGGCGTGAGGCTGCCGTCGGCGGCCCGGGTGAAGACGAGCACGCTGTTGCCCGCGGTCGAGTTGGACAGCGTGAACACCGCCGCGGATGCGTGCGCGCTCGCGGTCGCCGGAAATGCCAGGCCGGCGAGTGCCGCCACTGGGATGAGCCATCGTCGTCTCACGTCTCGATACCCCCTGGTCGAAGCGGCCGGCGGAGTGCCGCGCCGTCGCGAGGGACGCTACGGAGGTGGTCTTTCCGCTCCCTTGCCCGTTCCTTACAAGATCGGGAACTCTGTGACCGCCTTGGCGCGGCCGCGCGGCGGCGCCCATACTGTTGACGGATGGGCGAGAGACGGCTTGGTCGCGGCGCATTCCTGTCGGTGGTCGGCGCCGGTGGGGCCGGCCTGCTCCTCGGCGATCGCATCACCTCGGCGCTGCGCGGCCCGATCGCCGACGCCGGGTCGGTCGTGCCGGGCGTGATCAAGGCGGTGTTCCCGTCGGGGTGGCGGATCTACGCGATCAACCCGCCCTGGCCGACCTTCCATCCGGCCAGCTACCGGCTCGAGATCACCGGCCTCGTGCGCAAGCCGATGACCCTCACCTGGGCGGACATCGAGGCGCTGCCGGCGGTCGCGCAGACGACGACCTTCCACTGCGTGACCGGCTGGACGGTGTCCGACGTGCACTGGAAGGGTGTGCGGCTGCAGACGTTGTGGGACATGGTCGAGCCGCTCCCGGCCGCCCGCTACATCAACTTCGTCTCGATGGAGCGCGGCTACGTCGACACGCTCTCGATGTCGCAGTCGACGCTGCCCGAGGTGATGCTCGCGCACACGATGGGCGGCGCGCCGCTCTCGCGCGCGCACGGCGCGCCGATCCGGCTCGTGATCCCGGAGATGTACGGCTACAAGAACGTGAAGTGGCTGCACCGGATCGAGCTCGTCCCGCACCTGCATCCCGGGTTCTGGGAGCAGAACGGCTATGACATCGACGCCTGGGTGGGCCGTTCCAACGGCTACTGAGCGGCACCCTCCCCGCCCGGTCTACGTGCGCCGGTTCTGGCCCGAGGAGCGGTCGCTGCACTGGCTGCTCGCCGTCACGTTCCTGCTCATGCTCGCGACCGGCCTCGTCCTGTACCTGCCGGCGTTCGCCGAGCTGGCCGCGAACCGGCGGCTGTGGAAGTCGATCCACCTCGGTGCGGCGATCGCGTTCTGGGCGGGGCTCGTCGTGCTGCTCGCAAGCGACACCCAGGGCCGCCTGCGCCGCACCGCGCGCGAGATCGACCGCTTCGACGACGACGACCTGCGCTGGATGCGCTGGGCCGTGGCCCGGCGCGGCCTCGAGCCGCCCCAGGGTCGCTTCAACGCGGGGCAGAAGCTGAACACGGCCATCGTCTTCGGGCTGATGGTGGTGCTCACCGCGAGCGGCGTGCTCATGTACCTGCAGGAGACGGACGCGGCGGTGCGCGGCAAGACGAGCGCGATCCTCGTGCACGACATCGCCACCTGGGTGGCGGTGCCGCTGATCGTGGGCCACCTGTACCTCGTCCTGATCAACCCGTCGACGCGGCATTCGCTGCGCGGCATGGTGCTCGGCACGGTGCGGCGCGACTGGGCCCGCCGCCACCACCCCAAGTGGGACGCTGAATAAACGGGGTCTGACCCCGTTTATTCAGGGCCGGGCAGGAAGGCGGACACCGCGCGGCGGATCTCTCCCGGGATCTCCATCCATGGGAAGTGGCCGCAGCCCGGGATGACGTCGACGACGGAGCCGCGGATCAGCGCCGCCGTCTCGAGCGACGACGACACCGGCAACGGATCGTGCTCGCCGTGGATGAAGAGCGCCGGCAGCGTCGCCGACGGCAGGCCGGTCGCCAGCGTGCTCAAGCCGAAGTGGTGCGAGATCGAGGCGTTCGTCTCGGTCGAGCACGCGACGCCGATCCGGCCCGCGGGATGCGGCGGCGCCGAGGCCGGGTCGGCGAAGTAGCACGGCCAGACCAGCTGCGAGCGCTCCACCAGGTCGGCCTCGGTAACCTCGCCGCGCCGGCGCCGCGCCTCGATCTCGTCGATGCGCGCCGTCTGCGCGGCGCTCAGGTGGCTGCGGAGGTTCGCGCCGAACTCGGCGAACACGCGCTCGAACGCGCCGAGCGGATCGATGCAGACGACGCCGAGCAGCCGCTCCGGATGGGCCACGAGCAGGTGCAGCGCCAGGTGGCCGCCCCACGAGTGGCCGATCGCCCACGCCCGCTCGACGCCGAAATGGTCGAGCACCGCCACGGCGTCGGCCACATGGGCGTCGATGGTGTACGGGCCCTCCACCGTCGAGGGCGCCGTGCCGCGCTGCGTATAGCGATGGACGGTCGCGATGCCGGCGAGCTCCTCCGCGCAGCCCTCGGTGTAGTCCGGCCACGCCGGGCCGCCGTGCAGCAGGAGCGCGGGCGGCCCGTCGCCGCCGCGGTGGCCGGCGAGCACGCCGTCCCCGACCGAGACCGCGAAAGGCTCCTCGCTCATCCTCACGACTTTAGAGTAAGGAACTGCCCAGCGTGACGGCGAGCAGGGTGATCGAGAGCGCCGACGTGGCCAGCACCGTCAGCCCGGCGATCACGTTGAAGATCCGGCCGTTGCGGTAGTCGCCCATCAGCTCCCGGTCGCTCGCGAGCTTCCAGATGAAGATGAGCAGCACCGGCAGCAGCGCCCCGTTCACGACCTGCACACCCACGAGCAGCGCGATCACGGGGATGCCGGGGATGACGGCGACGATCGTCCCGATCGCGATCAGCACCGTGATGACGGCGACGAACACCGGCGCCTCGTGGATGCGGCGGCTGATGCCCTTCTCGAACCCGAACGTCTCGGCGACGACGTAGGCGGCGGTGACGGGCAGGATGGCCGCGGCCAGCAGGCTCGCGCCGAGCAGGCCGACGGCGAAGAGCACCTCGGCGTAGCGGCCTGCGAACGGCTCGAGCGCCTTGGCCGCCTGTGCCGCCGACGTGATGTTGTGCTCCCCGTGCAGGTACAGGGTGGCGCCGGTGGCGATGATGATGAAGCTCGCCACCATGTCGGCGAAGATCGAGCCCGACGTCACCTCGACCCGCTCGGCGTTCAGCTCGTCGGTGCCGACGCCGCGCTCGACGACGGCCGACTGCACGTAGAGCTGCATGAACGGCGTGATCGTCGTGCCGGCGGTGGCGATGAACAGGAACAGGTACGCCCGCGACGCGTGGATGTTCGGGGCGACGACGGCAGTCCCGACCGCCCCCCAGTCGGGGCGCGCCAGGATGGCCGCGATCGGGTAGGCGAAGAACGGGATCGTCATGATGACGAAGATCCGCTCGGCGGCCTTGTACGAGCCGCGGATCAGGAGCAGCCACACGCCGACCGCCGCGATCGGCACCGAGATCTGGGCCGGCACGCCGGCGAGCCCGAGGGCGGCGCCGATGCCGACGAACTCCGAGATGCAGATGCCGATGTTCGCGATCAGCACCGACGTCGTCGCAAACAGCGACCAGCGCACGCCGTACTGCTCGCGGATCAGCTCGGCCAGCCCCTTACCGGTCACCGCGCCCATGCGCGCGGCCATCTCCTGCACGACGATCAGCGAGACGGTGATCACCACCATCATCCACAGCAGGTCGTACCCGTACCGGGCCCCGACCGACGAGTAGGTGGCGATGCCGCCGGCGTCGTTGCCGGCGTTGGCGGCGATCAGGCCGGGCCCGAGGAACCCGACGATCGCGATCAGGCGGGCGCTACGCCGGCTGAGCCAGCCGCGCGGCCGAAAGCCCGAACCGCCGCGGAGCAGGCGGTCGCGTGCCGCTCGCAGAGCGGCTACTCGGCCCGCCATCCACCAACGCTCCTGGGGTCTCCGCCGGCATCCGGCCGACGATACCAGTTCGCATGCGGCCTACTCCCCGCCCAGCACGTCGAAGCGGCGCCGCCAGCCGCGCGGCAGCACCATCTCGAGCACGTCGTCGACGCTGACGACGCCCATGATCTGGTCGCGCTCGTCCACCACCGGGACGACGGTGAGGTCGTAGTCGGTCATGAGCCGCGCGACCTCCTCGAGGTCGGCCTCGGCGGCCACCCGCGGCGGCAGGAACGTCGCCGCCTCGCCCATCGTCAGCGCCGGATCGGCCCGCAGGAGGTCGGCGAGCGCGATCGCCCCCTTCAGGCGGCGGTCGAGGTTCATCACGTACACCCACGCCAGCGTGTCGGCGGGGGCGCGGCTGCGCTCGACCCGGCCGATCGCTTCGGCCTTGGTGGCCTGCGCGTAGAGGCACACGAACTCGGGGCTCATCAGCCCTCCGGCCGTGGCGGGGTCGTAGCCGGCCAGGGCGCGCACGCGCCGGCGCTGCACTGCCGGCAGCAGCAGGACGACCCCCTCGCGGCGCCCCTCCGGGAGGTCGCCGAGCAGGTCGACGGCGTCGTCGGTCTCCATCCGCTCGAGCACGGCCGCCACCTCGGCGTCGGAGCGCTCCTCGATGAACTCGCGCCGGTGCTGCGCGTCGAGCTCCTCGAAGACGTCGGCCTCGAGCTCCTCGTTGCCGCCGACCGCGCGCATGATCTCCTCGCCCTCGTTGTGCGAGGCGGCCTCGACGAGGTCCGCCAGCTGGGCCGGATGCAGGCGCGCGAGCTTCGGGTGGGGGACGCGCAGGCGCACGGTCGGCACGTGGCCGGTGAACGCCTCGACGCTCGCCCAGTCGAGGAACTGGCCCGGCGGCATGTTGGCGCCCACGCGCCGCGGCGCGACGCGGCGGACGATCCCGCGCAGGCCCGTGTCGACGCCGACCACCCGGTACCAGCCGTCGATGCGGGCGATCTCGATCTCGTTCGCGCGCACCAGGCGGGCGCCGTCGACGTTGATCAGCTGGCGGTCGAGGACGTCCTTGCGCAGCAGCACCTCGCCGTAGCGGCGCTCGAACCGCTGCAGGTCGATCTTGTCCGAGAGCAGGTCGATGCGGCCGTGGCCGATCTCGGCGACCTCTGACGCGGCCACGAACACGGGCCGCCCGGCCACCGTCGCGAGCACGCCGGTGACCGGCGGGTAGTCCTCGCCCAGCCGCACGAGCAGGTCGTCGACCTTGCCGATGCGTTCCCCGCCGCGGTCGCGCAGACGGCCGCCGACGACCAGGGACAGGTGCAGGACTGTCGGCGTCGTGGCCGCGCTCATGGCGGAAATCTAGTTCCCCCGGCTGATAGCGTCACCGGCGCATTGAGCGACGTCGCTCGCACCGCCATCCTCGCCGCCGCGACCAACCGCGGCGTGCGCGCGTTCATGAGCCGCTACGGCATGCGGCTCGGCGCCGCGCGCTTCGTCGCCGGCGAGACGCTCGATGAGTGCCTGGATGTGCTCGCCGGTCTGAACGCGGCCGGCCTGCACGCCAACACGACCCAGCTCGGCGAGGACGTCGAGTCGCGAAGCGAGGCCGAGGCGCTGGTGGCGACCTACCGCACCGTGCTCGACCGCATCGGCGAGCGCGGCCTGCGCGCGAACCTGGCCGTGAAGCTGACGCAGCTGGGCCTGCTGATCGACGAGGACCTCGCCTACGCGAACGTCGCGGCGCTCGTCGATCACGCGGCCGCGCGCGCGAACTTCATCCGCATCGACATGGAGGGCTCGGCGGTCGTCGACGCGACCCTGCGCATTTATCGCCGCCTGCGCGAGGACGGCCGCGACAACGTCGGCTGCGTGCTGCAGGCCTACCTGCACCGCACGCCGGACGACCTCGAGGCGCTGCTCCCGCTCGTCCCGAACCTGCGCATCGTCAAGGGCGCCTACCTCGAGCCGGCTGAGATCGCCCTGCCCGAGAAGGCCGATGTCGACGCCGCCTACCGGCGGCTGCTCGAACGGGCGCTCGAGGCCGGCGCCTACGTCGCGGTCGCGACCCACGACGAGCGCCTGATCGGCGACGCGATCCGGTTCGCCGACCGGCGCGCCTACGGCAAGGAGCGGTACGAGTTCCAGATGCTCTACGGGGTGCGGCCGCAGCTTCAGCGCGACCTCGCGGCCCGCGGCTTCAAGGTGCTCGTCGCGACCCCGTACGGGCCCGAGTGGTACCCCTATCTGATGCGCCGCCTGGCCGAACGGCCGGCGAACCTGCTCTTCCTGCTACGCAACGTCGTCGGCGGTTGAGCCGAGGGGGGCGCAGCAGCCGCAGGCCGCCTCCGGCGTCCGCCAGGTGACGATGCCCTCCCGGGCCGCAACGGCGGCGATCGCGAGCGCCGCCACCGGGTCGGCCCACCACAGCCCCGCGAGCGCGTTTGCGCCCAGGCCGGCGAGGAGCGCCAGCGACAGGTAGGCGCAGATCATGTTCTGGCCGCCCTCGGCGACCGCCGCACGGGAGCCGAGCGCGTGCCCGACGCGCCGCTTCGACCGCGCCAGGAGCGGCATCGTCGCCGCCGTGACGGCGGCCAGGCCGATCCCGACCCAGCTCACGCCGGGGTGGTCGCCGGCGACGAGGTCGCGCCCGGCCGCGGCGGCGACGTAGGCGGCGAGCACCAGGAACGACGCCGCGATCAGACGCTGGGCGAGCCGCTCCGACCGCTCGGCGTCGATCGCCCGGCGGCCGCTGAAGAGCCACACGATGACGGTGCCGCTCGCGACCTCGATCAGGCTGTCGAGCCCGAACGCGATCAGTGCCACCGACCCGGCGGCGACCCCCGCCGCCACGGCCACCGCGAACTCCAACACGTGCCACGCGTTGCCCGCCCAGGCGAGCGTGCGGGCGCGCCGCATGAGGTTCGTCCGGTGCTGGGTGAGCGCGATCGCCATGGCGGCATCGTAGGCCACCGCGGTCAGCGGCTGCGGGCCGCCGCGACCACGGCCTGGCCGTAGCTGATCCCGCCGTCGTTCGGCGGGACGACGGCATGCTGCGGCACGTCGAAGCCCGCGCTCCTCGAGCCGGCGCCGCACCGAGGCGAGCAGACGCAGGTTCTGGAAGCTGCCGCCCGAAGCACGACCGTGCGCGGCTCGGCCGCCTGCGCGCAGCACGGCGGCCGCTGCCGCCGCGACGCCCTCGTGGAACGCCGCCGCGATCTGCGACCGCGGGCCGGCCGGCCGCGAGGTCGTCGTGGACGGCGGCGACCAGGTCGGCGCCTGCGATCACGCCGTCCCGCGATCGCGGCAGGCGTACGGCGCGGCCGGCCACGGCGCCGGCCAGCTGCTCGAGCTCGATCGCGGCCTGGCCCTCGTAGCTCACCCGCTCGCGCACCCCCAGCAGCGCCGCGACGGCGTCGAACAGCCGGCCCATCCCCGCCGAGCAGCGGCGCGTTCACGCCGCAGCACTGGCGCCGCAGCTTCGGCCAGCCCGGGAACGGCACCGGGCGCCCGGCCGCGCTCGAGGTAGGCGGCGGCGATGCGCCACGGCTCGCGGATCGCGGCCTCGCCGCCCGGCAGCGGCACCGGGTCGAGATGGGCGACGCGCTCGAACCCCGCCAGGTCGCAGCGCAGGAGCTCGCCGCCCCAGATCGTGCCGTCCGGCCCGTAGCCGGTGCCGTCGAAGACGAGCGCGAGCGCCGGGCCGGTGAGGCCGTGCTCGGCCAGGCAGGCGGCGGCGTGGGCGTGGTGGTGCTGCACCCCGATCGAGCTCGGCGTCGCGCTCGCGCGCCCAGCGGCGTCGGCGCGGTAGCTCGGGATGCAGGTCGTAGGCGATCGACCGCGGCGCCGCACGCCGAGCATCGCCAGGTACAGCTCGAGGTCGGCGCCGAACGCGCGCGTAGCGCCGGCTCGGATGTCGAGGTCGCCGAGATGCGCGGAGAGGTACGCCGGCCGCCCGTGCGCGACGCAGAAGGTGCTCTTCAGCTCCGCGCCGACCGCCAGCATCGGCCGCGCGCGCGGGCACGGGCAGCGGCAGCGGCGACGGGGGCGTAGCCGCGCGAGCGGCGCAGGGGGAACGCGGCGCGCACGACCGAGTCCTCGCAGCGGCGGTGGATCGGCGCGGTCGTGGCCGAGGAACGCGTCGGCGATGCCCGCCAGGCGCTCGCGCGGCGTCGTCGTCGGCGATCGCGATCGGCTCGTCGGAGCGGTTGCCGCTCGTCATCACGAGCGGTCCGCCGAAGTCGCCGAGCAGCAGGTGGTGCAGCGGCGTGTAGGGCAGCATCAGGCCGAGCCACGGGCTGCCCGGGCGCGACCGACTCGGCCACCGCCGCGCCCGCGCGGCGGCGGCGAGCACGATCGGCCGCGCCGGCGACGCGCAGCAGCGCGCGCTCGGCGGCGTCGACGTCGGCCAGCGCCTCCGGCGCGGCGTCATCACGGCGAACGGCTTCTCGTCGCGGTGCTTGCGCGCGCGCAGGCGCGCGACCGCGTCCTCGTCGCGCGCGTCGCAGGCCAGGTGGTAGCCGCCGAGACCCTTGACGGCGAGGATCGCCGCCGCTCGCGCAGCAGCGCGACCGCCTCGCCGAGCGGCATCGACAGGCGCGGGCCGCAGACGGGGCAGGCGATCGGCTCGGCGTGGAAACGGCGGTCGCCGGGTCCTCGTACTCGCGCGCGGCAGTCGGCGCACAGCGCGAAGCCGGCCATGGTGGTGTTCGGCCGGTCGTACGGCACGGCGCGGACGATCGTGAAGCGCGGCCCGCACTGGGTGCAGTTGATGAACGGGTAGCGGTAGCGGCGGTCGGCGGGGTCGTACAGCTCGCGCAGGCACTCGTCGCAGGTGGCGACGTCGGGCGGGACGAGCGCGGTCACCGCCCGCCGCGGCGCTCGCCGCGATGGCGAAGCCCGTCTCGCCGCGCGCGGGCAGCGGGTGCGCTCGCACCGACTCGACGCGGGCGAGGCGCCGGCGCCTCGCCCGTCAGCGCGGCCGCGAATGCGTCGAGCGCGGCCGGGTCGCCCTCGACCTCGATCGCGACCCCGCCGCCGTCGTTGCGGACGAAGCCGGCCAGGCCGTGCCGCCCGGCCAGGCCGTGGACGAACGGCCGGAAGCCGACGCCCTGGACGATGCCGGTGACGCGGAACCCGCGCCGCTCGCGCCGGCTCCCCGTTCAGCGGACGCTTCCCGGCCGATCGCTGCGGCGGCGCCATTCCGGCTCGACGTCGTACGTGCGCCGGATCGCCCGCTCGCGGAGGTAGCGCAGCGCCGGGCCGTAGGTGAACCGGGCCGGGTGGGCCGCGAGCCGGCCGAGCCCGTCGGAGTCCATGAACGGCATGAACTTGTCGGGGAACCCCGGCATCGTGCAGGCCATGCAGATCCCGCCGACGTTCGGGCAGCCGCCGATGCCGTTCACCCAGCCGCGCACCGGCACGTTGCACTTCACGACCGGGCCGCTGCAGCCGAGCTTGACCAGGCACGGGCCGTCGTCGCCCGGCCTGGCGGCGAACGCGCGCGTCTCGTAGAAGCCGGCCCGGTCGCAGCCGTCGTGGGCCGTGCGCTCGAACAGCCACCGCGGCCGCCCCTGCTCGTCGAGGTCGAGGTCGGGCCCCACGTGCACGAGCCGCAGCACGAGCTGCATCAGCGTCTCGGTGAGGTTGTCGGGCTGCACCGGGCAGCCCGGCAGGTTCACGATCGGCATCCCCAGGCGCGAGCGCCAGCCGGCGCCGAGGTAGTCGCGAAGCCCCATCGCGCCGGTCGGGTTGTCCCTTCATCGCCGGGACGCCGCCGTAGGCCGCGCACGTGCCGACGGCCAGCACGGCCGCGGCCTTCGGCGCGAGCCGGTCGATCCACTCGCACGTCGGGATCGGCTGGCCGCTCTGCGGATCCACCCCGAACCCGGCCCAGTGGCCGTCGCCGTTGATGCGCTCGTTGGGGATCGAGCCCTCGACGACGAGCACGAACGGATCGAGCTTGCCCGCCTCGGCGTCGTACCAGACCTTGACGAACTCCGCGCCCGACTCGTAGGCGAGCAGGGGGTTGTAGATCACGAGCCCCGGCATGCCCGGGATCGTGCCGCGGATGCAGATCCTCGAGGCTCGGGCTCGTCGCCGCGGTCAGCGCCACCGAGTCGCCGTCGCAGAGAGGCCGCTCGTCATCCAGACGACGTGGACGAGCTGCTTCTCGGTCTGTGACTGGCGCGGGGTGAACTCCATCGGCAGCGTCACGGCCTGCCCGCCCCGTGATGCGCGTCCGCGGCGGCGCCCCGTTCCTCCGGGCGCTCGGCCAGCGCGGCCAGGTGCGCGGCCGGCGTGCCGTGCAGATGCCATTCGTCGGCATGCCCGGTGACGAGGCCCGCGCGTCGACAGCCGCGCGAGGGCGTGCGACACCGACGGCCGCTCGGCGCCGACGAGGTGGCCGAGCAGCCGGTGCGTCAGCGGCAGGGGGAGGCGGATCCCGCCCGGCTCGACGCGTCCGAAGCGCCCGGCCAGGTGCCACAGCAAGAGCGACAGGCGCACCTCGAGGCGGGGCTGGGTCGTGATCGCGCGCTGCACGCTCAGGTCGCCGGCGCGCCGGCCGGCGCGGCGCATGAGCACATTGGAGATCTGCGGCCAGGGCCGCACGCGCTCGGCGAAGGCGGCGTCGAGCAGCGCAAGCCGCGACGGCACGAGCGTGCGCCATGTCCACGGTGCGCTCGAGCAGGTCGTCGATGCCCTGCTCCCAGGCCTGCAGCAGGTCGCCCGGGCCGACGAGCTCGGTGGCGACGCGATCGCCGACGTGGGTGTCGACCGCGATCACGCCGTCGACCACGAGCACGCCGGACCCGCGGCCGGTCGCGGCGAACCAGTCGGCCGCCTCGCATGTGCGCCGGCGGGGACGTCCATCACGACGACGGTCGCGACCTGGCGGGCGACCACGCGCATGCGCAGGTCGAACTCCTGCGCCATGTCGTCGTCGAGGTCGAGCAGGTAGCGGTATGACGACGACGCCTGCCGGCTGGCGCGGATCCTCGCCGGGCCACTGCGAAGGGAACCCATGATCCCGTTCGGTCTCGCTGCGGGGCACTCGTTGCCTCCCATCCGTGCGGCGCAAGTGACGCACGGTCGTCGCGGGCGATTGTACCGGCTGTGGCGTGCGCCGACCGGGCGCTGCCCGGCCGGTTCCCGGTGGTGAGGGGGTGGTAATCCGGGTTACCGTAGGGGCGCGTAACCCTGATTACGCCGGCGCGGCTGCCCACTCGGCGAGCCTGGTAGACATCGCGGATCGACCTCTTTGTGGCGTACGCGCAGCGGCGCCGCGAAGGCCGCGCTCAGCACGCCCGAATGGAGATTGGCCCATGTGCCTGGCGATTCCAGGGCAGGTGATCGAGATCGTGGACGACCGAAACCGGCTGGCGAAGGTCGAGATCGCGGGCGTGCGCCGCAACGTCAACGTGAGCCTGCTCGACGACGACGCCGGCGGGGGCGTCAAGCCGGGCGACTGGGTGCTGATCCACGTCGGCTTCGCGCTCTCCAAGGTGGACGAGGACGAGGCCCTGGCGACGCTCGCGCTGCTCGAGCAGATGGGCGCCGAGTACGAGCAGGAGCTCGAGGAGCTGAAGACGAGCGTGATCGAGTGACCGCAGGCCGGCACGCGGAGATGGCCCCCCCCAGCTCCCCTGCGCCGGCCTGCGGCCCCGACGACCACTGCATCACCTGCGGCGACGTCGCGGTCGAGCTCGCCGTCGTCCGCGTCGATCCGTCCACGCGCCTCGCGTGGTGCTCCGCGGCGGCCCCGGCGGGCAGGCCGGACGCCGCCGGGGAGTGGGTCGACCCCGAGCTCGTCGGCCCGGTGCGGCCCGGCGACCGCGTGCTCGTCCATGCGGGCGTGGCCCTGACGCGGCTCGGCGGGCCGGCGGGCGGTGCCGCGTGAAGTTCGTCGACGAGTTCCGCAATCCCGAGCTGGGCCGGGCGGTCGCCGGCGAGATCCTGGCGACGGTCGAGGCGGGGCGCCACTACAAGATCATGGAGGTGTGCGGCGGGCACACGCACTCGATCTACAAGTACGGCGTCGACGACCTGCTGCCCGCGAACGTCGAGCTCGTCCACGGGCCGGGCTGCCCCGTGTGCGTGATCCCGATGGGCCGCGTCGACGACGGCATCGCGCTCGCGCACGAGCCGGACGTGATCTTCACCTGCTTCGGCGACATGCTGCGCGTGCCCGGCGCGAACGGCACGCTGCTGGACGCGAAGGCCGAGGGCGCCGACGTGCGCATGGTCTACTCGCCGCTCGACGCGCTGCGCATCGCCCGCGAGAACCCCGACCGGCAGGTGGTCTTCTTCGCGATCGGCTTCGAGACGACCGCGCCGTCGACCGCGCTCACGCTCAAGCGCGCCAAGGCCGAGGGCGTGACGAACTTCTCGTGCATGTGCAACCACGTCACGATCGTGCCGCCGCTGCGGGCGCTGCTCGACTCGCCCGACCTGCGCCTGGACGGCTTCATCGGCCCCGGCCACGTCGCCACCGTCGTCGGCGGGCGCCCCTTCGAGTTCATCCCGGCCGACTACGGCCGCCCCGTGGTGATCTCCGGGCTTCGAGCCGCTCGACCTGCTCCAGTCGGTGCAGATGATCCTGCGCCAGCTGGCCGACGGCCGCTGCGAGGTCGAGAACCAGTACGCGCGGGTGGTGCCGTACGAGGGCAACATGCGCCGCCCTGAAGGTGATGGCCGAGGTGTTCGAGCTGCGGCCGCACTTCGAGTGGCGCGGCCTGGGCTTCATCTCGCAGAGCGCACTGCGGCTGTCGGAGGCCTACCGCGACCTCGACGCCGAGGTGCGCTACCAGGTGCCGGGCGTGCGCGTCGCCGACCCCAAGGCGTGCCAGTGCGGCGAGGTGCTGAAGGGCGTGATCAAGCCGTGGGAGTGCAAGGTGTTCGGCAGCGCCTGCACGCCCGAGCACGCGATCGGCACGTGCATGGTCTCGCCCGAGGGGGCGTGCGCCGCCTACTACAACTACGGCCGCTTCGCCCGCGACCGCGAGGTGGTGTGACCGTGCCGAAGGCGGCCGACCCGACCGACCGCGAGCAGCGGGTGCTCGACATCATCGAGACGGTGCGCGGCCAAGCCGCCGAAGTTCCGGGACGCGCGCATCACCATGGCCCACGGCGCGGGCGGCAAGGCGACGCAGACGCTGATCGAGGGCCTGCTCGTGCCCGCCTTCGGCGCGGCCAGCCTCGCGGCGCTCGCCGACGCGGGCGCCGTGACGGTCGGCGGCGATCGAGCTCGCGTTCACGACCGACAGCTTCGTCGTCAAGCCGATCCGCTTCCCCGGCGGCTCGATCGGCGAGCTGGCCGTGAACGGCACCGTGAACGACCTCGCCATGGCGGGCGCGCGGCCGCTCGCGCTGACGCTGTCGATGGTGCTCGAGGAGGGCCTCGCCGCCGACGACCTGCGTGCCGAGGTCGCGGCGATCGCCGCCGCGGCCGCCGCCGCGGGGGTCGAGATCGTCGCCGGCGACACGAAGGTCGTCGAGCGCGGCCACGCCGACTCGATGTACCTGTGCACCGCCGGGATCGGCCAGGTCGACCCGCGCGCGCGCGCTCTCGCCCGCGGGCCTGCGCCCCGGCGACCGCATCCTCGTCTCGGGCTCGATCGGCGAGCACGGCACGGCGATCATGCTCGCCCGCGGCGAGTTCGACCTCGACGCCGAGGTCGAGTCCGACACGTGCTCGCTCTGGCCGGCGGTCGACGCGCTGCTGGACGCGGCCGGGCACGACCTGCGCTGCCTGCGCGACGCCACCCGCGGCGGCGTCGCCTCGGTGCTGAACGAGCTCGCGCGCGCGTCCGGCGTCGCGATGGTCGTGCGCGAGGCCGACGTGCCGGTGCTGCCCGCGGTCGCGGGCGCGGCGGAGATGCTCGGCATCGACCCGATGTACGTCGCGAACGAGGGCAAGCTCGTCGCCTTCGTCGCGCCCGAGCGGCGCGAGGCGGCCCTGGCCGCGCTGCGGGCCGTGCCCGGGTGCGAGCGGGCGGTCGAGATCGGCGAGGTCAAGACCGACCCGCCGGGGATGGTGTTGGTGGAGACGGCGTTCGGCGGCAAGCGGGTCATGGACCAGCTCGTCGGCGACCCGCTGCCCAGGATCTGTTGAACCACGCGGTTCCGAGAGGGAGGGTGACTTGGCCACAGTCGAGTTCGTACCGAACCAGCAGCAGACCGAGGGGATCACCGCCCACGTGCTGTGGATGACCACGGGGCTCTCGTGCGAAGGCGACTCGGTCGCGATGACCGCGGCCACGAACCCGAGCCTCGAGGACATCATCACCGGCGTCATCCCCGGGCATGCCGCGCGTCGTCATCCACAACCAGGTGATCGCCTACGAGGTCGGCCAGGAGTACATCCAGGCCTGGTACGACGCCGAGGCCGGGCAAGCTCGACCCGTTCGTGCTGATCATCGAGGGCTCGATCGGCAACGAGAACATCAACGGCGAGGGCCACTGGTCGGGGTTCGGCGTCCACCCGGACACCGGCCAGCCGATCACCACCAACGACTGGATCGACCGGCTCGCGAACAAGGCGGCCGCGGTCGTCGCCATCGGCACCTGCGCGACCTACGGCGGCATCCCGGCCATGAAGAACAACCCGACCGGCGCCATGGGCCTGCCCGACTACCTGGGCTGGAACTGGAAGTCGAAGGCCGGCCTGCCGGTCGTCTGCATCCCCGGCTGCCCGGCGCAGCCCGACAACATGACCGAGACGCTGCTCTACCTCGTCCTGCACCTGGGCGGTCTCGCGCCCGCGCCGGAGCTCGACGACCAGCTGCGGCCGAAGTGGCTCTTCGACCGCACGACGCACGAGAGCTGCAACCGGGCCGGCTTCTACGAGATGGGCAACTTCGCCACCGAGTACGGCTCCGACCACCGCTGCCTGGTCAAGCTGGGCTGCGAGGGCCCGATCGTGAAGTGCAACGTGCCCGTGCGCGGCTGGGTGAACGGCATCGGCGGCTGCCCGAACGTGGGCGGCATCTGCATGGCCTGCACGATGCCGGGCTTCCCCGACAAGTACATCCCGTTCATGCAGGAGGCGCCGCGGTCACGGGTGACGACGATCCCCGCCCGGCTCACCTACGGCCCGATCTACAAGTTCCTGCGCAGCTGGGAGATCCGCCACAACGGCGACAACGAGCCCAACTGGCGCCACAACCGCAACGAGCTCACGAGCGGCTACCAGCCCCGGAACTACGCCCGGAAGGGGAGCATGACGTGACAACTGTCGAGACTCCGCAGGAGCGGAAGGTCATCGTCAAGGAGATGTCGTGGGATCCGATCACGCGCATCGTGGGCAGCCTGGGCATCCACACCGAGATCGACTTCACCAACCAGCAGGTGCTCAAGTGCTACTCGACGTCGATGGTGTTCCGCGGGTTCGACATCTTCATGAAGGGCATCGACCCGCGTGACGCCCACTTCATCACGAGCCGGATCTGCGGCATCTGCGGCGACAACCACTGCACCTGCTCGTGCCTGAACCAGAACATGGCCTACGGCGTGAAGCCGCCCAAGCTGGGCGACTACGCCTACAACCTGGCCGAGTCGGCCGACTTCATGTTCGACCACGCGATCTTCAACGACTGCATGGCGAACGTGGACTTCTGCGAGCAGATGGTCAAGGAGACGAACCCGACCCTGCTGCGCAAGGCCGAGTCGACGCCGTCCCCGCACGGCGACATCCACGGCTACAAGACGATCGCCGACATCATGCGGGCGCTGAACCCGTTCACGGGCAGCTTCTACCTCGAGACGCTCCAGGTCGCCCGCTACACGCGCGAGATGTACTGCCTCTTCGGCGGCCGCCACACGCATCCGTCGACGATCATGCCGGGCGGCGTCTCGGCGGACATCACCCACCAGACGTGCACCGACTACTACGTGCGGCTCATGCGCTACATCGAGTACGCCAAGCGCACGGTGCCGATGCACGACGACCTGTACGACTTCTTCCTGCAGGAGCTGCCGGGGTACGACATGGTCGGCTACCGCGACACCGACCTGATCTGCTGGGGATGCTTCGACGACCCCGACTACGTCGACTACAGCTACCGCGGCATGACCGACTGGGGACGGCACCGCTACATCACGCCGGGCCTCGTCTTCAAGGGCGAGCTGGTGTCGACCGACCTGGTCGAGATCAACCTCGCGATCCGGATCCTGCTCGGCAGCTCCTACTTCGACGACTGGTCGAGCGAGGAGACGTTCGTGCACACCGATCCGCTCGGGAACCCGGTCGACAAGCGCCACCCGTGGAACAAGGTGACGCTGCCCAAGCCGCAGAAGCGCGACTGGACGGACAAGTACAGCTGGGTGGTCTCGCCGCGGATGTACGACGCCCGCAACGACACCTACGTCGCCTGCGACACCGGCGGCGGCCCGTTCGCCCGCCAGTGGGTGACCGCGAAGGCCGGCCTGGTCGACATCGGCTACCTCAAGGCCACCGGCTCGAGCCTGCAGATGGTGCTCCCCAAGACGGCCAGCATGCCCGAGATGGAGCTCGAGTGGAAGATCCCGGAGAAGTCGAACGCGATCGAGCGCGACCGGGCCCGCTCCTACCACCAGGCCTACTCGGCGCTCGTCGGCCTGCACTGCCTCGAGAAGGCCCTGGGCGAGATCCGGGCCGGGCGCACGAAGAGCTGGAACAACTTCAAGGTGCCGCAGGAGGCCGTCAGCGTCGGCTTCCACGAGGCCGCGCGCGGGGTGCTCTCGCACCACATGGTGATCCGGGGCGGCAAGATCGCGAACTACCAGCCGTACCCGCCGACGCCGTGGAACGCGAACCCGCGCGACGTCTACGGGACGCCGGGCCCGTACGAGGACGCCGTCCAGAACACCCCCATCTTCGAGGAGAACGACCCCGAGAACTTCAAGGGCGTCGACATCATGCGGGCGGTGCGCTCGTTCGACCCGTGCCTGCCGTGCGGCGTGCACATGTACACCGGGGCCGGACGGGTGCGCAAGGTGGAGCACCGCCCCACCGGACTCTGCTGAGAGGAGCGGCATGAACGACCCGATGGAGCGGGTCTCCGAGCTCACCGCGGCCCTCGAGGCGCTCGAGGACGGCGATGCGCGCAGGCTGGCCGAGGAGCTCGTCGGGGCGGTGGTCGACCTCTACGGCGAGGGCCTCGCTCGCATCATGGACGTGCTCGCCGACGATTCCCTGGCCGCCGGCGAGCTGCGGGGACGGTTGGCGGCCGACGGCCTGGTCGCCAGCCTCCTGCTGGTGCACGACCTCTACCCGGTGCCGCTCGAGGAGCGCGTGCTCGCGGCGCTCGCCTCGGTGCGTCCCTACATGGAGTCGCACGGCGGCGACGTCGAGCTGCTCGGCATCGACGCGGGGGTGGCGCGGCTGCGCCTGGTCGGCCACTGCCACGGCTGCCCGGCGTCGATGCAGACGCTCGAGCTCGCGATCACCGACGCCCTCGAGGAGCGGGCGCCCGACCTGCTGGGGGTCGAGGTCGAGGGCCTGGCCGAGCCCGCCCAGCCGGCCGGCGGCGGCATGACCGCAATGCGGGGGCGGCTGGCGGCGCCGACGTGGCTTCCGGTCGAGGCGGCGGGCGACGTCGCCCCCGGCGCGGTCGCGGCGGTGACGCTGCGCGGCTCGGAGATGGTGGTCGCTAACGTGGCGGGCACACTGCTCGCCTACCGCAGCGAGTGCCCGTGCTGCGGCCGCGGCCTGGCCGACGCGACCCTCGCCGACGAGACCCTGAGCTGCGGCAACTGCCACCACGGCTACGTGCTCACCGAGGCGGGACGGGCGGTCGGATCCGACGACGTCCATCTCGATCCGGTGCCGCTCCTGCGGCGTGACGGCGTCGGGGTCGCCGTGGCGGTCGCCACGTGAGCGCGGGCCTCCCTCCCACTGCGCCCAACCCCGAGGTGGTCACGAGCCTGCGCCGGCTGGCGCGGTCGCGCACGGCAATCGAGCCGCCCGCGGCCGCGCCGGCCGGCCCGCGCTGCGACCTGTGCGGCACGACGATCGACGAGGAACATCGCCATCTGCTCCAGCTGACCGAGCATCGCATCCTGTGCGCGTGCGAGCCGTGCTTCGCCATGCGGGCCGGCGATCCCGACCTGCGCCCGACCGGGACGCGGGTGCAGGTGCTGAACGGCTTCGACCTGCCCGACGAGCTGTGGGCCGCGTTCCAGATCCCGATCGGCCTCGCGTTCTTCTTCCGCGCCGCCGACGGCGTGATGGCGTTCTACCCCAGCCCGGCTGGGGCGACCGAGTCGGAGCTCTACCTGGAAGCGTGGGACGACCTCGTGGCCCGAAACGCCGCGCTCGCCGGCCTCGAGCAGGAGGTCGAGGCGCTGATCGTCGACCGCCTGAGCGAGCCGCGAAACTACGCGATCGTCCCCATCGACCGCTGCTACGAGCTCGTCGGCGCGATCAAGGCGAGCTGGCAGGGAATCTCGGGCGGCAGCGCGGTCGAGGACGCTGTCGCGGCGTTCTTCGCCGCCCTGCACGGGCGCGGGAGCCTGGCGTGAGCGCGGTCCCGGCCCTCGAGTTCACGGTGCTCGGGGCGTCGTGCGTCGAGGACGCGGCCGCGCCGACGCTGCGCGTCGACCTGGGCGTGAGCGAGAGCGCCGGCCTCGAGGTGTTCACGATCGCGCTCACCGCCCAGATCAACATCGACCCCTCGCGGCGCAGCTACGACCCCGAGACGCGCGAGCGCCTGATCGAGCTCTTCGGCGAGCCGGAGCGGTGGTCGGCGACGACCCACAGCTTCCTGTGGGCCTATTCGAGCGCGCTCGTGCCGAGCTTCACGGGCACGACGACCTTCTCGCTCCCGATCGCCTGCACGTACGACCTCGAGGTGGCGGCGACCAAGTACTTCGCCGGCCTGCCCGGCGGCGCACGTCCCGCTCACGTTCCACTTCAACGGCTCCGTCCTGCACCGCGGCTCCCGGCGGCGACATCCAGGTGGTCGCGATCCCCTGGTCGTGCTCGGCCCGCTGGCGGATGCCGGTCGACACGTGGCGGGGGATGATGGACCGCCACTACCCCAACTCGAGCTGGGTGCGGCTGCACCCTGACACGACCGACTCGCTGCGCAGGTACACCGCCGAGGCGGGCCTCTTCTCGATGGACGCCGCCATCGTGCGGCTTGCTCGAGTCGGCGACGTCGCCCGAGGCCGGGGCATGAGCGCCGACGCGGCGCTCGAGTCGCTGCTCGACGCGCTCCTCTACGAGGGCTACGCGCTCTACCCGTACACCGCGACGGCGGCCAAGAACGCGACCCCGACGCCGTTCGGCATCGTCTACCCGCCCGCCTACGCCCACGGCGCCTCGGCCGCGTTCGACATGCTGCGCCTGCACGGCGTCGTGCAGGGCCTGGGCGACGCGTCTGTCGCGGCCGAGGTGCGCCTGCTGCAGGCGGCGCCGGAGGGCGGGCATCGCGCCGCCGAGCGGCGGCTGCCCGTGCTCGCGGGGACGCTCGCCGGCCTGGCCGGGAGCTCGCAGGTCGCAGACGTTCGACCTGGACGGGCTCCTGGGCCGGGTGCGGCTCTCGGCCCGGCCGCTGCATCCCGACGTCTGGCGGATCGCCCTCTGCGTGCACAACATGACGTCCGTGCCGCGCGGCCTCGACCGCACCGCCGCGCTGCGCGCGAGCCTGCTCTCGACGCACCCCGTCGTGCGGGTGGACGGCGCGCGGTTCGCCTCGCCGCTCGAGCGGGAGGGCGTGCTCGGCCATGCCGTGTCGGGCTGCGAGAGCATCAACACCTACCCGGTGCTCGCGGGCGCGGCCGACGACGTCCTGGTCGGGGCGACGATCGCGCTCCCCGACCACCCGCAGCTGGCGCCCGAGAGCCGCGGCAACCTGTTCGACGGCACCGAGATCGAGGAGGCGCTGCTCCTGCACGTGATGGCGCTCTCAGACGACGAGCGCGACCAGGTGGCGGGCGGCGACCCGGCGCTGCGCGCGATGGTCGAGCGGGCCGCGGCGGCGACGCCGGAGGATCTGCTGCGGCTGCACGGCCGCACGGTGCTCTCCGACCCGGCGCAGGAGCGGGGGCGGCCGATGATGGAGGGCTTCGGCGCGCGCGGCGAGCCGCCGGTGGGCGAGGAGCAGGCCGTGGTCGACGGCGTCACCTACCGCCGGGGCGACAAGGTGCGCCTGCGGCTGACCGAGCGCTCCGACCCGTACGACCGCATCCTCGACGGCAGGGTGGCGACGCTCGAGCGGATCTACTACGACTACGAGGACAAGCTCTACTTCGGCGCGACGATCGACGACGACCCGGGACAGGACCTGATGCGCGAGACCGGCCGGTTCCTGTTCTTCTTCGCAGGCGAACTGGAGGCGATACCCGACGTGACAGACCGCAGCGAGAAGCAGATCCTGGTGGCGGGCATCGGCAACTCGTGGCTGCGCGACGACGGCTTCGGCGGCGAGGTCGCGCGCCGCCTGCAGGCGCGCGACGCTGCCGGCCGGCGTCACGGTCGCCGACTTCGGCACCGGCGGGCTCGACCTGGCCTACGAGGTCATGCGCGGCTACGACGCGCTCGTCCTGATCGATGTCAGCCGCCAGGGCGAGCCGCCGGGCACGCTCTACGTGATGGAGGCCGACGAGGCCGACGTGGCCGCCGGGATCGCCGACGGTGACATGATCGACCCGCACGCGATGGATCCCGAGAGCGTGCTGCGCTTCGTCAAGGCCGTCGGCGGCTGGCCGGGCAAGGTGATCGTGATCGCCTGCGAGCCCGACGAGGTCGAGGAGGTCGGGATCGGCCTGACGCGGCCCGATCGCGGCGTCGGTCGACCGCGCGGTCGAGCTCGTCGCTGGAGACGATCGCGGGCCTGCGCGGCGACGCCCCGCTCGAGGTCGGGTAGGAGGCCCGTGCACGAGCTGTCCGTCGCGAGCGCCGTCGTCGACACCGCCACCCGGCACGCCGACGGCCGCCGCGTGACCGCGGTGCAGCTGCGCGTCGGCCACCTGCGCCAGGTCGTGCCCGACTCGCTCGCGTTCTACTTCGACCACGTCGCCGCCGGCACGCTCTGCGAGGGCGCCCGGCTCGAGCAGGAGGTCGTGCCCGGCGCGGCTCGTGTGCGAGGCCTGCGAGCACGAGTGGGAGCTGGGCGAGGCGATGTTCCGCTGCCCCGCGCTGCGACGCCACGCGGGTGCGGATCGTCGCGGGCAACGAGCTCGAGGTCGAGTCGATCGAGGTCGAGGAGGAGGAGGACGCATGCATCGCACGAAGGTGAGGGTGCTCGAGGACGTGCTCGACGCAAACGCGACGATCGCGCGCGCAAACAGGGACGACTTCGACCGCGCGGGGGTGCGCGTCGTCAACCTGATGAGCGCGCCGGGCGCGGGCAAGACCACGCTGCTCGAGCGCACGCTGGCCGACCTGGCCGGGGTGCGCGTCGGGGTGCTCGAGGGCGACGTCGCCGGCACGCTCGACGCCGACCGCATCGCGAGCATCCACGTGCCCGTGACCCAGATCAACACCGAGGCCGGCTTCGGCGGCGAGTGCCATCTCGACGCGAACATGGTGCGCTCGGCGATCGCCCGCGCTGCCGCTTGCCGAGATCGACCTGCTGGTGATCGAGAACGTCGGCAACCTCGTGTGCCCGGCCGAGTTCCGGGTGGGCGAGGACGTGCGCGTGATGGTCGCGTCGGTCGCCGAGGGCGAGGACAAGCCGCTCAAGTACCCGCTCATGTTTCGCACCTGCGAGCTCGTGCTCGTGAACAAGATCGACCTGCTGCCGTACGTCGACTTCGACATGGACCGGTTCAACTACCACCTGGACGCCGTCCATCCGGGCGTGCCGCGCCTGCTGATGAGCGCGCGCACCGGCGACGGGGTGGACGCCTGGCGCGAGTGGCTGCGTGAGTTCGCCCTCGAGCGCCAGCCGGCGTGACCGAGACGCGGGCCGCCGATCGCGCCCGGCGGGCGCTCGACGGCCTGATCGAGCGCCGCGCGGGCGCCGACGCCGCCTTCTTCGGGCAGCACGCCGCCGCGATCGCGACCCTGTGCCACGCGATGGCCGAGCGCTTCGCCCGCGGCGGCCGCCTGATCGCGGTCGGCACCTCGCCGCAGGATCGCAGCGACGTGCGCCATGTGGCCGTCGAGTTCGTTCATCCCGTGATCGTGGGCAAGCGGGCGCTTCCGGCCGTCGGCCTCGACCCGGCCGCGGGCTCGCTCGCCGGCCAGGTCGGCCTGCTCGCCGAGCCCGACGACATCGTGATCGGCTTCGGCGCCGATGCGGGCGTGGCGGCCGCGATCGGCGTCGCCCGCGAGCGCGGCTGCCTGACGGTGGCCTTCGCCGCCGTGGGCGCCGAGTGGGAGGCGGTGCCGCCGGGCACCGACGCCGCGGTAGACCAGGAGCTGACCGAGACGCTCTACCACCTGCTGTGGGAGCTCGTGCACGTGTTCTTCGAGCACCGCGGCCTGCTCGCGGGCAGGCCGGCCGGGCCGGTGCACGACTCCGGCGCCTCTGCGTTCCTGTACCCGTTCCTGTCCGAGGGCGAGCACGACCTCGAGGCGGTGCTCGCCGACGTGCGCCGGTCGGTGCTGATGAAGGCCGACGAGGTCGCAACCCTGCGCGAGCGGACGCTGCGTGAGGGCGGCGCCGAGATCGTCGCGGCGGCGGCCGCGCTGCGGGCGGTGCTCGACAGCGGCGGCAGCGTGCTCGCGTTCGGAAACGGCGGCTCGGCCACCGACGCGATGGATCTCGTGGCCGACCTGCGCGCGGGCCTGCGCCCGCGCCGCGCGCTCGACCTGACCGAGGACTCGGGCATCCTCACCGCGCTTGCGAACGACATCGGCCCCGACGTGCTCTTCGCCCGGCAGGTGATCGCCTACGGCCGGCCGGGCGACGCCGTGGTCGCGCTCTCGACGAGCGGCGGCTCCGAGAACATCATCGCCGGCCTGGCCGAGGCGCGCCGGCGCGGCCTGGTCACCGTGGCGCTGGTCGGCTACGACGGCGGCCGCATCGCCGCCGAGCGCCTGGCCGACCACGTCGTCGTCACGCCGTCGCAGCACATCCCGCGCATCCAGGAGGCGCAGGCGAGCGCCTACCACGCGCTGTGCGAGCTGATCGAGCTCTAGGCGCTACGTCTCGGTCGCCATCGTGTCGGGGTCGGCGGTCAACCCGGCGAGGGTGTCGCCGCGCACCCGCAGGCCGAGCATCGGGTAGACGAGCGTCGAGAGCACCGCGGCGCCGACGAGCGCCGCCGCCGTCGACGTGCGCATGTGCCCGGTCCGCGTGGCGAGCGTGGTGATCGCCAGCACGAGCGGCAGCTGCGTCGAGCTGACATCAGCGCGAGCGCGGCGCGCTCGCGCGCGTCGAGCACGCCGCGGTAGAGCAGCAGCGCGGGCGTGCCGCGCACGACGAGGAACAGGACGAAGAACAGCGACCATCTTGAGCAGCGCCGGACGGCGCTGGCGAACAGCGCGGCGACGTTCAGGTTCATGCCGCTCGACCACGAAGAAGAACGGCACGAACACGCCGAACGCCACCGCCGTCAGCTTGGAGTCGAAGGCCGGCAGCTCGCGCGTCTTGAGCATCTGGCGGGTGATCAGCCCGGCGGCGAACCCGCCCAGCAGCAGGTCGAGGCCGAGCTCGGAGGCGAGCAGCGCGAGCGCGAAGACGAGCACGACGATCCAGCGCACGGCCAGCTGCGAGCTGCTCTCGAGCGTCCGCTCGAAGCAGCGGCAACGCGCGCGCCGACGAGCGCACGGCGAACACCGCGACGCGCGACGGCGAGCGCGACGAACGCGATCAGGATCAGCGCGTTGTGCACCGTGCCCTGCGCTGGAGAGGATCAGCGTCAGCAGCAGGATCGGCCCGAACTCGCCGACGGCGCCCGCCGCCAGCAGGTACGTGCCGAAGCGGGTGTCGCAGCTCGCCGGTGTCGGAGAGGATCGGGATCAGCATGCCGATCGCGGTCGTGGCCAGCGCCGAGCCGGTGTAGAGCAGCGAGAGCACGATCCCCGGCCGCCGCCAGCACGCCCGCCGATCGTGTAGGCGATCGCGAGCGAGAGCGCCCATCCCAGCAGCCCGAGCCGAAGCGGCGCGCCTCTGATCCGCTGGATGTCGATCTCGTAGCCGGCGAAGAAGAACAGCAGGCCGAGGCCGAGGTCGGAGAAGAACGTCATGAACTCGGTCGACCTTCAGGCCGAGCACCTGCGGCCCGATGACGACGCCGAGCAGCGAGCTCGATCGACCACGACCGGGACGACGACCCCGCGTCCGGCCGCGATCGCGGCGAGCGTGCCGGCCAGCGCCGACGCGCCGACGATGGCGAGGAACGTCGCCGGGTCGACGTGGATCAGGTAGAGCGTCACGCGCGCCCGTCGGCGTCCGCGCAGGCCGCGCACAGCCCGACGATCGGGAAGTGGGTGAAGCGGGCCTCGAACCCGAACCCCTCGCGGATCAGGTCGCGTACCCGGTCGAGCTCCTGCGGCGCGACCGTGCGCACGGCGCCGCACCCCTCGCAGTAGACGTACTCGCGCTCGCCGGGCACGACCAGGGCGTAGCAGGCCCGGCCCGTGGCCGAGGTGCACGTGGCGCACGACGCCGTTCGCCTCGAGCGTCTCCAGGTTGCGGTAGACCGAGGCGAGGTCGAGCCCCAGGCCGGTCGCGAGCTGCTCGGCCGACACCGGCCCCTCGGCGGTGAACAGCGCCTCGAGCACGAGGCGCCGCGGGGTCGAGATGCGCAGGCCGCGCTCGCGCAGCGCGGCCAGGGCCTCGTCGAGTCCGGTGAACGCGAGCGTCGGGACGCGCGGAGCCTCGGTCATCTCCGCGGAGAGCCTATCCCGGGGCGTCCGCCTTCGCGGTCCAGCGCTCCTCGATGCGGCCGAAGTGCCAGACCGCAGCGCGACCGCCCAGGTGACGACGAACATGCCGACGATCGACGAAGCCGACTCGTTGAGGTCGATGCTCCGAGCCAGTCCCAGAACGCGCCGTCAGATTGAGCTTGTCGGCGATCCGGCCGAGACTCGATCGTGCCGATGACCAGCGCGACCAGGACCGACAGCCCGGTGATGGTGATGTTGTAGTAGACCTTGCGCACCGGCTTGGAGAACGCCCAGCCGTAGGCGAAGTTCATGAACGAGCCGTCGATCGTGTCGAGCAGCGACATGCCGGCGGCGAACAGGATCGGCAGGCACAGGATCGCGTAGAACGGCAGCCCCGCGCCCGCGCGCGCCGGCGGCGAGGAACAGCAGCGCGACCTCGCTGGCGGTGTCGAACCCGAGGCCGAACAGCACGCCGAGCGGGATACATCTGCCACGGCTGCTGATCGTCCGGGTGAAGCGCCCGTAGAAGCGGTTCATCAGGCCGCGCTTGTTCAGCTGATGCTCGAGCTCGGCCTCGTCGTAGCGCGCCGTGGCGCATCTCGCGGAAGACGCCGAGGATCCCGACCAGGATCATCAGGTTGAGCGACGCCGATCACGTACAGGAACGTGCCCGAGACGCCGGTGCCGACCAGGCTCGTGACGTTGTGCAGCGTCGAGCCGTCGTTGCGTCGACCGGGCCCGCTCAGCGCGCGTGACCCCGATCGCGAACAGGAACGCCAGCACGAACACGACCGTCGAGTGCCCGAGCGAGAAGAAGAAGCCGACGCTCAGCGGCCGCTTGCCCTCGGTCATCAGCTTGCGCGTGGTGTTGTCGATCGCCGCGATGTGGTCGGCGTCGAACGCGTGGCGCAGGCCGAGGGTGTAGGCGGTGAGGCCGATGCCGACGGTGAAGGCGCCGGAGTCGCCGAGGCTGTAGTGCTGCGGCGCGACGACCGCGATCAGGAGGAAGAACCCGAGCGCGTGCAGGCCGACGACGACCGCCGCCATCGCCGGCGACCCTGCGCCACTGGCCGGCGGTGAGGGCGGCGCCGATGCGGCGGCGGGTGCTGGTGCGGTCGCCGATGCATCGACCCTAGTTCGGCTCACTCGCTGCTGCAAGGAGGTCGCGTTAGGCGGCCCGCGAGCGGTAATCCGGCTGACCGCTCAGCGGAACACGATCGAGGCGGGGGAGCGTCAGCGTCCGCGCAGGCGGCCGATGCGCTCGTTCGCACCCGAGGCCCAGCAGTCGCCGCCCGGCGTGCACGCGACCGCGTCGAAGCTGCCGGAGTCGAACTGCGTCCACGAGAAGCCGCCGTCGGTGGTGATGTCGCTGCCGGTCAGGCCGACGGCGAGGGCCGTGCCGGACGTGTGCGGCACCCAGGTTGCGCCGGAGCGGTAGCCGACCGGGGCCGCTCCCGCGGCCACGAGCGTCCACGTGCGCCCGCCGTCGCCGGTCAGCGCGAGCGCGTGCGGCGCCGTCGCCGGCGTGGCGAAGTCGCCGCCGATCGCGAGGCCCTGCGTCTGCGACCGGAACGCGACGGCGAAGACGCCGGCGCTCGCGCCGCGGTGAAGCGGCGTCTGGGACACCCGCCAGGTGCGGCCACCGTCGGTCGAGCGGTACACGCGCGATCCGGCGGGGCCGCCGCTCCCGAACCAGGCGTGGCGGTGGCCCGAGGTCGTGATGCACTCGTTGCTCGCCGCGAAGCCGTACTCGTTCGGCGCGTGCGCCGTGGGCACGTTGCGGGCCGGGTCGATGCGCCAGCTGCGCCCACCGTTGGCCGTGATCAGGATCCGGAAGCGCCCGTTCACGGGATCGCTCAGGATCAGGCCGTGGCGGCGGTCGAAGAAGGCCATGCAGTCGTAGAACGCCTGCGGGTTGCCGTTCTGGTTCGTGATCCGCCAGTGACGGCCGCCGTCGGCGGTGAGGTAGGTGCGGAAGTCGCCCGGCGCGTTCCCGATCGACATCAGCACGGCGTGGTTGCGGTCGAACGCCTTCAGACCGCGGAACTCGAGCGCGCTCGTGCCCGCCGGGCCGACGCTGTGCCACGAGCGGCCCCCGTTCGTGGTGCGAAGGACGGTGCCGTTGCTGCCGCTCGCCCAGGCGACCCGGGCGCTCACGGGGCTGACCGCGCGCAGGTCGGCGCTGCCGCCGTGATGGACGACCCGCCAGTGCGGGCGGCCGTGCCCGGTCGCCGTCGAGGCCGCCGCGAGCGCCGTCGCCGCCGCGACGACCGCCACGCCGATTCGCCTCCCGATCGGCACCCTCCCCATGGCCGCCATCATACCGCCGCCTCCCCGTGGGTTGTGAGCCGGCTCACACTCCCACCGGCGGCGCCGATCCGGCGGCGCGCGTGCGGGGTAGGCCTCCACGGAGGCCGAGCCTTGGGGCCCGCGCAGCGTGCGCGCGTGGCAGGGGGTCGAGCGGGATCGCTCGCGGCCGCACCGGAAGGTGGCGGTATGACCAGGAAACGGCTCATGGGTGTTGCGGCGGGGTGTGCCGCAACGGTGATGTGCTTGGGCGCCACGGCTGCCCAGGCTGCGATGGGAGCGTTCGTCGGCCCGCTGCACTCGATCAGGGTGGTGGCGTCGACGGTTCCGCGCAACGGCGACGTGAACCCGTACGGCGTCGCCGTCGTGCCCCGCTCGACGGGACGGCTGCACAAGGGCGACGTGCTGGTGTCGAACTTCAACGCAGCGTCGAACCTGCAGGGCACCGGCACGACGATCGTGCAGATCAGCCCCGGCGGTCGCCGCACGACCTTCGCGGCGCTGCGGTCGGGCATGCTGCCCGGACGCTGCCCCGGCGGCGTCGGGCTCACGACGGCGCTCGGCGTGCTGCGCAGCGGCTGGGTGATCGTCGGCAGCCTGCCGACGACCGACGGCTCCTCGGCCACGGCCCGGGCCGGCTGCCTGATCGTCCTCGACAGCCGCGGCCGTGCGGTCGAGACGCTCGCGGGCGGCTCGATCAACGGGCCGTGGGACATGGCGACCGTCGACCGTGGTGACGGCGCGACCCTCTTCGTCGCGAACGTGCTGAACGGCACCGTCGCGGCGGGCGGCGCGACCGTGAACCGCGGCACCGTCGTCCGGATCGGCCTGCGCAGCCACGACGGCGGCATGCCGATGATGACCTCGGAGCGCGTGATCGCCCGCGGGTTCGGCGAGCACAGCGATCCGGCCGCGCTCGTGGTCGGGCCGACCGGCCTCGCCCTCGGGGCCTCGGGGACGCTCTATGTCGCCGACAGCGCCGGGAACCGCATCGCCGCGGTGCCGGATGCGATGCGCCGCGACCACGCGGCCTGGAGGGGCCGCACCGTCACGATGGACGGGGCGCTCAACGTCCCGCTGGGGCTGACCGTCGCTCCCGGCGGCGACATCCTCACCGTGAACGCAGGCGACGGCCGGCTGGTCGAGACGACGCCGCGCGGTGACCAGGTCGCCGTGCGGTGGCTCGACACCTCGGGCTCGCCGGCCGGCTCCGGTGCGCTGTTCGGGCTCGCGATCCGGCCCGACCGGCACGCCGTCTGGTTCGTCGACGACGCGACCAACCAGCTCGACCTACTGCACTAGCCTCGGGCATCACGGCCCCGGCCGGCGGCGCGCACGCCCCGGCCGGGGCCGATCCGGGCACGCCGCACTCGGCTACGATCCGCTCGTGACAGGGGTGTCGTGGAAGGTGATCGAGCACGGCTGGGAGGTGCGCTCGGCCGACGGCGAGCACGTCGGTGTCGTCTTCCTCGTCGTCGGCGACGAGAACGAGGACATCTTCGACGGCCTTGCCGTCACCCACCACGGCGGGTTCGCGTTCCACAACTACGTCGACCGGCCCCACTACGTCGAGGCGTCCCAGGTGGGCGAGATCGACGCCGGCGGGCGCGTGAGCCTTCTGATCACCGCCGCCGAGGCCCGCCACCTGCCGCTGCACGACGTGCCGGAGAGCGCGCAGATCGAGTCCGAGGCCGCCTCGCGCACCGACCGGCTGCGCACCGAGATCGAGCACCTGACGGGCGAGGACCGCACCAACTGACGGTCAGAACTCGCCCTTCTCCTGCAGCCAGTAGGCGAAGAGCGGGTCGGCGACGAGCGGCGTGCCCGCCACTCGGATCACCTCGGCCCGGCCCTCGAGCGCCTCGAGCGACGCCCGCACGCTGCCCTTCTTGAGCCCGACCGAGGTGAGCACGCGAGCGTCGTAGATGGTGCCCTTCTCGAGCGCGATCGCGAGCGCCAGCCGCTTCTCGTTGGTGGGCAGCGCCTCGTATCGCGCGCGCAGCAGCGGCCGGGCGCCGTCGTATGCGCGTCGCAGCGCCTCGAGCCACGCGCTCTCGTCCGACTTCGAGCCGCGCGGCGTGACCGCCCACAGGTGGTGGGCGAGCAGCATCGTCCGCTGCGGGTGGCCGCGGGTGAAGGCCACCAGTGGATCGAGCGCCTCGCCCGGGTCGCGCCCGGTCGCGGTGAACCGGTGCAGGATCTCGCGGGCGCACGCGTGCTCGGGCAGCGGGCGCAGCGCCTTCGGCAGGGCGTGCTCGAGGAACGGCCGCGAGGGATCCGAGAACAACCGCTCCATCAGGCTCGGAGACGAGCCGGCGAAGATGTAGGAGGCGGAGTCCGCCTGGTACTGGATCACGCTGCGGATGATCCCGTCGGCGCCGCGCACGTTCAGGATGTCCTGGATCTCGTCGAGCGCGATCACGCTGCGCACGCCGCTGCGCTCGAAGAGCCGGGCCGGCAGCTCCAGCAGCTTCAGCAGCACGGGCTCGGCGTCGAGCGTGGGGTTGGACATCATCTTGACGGCGAACCCCGGCCCTCCGAACGAGACGCCGATCTTCCACGTCTTCAGGATGTCGCTGGCAGCCGTGCGGATGCTGCCGCGCAGCGACCGGGCGTATCCGCGCTCGAACCGGGTGACGATCGCACCCATCGTGAGCACGTCCATGAGGTCGATGTGGGCGGTCGGCATGCCCTCGTTCTCGGCGACGGCCAGGACGTGCCCGAGCAGGCTGCTCTTGCCGTAGCGGCGCGGCGCGACCAGCCGGGAGGAGTGGCCGCCGGCGGCGAGGTCGAAGAGCTCCTGCGCCTCGTCCTCGCGGTCGATCATGTCAGCCGGCTTGAGCGGCCCCGACGTCTGGAACGGGTTGAGGTCGCGCGCCATCGCCGTAGTATATCAAAAACATACTGAATGGTATGTATATGAGATACCGCAGATCGGCGATCGGCCGGCGTCCGAGGTGTGGTGAAAACACCCCGTACGGTAGAGGATTTCCACACCGACTAAGCGCGGGAGTCAGGCCGAGAAGTCGGGCACGGCGTCGTGCGCGGCGGTGGCCCGGCCCTTGGGCTCCTCCCAGTCCTCCTGCCGGCCCAGCGCGGTCAGGTCGAGGAAGGTGTAGGCCGCGGCGAGGTGCTCCTGGCCGCGGCCGTGGGTGGAGTTCGTGTGGAAGATGCGGTCGCCGTCGCGCAGGAAGCAGCTCACGCCGGGCATCTCGAGCGGCTGCGGGGCGGTGGTGACCCAGCGCATCGACTCGGTCTGCTCGAGCTCGGCGCGGGTGCGGAAGTTCACCTCCATCGGCGCGACCGACTCGTCGATCGTGACGTGGAAGTCGTGGTTGAAGCTCGTCCGCGCAGACGAGTACCAGGGCACCGTCCACCCCCGCCGCTGCCTGTAGGCTTCGAGCTTCTCAAGCGGCGCCCGCGACACGAGCGCGAAGGCCGTCTCGCGCGCCGCGAGGTGGGCCAGCGTCCCGGCTGCGAGCTCGTCGACCGACCCGGTGCAGCTCGGGCAGCCGTCCTCCCACTCCGGGGCGAACATGAAGTGCTGGACGATCAGCTGACGGTGGCCGTCGAACAGGTCGATCAGGTGCGCCTCGCCGTCGGGGCCGTCGAACACGTAGTCGGTCTGCACCGGCACCATCGGCAGCCGGCGGCGGTCGGCGTTCAGCGCGTCCGCGGCCCGCGTGAGCGCCTTCTCGCGCTGGAGCAGTTCCTTGCGCGCCTTGTGCCACTCGTCTCGCGACGCGATCTCGGGCAGGCTCATGCGTGACCTCCGGTGGTGGGAGATGGACATTCCAGCAGATGGACCCCGCGAGCGGCCCGGACTCATCGGCTCCGGCCTCAGCTCGGCAGCGGCGGCGGGCTAGCGCGCGCTGTCGCGCCGGGGTGCGCCCTCGAGGCCGGCGGCGGCGAGCCAGCCGGCCAGGATCGCGATGACGCCGGCGGCCGTCACCGACACGTGCGCGGTGGCGAGGCCGGCCGTGACGATGACGACGCCGGCGCAGAGAAGTGCGACCGGAACGGCCGGCCTCCCCGTGAAATGGCGCATCCCCCGACCCTAGCGGCGGCGCGCCGCGGCGGCACTGGGGGTTTCCACCCATTCTGAGGCCGGGGTATAGTGGGCCCTCGTGGCACCTGGCACGCAGGCGGTGGGAAGCGACGAGCTGCGCGTCGCTCTGGTTCTGAACGGCGGGGTTAGCCTCGCCATCTGGATGAGCGGCGTCGTCACCGAGGTCGACGCGCTGCGCGCGACCGGCCCGCTCGATGCGCAGCTCGACTCCACCGCCCAGGCGTACCGCGCCCTGCGCACCCTGCTCGACCTGCGGGTCACCGTGGACGTGATCGCGGGCACAAGCGCGGGCGGCCTGAACGGCGCCCTGCTCGGCACGGCGATCGCGTGCGGGAACCGGCTGCGCGGCGTGCGCGAGCTGTGGATGGACGCCGGCAGCCTGCGCGGCCTGCTGCGCACCGACCAGATGCCCGCGACCTCGGTGCTCATGGGCGACGGCGTGGGCGACAGTCCCGGGCTGCTCGGGGCGGTGAGAGGCGCGCTCGAGACCGCGTCCGAGCCCGAGGGGCCCGAGCCGCAGGCCGATGTCCGGCTGACGATGACGACGACGGGGATCCTGGGCGTGGCCGAGGACGAGCTGCAGGACAGCTACGGCGGCCGGGCCGAGCGGATCGAGCATCGCTGGAGATTCCGCTTCGCGACCCCGCCGCCCGTCGGCCCGCCGCTGGCCGGCCGGGCGGCGATCGCGCACGAGAACGTCGCCGCGCTCGCCCGCGCCGCGCGGTCGAGCAGCTCGTTCCCGTTCGCGTTCGAGCCGAGCCCGATCGACCCGGGCGACGCCGCCGTCCGCGCCGCCCTCCACACGCGCGGCGGCACGCCGGTCTACCCCGCCGAGGGCCTGCCGGAGCAGCGGGGCGTCGACGGGGGCGTCCTCGACAACTCGCCGCTCGACATCGTGCTCGACGACATCGCCCACCGACCCGCCACCGACCTGCCCGCGCGACGGGCGGTCGTCTTCGTCGTCCCCTACCCGGGTGTGAACGGCGACCCGGGCACGACCAAATTCGATCTGCGGGCGGTGGCAGAGACGACGTTCAACCTGCCGCGCGAGGTGCCCGATCTCGACAACCTGAACCAGGTTGCGACCTACCTGGCCGAGCACGGCGCCCGCATGCAGACCTACGACCGGCTCATGGCGGCGGCCGGGCTCGAGGCGATCGCCACCGCGGTCGCCGGGCCGGCGGATCCGCTCACGCCCGCGCAGGCGCGCCGGGTCGGGCGGCGGGTGCTGTCGCGGCTGCGCGCCGCCCGGGCCGTCCTCTCGCCCGAGCCGCCCGACGATGCCCGGCGGGCCGAGCTGCGCACGCTCCAGCTCGACGTGCAGAGCGCGATCTCGCTCGCGGCGACCGATCCCGGCGCGGCGGCGGTCAGGGATCCGATCGTGGCGGGCCAGGCCGCGCTGACCGGGGACTCCGCGTCGTGGGAGCGGCTGGTGGCCGCCGACCGGATCCTGCACCCGGCGACGGGGCTCGGCGGCGACGACGACCAGGGCGACCTCGGGTTCACGTTCATGCGGCTCTGCGCCGACGCGACGAATCCGGGCGCCTACAGCGGCGAGTACGACCCCAAGGGCACCCGCGCGACCAGCCCGGGGGCGAAGCTCTACGGCCTCCAGCTGGGCCACTTCGCCGGGTTCGTACGCCGCTCATGGCGCGCGAACGACTGGATGTTCGGGCGCCTCGACGGCGCCGCCCGCGTCGTCGACCTGCTGCTCGACCCGCGCCTCTTGCGGCAGCAGGCGATCACGCGCGGGCAGATGCGCGCCGCGCTCGACGGCCTCGGCGCCGACCGGGAGCTGCTGCGCGACCGCGTGGCGGACGCGCTGCGCGCCGATGCCCTGCCCGACCCCTCCGGCGATGACAGCGCCGACGAGCAGGTGATCGCGGGGGCCGTCGACGATCCGGTCCGGATCAAGCCCGGCCGGGCGGCGGCGCTGCCGTCGACCGGTGGCGACGCTCCGATCGCCGACGCGCCGTCGCGCGAGCTGCTCGTCTGGCGCCACGCCTGGCGGACCGTGCTGCAGACGGCGGTCATCCGGTCGGAGCTCAACCGGATCGGCGAGGCGATCGACGAGGACGAGCACGAGGGGTTCCACACCAATCCGCGCCCACGGACCGTGGCGGCGGACGCGGCCGATGCCGAGTGGCTCGCAGCCTTTGCGCTCTACTACGGCGAGATCTCGGGTGACGACGTCATCAAGCAGCTCGTCTCCGCCGAGATGGCCGCCCCCAACGGCCACGGCCTCGAGGCCGACGGCATCCACCAGGCCTTCCGCATGGCCGCCGACGAGGCCGGCGGGCTGCCGTCGGTCGCGCGCCACCTGGCCTCGGTGTTCGACCACGTGTGGCGGCTCAAGGACAAGCTCGGCCTCTAGACGGCGTACCCAGCCACCGGGTGCGAACGTGCGCCCGCTCACACATGATCCGTGACCGTTGGGGCAGACGGCGGACCGACCCGACCCTACCCTCGGTGCATGCAACCAGCGATCGAGGAAGGGGCGCGAACCATGACCACCAGAACGACCATGACGCGGACGATCCGCCTTGCGATCGGCACGACGGCGGCGCTTGTCCTGATGACCCAGGCCGCCCAGGCGCGGCCGAACGGCCTGAACCAGCGCACGGGTCTACCGATCGTCGCGTCGGCGTCGATCCCGGCGAGCCCCGCCAACAACGTCGCGGCGGCCCACGCCGGCGACAACGTCGGGGCGGCCCACGCCGCCGACAACGTTCCGATCGTGCGGCGCGCGCGCGCGCAGTTCTGGGCCGAGACGCCCCCGACGCAGACGGTGCCGGCTGCGACGGATACGGGCGGCTTCGACTGGAACGCGGCCGCGATCGGCGCCGGAGTGGTGCTCGCCGTCGCACTCTTCGGCACAGCCGCGCTGGCCGCGCGGGGACGCCGGCGCGTGCCGCTCTCGGCCTGATCCAACGCCGCCGATCGGGCGGGCTCGAGCGTGATCCGGGCCCGCCCGGCCGAGGCGTCAGCGGCGGCGCTGCTCGCGGGCCTTGCGGCCGCCGACCATCGTTGCGACCGCGCTCGTGATCCAGATGATCAGCGTCGCGAACACGTAGGTCGTCGTCCCGTGGATGTGCAGGCCGGACACCAGGATGTTGACGATGACGAGCGAGAGGACGGTCGCTGCGAGCGCGAGCAGGCCCGCCACCGCGACCGACGGGTTGCGGACGAGCACCCTGATCGCGAGGAACGAGACGGCCAGATTGACCAGCCAGAACACGATCGTCGTCTCGATGATCGCCGCGACGCTGGCGGAGAAGTCCGCGAGCAGCGCATCGGCGACCAGGATGCCGATCGCGACGCCGGCCAGCGACGGCGACGAGTCTGATCCCCAGTCGCCTAAACACCGGACTCCCGCGGGAACCAGGCCCGCTCCCATGGCGAGACCGCGAAGGTCGCATCGAGGACGCCGGCGAGGTGCGCGGCACCGAAGGGCGCACTGCAGGCGTCGGTCATGCGAAGCAACCTCGCAGGTCGTCACTCGAATGTCAACCGGGCGGTGTGACGGCGGCTGCGTAGACCTTGGAGGCGGTCTCGAAAACCGTCGGCTCTATCGAGCGGAGGGGGAGGGATTCGAACCCTCGGTACGCCTAACGACGCACAACGGTTTTCGAGACCGCCGCATTCAACCACTCTGCCACCCCTCCGGGAGGCCGCGCCATTCTACTCGGATACGCTTCCGGGCCCATGGCCACGCCCGTCCCGAACGCGCCTGACCTGACCGACGAGCAGCGTGAGATCCAGGCGCTCGCGCGCGACTTCGCCCGGGCCGAGATCCGCCCGATCGCCGCCGAGGTGGACGAGTCCGACGTGGTCTCGCCGCTCGCGATCGTCGCCCGTGCGGCCGAGGTCGGGCTGACCTCCTACATGCTGCCCGAGGAGGTCGGCGGCGGCGGCATCGGCGACGTGCTCACCGGCTGCGTCGTGCAGGAGGAGCTGAACTGGGGCTGCGCCGCGATCGGCAACCTGATCACCTCGGCCGGCTTCTTCGCCCGGCCGCTGCTCGAGGTGGGGACGCCGGCGCAGCGCGAGCGCTGGCTGCGGCCGCTGTGCGGGCCGCGGCCGCCGCTCACGGCGCTCGCCTCGACCGAGCCCGGCGTCGGCTCCGACGCCGCCGCGATGACCACCGCGGCCGTGATGACCGGCTCGGGCTACCGGCTGAACGGCCAGAAGACGTGGATCTCAAACGGCGGTCTGGCCGAGTTCTACGTCATCTTCGCCACCGTCGCCCCGGGCACCGGGTCGCGCGGCGTGACGGCGTTCGTCGTCGAGAAGGACGACGTCGGCGTCTCGTTCGGCGAGCCGATGCGCAAGCACGGCCAGCGCGCGATCGTCTCGACCGAGGTGTTCCTGCAGGACGTCGAGCTGCCCGCCGACCGGCTCCTCGGCGAGGAGGGCAAGGGCTTCTACAGCCTGATGCACACGTTCGACGAGTCGCGGGTGCACCTGGCCGCGGGAGCGATCGGGATCGCCCGTGCGGCGCTCGAGTACGCCACCGAGTACGCCCGCGAGCGCACGGCGTTCGGCAAGCCGATCGGCCAGCACCAGGCGGTCGGGTTCCGGCTGGCCGACATGGCCACCCGCATCGACGCCGCCCGCCTGCTCACCCACCGCGCCGCCCGGTCGATGGACGCCGGCCGCCACGTCCCCGCCGAGGCGGCGATGGCCAAGCTGTTCGCGTCCGAGGCGGCGACGTGGTGCACCTGGGCGGCGGTGCAGACCCTCGGCGGCTGGGGCTACTCGCGCGAGTACCCGGTCGAGAAGTGGATGCGTGACGCAAAGCTCGAGGAGATCGAGGAGGGCACCTCGGATATCCAGCGCCTCATCATCGCGCGCAGCCTGCTCGGCCGCTGACGCCGCCGGGCGGAGCGCTCAAAAAGCGGGGCCGGGCGCCGATCCTCCGATGGTGAGGGTCAATCGGCGGAGGCTTCTTGTGAGCGCGGCCGGCATGGTCGCCTCTGGCAACCTGCTCGCGGCGGCATGCAGCAGCGCCGCGTCCACGCCGCCCTACCGGTGGCGCAAGGGCGCGATGGACGGCGGCGGCTACTGCAACGCCATGGCGACCGACCCGCTCACGCCCGGCCATGCGGCGGCCGCGGGCGACGTGTGGGGCGAGTTCGCGACCAAGACGAGCGGCGCGCTGTGGTACCCGACCATGATCGGGGCGACCTCGATCGGCGACATCTACGGCCGCGCGGTGGCCTACTCCCGGCGCACTCCCGGGCTGCGCTACTACGGGATCGGCGTGCTCAAGGACGTGAACCCCAAACAGGGATACCTGGGCGCGGTCGCGCCGGGCTCGATGACGCTCCAGACCCGAAACGACGACATCGGCTTCTCGACCTATCTGCCCGACGGCGCCGCCCACGACCTGCCGCGCGCGGCCGGGACGCTGATCGTGGTCGACGACGACGCACACTCGAGCACCGAGTACCTGTACGTGCTCGCCCGCCAGGGCCTGATGCGCTCCGAGAACGGCGGCATGTCGTTCACGCCGCTCGGACTGCCCGCGGTGGGGCCGCGGGCGGCGTGGGCGGCGCTCTGCCTGTGTCCGGACGGGTCGCTGCTCGTCGCGAGCTACCGCACGAGCGACACGGCGGGCTCGCAGGTGTGGCGGATCACGAACCCGCGCGGCCATGCCACCATCACGCCCGTCGCAGGGGCGCCGGCGGTGGTCGAGGACATCGCCGTCGTCGACGGCGTCGTCTACGCCGCTTGCGGCACGTACGGCCTCTACCGCGTCGATCCCGCGCGGGGATGGACGCCGCTCGCGGCCGGCACGTTCCACGGCTGCCACCTCTCGTCGGTGACCGGCCACGGCGGCGTGCTCTGGGTCGGCAACGGCATCGGCATGACCGACCACCGCTACATCGCCCGCTCCCGCGATGCGGGCAGGAGCTTCGTCTGGACGACGACCCCGGGGCACGTCTCGAGCGCCGTGCTCGGCGCCGGCCGCAGCTGGTGGCTCGGCTCGTCGTGGCCCACGCTCGGCGGGCACGCCTACTCGGTGAGCCAGCTGGCCGTCGATCCCGCCAACGCGAACATCTGCTACTCCGCCGGCCGTAGCGGGATCCTGGTCACCCGCGACGGCGGCATCACCTGGCAGCCGGCGATGAACGGGCTCGACGGGTCGGAGGTGAACCAGGTGCAGGCGGGGCCGGCCCCCGGCGAGGCCTGGGCGACCGACACGGACTGGATCGGCATCCACACCACCGACCACTGGCGCACGTGCGCGCGCGTCCCCGACGCCGCCGACCTGCCGCCGATGCACGCGCCTGCGCTCGTGCGGGTGCGGGCCGGAGTCCGCTACGAGGTATCGCTCTCGAACCCGCGGCGCATGCTCGTGAACGGCGCCGACGTCGCCAGCACGTTCTTCCGATCGGCCTGCATCACGCCGACCGACCTCGACGTCTCGAGCGACGGCCGCATCTACGTCGGCCTCAAGGGCGGCGGCGTGCTGGTCGGCCACCGCCCCTAGCGGGCGCTACCGGCGCTTCTCGGTAAAGGCGGTCGCCGCGTCCTGCGCGTCCGCTGTTCCCGCGAGCAGGCCGTAGCCGAGCTGCTCCATGAGCACGGCCGCCTCGCGCGATGACTCGGCGGCCAGGTCGATGGTCCGCTTGGCCACCTGCAGGGCGAGCGGCGGGAGCGCCGCGAGCTCCTGCGCGATCTCGAGCGCCCGCGTGAGCGCGTCGCCCTCGGCGAGGACGCCGACGAGCCCGAGCACGTACGCCTCGCCGCCCTCGAAGCGGCGGCCGCGCAGGATCAGCTCCTTGGCCCGGGCCGGGCCGATCGCGCGGGTCAGGCGCAGGATCCCGCCGGAGCTCGGGGTGATGCCGAGCCCCACCTCGGGCAGGCCGAACGTGGCCGTCGCGTCGGCGACGCGGATGTCGGTCGCGAGCGCGAGCTCGAGACCGCCACCCAGGCAGTAGCCCGAGATCGCGGCCACCGTGGGCTGCGGCAGCCGCGCGATGCGCTCGTACACGCCGCCGGTCGCGTCGTAGTAGGCCAGCACCGACGCGGCGTCGGCGTCGCGGAACTCGGTCACATCGGCGCCGGCCGAGAACGCCCGCGGGCCGCCGGTGAAGACGACGCAGCGGCTCTCGCGCACCTCCGCGCTCGTGATGGCGGCGCCGAGCGCCTCCTCCATCACCGTCGAGAGCGCGTTCAGCTTGTGCTCGCGCGAAGCTCGACCACGGCACCGCACCTTCGCGGCGAACGTCCACTGTCTGATCATCGGCCATCCCGTGCGGCCTCGCTAGTGGGGCGCGACGGCTTCTTCGTCGAGCGGTGCGAGTGCGGCGCCGGTGTCGGTCAGCACGCGCAGCGCCTCGGGCGGCAGGTAGGCCTGCACCGGGGTGCCCTGCTTCCAGGGGATCTCGGCGCCGACGTTCTGCACGAGCACCTGGATCGTCGTGCCGACGGCGAGGCGCGTGATCACCTGCACCGCGGAGCCCAGGTACACCAGCCGCTCGACCATGCCCGGGATGCGGTTCGGGCCGCCGTCGGTGTGCTCCTCGAGCTGCACGCGCTCGGGCCGGATGGTGACCTTGCTCGGCCCGCGGGCGTCCGTCTTGCCGCGCAGCGCGTCGAGCTCGAAGTCGCCGACCATCAGGCGGCAGATGTTCGCACCGCCGACCGCGTCGGCGTCCATCAGGTTCGAGGCGCCCAGGAAGTCGGCCACGAAGACCGTCTCGGGCTCCTCGTAGATCTCCCGCGGTGGCCCCACCTGCTCGACCTTGCCGTCGGCCATGACCGCGATCCGGTCGCTCATCGTGAGCGCCTCCTCCTGGTCATGCGTGACGTAGACGAAGGTGATCCCGACCTGCTGCTGGAGCGCCTTCAGCTCGATCTGGAGCGCCTTTCGCAGCTTGGCGTCGAGGGCGCCCAGCGGCTCGTCGAGCAGGAGCACCGCGGGCTTCAGCACGAGCGCGCGGGCGAGCGCCACGCGCTGCTGCTGGCCGCCCGACATCTGCCCCGGCTTGCGCTTCTCGAAGCCCGTGAGCTGCACCAGCTCGAGCGCCTCCGCGACGCGCTGGCGCAGCTCCTGCTTGCCGACCTTCTGCCGGCGCAGGCCGAAGGCGATGTTGTCGGCCACGTTCAGGTGCGGGAACAGGGCGTAGTTCTGGAACACCGTGTTCACGTTGCGCTTGTGCGGCGGCGTGTAGGCCATGTCGGCCCCGTCGAGCAGGATCTTGCCCTCGGTCGGCTGCTCGAACCCGGCGATCATGCGCAGGGTCGTGGTCTTGCCGCAACCGGAGGGCCCGAGCATCGAGAAGAACTCGCCGCTCGGCATGTCCACGTTGATCCCCGCGACCGCCGCCACGTCGCCGAAGCGCTTGACCAGGTCGACCAGGGTGACTTCGCCGGGCATCGGTCTCCAGCCTACTAAATGTCGAATGCGGCCATGTCGCCGACCATGCCCTGGCCGGCCTGACGCTCGCCGCGGGTGAAGATGCGGTAGCCGACGTAGCCGAGCACGACCGAGCCGAGCGTGATCACGGACAGGATCGTTGCGATGGCGTTGGTGGACGGCAGCGGCGCCGCGCGGGTGGCGGAGTAGATGACCATGGGTACGGTCGTCGAGCCGCCACCATTCGAGAGCCAGTAGGAGATCACGAAGTCGTCGATCGAGATCGCGAAGCAGATGGCTGCGCCCGCCACGATTGCCGGCGTGAGCAGCGGCAGCAGCACCTTCACGAGCGCGACCCGCGGCGACGCGCCCAGGTCGGCCGCCGCCTCCTCGTACTGTCTGCCGATCGAGAACAGGCGCCCGCGCACGATCACGACGACGTAGGAGATCGAGAACGTGACATGGCCGAGGATCTGGGCGAACGTGCCCGTGTGGATGAACGTGAACAGGTTCGTGAAGACGAGCAGCAAGGAGACGCCCATCACGATCTCGGGCGTCACCAGCGGGAACAGCATGATGAAGTTCGAGACGCCGGAGCCGCGGCCGCGCCAGCGGGCCAGGCCGAGGGCGAGCAGTACTCCGATCGGCGTCGCGATCACGACGTCGGCCGCCGCCAGCTTGAGGCTCTGCTGAAGCGCGGACGACAGGGTCGGGTCGTTGATCACCGAGCTCGGGTCGCTGATGTACCAGCGGGTCGAGAACCCGGCCCAGATCGTGCGCGAGCGGCTGTCGTTGAACGAGTACTGGACCGCGATCAGCACGGGGATGATCGCCCAGATCATGTAAGTCCAGGTGATCAGCACCAGGAAGCGCGGCCGGCCCCAGGGGTTGGCGAACCAGGAGCGGATGCGGCGAAGAACGGAAGGCCGCGTCGCTGCGGCGGTCGGCGGAGGGGCTGCCGGGGTGGTCGTGGTCATGCCCGCTGCTCCTTCGTCGCCCTGGCGACCGTGACCATGTAGTAGGCCATCAGCACCACCAGGAAGGCCGACAGGATCAGCGTCAGCGCGGCGCCGATGGTCGGCTGCGACGTGTTGTGGAAGTAGAGGTCGATCTGGTTCCCGAGCATCGACGTCGTTGGCGCGCCGGAGACGATGTTCGGGGTGTAGTAGTCGCCGAACATCGGCAGCGCGACCAGCACGCACCCACCCAGGATGCCGGTCTTCGAGAGCGGCAGGGTCACGTGCAGGAAGGTGCGGACCGGGCTCGCGCCGAGGTCACGGGCCGCCTCGAGGAAGCTCTTGTCGATGCGGTCGAGGGATGCGTACAGAGGCAGGATGAAGAAGGGGATGTAGCCGTAGATGAGCGCGAAGATCACGGTGATCGGGCGCCCGTCGAGCCATCCGTACGGCGTGCTGATGACGTGGCTCCACATCAGGAACCGGTTCACGTAGCCGTCCGGGGCGAGCAGGTTCACCCATGCCAGCATCCGCATCAGGTAGCTGATCCAGAGCGGCAGGATCAGCAGGATCAGGAGCAGGCTCTTCGTCCGCGTCGCGTGCCGAGCGATGTAGTAGGCGACCGGGTAGCCGATCGCGATGCACATCCCGACCGAGACGACCACGTACTCGCACGTGCGCACCGCCACGCCCCACAGGTCGTTCCCGGCTGCGACTGGGCTCAGCCGCGAGAGCGCCTCGCTGACCCAGCCGATGTTCCAGTCGAGCGGGTTCCAGGCCGGGATCGGCGTGAGCAGCGTTGGGTCGACCGATCCGAACGCCACCGCCGTCACGGCGTAGAACGGAATGATGAACAGGATGATGAGCCAGACCACGCCCGGAAGCGCGAAGCCTTGCCACAGTCCCCGCGGGTACATCGGCTAGCCCGCCAGGAAGTCGGAGTAGCCGTTCTGCCAGAGCACCCGGCCCGTGTCGGTCAGGGTCATCTCCTGCAGCGATGTCGGGCCGAAGTCGTCGTTCGTGAGCACCGCCGTCTGCAGGTTCTCCGGGATCACACCCTTCGACACGAGCGTGGCCGGGTCGATCTCGTTCAGCGGCGGCTGATAGCCGTTGAAGTTCACGAAGTTCGAGTAGGCGACGCCGTTGTCGATGATGTAGTTCAGCCACAGGTGGGAGAGCACCGGCTTCTTGGTCGTCGCGCAGATCGACCAGCAGTCGTTCTGCACCGGCACGTGGCCGTTCGGCGCCTTCCAGTAGCTCATGACGCTCGCCGGGGTGTTCTTGGGCAGGTAGTAGAAGTAGGCCGACATCGGGTCGCCCGACCAGGCCTGGTTCAGCCACGCCGTCCCCTCGGGGATGGTCTGGTACTGCGAGTCTCCGACCTTGATGTTGCAGATGTTGTAGAGCTGCTTCAGGTCGGCGACGGCACGGTTGATCAGCTTGGGGTCCTCGGTGTTGATGTCGGTGATCCCGCGCCGCAGGAGTGCCATCGCGATCGTCTCGCGGTCCTCGGAGAGCAGGGCCACCTTGCCGCTGTAGGCCTGCGACTCCCAGAAGATGTCCCACGGCTGCTTCATCCCGGCGATGTCCTGCTTGACGTGGTCGTTGCGCCAGAGGATTCCGGTGGCGTAGGTGGTGTACGGGACGGTGTAGCGCGATTCCGAGTCGTAGAACGGGCTCACGAGCTGCGGCCAGATGTTCTTCTTGAGGTTGGGGATGTAGTCCAGGTTGAGCGGCTTGATCAGCTTGCCGGCGACGACCTGGTCGAGGTTGTCCGGCGTCATCTCCATCACGTCGGGGGTGACGGAACCAGAGGCCAGCCGCTGGATCCCGAAGCGATGTTGTCGAACGGTGTGTAAACGGGAGTCACGTTGTACTTCGCGCAGAACTCCTTGAAGAGCTTCAGGTACAGGTAGTCCGGGTAGTTGAAGATCTCGAACGTGCCGCCCGTCTCGGGCTGGAGGCCGGAGGCGATCGGATCCTCCCAGCGCGGCAGCGTCACCCGCCTGTCGGGCCGTGCGAGCGGCAGGCCGCCGGGGCCGGTGGGCGCTGCGCCCGCCACGCTGCTGCCGCCGCCACCCGGCGTCGTGCTGTTCGAACAGGCCGCGAGCAGCGAGCCGGCACCGGACAGGCCGAGCGCCGCGCCGCCGGCCCGCGTGAGCAGATCGCGCCGGGTGTGCCCCCGCCGCTCCTTCGGATGCATCGTCATCGTTCCCTCCAGTGATGGTGCGCGCTCGGTAGGACGCCTGTGACACCCGGCCGGTTGGCGGCTGCCGGGGGAGTCTCCCAGGTCACGCAGGCGCCCCGGCTGTGAGCGCGCGCACACCCTCGTGCTCGTCGTCGATCCCTGCCGCCGGGATCGCGTCGCGGATGAGGTCGTGGAAGTGCAGGAGCCCGTTCTCCCGCGCCCCGATCACCCCGGCGCGGTAGAGGCTCGAGCCGAGCCCCTCCTGGACGCGCGCCGTGAGGTCGTTGTCCTCGTGCTGGACGAGGCCGTTGATGCGCGTGTTCAGCCTGCGCACGGCCCGGTCGCGCCGGCCGGCGGTCTCGGGCGGGCGGAACGTGTTCCACACGGTCATCGTGTTGAGCGCGTCCACGGGGTAGTTGACCCAGAAGTCGATCTGGTCAGGGTAGAGGTTGAAGGTCATCGCCGGGAAGGCGAACACGAAATTCCACTCGCTGCGCTCGGGCTCGCGCAGGCCCGGCATCGGCCGCATGAGCCGCTGGTACAGCCGTTCCTGCCAGTCGTGCGACGCCTTGTCGCGCATCGGCCCGCGCGCGATCGACACGCGCGCGTCGCTGGCCTCGACCAGGTAGCGCTTGTAGTCGAGCAGCCGCAGCAGGCCGGGATGGCCGACCGGGATGTGGTAGCCCTCGAGGTAATTGTCGATCGAGTTCTTCCAGTTGATCGGCAGCATCGCGCTCGAGGTCTGGTCGAGCACGAGCCGCTCGGGCCGGTACGGCGCGAGCCACGACTCGAACGGCCCCAGGTAGTCGCGGAGCGGCTCGGGATCGGGGTCGAGGCTCGCGAACACGAACCCCGCCGCCACACCGACCCGCAGCGGCCACAGGCCGTTTGCATCCTTGTCGAACCCGGCGAAGCCGGTCTTCTCGGGGATCGCGAGCAGCGTCCCGTCGAGGCCGTACGTCCAGCCGTGGTACGGGCAGCGCATCGCCTTCCCGCAGTTGCCCGAGCCGTCCAGGACGCGCGCGGCGCGGTGCCGGCACACGTTCGAGAACGCCCGCAGCTCGCCGTCCTTGCCGCGCACCACCGCGATCGGCTCGCCGGCGATCGTCATCGAGACGTAGTCGCCGGGCTCGCGCAGCGCGCTCACGTGGCCGACGAGCAGCCAGCCGCGGGCGAAGATCTCGCGCCGCTCGGCCTGGAAGAACTCCGGGCTGCGGTACGCCCACGCCGGCAGGGTGCGAGGTGGCTCGGCGCTCATGCCGCCCTCCCTCGCGCGCGGCGCACGGGTCCGAGCTCGTGCGCCGTCGCGGCGGCGAGCGCCGCTCGCATCCCGGCCGGCGTGCGCATCCCGATCAGCGTCTCGCGGCCCCAGTCGTCCACGCAGGCGGCCAGGCGGCGGGCGGCGGCGTCGACGTCGACGTCCGGCCGGATCGACCCGTCCTTGGCGCCGTCTGCGATCAGCTCCGCCACCTGCTCGATCCAGCGCCGGTGGGAGTCGGCCACCATCGCACGGGCGGCCTCGTTGTGGGCGGCGTACTGCCACATCTCGTTCCAGACCGCCCAGTTGGTGCGGATGGCGGGGTCGTCGCCGGCCCACGTCAGGATCAGCCGCTCGGCCCGCTCGCGCCCGGTGGCGAGCTTGGCCATCTGCTCCTCGGCGAAGGCATCGGCCAGGTCATCGGCGTGGCCGAAGGCCTGCAGGATCACGTCGGCGCGCGAGGGGAAGTAGTAGTGCACGAGCGCGGTCGAGACCCCGGCCTCGCGGGCGACGTCCGAGACGCGCACGGCGGCCGCGCCGGTGCGTGCGATCGCCCGGCATGCTGCGTCGAGGATGAGGTGCTTGCGGTTGGGCGCCTGCTCGGTCATGATGGCTTGCAGCCTTGACTGACTGATCAGTCAGGATACTCTGCCGACCCGATGACCGTCAACGCGCCCCTCCGCCGCCCGACGCTCCACGACGAGGACTGGCGCGACCGCTGGCTCTTCCTCACGCCGGAGGGCGAGTCGCAGCTGCCTGCCGCCGTCGCCGCCCTGCGCGCCGCGCTCGGCGATGTCTCGGGCGGCGAGGCGGCCGAGGCCGATCACGTCGAGCGGATCGTGCTCTCGGGCAGCTACGCCGACTGGCTCGCCTACCTGCGCGCGCGCCGGGCGCTGCTCGAGCGCTACCTCGACCGGGTCGGCTCCGACGCGCTGGCCGGGCACGTCGTCGACGTGCTCTGGAACCACTACCTGCTCGCGCTGACCGTGCCCGGCTCCGAGACGGCCGTCGACGCCGAGCGCGACCGGGTGCAGGCGCTCCTGCACCGCATCCACGGCCCGGACGCGCGCTGACCGACGTCCTCGTGGTTGGCGCCGGCCTGGCCGGCCTGTCGGCGGCCCGCGACCTGCAGCGCGGCGGGTGCCGACGTGGTCGTGCTCGAGGCCCGCGACCGGCCGGGCGGCCGCGTCGAGCAGGTCGAGATCCCCGACGGCCGCACCGTGCAGATGGGCGGCGAGCTCGTCGGCGACTTCCACACGGCCTACCTCGAGCTGGTCGCCGAGCTCGGCCTGAGTCTGCGCCCGAGCTACGTCGCCGACCCGGGCGAGATCACGTTCGACCTGGTCGACGGCCTCTGGTGCGGCGACGACATCCCGTGGATGACCGACGCCGATCGGGCTGACGGCGCCCGGGTGGCCGCGCTCTTCGCCGAGCTTTCGCGCACGGTCGCGGCCGACGACCCGTGGAGCCACCCCGACGCCGGGCGGCTGGACGACCTCTCGCTGAACGGCTGGCTGCGCGAGGTGGGCGCCCGGCCGGCGGTGATCCGGGCGCGCGAGGTGGCCGCGCTCAGCGCCGCGGGCGGCTCCGGCGAGCGCGTCTCGATGCTCTCGGCGCTGCGCATGGACGCGGCGGCGGGTTCGCTCGGCGACTACGACCTGGACGTGTGGGAGAGCCAGACCGTGGTCGAGGGATCGGCGACCGTCGCCCTGCGCATGGCCGCCGAGCTCGGCGACCGCCTGCGGCTGGGGGCGGCCGTGCGCCGGATCGCGGTCGCCGGGCGGGTCGAGGTCGAGCTCGACGGCGGGGAGCGGCTGACGGCGGACACAGTCGTGTGCGCCGTGCCCGTCGGGCCCTTGCGCGACATCGCGCTCGAGGGGATCTCGGCGGCGCGGCTCGCGTCGCTGCGGCGCCAGCGCCACGCTCGCGCCGGCAAAGTGGTGGTCGCCTACGAGGGCTCGTTCTGGCAGGAGCTCGGGCGAAACGGCCTGTGCGAGAGCGAGAGCCTGTTCGGGTCGACGTGGCCGCAGGCCGAGGGCGTGCTCTCGATCCTGGTGCCGCCCGAGCGGCTGCTGCACCACCTCTCGACCGCCGACGAGGTGCGGCGCGAGGAGGTGCTCGCGGCGCTCGTGCGCATCTACGACGATCGCGCGGCGGAGCCGGCCGCCTACCTGCAGCGCGACTGGGGCGTCGACCCCTTCACGCTCGGCTACGTGACCCAGTGGGCGCCCGGCGACGTGATGGCCGTCGGCCCGCTGCACGGCACGCACGAGCCGCCGATCTACGTGGCCGGTTCCGACCACTGGGTGGCCGGGTTCATGGAGGGCGCGGTGCGCACCGGCCGCGCCGCCGCGAGGGCGATCCTGGAGCGCTGAATAAACGGGGTCAGACCCCGTCTATTCATGCGAGCATACGCCGCCGATGGCCCGAGACCTGCGCCCCCTGTTCGACCCCGCCTCCGTCGCCGTCGTGGGCGCGTCCGACGACCCGGCCAAGTGGGGCAACTGGCTCGGGCGCGGGGCGCTCAAGGGCGAGCACCGCCGGCCGGTGTATCTGGTCAACCGCAACGGCGGCACGGTGCTCGACCGGCCGGCCTACCGGTCGATCGCGGAGCTGCCGGCCGCGCCGGAGCTGGTGGTCGTCTCGGTGCCGCCGGCGGCGTTCGAGCAGGCCGTCGACGACGCGCTCGCCGCCGGGGCGAGGGCGCTGATCGGCATCACCGCTGGCCTCGGCGAGCTGGGAGGCGAGGGCGAGGCCCGTCAGCGGGCGCTCGTTGCGCGCGTCCGCGAGGCGGGTGCGATGCTGCTCGGGCCCAACTGCCTGGGCGTCTACGACGCGAGCTCCGAGCTGGGCATCGCCTCGAACGAGTTCCCGCCGGGGACGATCGGGCTCGTCTCGCAGAGCGGCAACCTCGCGCTCGAGCTCGGCATCCTCGCCCGCGAGTCGGGGCTCGGGTTCTCGCGGTTCGCGTCGATCGGAAACCAGGCCGACGTCGACCTGGCCGAGCTGGTGCTGTCGTTCTCCCAGCACGCCGCCACCGAGGTGGTCGCCGTCTATGCCGAGGACTTCCGCGACGGCCGTGCGTTCGTCGACGCCGCCGCCGCGACGTCGAAGCCGGTCGTGCTGCTCACGGTCGGCGCGAGCGAGGCCAGCGCCCGCGCGGCCCTCTCGCACACCGGCGCGCTCGTCTCGAGCGCCGCCGTGGTCGCGGCCGCCGCCCGCACCGCGAACATCCACCTGGTGCACACGCCGCACGAGATGGTCGACCTGATGCAGGCGCTCGTGCGCGCGCGTCCGCTGCGCGGCCCGCGGGTGGCCGTGCTCGGCGACGGCGGCGGCCACGGCGCCATCGCATGCGACGTCGCCGTCGCGGCAGGGCTCGAGGTGCCGCGGCTTTCCGACGAGCTCTCGGCCGTCCTCGCCGGCCAGCTGCCGCACACGGCCGCGACCCGAAATCCGGTCGACCTGGCCGGCGGCGGCGAGCAGGACTTCATGTCATACGCCAAGGTGACGCGTGCCCTGCTCGAGTCCGACGAGGTCGACGGCGTGCTCATGACCGGCTACTTCGGTGGCTACAGCCAGTACTCGGAGGAGTTCGCCGGCGCCGAGGTGAAGGTCGCCCGCAGCATCGTGACCGCGGTACACGACACCGGCCGTCCGGTGGTGGGGCAGTCGATGTACCACGGCACGCTCACGTCCGTGGCGCTGCGCGACGGCGGCGTGCCGGTGTACCCGAGCATCGAGGCGGCCGTCCGCGCGCTTGCCGGGCTGCGTGCCCGGCTCGAGGCCCCTGGAGCGCCGCGGCTGCCGGCTCCGCGCACCGACCCGATCACGCCCGGCTACTTCGGCAGCCGCGCCCTGCTCGCGGCCGCGGGCATCCCCTTCGAGCCCGCCATGCGGGTGCACACAGCCGCCGAGGCCGAGGCGGCGGCGGCCGAGCTGGGGTATCCGGTGGTGGTCAAGGCCGTGGACGCGCTGCACAAGTCCGACGCCGGCGGCGTGCTGATCGGCATCGCGGACGCGGCTGCGCTGCATGCCGCCCTCGAGGGGCTGATCACCCGGCTCGCGCCCGCCGAGCTCTCGGTCGAGCGCATGGCGCCGATCCACGACGGCGTCGAGCTGATCGTCGGCGCGCGCCACGACCCGCGCTTCGGCCCCGTCGCGCTGATCGGCCTGGGCGGGATCCACGCCGAGGTGTTCGCCGATGTCGCCGTCGACCTCGCCCCGATCGATGCGGCCGCCGCCGAGCGGCTGATCCGCTCCCTGCGCGGGGCACCGCTGCTCCTGGGCAGCCGCGGCCGGCCCGCGCTCGACATCGCCGCCGCCGCCGGTGTCGCCGCGCGGCTGTCCCACCTGGCGGCGGCGCGGCCCGACGTCGCCGAGATCGAGATCAATCCGTTGCTGGTCACGCCGACGGGCGCCGTGGCGCTCGACGCGCGCGTGATCCTGTCCCAGGAAGGAGCGTCCGATGCTCGGTAGCGGCAGCTTCGACGGCCAGGTCGCCGTCGTCACCGGAGGGGGCAGCGGGATGGGCCGGGCGATGGCGGTCGAGTTCGCGCGCCTGGGGGCCGCGGTCGTGGTCGCCGGCCGGCGGCCCGAGCCGCTCGCCGAGACCGTCGCGCTGATCGCCGCGGCCGGCGGCAGCGCCGCGGCGCAGCCGACCGACGTGCGCGTGCCCGAGCAGGTGGACGCCCTCATCGCCGCGGCGGTCGAGCGGTTCGGCCGGGTCGACGTGCTCGTGAACGACGCCGCCGGAAACTTCGTCGTCAAGGCCGAGGACCTGTCGCCGAACGGCTGGCGGGCGGTGACCTCGATCGTGCTCGACGGCGGCTTCCTGTGCGCCCGCGCCGCGGGCAGGCAGATGATCGCCCAGGGCGACGGCGGCGCCATCCTGAGCGTGATCGCAAGCTACGCCTGGACGGGCGGGCCGGGCACGGTGCACTCGGCGGCCGCGAAGGCGGGCCTGCTCGCGATGACGCGCACGCTCGCGGTCGAGTGGGCGCCGCACGGCATCAGGGTGAACACCATCTGCCCGGGCCCGACCGCGACCGAGGGCGCCGGGGCCGCGCTGTGGCCGACCCCCGCCGACGAAGCCCGGGTGGCGGCGAGCGTGCCCGCCGGGCGCCTGGCGACCGTGGAGGAGATCGCCTGGTGGACAACCGCCCTGTGCTCGCGCCACGCGGGCTACATCACCGGCGAGAACCTGACGATCGACGGCGGGCACTGGCTGGAGCACGAGGGCTACATGCCCGCGCTGCGGCCGCCGGCGCCGTGAGCGTGCCCGACCCGGCCGGCCTGGAGCTCGTCGAGGCCGAGGCGATCGCCGACGCGTTCGGCGCCGACGCCGTCCGGCTCGGCGGGGCCGTGTGCGCGCTGCGTGCCGACCTCGACGAGGCGTCGATCAACCGCGTGGTCGGGCTTGGGGTCACCGAGCCGGCCGGCGCCACCGTGCTCGACCGGATCGCAGACGTGTTCGGCTCGGTGCGGCACTCAATCGCGCTCGCCCCGTCGGCGCAGCCGGCGTCGCTGGCGGAGATGCTGCGCGAGCGCGGCTACGACGCCGGCTACGCCTGGGTCAAGTTCCACCGCCCCACGGCGCCGGCGTTCACCGCGCCGACCCGCCTGCGGGTCGAGCGGATCGGCGCCGAGCGCGCCGGCGACTACGTCGGCGTGCTCGCGGCCGGGTTCGGGATTCCGGCCGACGTCGCGGGGATGATGGCGCACCTGCCGGGAAGGCCGGGATGGGGCTGCTACCTGGCGTACTCCGGAGCGGAGCCTGTCGCCGCCGGGGCGGTGTTCGTGCGCGGCGACCACGCCTGGCTGGGGCAGGCGACCACGCTCGCCGAGCATCGCCGCCGGGGCGGCCAGTCGGCGCTCATGGCGGCCCGCCTTGCCGAAGCGCGTGCGGCGGGGGCGACGATCGTCGTGACCGAGACCGGCGAGACGGTGGACGGCCGCCCGGAGCACTCCTACCGCAACATCCTGCGGGCCGGCTTCGAGCCCGCGTACGTGCGCCCGAACTACGTCTCGGCCCCGGAAGACGCGATAGCCTGACCGCGTGCGAAGCGCCGCGATCGTGATGCGGGGGTACGGCGGGGCCGACGTGCTGCGCCTGGAGGATGTGGGCCGTGCCCGAGATCGGCCCGGACGAGGTGCGCATCCGCGTGCTGGCCTCGGCGGTCAATCACGCCGACCTCGAGATCCGCGCCGGCAAGTGGCCCATCCGCGGCGACGACCCGTTCCCGTACGTGCCGGGACTGGAGACCGTCGGGGAGGTCGTCGAGGCGGGGAGCGATGTCGACCCGCACCACGTCGGCGCGACCGTCGTCACGATGATGCAGGGCCTCGGCGGGGTTCGCGCCGAGCGCACGGGCGGGTATGCCGAGCGCGTGACCGTCGCCGCCGACGCGGTCGCGTTCGTCCCCGCCGACGTCGATCCGCTGGCCGTCGCCGGCGTCGGCCTGGCCGGCGTGACCGCGTACGAGGGCCTGCGTCGCCTGGGGCCGGTGGCCGGGATGCGGGTGGCCGTGACAGGCGCCACGGGCGGGGTCGGCTCGGCCGCGATCGCGCTCGCGTGCGCGCTCGATGCGGCCGAGGTGGTGGCGGTGGTCTCGCGGCCCGAGCGAGTCGAGTACGCCCGCAAGCTCGGAGCCGACCGGGTGGTGGTGGCGGGCGCGTCCGAGCCGGCGGAGGCGCTCGCGCCCCGCAGCGTCGACCGCGTGCTCGACACGGTCTCGGGCCCGCTGTTCGCCACTTGTGTCGCCGCCCTTCGCCCCGGCGGCGGGTTGTGCTCGGTCGGCACGGTCGCCGGCCCGGACGTCTCGATGAACGTCGACGCGCTCCAGCTGCCGGTGACGATCACGGGCTACAGCTCCGAGTCGCTCGCCGGTGCGGCGCTGCGTGCCGCCATGACCACGATCTGCACCCTGCTCGCCGTCGACGAGCTGGCCGTCCCGGAGATCACCCAGGTGCCCCTCGCCGACGCCGCGAGCGCCCATCTGCTGCTCGAGCAGCACGCCCTCCAGGGCCGCGTGCTGCTGATCCCGGCCTGACTGTTAAGGGGACAGGCGTCTTAACAGTTGTGCCGGGGGTGTCACGGGTCTACGCGGTGCGGCGGCGCAGCGTCGTCGCACCGAGCGCCAGCGCGAGCAGCGTGAACGAGACGACGACGATCAGGTCGCGGACGGTGCTCGCGTCGAAGCCCCCGAGCCGCGTCACCCGGTCGAGCCCGTCGTAGGCGTAGGTGAGCGGCAGGACGTCGGAGATGTCCTGCAGGAACCAGGCCATGTTGTCGCGAGGGACGAGCAGCCCGCACAGCAGGAGCTGCGGGAAGACCGCCGCCGGCAGGAACTGGACGGCCTGGAACTCGGTCTGGGCGAACGCGCTCACGAACAGGCCGAGCGACATGCCGAGGACGGCGTTTGCGATCGCGAGGCCGGCCACCGCCACCTTCGACCCGGCCACGTGCAGGTCGAGGATCCCGAACGCGACGATCGACGTCAGGGTCGCCTGCACCGCCGCGACCGCGCCGAAGGCGATCCCGTAGCCGAGCAGCAGGTCGATCTTGGCGAGCGGCATCGACATCAGCCGCTCGAGCGTGCCCGTGGTGCGCTCGCGCAGCATGGTGATCGCCGTGACCAGGAACATGCTGATGAACGGGAAGATCCCGAGCAGGGGGCCGCCGATGCGGTTGAAGGCCACGGGCTGGCCGTCGAGCACGTAGCGCAGCAGCACCTCGAGCACGCAGGGGACGACGAGCAGCAGCGCGATCGTGCGCGGGTCGCGGCGCAGCTGGAGCAGGACGCGGGCGGCCGTCGCGGACACGACCCGCGGGTTCACGCCGCCGCCTCGGAGCGCTCGATCATGCGCAGGAACGCCTCGCCGAGGTCGTGCTCGCCCGTCGCGCGGCGCAGCTCCTCGGGCGTCTGCGAGGCCAGGATACGACCGTCGCGCATGAGCAGCAGACAGTCGCAGTGGCCAGCCTCGTCCATCACGTGGCTCGAGACGAGCAGGCTCGTGCCGGCGTCTGCGAGCGCGCGGAACATCGCCCACAGGTCGCGCCGCAGCACCGGGTCGAGGCCGACCGTGGGCTCGTCGAGCACGAGCAGCGGCGGCTCGTTCAGGAGCGCGGTCGCGAGCGAGACGCGCGCCCGCTGGCCGCCCGAGAGCCGGTCGACGACGTGGTCTGCGAACTCGTCCAGCCCGACGGTTGCGATGACCGCGTCGACGCGTGCCGGCGCCGTGCCGAGCACCCGGCCGAAGAAGCGCAGGTTCTCGCGCACCGACAGGTCGCCGTACACCGACGGCGCCTGGGTGACGTATCCGACGCGGGCGCGCAGGCCGCGCGACCCGGCCGGCTCGCCCAGCACCGTGACGGTGCCTGAGGCGACGATCTGGACGCCGACGATCGCGCGCATCAGGGTCGACTTGCCGCACCCGCTCGGCCCGAGCAGGCCGGTGACCGCCCCGGCCGGCACGTCGAGCGAGATGCGGCGCAGCACATCCGCGCCGCCGCGCTCTACGTGCAGGTCGCGGACCGAGATGGCTGGCGGGGCGGCGGCCACGCCGGGATGCTAGATGGTCGGGCTAGCGGCAGGGGATGCGCCAGGGCCCGAGCTCGAGGTGCTTGCGCAGCGACTCGAAGCCGAGCGCGTTGGCGCGGGCGCAGAACGATCCCGATTGCGCCAGGCGGCCGTACTCGACCTCGAACACGGGCTTTCCTGCGGTGATGAACGGCCGCAGGAGGCCGCACTCGGAGTACTGGAAGCACTGCTCGTCGAGCTCCATGTCGAAGTACGGCTCGAGCGTGGGCACCTGGTCGGGATCGTTCTTGAGCGCGACCGCGAGCCCGGCGAGGTGGGCGTGGTTGGCGAGCCACGTGTTGAAGCGCAGCTGGTCGGCGGCGGTGAGACGGAAGCCCGTGCGCTCCTGGTAGCCCGCCACGTTGTCGAACTCGACTCCGTCGAAGCCCTTCGCCGCGCAGCGATCGATGCGCCACTGCAGCAGCGGTGCGAGGACGCCTATGCGGCGGATGTCGAGCCAGCGCTCGCCAGGCCACCCCTCGAGCGGCCGTCCGATCACCGCGGTGGGGAAGCGCCGGGCGTCGGGGCGCCACCGCTCCCACGAGCCGGCGTCGATGTAGCAGACGACCCTGCGGCCGCGGGCATGCAGGTCGGCCACGAGCGCCGGCGTCGCCTCGAACATGTCGATGTCGTACATCTGTGCGGCGACGGTACGGCGCACGGTGCCGCTCAGCTGCCACTGCCAGCTCGTGCGCGGCGCGGGCACCCAGCAGCCCGCGCATGCGACGGGCGCCGGCAGCGCGTGCGGCGCCGGCACCGCGGTCGGTACCGGCTCGGCGGAGGCCGGCGCCGCCGCGGTGAGCAGGCAGAGGGCGGCGAGCAGGGCGGTGGTGAGGGGGCGCATCCTTGTCTTGTGATCGGCGCGGGCGGCGTGTGCGACATCCCCCGGCTGTGGTGACGCGGCGCGCCCGACGGCCCGTGGGGCGCCGTACCACCCAATTGGCATCGCGCATGGATGTCAATTGGGATTCGGGGCCCCCGCCACCGCCCGCCTTGCCTCGGCCGATAGGCAGAACTCGCGGAAGCCGATCGCGGCCGCCGTCTCGGGCCCGTGGGCGGGGGCGACGGCGTACCAGCGCCGCTCGATCGGCGTCCCGGGCGCGGCGACGCGCACGAGCGTCCCGGCCGCGACCTCGGCGGCCACCGCCTGCTCGGACAGGAGCGTCACGCCCAGCCCGACGGCGGCCGCCTGCTTCACCGCGCCGTTCGAGCCCAGCGTCATCGTCGCGCGCGGCTCGATGCCGGCGGCGGTCAGGAAGCGCTCGGCCGTCTCGCGCGTGCCCGATCCGTGCTCGCGCAGGAGCCACGTGGCGCCGGCGAGGTCGCCCGGCCGCGTGCCGGGCGCGGCCACGACCACCAGGCGGTGGTCGAGGAAGGGGACGCCGGCGAGCGCCCGGCCCCCGGGCGGCTGACCTGTCACCGCGAGGTCGACCTGATGGCGCTCGAGCGCGGCGAACACCGTCGCGCGGTTGCCGACGTCGAGCGAGATTTGGACGTCGGGGTGGCTGCCGCGGAACGCCTTCAGGATCGCCGGGAGCACGTACTCGCCGGCGGTCGTGACGGCCGCCAGGCGCAGCGGGCCGGCGGTCTCGAGCTCGCGCCGGGCCTGCTGCTCGAGGCCGAGGATCTCGGCCGCGTAGCCGGCCAGGGTGCGGCCGGCCGGGGTGAGGCGCACGCCGCGGCCCTCGCGGGCGACGAGCCGGTGGCCGACCTCGCGCCCGAGCGACGCGATCGCCGCCGAGACGGCTGGTTCGGTGACGACGAGCCGCCGCGCCGCCGCCCGCACCGAGCCCTCCTCGGCGAGCGTCACGAGCGTGCGCAGCTGCGCGAACGTCATTGAACCAAAACCTTATCAATCGGCGTGGTTATCTCCATTGTCTTACATACTGGCCCCGCGTACGCTTGGCCGATGCCCCGTCCGGTCATGCTCGGCATCGTCGGCGACTCCGCCAGCGGCAAGACCACGCTCACGCGCGGCCTCGTGCGGGTGCTGGGCGCCGACCAGGTGTCGCACCTGCAGCTCGACGACTACCACCGCTACGACCGCGCCCAGCGCGCGGGCATGGGCATCACGCCGCTCCATCCCGACTGCAACTACGTCGACGTGATGGCGCAGCACATGCGCCTGCTGCGGGCGAGCGAGCCGATCCTGAAGCCCGTGTACCGGCACGCCGACGGCACGTTCGGGCCGCCGGTCTACCTGCAGCCGGGCCGGTTCCTGATCGTCGAGGGGCTGCTCGGGTACCACACCGAGGCGATCCGCGACTGCTTCGACATCCGCGTCTTCCTCGACCCGCCCGAGAGCCTGCGGCGCAAGTGGAAGGTGCTGCGCGACTGCTCGCGGCGTGGATACACCACCACCGAGGTGCTGGCCGAGCTCGACCGGCGCGAGGCCGACTCCGAGCAGTTCATTCGCCCGCAGCGGCGCCACGCCGACATCGTCGTGCGGTTCGCCCCGCCCGAGGACGAGGCCGACACAGACGCGCCGCCGACCCATCTCGACGCGCACGTGCTGCTGCGGCCGGGCCTGCCGCACCCCGACCTCTCCGACGTGGTCGGCGAGGCCGGCGATGGGCTGCGCGTGCTCGGCGACGGCGGCGAGCAGGACGTGTTCGTCCCGGGAAGGCTGGCGCCGGCGACGGCCGCCGAGCTCGAGGAGCGGATCTGGGCGCACATGCACTTCGCGAGCCACCTGCGCTCCGAGCGGCTGGGCGAGTTCACCGCCGGCACCGACCTGCACCGCTCGGACTCGCTCGCCATCGTGCAGCTGCTCGTGCTCTACCACCTCGTCACGGTGCGGGCCAAGGTGGCGCTCGCCGGAGCGCAGGTCTCGGCGCGGTCCTAGGCGATCGGCCCGCGCACGAAGACGTCGATCGTCCCGTTTCACAGATAGAGTCCGGCGCATGCTGATCACGACGACGAACGACCTCCCCGGCTACGAGATCGAGGAGGTGCTCGGCGAGGTGTTCGGCCTCACGGTGCGCTCCCGCAACGTCGGCTCGCAGATCGGCGCCGGCCTGAAGTCGATCATGGGCGGCGAGCTGCGCGGCATGACGAAGGCGCTCGTCGAGAGCCGCGAGCAGGTGATCGAGCGCATGGTCGCCGAGGCCGAGGGGCGCGGCGGCAACGCCGTGCTCGCGATGCGCTTCGACACGTCCGAGATGGGCGGCACCTGGACCGAGATCTGCGCCTACGGCACGGCCGTGCGCGTGCGCAAGCTGTAGCTCGGCCGGTGGTCTATGCGGCGCGCCGCTGCGTGCGGCGCAGGTCGCGCTCGAGGCAGTAGGCGCTGAACTGGGCGTGCCGGGTCAGGTACACGGCCAGCTCGAGCATTCCGAACGCAACCCATTCATGGAAGAAGCGCTCGTCGACTGCGTTACGGGCGACGCCTTGAGCAGGGGTATCCATGTGGAGACCTCACCGGGGGGAGAGGGGGTAAAGGCTCTCTCATCTAGCCGCAACCGGTGACGTTGTGACTCCCCCGGTCGAGTCATTTGAAAGAAACGCAATGAAGTACACCCAAACAGGATATCCTGCACGAAGGCCGTATGCGGGCGCGGCTCAGCCCGGCGGGCGCTCGTCGTAGCGGGGCAGCCCGTCGTCGGGAATCGGCTCCCACGGGGCGGCGTAGGCGACGAACTGGCGCCACGACGGGCGGATGCCCGGGTCGGCGTCGAAGGCGCCGAGGCGGACGCTGATCACGTCCGGGTCGTCCGGGCTGCAGCTCCAGAGCGCCGACCCGCACGCCTCGCAGAACAGCTTGTCGAAGCCGGTCGGCGGCCGGTAGGCGCGTACGAGGGCCGCGCCCTCGGTGATCCGCAGCGCCCCGGGCGCGATCCGCGCCTGGGCGGAGGAACCGGTGCCGGTGCGCCGCTGGCAGCGCGTGCAGTGGCAGTAGCTCGCGACGACGAGCGGCGCATCGACCTCGAACCGCACCCCGCCGCAGAGGCAGCCGCCCGTGAGCGGGGTGGCGGCCATCTCAGAACGCGTCCGGGGTGTCGACCGGATGCCAGAAGGTGACCTGGGGCTCGCTGGTCACGCCCGCCTCGGCCATCAGCTGCGGGATCTCGGGGCTCGCTGCGAAGAACTTCTGGAAGCCCTCCATGCTCTCCCACTCGTCGAACACGGCGACGCTGGTGCCGTCACCGCTGGCGAGGAAGCGGTGGTGGATCGCGCCGTGCTCCTTGGCCCGCGCGTTGATCGCCTTCCAGTCGCCCGCTCCATCACGGCCTGTATACGGCCGGCCTCGCCGTTCACCTGCAGCATCATGAACACGCTCATCGGGGATCTCCTTTCGCCGGTGGGGAAACGCTACATCGCGCACGTATTCGCCGTCACGACGGCGGTGGTTCGGACCAGGCGATCGCCTCTGCGAGCCAGCCAGTGGCCACGCCGGCCCAGGCCTGCGGCTGGTCGGAATGCGGCCGGTGGCCGGCGCCGGGCAGCTCGCGGTACGCCCACTCAGGATGGGCGGAGACGGCCGCGCGCGCGAACGCGACGGGCACGACGTGGTCGCGGTCGCCGTGGATCACGAGCACCGGGCAGCGCACCGCCTCGGCCAGCCGGTGGCAGGCGGCGGGCCGGATCCCGAGGCGCGCGACGGCCGCCATCTGGCGTGCGCCGCGCCGCGTCGGCCTGGGCGCGCGACCGCCGGCGGCTCGCTCGCGCAGGTACAGCACGCGGTGGTGGGCGTAGTCGAGCGGCGGCCGCGGCGAGCGAGCGCCCGGCGCGGGCCGGCGGGAAGAAGCTGCTCGTGAGGATCACGGCGCCGACGCGTTCCGGCCGGCCGGAGGCGATCCGAAGCGCCTCGACGCCGCCCTGCGAGTGCCCGACGACGATGAGCGCGCCGCGCTCCGGGACGGCCGTGCCGACCACCCCGAACGCGGCGAGCGCGGGCGCGACGGCGTCCCACTCGCGGGGCGATCCGCCGACGCCGCTGCGGCAGACGATCGTGTGCTGCGCCACCGCGCCGCCTCCCGCCTACAGGTACCGGTTCGCGCGCAGCCAGTGCAGGGCGAACCAGCCCCAGAACGGCGGCAGGTAGAAGGTCGCGATCCGGTAGAGCAGGGCGGTGGCGAACGCGGCCGACTCGGGCAGGCCGGCGGCGGTCAGGCCGACCGCGAGGCCGCCCTCGACGATGCCGATGCCGCCGGGCACGGGGATGAAGCTCGCGAACAGCGAGACGCTCATGTTGATGACGAGCAGCTCGGCGATCGAGAGCGGGTAGCCCATGCCCCGGGCGAACATCCCGAGCGCGATCGCGAACAGCACCTCGGTGCCGGCGCTGCCGAGCAGGAGCTGCGCGAGCTTGCGCGGGCGGCGCAGCGACTCGACGGCGGCGCGGATCTGCGGGATCCAGCGGCCGACGGCCTCGCGGGCGCGGGTGCGGGCCATCCGCCCGATCCGGAGCAGCGACACGATCAGCACCACGACGCCGATCGCGATCAGCAGGATGAGGATGTGCCGGATCCCGGGTGTCGGCGGCGTGCTCAGCTGCAGCGTCAGCGTCGCCTCCGAGAACACGAGCAGCAGCACCAGCAGGATCGCCTGGACGGCGTTGCCGACGAACGAGTCGATCGCCCCGGCCGTGACGGCGACCGCCGGGGGCACGCCGATCAGCTGGAAGAAGCGGACGTTGACGGCCATGCGGGCGAGGCTCGACGGCAGCGCCAGGTTGAGGTAGCTGGTCGCGAGCTGGAGCACGTACACCGGGCCGTACGGCACGTCGGCGGGCACGGCGCCGAGCGTCGAGACGGCCTGGGTCAGCCGCGGGAGCTGGGCGACGAGCGCCGCGGCGAGGATCCACTCCCACGAGGCCGTGCGGAGGTTGTCGCGCAGGTCGGCCAGATCGACGCTGCCCACGAACGAGAGCACCGCCGCCGCGGCGAACACGAGCAGCGCGAGCTGGATGACGACGCTCCACGTGACGCGGCGCAGGCGCACCGGCTCGGGGGCCTCGGCCCCCGCCGCCTTGGCGGCGCGGTCACGAAGGTCGTCGAGGTCGGTCCCCGCCGCCTTCGCCGCCCGCCGCAGCGAGCCGCCGAGCGCCGCCTCCTGGAGGTACGGCAGCACCGCCGCGACGCCGTCGGCGCCGGCGACGGCGAGCGCGGCGGCGACGGCCCGCTCGCTGCCCGCGGCCGTCGCGGTCGTGACGAGCAGCTGGGCCTGGTCGATCAGCGCCCGGTGGCGCTCGTCGGCGAGCGTCCCGCCGGCGAAGTCCGCGAGCACCACCGAGTCGCCGGCGACTCGCAGGGAGGCCGGGTCGATGCGGCCGTGGTAGATCCCCGCCGCCGCCAGGCGCTGCAGCTCGGTCCACCCATCGCGCAGGATCTCGTCGGCGACCGCCTCCTGCTCGAGCGCCTCCAGCGGTTCCCCCTCAGACCGGAGCACGAGCAGGGCGTCGCCCGCCGCGGTGACCCCCGCGGTCACCACCGCGACGGTGCGCACGCCCGCTTCGTGGGCGAGCAGGGTGAGGAACGCCTCGTGCTCGGCCGGGTACGCCCGTGTCAGGCCGACAGTCGGGCCGCTGTCGCGGTACCACAGCGTGCGCCAGACCTTGGCGAGGAGCTGGTTGTCGTACGCGTCGCGGCCGTACACCTTGATCTCGAGCGCCGCGCCGTCGGCGTCGAGGGCGCGCACCAGGAACACCCCGGCGGCCTGTCGCTCGGCCGGCTCGAGGCTGGTGGCCGCGACGCCGAAGTCGGCGAGCGCCGCCGACACGTCGGCGACCGTCGGCCGGCCTGCGGACGTCCCCAGGGCGAGCCGGACGGCGGCTCCCGCCGCGAGCCCGATCAGGAGCGCCGCGGCCGTTCCGGTCACGTCGGTGCTGCCGGCGAGCATCGCCGCCGCCGCGCCGAGCAGCAGGATCCAGCGGCCGGTGACGCGCAGCGGGCGGGCGAGGTGGGCGTTGGCCACGGCGATGACGGCGGCCGCCATCCCGAGGCGCACGGCGGGGAACTGGCGGTGCGTCGTCAGCCCGGCCGCGTCGTCGAAGGTGGGCCAGGTTCCGGTCGCCAGCCGCGCCGCCAGCAGGCCGAGCGCGAGCGCGAGGACGATCGCCAGCAGCGCCTCGAGGGTGATGCGGGGACGGCGCGAGACGAGCGGCGCCACGATCATCACGACCGACCACAGGGCGACGACGCCGATCAGGAAGCTCCAGGCGGGCGTCATCCAGGTCGGGAACGCCGCCAGGAACCCGAGCAGGGCACGCTCGAGCGGGGTCGGCGGCTGCGCCGTGATCAGCGCGAATGTCCCCAGGAGCGCGGCCGCCAGCAGCAGCACATCGGTCGCCCGCCGCACCCTCGCCGCACCCGGCGGTGACGAGTAGAACCCGCGCCGTGCGGCCGGCGGTCGTCGGGCGGGCGTCGCGTTCACGGCGCGCGCGAGTGTACAGCGGCCACGCCGAGGGCGTCGCCTGGCAGAAGCGGAGAGGGAGGGATTCGAACCCTCGCTGGAGGTTTACCCCCCAGACCCACTTAGCAGGCGGGCGCCTTCAGCCACTCGGCCACCTCTCCCGGATGCGAGGCCGGGTGCACGGACGCGCACTCACCTCGCTCAGTACGATACCGCCTCATGTGGCGGCGCGTGCTCGTCGTGTGGTCGGCCAGTCGCGTCGCGGTCTTGAGCCTGGGGTATCTGCTCACGGTCGAGTTCGGGTGGCACCGCGCGCTGCAGCCGTGGCAGACGACGTGGGTGCGGGCGGTCACAGGGTGGGATTCGGTCTTCTACATCCGCATCTCGCATGTGGGCTACCGGCACGGCAAGCTCGAGGCGTTCTTCCCGCTCTACCCGCTCGCGATCCGGGCCGTGCGCGAGACGGCGATGGTCGGCGACGCCGTGGCCGCGCTCGTCGTCGCGAACCTCGCGGTGCTCGCCGCGCTCCTCGGCCTCTACGTGCTCGCCCGCGACCGCCTGTCCGAGGAGCATGCCCGCCGCAGCGTCCTCTACCTGGTGCTCTCGCCGTACGCGTTCGCCCTGGCGATGGCCTACAGCGAGGGCCCGTTCCTGGCCGCGACCGTGTGGATGTTCGTGCTCTCCGACCGCGAGCGCGACCTGGCGGCCGTCCCGCTCGCCTTCGCAGCAGGGCTGACGCGCGTGACCGGCCTCGCCCTGGTGCCGCCGCTCGTGCTGCGCGCGTGGCGGCGGCGGACGATGTCGGCGTGGCTGCTCGCCGCGGCGCCGCTGGCCGCATTCTGCGCGCAGGCCGCCTGGCTGCAGCACGCGGTGGGCGACCCGCTCGGCATGGTGCACGTGCAGGCCCAGTGGGGCGGCCACCCGGCCTTCCCGCTGATCAGCCTGGGAGACCAGTTCTGGCGCTTTGCCACCACCCGCGACGTGTTCTTCCTCGCCCGCGGGCTGACCGTCATCGTCTATCTGGCCCTGCTCGTCCCGCTGATCCGGCGCGAGCGCTTCCGCCCCAACCGCGCCGAGGACGTGCTGTTCGTCTGCGGCGTGTTCGCGATGCCGCTGCTCTCATCGGTGCTGCAGTCGGTCGGCCGGTTCGGCCTGGTCGCGTTTCCGCTCGTGTTCGTGATGGCCGACATCGGCCTGCGGCGCGAGTCGTGGCACCGCGCCTATGTCGTCTTCGCACCGACTGCCCAGATCATCTTCTTCACGTCGGTCGCGCTCGGCTACCGGCCGCCGTGACCGGCCGCCTCAGCGCCGTTCCGTGAACGTCATCTGCCCGATCAGGACCCCGTCCGGGTTCGACTTGGGGTAGGCGAACAGGAAGAACGTGTAGGTGGCGCCGCGGACGAGCCGATGGGTGCGGCCGTGATCGCGCCACGACGACGCCAGGTTCCAGAATGTCCTGGGTGTGTACCTGGTCATGATCGAGTCGCCGCTGCGCTGGAGGACGAACGCGTAGCCCGCCTGTGTGGGGTGCGCGAGCCAGGCGAACCGCGGCGTCAGGTTGCGGATGCGAGCGCCGTTCTGGGGCGTGCAGATCTCGCCGGTGCGGAGCTTGAAGCGCACGCCCGCGGAGTAGTTGATCTGCGATGGGCGCGTCTTCGAGTGGTAGGTGGCGAACACGCGGAAGAAGTAGGTGGTGAAGTGCTTGAGGCCCGAGTTGGTCGCGACGCCACTCGACCGCCGGACGGGAGCGCCGTCGCTGACGTTCGCCGGGAAGTGCAGGCGGTTTCGCACGATACGCACGCCGGCGAAGCGGGTCGCCGTCGGCGACACCCACGTGAACCTGGCACTGCTGCAGCCGACCGACGCGTGGACCGCCTTCGGATCCTTCGGGAAGGTGCCCTTCCCGGTCAGCGTCACCTCGTGGCTGTGCGGCGCGATCGGGCCGGTGTCGTTCACCTGCAGGAACGCGGTGCGGTTTCCCGCCGCGGTCGGCGCGAACTCGATATGGACCGTGCAGGTCGCGTTCGGCGCGAGCGTCTGGCCGGAGCAGGTGTCGGCGCTGCGGATGAAGCTCTTGAAGTTGGCGCCGGTGAGGGTGACCGTCGAGATCGGCAGGTTGCTGCTGGTGGTGTTGGTGATCGTGACGTTGCGCACCGGCGACGGCAGCCCGGCGACCACGGGGTTCGCGAACGTGACGCTCCCGGGAGTGAACCCGACCGACGACGGCGTGCCGGTGCCGGAGAGGGTGACGGTCTGGGTGGGGTTGTTTGGGTCGCTGTCGTGGACCGTGACCGTCTCCGAGCGGGCGCCGGTCGCGGTCGGCACGAACGCCGCCGTGATCGTGCACTGGCCGTTCGGCTGCAGGATGGCGCCTTGGCAGCCGTTGTCGGAGACGGAGAAGTCGCCGGTGTTGGCGCCGCTGAAGCTGACGGAGCCGTAGGTGAGCGCGGCGGTGCCGGTGTTCTGGAGCGTGATGTTGCGCGTCCCCGAGTTCGTCGCTACCGGCTGGCTGCCGAACGCGATGCTGTTCGGGCTGACATTGGCGTTCGCCTGGGTACCGGTGCCGGACAGCGGAACGGACTGGCCACCGGCGTTCAGCGTGGCGTGCTCGGAGCCGGTGCCACTGGGCGAGAAGTTCACGTTGAACGTGCACGTCCCGCCGCCGTTGAGCACGCCGCCGCAGTTGCTCGAGTTGATGCCGAAGTCGCCCGCGTTGGCGCCGGTGACGCCCGGCCCGGACGGGTTCGCGTTGTAGTCGGTGTTGTTCGTCACCGTCACGCCCTGATCCGCAGAGGTCTGCCCGACCACGACGCTCCCGAAGTCCGCCGGCGTCGTCAGCGAGAACTGATTGGCGACACCTTGCCCATGGAGATCGAGAACCTGCGGAGATCCGGGATCGTCGTCCGAAATCGTCAGCGTCCCGTTATCCGTCCCGACCGACTGCGGCGTGAACGCGACGTCGACTGTGCAGGTGTCGTTCTGATTCAGGGAGGCGCCGGTGCAGTTGTCGTTCGACGTGGCGTAGTCATTGCTCGGATTCACACCGCTGATGTTGACGACGCTCGATCCGGTGTTGGTGAGCGTCACGGTCTGCGACGGCGTCGTGAGACCGAGCGCCTCGGTGTTGAACGGCACGGGGTCCGGGTCCGCCGACAACGGCCCGTTCGTGATGGCGAGCGCGCCCGACCCGCCGGAGAGGGCAACGACGAGGGTCGCGAGAGCAATCAGTGCGATGCCGGCACGGCGCATGGGTGAGCCCTTCGGATCAGAGGTTGAGCAGAACGAGCACGATCGCGGCGCAGCTGCCGAACACGAGCAGCGCCGGGATCACGAGTGCGGCCGGGGCGACGCCGGTCATCGCCAGCCGCGGTGCGGCCTCGCGTGCAGCCGGCATGTATGCCGACGTGTGCGTGCGCCGGCGGGCGAGCAGGGTCGCCGCCGCGGTCGCGAGCAGCATCAGGAGGCCGACGACGGCGACCATCCGCGTGAGCATCGACGTGAGCCCGCCGCCGGAGGACGAGCTCGCATGGGTCTGCGGCGCCGGCGTGGTGTGCACCTTCGGGGCCGGCCTGGCGGCGTTCGCGTCGCTGTTGCCGGTCGAGACGTTCCCCGCGGCGTCGACGGTGTAGACCTGGTAGCAGTACTCGACGCCGGGCTTCGCCGTCGTGTCGACCTGCGACGTGCGGATAGCGTCGCCGCCCACCGGGGCACCGTCGACCTGTCCGGTGGGGCACTTGGGATAGATGCCGCGGCGAACCAGGATGAACGCGAGGCCGGCGTGGGCCGGATTCTTCCACGACAGCACGAGCTGCTGATGCGCGTTGACCGTCGCGCTCAAGTCCGTCACCGGCCCGGGCGCGGTCGTGTCGCCGGGGTTCGTGACGAGGCCCGTGCGCACGTAGTGGGAGACGTTGCCGCTGCCGTCGACGGCGAAGACGGCGTAGCAGTATGCCGAGCCGTTCACCGCACTTCGGTCGACCTGCCTGCGGCGCACCGTCGTTCCGCCGACGCGGGTGCCGGTCTGCGGCGAGGTGGGGCATGCTTGCCAGGCGCGCCGGACGACGATGTGGGCGAGGTCGGACGCGCCCGGGTTCGACCACGTCAGCGTGATCTGTCCCGGCACCTTGGTGTTGGCGTGCAGGTGGGCGACCGGACCCGGAGCCTGGGTGTCGGCCGGAGGCGCCGGCGTGGACTGGGGCGTGCTCGAGGGCGGCGGCGTGCTGCCGCCCCCACCACCGCCGCCGCCGCCGCTCGAAGGCGGTGGTGGGGGTGGCGGGGTCGTTGCGTACGCCGCCGTCGCGCCGATGCTCGTGAGCGCCGCCGCTGCGCATGCAGCCGCGAGCACACGTCGCCCAATACCTGTTGTCGATCTCCCCACGTCCACCTTCAGCCGGAGATGTCAATCACTTCCAGCGTACCGCAGCTCGAAAACACGTCAAGCTGCGCCTCCACCCCCCCTGACACCGACTGGAAGCACACTCCAGTCGGGCGCGATCATATCGCGGTCGGCAGCGGTGCGCGAGTGACCTGCGCGACGCTGTGACGGCGCGTCGCGGACGCACGTGCGGCGGTCGCCGGCAGGGTGCCTGCAAATCCAGGGAATTGGCAGGCATGTGCGCGAACGCCGTTCCATAACCCGTCAATCTGATTCCCGTTGCTGTGACCGGCGCGGACGTGCAATTCCTCGCATTTTGCGGCAAGTGCTAGCCTAGGCCGATGGTGGGCGACGTGGCGGTCACCCCGCTTCGGTTCACGGGCGAGTTCCTGACCGCGCTTGCGGCGGCCGACGATCAGCGCGCGATCGCAGACGTGCTCGCCGGGGAGTTGCACGAGCGTCTGCGGCTCGACGGCGTGCTGGTGCACGAGCACCTGGCCGGGCGCGCCCACACGTGGGCGCAGCGCGGCGTGATGAAGCCCCCGGTGGCGCCGCGCATCACCGCGGTGCGCAGCGGCGAGCACTTCGGCGGCGGGTTCGGCTACGCGGCGCCGGCGTCGCCGCGATGGGTGGTGGTGTGCTCGCGCCGCGATCCGGCCACCGACGATGAGGTCGTCTTCCTGGCCACGGCGTGCGACACCGCGCTCGTCGCCGCCGCCCAGGCCGGGCGCGTGACCGAGGAACGCACCGCCGCCCGCACCGGCAGGGCGCTCGTCGAGCTCGGCCAGGCGCTGTCGCTCGAGCACGGCGAGGAGCGGGTGCTGCACCTGCTCACGCTCGCCGTCGCCCGCCTCGTGCCGCAGGACGGCGTGTCGGCCTGGCGCTCTGACGGGGACGGGTTCACCCTCGCCTCGGCCCACGGGTTCGCCGCTCGCAGGCGGCCGCCGCTCGGCACGCGCGTCCCGGCGGGCGCCCTGCCGCCCGACCTGACCGCGTCGCGGCGGCTGCGCGTGCTCAGGCGCGACGACGCACCGGCGCTCGTGCGCGGGCCGCGCGCGGGCATCGTGCCGATCGGCGAGCGCGAGGGCAACCACGCGCTGCTCGTGGTCGAGCGCGAGGCCGCCCCAGACGCCGCCGAGGAGGCGCTGCTCCTGGGGGTCGCAGACCAGGCTCTGCTCGCGCTCGCGAACGAGCGGCTTCTGTCGGCCCAGCGCGAGGCGCTCTCGGGCATCGTCGCCTGCCTCGGCCGCGCGCTCGCGCTGCGCCACCGCGCGACGGCGGAGCACTCCGACCGGCTCACCTCGGACTGCACCGAGGTCGGCCGGGCGCTCGGCGTGCGCGGCGAGGAGCTGCGGGATCTCACGTTCGCAGCCGCGCTGCACGACCTGGGCAAGATCGGCGTGCCCGAGCGCGTGCTCGGAAACCGGGGGCCGCTCGACTCCGAGGGCTGGCGCTTGATCCACGCCCATCCCGCGCTCGGCGCCGAGATCATCGAGCCGGTCGGGGCGCTCGCCGGTGCGGCCGCCCTCATCCGGGCGTGTCACGAGCACTGGGACGGAACCGGCTACCCGCTCGGCCTGGCCGGCGAGGCGATCCCGCTCGGCGCGCGCATCATCCTCGCCTGCGACGCCTACCACGCCATGTGCGAGGAGCGCAGCTACCAGGCCGCGATGCCGCCCGAGGCTGCGCGCGAGCGCCTGCGCGAGCTGGCCGGGGTGGACTTCGACCCGCGGGTGGTCGCGGCGCTGCTCGCGCATCTTGCCTCGGGCGACCGTGCGACCGCGCCCGCGTGACATAACACGTTGCTTGACGAGTTATCGAACGTCCATCGTGCTCGTAACGCAAACCCAACCATGTTGTGAGAGCATGGCCGCGTGCTGGCCGTATCGAGATACCGCCTGACAGCGACCGCCTATCTTCCGGGTGCGGCGGCCGTCGGCGTCGAGAGCCGGATCCGCTCCGTGGTGGAAAATCGTGTCCCGGACTCGGATCCCGAGGTGCGCGTGGCGCTCACCGATCAGGTCACCGTGGAGTTCACCGTCGTCGCGGCCAGCGCCACCGAGGCGCGCGCCGATGGGCGCGGGGTGGCGCTCGAGGTGCTCCAGGGCGCCTCGCCGCTCGCGCTCGACGCGGTCGAGCTGCTCGCACCGCCGCGCGTTCCGGCCTAGTGCCGCACGTGCAGCTTTACGCGTTCCGGCAGTGACGTTACCGGGCGCAGCGGGTCAGGGCGTCTCGCCGCCCTCGCCCTGCCGGCGCAGGTAGCGCTCGATCTCGCGGGCGAGCTCGTCGCCCGAGGGCAGGGGCTCGTCGCCCATGTCGCCCGCGGCCGACTCGAGCCGCGACACGGTCTCGCGCAGCATCGCGTCGCCGGCGACCGCCGCGTCGTAGCGGGCGTGCTGCTGGCGCTCCTCGTCGAGGAGCTCCTCGACGGCGATGGGCACGTCCAGGTGGCGCGCGAGCCGGTCGATCAGGGCGATGCTGGCCGCGGCGTAGCCGATGCTCGCGTAGGGCGGCACCTGGGCATAGAAGCCGACCGCCGGCGTTCCCGCCCCCGTCACCGCCATCTCGAGCACCGAGAGCGCCGCCGACGGCACGCGCAGCAGACCCTCGGGGCCGGGCGTCTCGCTCGGCGCGAGCAGGCCGTCGCGCGAGGCAGTGACCATCACGGGTACCGGCCGTGTGTGCGCCACCGCTCCGGGCACGGCGCCGAGGCTGACCCACTGCGACACGCCGAGCCGGGCGACCAGGTCGACGGCGTCGGCGGCGAGCTCCTGCCAGCGCAGGTCGGGCTCGGCACCCGCGAAGATCAGGAGGTCGCGGCTGCCGACGCGCGTGTGGTGGATCTCGAGCGCGGGCCAGCTGAGCTCCGTGAGCTGCCCGTCCTGGACGTCGAGCACGGGTCGGCGCGAGCGGTAATCGAACACGGCGTCCGGGTCGAAGGTCGCGACAACGCGGCCCTCGCCGGCGACGTGGCCCACGGCCCGCGATGCGGCCTCGGCGGCGTCGACCCAGCCGTCGAACGAGGCGACCAGCACGGCGTCGCGCATCGGCGGCAGGTCGGCGGCGAGTCGGTAGAGCGGCACACGCGCAGGATACGGGGTCTGACCACCTCCGGCGGGTGATCGCAAGCGATCAGCCCGGAAAGATGCGCTCGCCCGCGCGTACCGGCACGGGCAGCCGGCTCCCGGGCGGCGCCAGGGGACACGTCCAGGCCGGGTTGTAGGCGCACGACGGGTTGTAGGCGAAGTTGAAGTCGAGCACGAGGCGGCCGTCGTCATGGCCGAGGTCGGCGCCCTTGACCGTGTCGAGCAGATAGCGGCCGGCGCCGTAGGTCGTCTGGCCGCTGGTCGCGTCGGCGAACGGCAGGAACAGGCCGCCGCCGTAGCCCTCGAGCCAGTAGAGCGGCAGCTCGAGGTCGTCCCCGGCGAGCGCGAACCGGGCCGCGGCGAACCGGCGGAAGCGGTACGGCGGGCCGGTGCTCGTCTGGATGTCGAGCATCCGCGGCTCGGCGGGCACGACGTCGGCGGTCACCCGCGCGCGGGGGTCGTAGGCGTGGTGGGCGAGGCCGCCGAAGCCGTCCCGCCGCTCGGGCAGGAGCGGCGACTGCGGGTGGTCGGAGAAGAGCCGGTCGCGCGTGCGCCGCCACATCTTCCACGCCGCCGCCGGGTCGGCGCTCGCGCGCACGCCGGCGTAGAGCGCGAATACCTCGCGCTTCCAGTCGAGCAGCGCGAGCTCGTCGATGGTCGCCACACCTGCCGTCATCCTCCACCGCTACGGAGAAACGGCGCGAGCGGATTGCGGTGCCCGGTGTAAGGCTCGGCGTTCCGATTGGCACAAGTCCAGTCAATCGGTGTACGATCCTGACTGAGCTGGTCAGGGTTCCCAGCCTGGGCAACCGAACCCACGTCACGAAGGAGACAAAGTGCACGCACGACGACTAGTCGTACCCCTGCTTGCGGCTGCAGCGCTCTTGGGCCTCTCGACAGCGAGCGCAAGCGCGAACTCCCTCCCGAGTTCCGTGCTCTATTCGAGCACCCAGCCGGGGGCGCCGAATCTCCCCAGCGTTGGCGTCGAGGCCTACGCGTTCAACCAGATCGGCGACGAGGTGCTCCTACGCCGTGTCGCGAAGCTCAAGTCGGTCACCGTCACGCTGAGCGACTGGGCGTGCGAGTCCGGCGCGTGGTTCTCCCACGACTGCGTGACGACTCCCGGGGCAACATTCACGACGCCCATCACGCTCAACGTCTACAGCGCCAGCACGACCGACTCCATCACCGGGGAGACGACTCCCGGCGGGCTGCTGCTCACGGCGACAAAGACCTTCACGATCCCGTTCCGGCCGTCGGCGAGCACCCACTGCACCGGCGCCTCGGCGGGCGAGTGGTTCAAGAACGGCCACGGCTGCTTCAACGGCTTGGCCCACAACATCACGTTCACGCTCTCGGGCCTGAAGACGAAGCTGCCCAAGGACGTGGTCTGGGGCGTGTCGTACAACTCCGACAACAGCGGGCCCGACCCGCTGCACGGCACGAATGCTCCGGAGGATTCGCTGAACGTTGGTCTCGCGCCGAAGGTGCGTGCCGGCCATCAGCGCTTCCCGAACGGGCTCTTCTGGGATACGCGCGTCCCGGGCAACAGCTGCGGAGCGCCGTTCGTCCCCGGCGACTTCAACCTGGACGCCGCGGGTGGCAGCTGCTGGACCGGGTTCGTCCCGGCCGTGCAGTTCAACGCCGTCACCAGCTAGTCACGCAGATCGTGCGGCCCTCCGTCCCTCCATGTGAGGGGCGGGGGGCCGGCGGCTATGCGGCGAGCCGCTCCGCCAGGTAGCGCAGCGCGATTGGGTAGCGGTAGCCGATGTTCATGTGCGTGCCGTCGAAGAGCTCGTAGTGGACGTCGGTGACGCCGATCCCGGCGAGCGCCGCGCGGAACGCCTCGGCGCCGAGGTCGAGATAGAACTCGTCGCCCGTGCCGGCGTCGATGTAGATGGCCCGCATGCCCCGCAGCGCGTCGGCGTGGCCGGGCACCATCCGCACCGGGTCCCACGCGAGCCACCGCTCCCACACGTCCGGCACGACCGCCGCGGTGGCGGGATCGAACGGCAGCCGCACGCTGCCGTCGGCGTCGGCCGAGTAGCAGGCGGCCATCGCGTACGTGTTCAGCAGCATGTCGTCGCCCGGCCGGGTGAACGCGAGCCGGCTGCGGAAGTCGGTCAGGAAGCGGTCGATCGACCCGTCGTAGCTGTCGCGCAGGAGCCGCGCGCACGGGGCGAAGTCGCGGGCGTAGCAGGCCTCGAAGAGCGCATCGCCCGCATGCGTCGCCAGGCCGCCCCACAGGTCGGGCCGCAGCATCGGGGTGATCATCGCCCCGTATCCGCCGCTCGACTTGCCGGCGATGCCGCGGTGCGCGGGCGCCGCGAGCGTGCGGTAGCGCGCGTCGACCCACGCGACCACCTCGTCGCAGAGGTAGGTGTGGTAGCGGCCCGTCGCCGGCGAGTCGACGAACTGGCTGCCGCCGAGCGACGTCCAGCAGTCGACGAACACGACCAGGCACTGCGGCGTCTCCCCGTCGCTGAAGAGCTCGTCGATGCTCTCGGTGAAGAGCGGGCGCATGGGGCTGCGGTTGCGCCACATGTCGATCTGGCCCGTGAACCCCTGGATGACGTAGACGGCGGGATAGCGGCGCGCCGGGTCGTCGTCGTAGCCCGGCGGCCTGTAGACCCAGAGCGGCCGCTCGTGCGGATCGCCGAGCGGGTTGTCCGCAAGCGCCGCGCTCGCGATGACGTGCTCGTCCAGGCGGCCGCGCAGCGGCCGTCCCCACGGCGTCTCAGGCACGATCGGCATCTCCCCGGCCCGGCATCCACGCGAGTCTAGCTGGCAGACTACGCCCCTATGGACGAGTCCACGCTCGCCTCGACCGCCGATCGTGAACGCGTGGTCGCGCGCCTGGCCGACGCCCACGTCGAGGGCAGGCTGACCGTCGAGGAGCTCGAGACGCTGACCGGGGCCGCCCACACGGCCCGGACCGCGCGCGAGCTCGAGCGCGTCGTCGCGAAGCTGCCTGCGGCTCCCCCGGCCGCCGTCGCCGAGCGCCCGCCCGCCCCGCTTGCGGCTCCGCCCGGCCCGTACACGGGCGGGCAGATCGCCGGCGCGACGGCGCTCACCGTGCTTGTCCCCGCCGGCCGCCTGATCGGGCTGATCGTGGCGCTCGCGATGATGCGCGACGAGCGGCTGCCCGAGCGGCGCCGGCTGCTGCGTGTGTGGGCGACGACGTGCGCGGTGCTGCTGACGATCGAGGTGCTCGCCGTCCTGATCTTCGTCGTCCACATCTAGGCCAGGGGCGGGCCCGTGACGATCACGCTCGACGGCCGTGCGCTGACAGTCGGCGACGTCGTCCGCGTCGCCCGCCACGATGATCGGGTCGCGCTCGCTCCCGGGGCGGTCGAGCACATGCGCGCATGCCGGGCGGTCGTCGACGCCGTGGTCGCCGGGGGGACGCCCGTGTACGGCGTCACGACGGGCGTGGGGGTGCGCAAGCGCGTGCGCGTCGACCGGGCCGAGATCGGCGAGTTCAACCGGCGGCTGATCGCCGACCACCGCGTCGCCGTCGGGCCCGAGGCGCCGCGCGACGTCGTGCGCGCGACGATGGTGCGCCTCGCCAACAGCTTCGCCGGCGGAACGCCCGGCGTGCGTCCCGAGCTCGCGGAGCTCATCGTCGCCGCGCTGAACGAGGGCCGCGAGCCGCAGGTGCGGATGCTCGGCTCGCCCGGCCAGGGCGATCTCGCGCCGATGGCCGACCTGGCGGCCGGTCTGCTCGGCGGCTTCGTGCTGGAGGCCCGGGAGGGGCTTGCGATGGTCAACGCAAGCGCCTTCTCTTCGGGGCTCGCGGCGCTCGCGCTGCACGACGCCGACCACCTGCTCGGCGCGGCGACGCTGTGCGGTGCGCTCGACCTCGAGGCCTTCGCCGCCAACCCCAGCCCGCTGCACGAGGCGGTCGGCGCGGTGCGGCCGTATCCCGGCCTCGTCCGCGCGCTGGCCGATCTGCGCACCGCGCTCGAGGGAAGCTACCTGTGGGACGCCGAGCCGCGCCGGCTGCAGGATCCGCTCTCGTTCCGCAACATGGCGCCGATCCTCGGCGCCGCGCGGGACGCGTTCCAGTTCGCCGCGGCGCAGGTGGCCGTTGAGCTGAACGCGTCCCAGGAGAACCCGATCGTGGTCGTCGAGGAGGGGCGCATGCTCTCGGTCGGGAACTTCGAGATGCTTCCGCTCGCGCAGGCGATGGACATCGTTCGGCTCGCCCTCGCACCCGTCCTCACGAGCGCCAACGAGCGGCTCGTGAAGCTGCTTCAAGCGCCGCACACCGGTCTGACCGACGGGCTGCAGGCCCCCGGCACGACGCACGAGAACGGGCTCTCCGAGCTCGCCTGGACCGGACAGGCGCTCGCGCCCGAGGCGCGCCTGCTCGCGGCGCCCGTCTCGGCCGAGATTGCGAGCTCGTCCCAGGCCGAGGGGGTGGAGGACAGAGTTTCGCTCGCCCCGCTGTCCGCACGGCGGACGGGCGAGATGGTGCGCCTTGGCGAGCACCTGCTGGCCGTCGGCCTCGTGGTCGCCTGCCAGGCGGTCGAGCTGCGCGGTGTGCGGCCGCTGGGCCGCGACACGTCCCTCGCGCTCGCCCGCGTGCGCGACCGCGTTCCGCACCTCGGCGCGGGCGAGAGCGTCACCCCTGACCTCGAGCCGGTGCGCGCGCTCGTCGCGGACGCCGGCTTCCGGCCGGGCGCGCCCGGCTAGCCGTCGACGAGGAGGCCCTCGAGCGGTCCGAGCAGTCGGGCCGAGTGCAGCGAGACGCCGTCCAGGCGGCTTACCCGGTGCGTCATCGGCCGCCCGTGTTTGCGATGCTCGAGCTGCTCCTCGGCCCGCGGGCGCCAAAGATGGTCGATCAGGTCGGTGGGGTCGCCGGAGACGTCGTCCTCGCTGCACTCCAGGTGCTCCGCCCACAGACGGCGGCGGGTGGCGGCGGCGAGCGCGGGTCGTCGGTGACGAGCGCCGCCTCGGTGTCGTTGAACATCGAGTGGTCGTTCAGGTTCGCCGAGCCGACGATCAGCACGCGGTCGTCGATCATCGCGACCTTCGCATGCACGTAGATCAGGTCGGCGACCGGGCCCGCGGGCGCATACAGCGCGCAGGCGAGCACGCGGCCCGCGCCGGCGTCGGCTGCGACGAGCTCGGCGAGCGCCCCGCGCGTGTCGTCGGCGCCGCCGTAGGGCTTCCCGGGCAGGACGAGCAGCAGGCGGAAGCGGTCGCTCGGCGGGTTGCGCAGCTTCTCGGCCAGGAGCTGCGACGATCTCGGGCGACCACAGGTACTGCGACTCGAGGTAGATCAGCTCACGGGCCGAGCGGATGGCGCGGGCATATGTCTCCAGGATCCCGAACGACCCACCCTCGAGGCCCGGATAGGTGTGCTCGGGGACGGTGCGGACGAGCTGGACGGTCGAGCGATCCGGCCTCGGCGGGCGCCGGCGTCTGCGGCAGGCGCTCGCCCGTGACGCCGTGCCAGCGCAGCGCGAAGTGGGCGGCGACGTCGGCGACGACCGGGCCGTGGACGACCGCGGCGACGTCGTGCCAGCCGACGTCGGCGCGGGGTGCGTGGCGCTGCGAGTCGCGCCGGTCACCGGCCATCGCGGTGAGGTCGATGCCGCCGACGAACGCGACCCGGCCGTCGACGACGATCGTCTTCTCGTGGTGGCAGTGGAGCGGCCGCTCGTGCCGGTCGAGAACGCAGCGGATCGGCCCCGCGCGGCAGAGCTCGTCGCGGACGCCGCGGACGGTGCGCCGTGAGGGCCGGAACACCGGCACCGGCGCGCCCGCCCAGAGCAGGACGCGGACGTCGACGCGGCGGGCGAGCTCGGCGAGCAGGTTGCGCAGGACGACCGGCTCCGGACCGTCCGGAAGGACGAAGTCGGGCGACATGAACCACCCGGTCAGGTGCACGAACGAGGTGGCCGCGCGCATCTCCGCGACCATGCGCGCGAGCGCCTGCTCGCCGTCGATCAGCACCTCGAGGCGGTTTCCGGCGCGCGCCGGCGGGGCGTCGTCGGCGAACCCGCCGGGTGGGCTCTCGAGCGGGTGCTTGCCGAGCTTGGCGAGGCGCCGCTCGTGGTGGGCGCACACCGCGCGGGCGACCGCGTCGCCCACACGACGGTCGAGGCCGCCCAGGCGTGCCGTGTGCGCCGGCTTCACCCCGCTCCCTCGACGGTCGCCCCGACCGATGCCGTCACCACGAGCAGCGTCGCGAGCGCGGCGGTGGCGTGCAGGTGCTGGCCCAGCGCGACGACGCCGACCACGGTGGCGATCGCGGGCTCGAGGCTTGCGAGCACGCCGTAGGCGCGAGCGGTGAGGCGCCGGAGCGCGGACATCTCGAGCGAGAAGGGAAGCGCGGCCGACAGGACGCCGAGGGCGATGATCACGAGCCCGCTGCCGGCCGAGACCGACCGCACGCGGCCGACGCCGAACGGCGCGAGCAGCACGGCCGAGGCGAGCATGCCGGCGGCGAGGCCCTGGCTGCCCGCCCACGCGCGGCCGACGCGCTGGGCGGTGAAGATGTAGCACGCCCAGCCCGCGCCGGCGAGGACGGCGAAGAGCAGACCGGCGGGGTCGATCGCCCCGCTCGCGGGCAGGCCGGCGAAGATCGCGATCCCGGCGCCGGCCAGGATCACCCAGAGCACGTCGCGCAGCCGGCGCGAGTGCAGGAGCGCAACCGACAGCGGCCCCAGGAACTCCACCGTGACGGCGACGCCGAGCGGGATGCGCTGGATCGCGGCGTAGAACGCGACGTTCATCAGTGCGAGCTCGATGCCGAACGCCGCGAGCCACACGAGCTCGGCGGGCGGCCGGCGCAGGCTCGGCCGGGCGATGCCGACGAGCAGCAGGCCGCCGACCGCGTTCTTCAGGAACGCCGTCGCCGGCACGCCGACCTGGGAGAAGAGGCCGGTCGCGACGGCGGCGCCGAGCTGGAACGAGAGCATCGCCCCCACCATGAGCAGCGGGGCCGGCAGGCCGCCGCCCAGCTGGGCGACGCGGGTCGTGACCGCCCGCCCCGATCCGCCGCCGTCGTCGAATGACGGTCCGTGGATCGAAGCGAGCGGTATGGGCGTGGCGTCCATCGCGGAATCATGCCCGCCCGGTCAAGGCTGGGCGCGCCGCATCTGCGCGCGTCAGCGTTTCGCGGCGTCGCGGACGGCGTCCTTGACCTTCCCGGCCGCCTCACGCAGGTCACCCTTGGCCTGCTCGCTCTTGCCCTCACGGATCAGCTGCTCGTCGTCTCCGGCGCGTCCGGCCTGCTCCTTGATCTTGCCGGTTGCCTGATCGACCTTGCCGTGAAGTTTGTCGCCCATGGTGCGGTACCGCCCTTCGTGATCGGATTCGAAACGGATGGCCGCGCGCCTGGCCTCGCGTCGGAGGCCAGGCGCGTCGAGCCGGTGGCCGGCATCGCTGCCGGCCGATCGCAGTGCTCGATGCGGACGTCGTGCCGGGTCACACGGCGACGACGCGTTCGCCCCTCCGGTCGCCGCGTCGAGCGTCATCAGCCCCGTACCCGGCGGCGGCGGGTCGCAAACTCGGAAGCCCGACGCGGCTTCCCGGGCACTGACAATTCGCGGTGATGGGGCGGGTACCCGAGTGAACGCGCCGCCGCGGGGCACGCGCCGGCTCGACGCGTCCGTGCTGGACGCCGTCGTCGAGCAGGTGCCGGTCGGCGTGCTCGTCGTGGACGGCGAGCTGCGCGTCGCGCGCGCGAACGCCGCGTGGTGCGAGATGGCGGGGATGGACGAGGCGGGGCAGATCGGCCGGCCGCTGGCCGAGGTGGCGCCGTGGATCCCCGAGCCGGCCGTCCGGCGTGCGATCGAGACGGGCACGGCGGCCGACGACATCGACCTCGGCGGCGACGATCCGGCCGCGCTCGCGCGCCGCTATGCGGTCGCCCTGCGCCCGCTGACCGATGCCGACGGCGCCCCCGCGGTCGCGTGCCTCGTCCGCGATGTGGCAGACCTGGTGGCCTGGCGGCGGGGCCTGGGCGGCCTCGAGGATCTCGCGGGCGCGCTCTCGGGCGCCGCGACCCAGGCCGAGGTGACCGAGATCATCCTGCGTCACAGCCGCGAGGTCGTCGGCGCGGTGTCGGTCGCCGCGGCGCTCCGGCGGCACGACACCGGCGATCTCGGCATGGTCGGGATGGCCGGGTTCGACACCGAGACGGAGCGCGCCTGGAGCCGGCTCGACCTCGGCATCCGGGCGCCGATGGGCGACGCGGTGCTGACCGGCGCGCCCGTCTTCCTGGAGTCGCCGGACGACCGTGCCCGCGCGTACCCGCACCTGCCCGCAATGACCGGCGCCGAGGCGGTGGCCGCGATCCCGGTGCGGGGCAGCGGCGGCGTCATCGGAGCGATCGCGTTTCGCTTCCGCACCGCGCGCCGGCTGGAGCAGGGCGATCGGTCGGTGATGATCACGATCGGCGAGCACTACGGCCAGGCGCTCGACCGCGCCAAGCTGTTCGAGGCGGCCGACTCGGAGCGCCAGCGCCTCGAGGCGCTGATGAACCAGCTTCCCGTCGGGGTGGCAATCGCCGAGGCGCCGTCGGGCCACATCGTCGCGGTGAACCCGCGCGCAACCGAGATCTGGCGGGCGCCGCCACCGGGGACGGAGCCGATCACCGACGTCAGCCCGTACATCGCCTTCCACCCCGACGGGCGCCGGTTCGAGGCGGGCGACTGGCCGATCGCGCGCAGCCTGGCGACCGGGGAGGTCGTCGAGAGCGAGGAGATCGACGTCGAGTTTGCGGACGGCACGCGCGGCTTCGTCAACATCAGCGCGCGGCCTGTGCTCGATGCGTCCGGGCACGTGCTCGGGGCGGTGACGACGCTCGTCGACGTCACCGAGCCGCGCCGGCGCGAGACCGAGGCTCGGTTCCTGGCCGAGGCCACCGACCTGCTCACCGAGCTGCTCGACCCGGAGGAGGCCCTCCGGCGGCTGGCGCGGCTGGTCGTGCCGAGGCTCGCCGACTGGTGCGCCGTCCACATCCGCGACGGCACCCGCATCCGCACGGTCGCGCTCGAGCACAGCGACCCGCGCAAGATCGAGCTCGGGCTCGAGCTCAACCGCCGCTATCCGACCGATCCGGATGGCGACGCCGGCGTCGCGCTCGTCATGCGCACCGGCCAGTCGCAGCTGACGCCGCGCCTGACCCGCGCGATGGTCGAGGCGGCCGCCCCGGACGCGGACTTCACGCGGCTGATCTTCGACGAGCTCGGCCTGCGCTCGGCGCTGACCGTGCCGCTGCGCGCGCGCGGAAGGCTCTTCGGCGCCCTGATCCTCGTCTCGGCCGAGTCCGACCGCATATTCGACGAGCGCGACGTCGCCTTCGCGGAGGACTTCGCCACGCACGCCGCCCTGGCGGTTGCAAACGCGCGCCTGTACGCCGAGCAGCAGGAGATCGCCGAGACCCTGCAGCGCAGCCTGCTGCCGCTACGGCTGCCCGACCTGCCCGATATCGAGATGGTGGCCCGGTACCGCGCCGCGGGCGAGCACAACATGGTCGGCGGCGACTTCTACGACTTCTGGGAGATCGGCAAGGGCAGCTTCGGCCTCGCCATCGGCGACGTGTGCGGCAAGGGCGCTGCGGCCGCGGCGCTGACCGCGCTCGCCCGCCACACCGTGCGCACGGCCTCGATCGCGCTGCCCGACCATCGCCCCGCCGACGTGATGCACTCGCTGAATGACGCCGTCATGAAACGGGCCGGCAGCGGCCAGTTCTGCACCGTCGCCCACGCGTACGGTGTCCCGGTCGAGGACGGGTTCGACGTCACGATCGCGTCCGGCGGGCATCCGCTGCCGTTCATCATCCGCGCCGACGGGACCGTCGAGCAGCCGGGGCAGCCGGGGACGCTGCTCGGGATCTTCCCCGACATCCAGGTGCATGAGCACCGCACCGTGCTGCGCCGCGGCGACCAGATCGTGATGTGGACGGACGGGATCAGCGACCGCCGCGGCGACGGCGAGCTCTACGGCGAGGAGCGGCTGCGCGACCTGCTCGTGGCCAATGCCGGCCGCACGCCGACCGAGATCGCAGACGCGATCGAGCAGGCGGTGGTCGGCTTCTCGCAGACCGACCCGCAGGACGACATCGCCGTCGTCGTCGCCCGGATCCGCCCGGCCTAGCTCATCGAGCCCGACGACCCGTTGACGGCCGCGACGGCGGCCGCGCGGGTCGGATACACGTGGATCAGGTCGGAGATCGCGACGAGGTCGAACAGGCGCGTGACCGGCCCGCCGGGCTCGGCCACCACCGCGAACGTGCGGCCGCCCTCGGCGGCGCCGTTGACGGCGCGGTAGCCCGAGACGAGCACCCCGAGGATGCTCGAGTCGATGAACTCGGTCGCCGACAGGTCGACGATCACGTCGCGGCCGGAGCCGACCGCGCGGTCGACCTCGGTGCGCACATCCGGCGCGGTCGAGAGGTCATGCTCGCCGAGCAGCACGAGCACCACGATCTCGCCTTCCGGTTCCACCTCGATGTGGCCGATGGTCACGACCCCTTGTCTCCAGACGTGCGCATCTGCGACCCGAACCCGTCGGGATTCCGGACGCCGATCTTACTCGCCGCGAAGGGTATGCGCGGGCCCGTGGCCGGGTTTGACGAGCGGGCGGCCGGGGGCATACGTGCCCGAGCCGCCGCGATCCCGCGGCGCGGCGATCCGACAAGAGGTGAATGTGAATGCCCGTTCTTGCGCTCGGTCTCGGTATTGGCATCGTGGGCCTGCTGGTGATCATCCTGATCATCGTGCTGATCCTGCGGCTCATCTAGACGGCAGGCGGAGGCCCGGCGGCCTCCGCCCGTCACACCTGCCGCAGCGGCGTGCGCTCGAGCGTGAAGGCGACCGGGCCGGCGCCGCCGCCCCTGACCTCGACCAGCGTCGCCTCGGCGCCCAGCGTGGCCGCGACGGTCACCTCGCCGGCCGCGACCGCGGCGACCGCCCCGGCGACCGCGGCACCGGCCCGGTCGGCGGCGAGCGGCGCCATCCCGGCCTTCACGGCGAGCGCGATCACGACGCCGCGCGCGATGTCGCCGCGGGCGGGCGTGTTTGGCAGCCGGAGCGTGATGGTACGGTCCATTACATGGAGACGACCGACCTCGAGCTCGTCGCCGAGCTGGTCGTGCCGGCCGACGTGGAGATGCTGACAGTCTGCCGCACCGCGCTCGCCGGCGTGGGCGCTTCGCTCTCGCTGAGCGACGAGGCGCTCGACGACCTGAAGCTCGTCCTGTCGGAGGTCTGCGGCGCGGCCATGGAGCGCACGCCGCCGTCCGGCGGCACCGTCGAGATCGCGTTTCGCGCGTCGTCCGGGGAGATCGAGGTCAGCGTCGCCGACCGCGGCGCCGACCCGGCCGCCGGTGCGGGCGGCCTGGGCGTCCCGCTCCTGCGGCGGCTGTGCTCCCGGCTCGACATCGCCCCCCGCCCGCGCGGGCCGGGCCGGGTCGTGCGCTTCGCGCAGACGCTCCCGGCCTGAGCGGCGCCGGTCAGCCGGCGTCGCCGACGCGATGATGCTCGCGCAGCCGTGTCGCCCGGTCGGAGAGCTGGCGGTGCGACTCGTCCTCGGCGCCGATCAGCTCGTTTCGGCCCGGCGACACGCGGATCAGCTCGTCGAGCTTCAGGTTGAGCGCCTTCGACTCGCGGCTGGACGTGTGCTGGACGGCGCAGACCATGATCAGGGTGACGAGCGAGACGACGAGCGCGGTCGCGGAGAGGAGCGCGTAGTCGCGCGTCCCGACGACGGCGATCATCCCCAGCGCGGCGATGTCGAAGACGACGATCGCTCCGAACGTCAGCTCATGTCCGAGCAGGTCGCTGACGCCGTCGATCACGCGGCTCGAGCGGCGCCGCGGCGCCGTCTCGGTCATTCCATCCGGGTCGCCCATCCTCTAAAGGTACCCGTTGCGCCCGGGGTGGTAACGCTCAGTCGCCGAGCGGGTTGATCAGCTTCGCCTTGCCGTTGCAGGCGAACAGCAACAGATCGACCATGCGGAACGTGTCGACGTCGGGGCCGAGCGACGGCCGCCACGCCGGGTCGCGGACGATCGAGAACGCGCTGCCCTCCATCGCCCGGTGGAACGTCTCGGCGACGATGCGCCCGCCCACCCCCGTCAGCCGGCCCGAGTTGAGCTCGGCCTCGCGCAGGATGTAGAGCCAGAGCGGCGTGTCGTCGAGCGTCCGCGTGAGCTGCTTGCGGGTCAGACTCTCGAGCGTCGCCCCGCCCTTGCCGTCGCGGATCTGGGCCTTCGTGAGCGGCTTGACGGCCACGCCCTTGCTCGCGGCGAACGCCGCCATCTGCTGGCCGGTCGCGAGCGAGACCATCTTGGCGCGCGTCAGGTTGCGGTAGGCGAGGTTGCGGCGCTCGTCGCCGTCGGGGCCGGCCGCCTCGCCGATCGCGCCGGTGGGCAGATCGGCCAGGGGCGGGACGATCCGCGTGTCGATCCGGCGCGCGCGGTTGAACTTGGCCGCCGGGACGACCAGGTCCGCGCGGCCGGCCTCGCCGAAGTTGTAGAGCCGGCGGAAGTCGGCGATCCAGATGCTCAGCAGGTGATCCTCGCCGCCGAGGTCGCCGCTCTTGCCCGTGAACTGGAACAGCAGGTCGAGCGTGCCCGCCCCGCCGTCGAAGTTCTTGTTCCAGTTGTAGGCGGCGCGCACCATGCTGTGGCCGAGCCGGTAGGCGGCGACCGAGAACTCGATCGGCATCGTCGGCATCTGCGTCGGCGGCGCGCCGACCTCGAACAGCTTGCGGCCGTTCGTGAACACGTCGTCCACGATCGCCTTGTCGACGATGCGCGGCAGGAAGTCGGTACGGATCATCCACTGGTAGTGCTTGCTCACCTTGCGCCGCGCGCGGGTGAACTTCTGCGCCCCGGGCGTCGACGGCGGCAGCGTGTCGCAGACGCGGTTGTGGAAGCGGATGAACGCCAGGTGGGTCTGTGCGACGGCGAGGTTCTCGTCGTTGCGCGCCTCGGGGATGAGCGCTTTGCGCCGCGCCGCCGCGTTGCCCTTGCCGGTGCGGGGCAGGTCGAAGTCGGGGAACGCCGGATCGCCGCTTGCGATCGTCGTGCCCATCTTCAGGTGCAGGCCGTCGCTGTAGTACTGCGCCGACCCGGGGTCGTGCGCCCCGGCGCCGTAGAGCGAGTCCAGGTCGAGCACGGGCGAGCGGCCCTGGAGCAGGTCGACGGGCGAGACGTCGACGCCGAGCATGACGGTCGTCTTGTCGAACGTCAGGTCGTGATCGATGAACTGGCCCAGGTAGGTGAAGCCGGACGGGATCCGCGATCCGGCGCTCGTCCCGGTCGTCATCGCCTCTGCGAGCTTGCGGCGCGTCACGTCGCCGAGCTGCTCGCCGGCCCCCGACGGCCCCATCCGCGAGAAGCGAAACGGCGCCGTGAGCGCCTCGACCTCGGCCGGGAGCGTCTGCGGGCGGCCGCCGCCGCTCTCGGTCAGCAGACCTTCGCCGAGCACGTAGTAGCTCTCAGCTCCGTGGTGTTCCATTGGCCCCGGCCTCCTGCCCTTGCGGTTCACGTCGCCTTCGGCACGAACTCGGGCACGATCGTACGCCTATCCGCGGCCGCGTGCTGGCACGGGCGCGGAGGTACGGCGACGGGGCGGGCCGCCCGGCCGTTCGGGCGCGTGCAGGCCGCTCGCGAGCCGCCGGAACGGCCCGTCGGCGGCGAGCAGGTCGGCCGGCGCGCCGCGCTGGACGATGCGGCCGCGCTCGACCACGAGCACGACGTCCGCCCGGCGGACGGTGGCGAGGCGGTGGGCGATGATGATCGAGCTGCGGCCGTGCAGGAGCCGGTCGAGCGCGCGCTCGATCACCACCTCGGTCGGGCGGTCGATGTTCGAGGTCGCCTCGTCGAGGATCAGGATGCGCGGATCGGCGAGCAGCGCCCGGGCGATCGAGATCAGCTGCCGTTCGCCCGCCGAGAGGCCCGCGCCGCCCTCGCGCACTTCGTGCGCGAGCCCTCCGTGCAGGCGCCCGACCAGCCGGTCGAGGCCGATCGCGCTCGCCGTCTCGGCCACCTCCGCGTCGGTCGCCTCGGGACGGGCGAAGCGGACGTTGTCGGCGATCGTGCCCGAGAACAGGAACGGGTCCTGCAGCACCACGCCGAGCTGGCGCCGGTAGCTCGAGAGCTGCACCTCGCGCAGGTCGGTGCCGTCGACCCGCACGGCCCCCGAGCCCGGGTCGTAGAAGCGGGCGATCAGCTTGGCGAGGGTCGACTTGCCGCCCCCGGTCTGGCCGACGAGCGCCACGCAGCCGCCGGGCGGCACGTGGATCTCGATGTCGTGCAGCACCTTGGTGTCGCCGTAGGCGAAGTGGACGTGGTCGAGGTCGATGCTGCCGGCGATCGGGCCGAGCGCGGCGGCGCCCGGCCGGTCGCCGATGTCGGGCTCCGAGTCGAGCACCGAGCTCACCTTCACCATCGCCGCGGCCGCCGCCTGCAGCTGGCCGTAGACGTCGGACAGCTCCTGCAGCGGCTGGAACACGAGCTGGAGCAGGTAGATCGCCGTGATCAGCGTCCCGATCGTGAGCGTCCCGCCGGCCAGCAGGCGCGAGCCGACCACGAGCACGGCGCACGTCGAGACGGCGCCCAGGAGCTCGATCGACGGGAAGAAGACCGAGAAGAGCTTCTGGGCATAGATGTTGGACGTGCGGTTCTCGGCGTTCAGCTCGTCGAACTGGCCCTGGAACTGGCGCTCCCGGTTGAACGCCTGGATGATCGCCATGCCCGACACCGACTCGGCCACCTGGGCGGTGACGGCGGCGATGCGGTTTCTCACATCGAGCTGGGCGACCGCGGACTTGCGCTGGAACCAGCGCGTGAGCACCAGGGTCGGCGGCAGGATCACCATCGCCACGAGGCCCAGGCGCCAGTCGACCACGAAGAGCACGATCACCGTCGTCGGCAGGAGCACCACGTTCGAGACGAGCGTCGGCAGGCCCTGCGAGAGCGCGTCGGAGATCGCGTCCACGTCGCTCGTCACGCGGGCGATGATCCAGCCGGCGCGCTGCTCCGAGAAGTAGCGCAGAGAGAGCGACGTCAGGTGGTCGAAGAGGTCGCGGCGCAGGCCGAGGACGATGCCCTGGCCGACCCGCGCGAGCCCGCGGATCAGGACGAGCTGGCACAGCCATCCGAGCAGGTTCACGACCAGGTAGATCGCGACGACGACCGTCAGCGTGTGCTCGTCGCCCTTGGCGATGCCGTTGTCGATCGCGTCGCGGACGAGCAGCCAGCCGCCCGCCTGGGCCGCTGCGCTGCCGGTCGCGACCACGATCAGGCCGGCGACGAAGAGCCAGCGGCCGGACAGGTAGCGGCCGAGGCGGCTGAGACCGGTGCGCTTAGCCGACACCGATCTCGTCTCCGAACAGGGTGGCGAAGGCGGCCCCGGCCTCGAGCAGGTCCGCCGGGCGGCCGTCCTCGACCACCCGGCCGCCGGAGAGGACGATCGCGCGGTCGGCGAGCGCGAGCGTCGAGAGCCGCTGCGTTGCCACGAGCACGGTGCGGCCTGCGATCGCCGGTCGCAGGCGCGACACCAGATCGTGCTCGGTGTGCGTGTCGACGGCCGACAGCGGGTCGTCGAGCACGATCACCCGCGCGCCTGCGATCAGGGCGCGGGCGAGCGCCACGCGCTGGCGCTGGCCGCCCGACAGGTTCACGCCGCGCTCGCCGATCAGGGTGTCGTAGCCGTGCGGCAGGTCGGGCACGAAGTCGCTCACGCCCGCCGCCTGGCACATGGCCTCGACCTCGTCCCATGGCGCGTCCGGACGGCCGGCGGTGAGGTTCTCGCGCAGCGTGATCGAGAACAGGATCGGCCGCTGGGTGATCACGGCGACCGCGTCGCGCAGTTCGGCGAGCGCGAGATCGCGGAGGTCGACCCCGCCGATCAGGACGCGACCGGCGGTCGGGTCGTAGAACCGCGGCAGGAGGTTCAGAAGCGTGCTCTTGCCCGCGCCGGTCTCGCCGCAGACGGCGGCGATCTCGCCTGCTGCGAGCGCCACGTCGACGCCGGTCAGCACCTCCTCCTCACCCGGGTACGCGAAGTGGACGCCCTCGAAGCGCACGGACAGGCCCCCGGCGGGCAGCGGGCGTGGCTGGTCTGCCTCGGGCAGGCACTCCACCTCCTCGAGCCACGCGAACGTCCGGCCGGCCGAGGCGATCGCGCGCTGGGCCAGGTTCAGGATCCACCCGAGCGCCTCGAGTGGCCAGGTCAGCTGCAGCAGGATGGTGTTGAAGAGGACGAACTGGCCGATGGTCAGGTCGCCGTTGATGACGTCGCGGCCGCCGAAGAACACCACCGCGGCGATCGAGAGCGAGGGCAGGAAGAACAGCGCCGGCAGATGCGTGGCCTCCACGCCGGCCTGGCGCACGACCATGTCGCGCACCCCGGTCGCCTTGCCGCCGAAGCGCTCGCGCACGTCGTCCTCGCGCCCGAAGGCCTGCACCATCTCGATGCCGACGACCGCCTCGTCGGCCGCCTCGGTCACGTCGCCCTTGGCCGCCTGCACGTTGCGCGAGATCGGCATCACCAGGTGGGCGAAGCGCCAGGCGACGAACGCGATCAGCGGTGTGGCGACGGCCGAGTAGAGCGTCAGCCGCGGGTTCACGAGCGCCATGATGATCACCCCGCCGGTGATCATCATGGCGCTCTGGAAGCCCTGCACGACGCCCCAGCCGATGAAGTAGCGGATCGGGAAGAGGTCGTTCGTCGCACGGGAGACGACCTGCCCGGTCGGGTGGAGGTCGTAGAACGCGCGCGGGAAGCGCAGGTAGCCGGCGTAGAGCAGCTCGCGCAGGCGGGCCTCGAGTCGGACGCCCACGCGCGCCGTGGCGTATCGGCGGGTGAAGTTGACCCAGAAGCGGACGAGCGCGATGGCGAGGATCGCAATCACGTAGGGCCAGAGCGCGCTCGGGTGCTTGGGCACGATGGCGTTGTCGATCACCCGCTGCATCAGCACCGACACCGACAGCGTGAGAGTCGTGTAGCCGAGCGCGCACCCCAGGCCGATGAGCACCAGCCGCCGCTCCTCCCACCACAGGTGGGAGAGGCGCCGCACGGTCGGGCGCAGGGGATAATCCTCGGGATCGAACTGGTTCATGGGGAGACTCCGCCGGGAGGGCGGACGTCCGGCCGGACCAGCGACTTCCCGCGGCGCTGCCAGCAGCCTAGATGATTGATCGCCGGGTCGGCCGTTCAGCTGATGACGCGGCGCTTGAAGTTGCTCGTCCCCACCCACAGGAAGAGCGCGCTGAACCCGACGAGGACCGGGTACACGGCCCACAGCGACATGTGCGCCGACGACGTGAGCGCGGCCCGGAAGCCCTCGTTGATGTAGATCAGCGGGTTCACGAGCACGACGATCTGCAGCCAGTGGACGCTGCCGATCGTGACCGGCGAGAGCGTCGTCCAGGCGTAGTACGTCCCGCCGAGGAACGTGAGCGGCAGGATGATGATCCCGAAGAGCAGCGGCACGGTGCGCGGGTCGAAGATCGTGCCGAAGGTCAGCCCGAGGGCCGATGTGGTCACGCACGCGAGCGGGAGCAGGGTGACCAGCACGAGCCAGTGCACCTGCAGGTTGATGTGGATCTGGCTCGCATGGACGACCGCAGCGATCGGGAACACGATCGCCGCGGCGAGCAGGCCCTGGATGGCGCCGAAGACGACCTTCTCGAGCGCCACGATCGACACGGGCAGCGGCGCCAGGACGCGGTCCTCGATCTCCTTCGTGTACCCGAACTCCTGCACCATCGGCAGGGTCACGGCCTGAATGCCCTGGAACATGATCGAGAGGCCGACGACGCCCGCGACCAGGATCGTCGCGAACTCCGACTCGCCGGCCGCGCCGCCACCGGCGCCGACGCCGGTGCCGATGGTTGGGAAGACGTAGAGGAAGACGAAGCACAGGAGCAGCGGCTGGACGATCGTGCGCGGGATGAACTCGCGCAGGCGCTTGCGCAGCACCACCAGGTCGCGCAGGAGCAGGGCGGCGAAGGCGATGCGGCTCGAGCTCACCGTCGAGCGGGTCACGAACAGGTCGGTCGTGCGTGCCGTGGTCGCTGCCATCAGTCGCGAAGCTCCTTGCCGGTGAGGTTGATGAAGACGGTCTCGAGCGACGGCGGCGCCACCTGCACGTCGCGCACGACGAAGCCGGCGGCGTCGGCCGCGGCGATCACGCGCAGAAGCACCCGGTCGGTGCCCCGCACGGCGAGCTGCACCGAGCCGTCGAGCGTCGTGGCCGAGTCGGCGCCGTCGACCTGGGCGTGCAGGTGCGCCGCCAGGGCGGCGAGATCGCCGTCGGTGTTCACCGTGACGATGGTGTCGGCCCCGACCGACCGCTTCAGCTCCTCGGGCGTGCCGAGCGCCAGGATCTTGCCGTGATCCATGATCCCGATGCGGTCGCAGAGCTGGTCGGCCTCCTCCATGTTGTGCGTCGTCAGCACGACGGTCTGGCCGGCGGCGTGCAGGCTCGAGACGATCTCCCACAGGCCGATCCGGCTCTGCGGGTCGAGGCCGGCGGTCGGCTCGTCGAGGAAGAGGATGGCCGGGTTGTGCAGCAGGGCGCGGGCGACCATGAGCCGCTGCGCGAGGCCGCCCGAGAGCGCCATCACGGGGGCCTTCGCCCGCTCGGTGAGGTGGAACTTCACGAGCAGGTCGTCGGCGGCGGCGCGCGACGCGGCCGCGCCCATTCCGAAGAAGCGGCCGTGGAAGTACAGGTTCTCCCACACGGTCAGCGCGCGGTCGAGCGTATTCGTCTGCGGCACGACGCCGATCAGCTGCTTGGCGACCGCCGGGTGGTGCACGACGTCGATCCCACCGACGTACGCCTCGCCCGACGTCGGGATCACGCGGGTCGTGAGCATGCTCGCGGTCGTCGTCTTGCCGGCGCCGTTCGGCCCGAGCAGGCCGAAGATCTCACCCTCGCCGACGGTCAGGTTGAGCCCGTCCACCGCCGTGACGCCGCCCGGGTAGACCTTCGTCAGGTCGACCGTCCGGATGACGTCGGCCCGCGCGGTTCCCGCCACGGTTTGCTGCGACACGAGGCGGCACGATACCGCGGGCCGGGCGGGCGTCCGTGCACCGGTTGAGTGGGCGAGGCGCGGGGTGGCCGGGGTCGGGTGGGCGGGGACATCCCAATTGGCATCCCGTCGATGTGCCAAGTGGCGGCCGTCCGCGCCCGCACCGGCCCTCCGGGCAGCACCGGCGCTCTGTCCCGCCTCGCCCCCGGCTACTGAATTGGCAGCGGGTTCGCGCCGACAGCCGCGTTCAGGCGGCGGAAGCCCCAGGCGTCCTCGAGGCCTGCCAGCAGCCCCGGGTGCGTGAATGAGCCCGAGTTGGTCGCGCCTGCGGCGGCGGTGCCGCCGATCGCGATCGTGGCGACGCGCTCGTCGCTCGTCGAGCCCTCGTCCCATGTGACGATGACCTCGGCGCCGCCCGCGAGCATCGCGGGCACGTTGGCGGCGAGCCACTTGTCGCCGGCCTGGATCTGGGCGGTGCGGGTCGCGCCGTCGTGCATGTCGTCGGCCCGGTTGGGCACGACGTAGGAGAACGCCCGCGGGTGGCTCGGGTCAAACGCGGAGTAGGGCAGCACGTTCCCGCACGCGCTCGGGCTCGACGTGATGTCGTTGTAGTACACGGCGGGGTTGTGCTGCTTCTTGTACGAGCCGACGTCGCCACCGGTGTAGCACGTGCTCGGCATCGACTCCTCGTACTCGCCCCAGCTCACACCGGCGGTCTGCAGCTGGTTGAAGATGTTGTTCGAGCCGCTCGTCGAGCCCGTCAGGCCGCTCGTGTTCGCCAGGTAGTCGGGCAGGCTGCCCGGCGCCGCCTCGTAGTTCGTGTAGAGCGTGCCCTGGGCGATCAGCGACTGGATGTAGGGGGCCGCGGAGTTCCCGACGATGTCGGAGTAGTGCTTGTTCTCCATCATGATGATGACGACCGGCTCGACCGGGCCGGTCCCGCCGCCACCGCCACCGCCACCGCTTGCCGGCGTCGTGACCGGCGCGGGCGCCGACGGGGCCGAGGTGTTGGGCACGGCGTCGAACGCATCGACGGTGTAGGCGTAGGTCGTGCTCGGCTGCACCGTCTGGTCGGTGAGCGAGGTCTGCGTACCGGGGACGGTGCGCAGCAGCGCGCCGTCGCGATAGACGTCGTAGCCGGTGACCCCGACGTTGTCGTTCGAGGGCGACCACGACACCGTCACCGACGTCGCGCTGTCTGCCGTTGCTGCCACGCCGAGCGGGACCGAGGGCGGCTGTGTGTCGCCGCCGCCTCCGCCGCCCGATGACCCGGTGGCAAGGACGATGTTGTCGAACGCGAAGCTCGCGCCGGTGACGGCGGGCTTCTCGACCACGTTCACGGTCAGCGAGTCGCCCGTCGCCTTCACGGTGTAGTTGACCGCGGGGACCGACTGCCACGCCGCGGCCGGCGTGAGGCAGCTCTGCGCGCTTCCGACGCTCGTCGTCGTGCCCGACTTGAGCTCCTTCAGCACGAGGCAGACCGACTGGCCGGCCACGCTGCTCTGGACGTCTCCCGAGAGCTGGTACGCAGCGCCGGCCGTCGCCGATTTCACCGGCTTGGACGTCGTGTAGGCGTACATGCTGGACGCGCCGGAGTTCGCGGTCAGCCTGGCGGCGAAGCCGCCGCCGTTCCCGGACACGAGCGCGAGCGAGCCGCTGCTTCCGGCCCAGCCCGTGAGCGAGCCGGCGCCGGAGCCCTCGAACGTGCCGTTGGAGACCAGGTTCGTGGCCGCGGATGCCGACGACACGGTGCCGCAGAGCATGGCGACGAGCGCCACCGCCAGGAACCCCCGAGTGCGCCGCGCAACTCGCATCCATCCAGTAGACCCGGACTCCCAGAACATGTCAAGTCGTGTCGGCGTTCACGCGCCCGTGTCGGTCGGCCGCGGTACCATCGATGCTCGCGTCACGAGACGGAAGGGGGCGGTGGTGGACATCGGGAAGCCACTTCGCATCTACACGGTCGAGCCGGTCGAGGACCCGGTCCCCCGGCGAGCGCCCGAACCACGACCCGAGCCCGCGCCGCAGCCCCGGCCGGAGAGGGAGCCGGACCCGGCGCAGGCGCCGTGAGCGTCGCGCCCGACTACCTCGGGCCGGTCGTGGGCTGGCGGGTGTGGTCGCTGGCCGAGGCCGGTGGGCGGGTGCGGCTCGCGAGCCACATCTCGCCGAGCGTGTGGGAGCCCGGGCAGGAGCTGGTCGCGGCGTGCGAGGCGCGCCGGCGCGCGCCGCTCGCGCCCTGGCAGACGCGGCCGACCGGGCACGCCGCGCCGGCCGAGCGCTGCACCTGCGGCGTGCACGCCGTCAGCCGGGTCGGCCTCCTGGCGACCTACCTGCCGGTGGCCAACCGGCCGTACTCGTGGATGCGGCCCGTGGTGCGCCAGGCCATCGGGCGGGTGTCGCTCTGGGGCGAGGTGGTCGAGGGCGCTCGCGGATGGCGCGCGGCCTGCGCGTACCCGGCCGAGCTGTGGCTGCCGCAGGTCGACGGCAACGATCAGGACGTGCCCGAGGTCGAGGCCATCGCCGCCGATCTGGCCGACTACGGCGTCCCGGTGCACGTCTGCGACGGGCTCTCGGTGCGCGCGGTCGTTGCCGAGCTCGCGACCGGCAGCGGCGGGCTGGCCAGCACGACCGACGTCTCGATCTGACGCTCCGGGATCGTCCAGTACGTGCGCAGGAGCGCGGACTTCTGCTCCGGTGTGACGAGCTCGAACCCGTTGCGGCCGTAGAAGCTGACCGCCCACGCCGCCGCCGCCCAGGTGCCGACGAGCATGCGCCGGCGGGTCAGGCCGCGCAGGTGTGCGAGCAGCGCGGCGCCGACGCCGCGCCGCTGGCTGCCGGGCAGCACGTAGGCGTGGCGGATCAGGTCGACGTCGCCCATCGGCTGGATGCCCATGACCCCGACGAGCGCGCCGTCGGCCTCGTAGCCCCAGAACACGACCCCGGCGGCGATCTCGCCGTCGAGCTCCGCCGGCCTCATGTACGGATCGTGCCAGCGGTCGTCCGGGATCACGCCGCGGTACGCCTCGGCGGCGGTGTTCACGATCGCGAGGATCGCCGCCCGCTCGTCGTCGCGACACGGCCGGATCGCGCTCATGGCCGCACCATACCGACGGCCGCCGCGGCGGGACCGACCGGCCGCCCGGTTCGAGCGTTATGCTCGCCGGGTGGCGGCGCACGAATCGGCGGTGCTGGGGCAGTTCATCCCGCTCCATTACCACTACCACATGCTCACGGACGAGAGCCGGATGGCTCCGTTCGCCGAGGCGATCGCGCTCGTCGTCGCGCCCGGGATGCGGGTCGTCGACCTGGGCGCGGGCACGGGCGTGCTGTCGTTCTTCGCCGCCAGGGCGGGGGCGGCGTCGGTGTGGAGCGTGGAGGCCAATCCCGAGCTCGCCGCCGCCGCGCGCACGAACCTCGACCGAAACGGCGTGGCCGACCGCGTCCACGTCGTCGATGCCGACGCGTCGGCCTACGTGCCGCCCGAGCGGGTCGACGTCGTGATCTGCGAGATGCTGCACACGGGCCTCCTCCGTGAGAAGCAGATCGACGTGCTGCGCGCCTTCAAGGCGCACTACCTAGACGCGCACGGCCCGCCGCTGCCCCGGTTCGTCCCGGAGGGCTACGTGCAGGCCGTGCAGCCCGTCCAGCAGGACTGGAGCTACGCCGGCTACACCGCGGAGTTCCCGCACTTCCAGCACCCGGCGGTGGAGCAGACGCGTACGGTGGCGCTCGCCGACCCGGCGCTCTACGACTCCGGCCTGTACGAGGGCGACCTGCCCGAGGTGATCGGATGGGACGGAATGATCGTGATGGCGCACGCCGGGCATCTGAATGCGCTTCGGATCATCACGAAGAACCTGGTCGCGATCGTCGAGGCCGAGGGCCGGTCGGTCGACTGGCTGAACAGCTACATGATCGTGCCGCTCGCCGAGGCGCTCGCCGTCGCCGCGGGCGACCGGGTGCGGATCGCGTTCTCCTACCGCCCCGGGGCGCAGCTCGACGCGCTCGTGCCCACGGTCACGCGCGCCCCGGCCTGAGCCGGGCCGCCCTAGCCGGCGGTCAGCAGGAAGTCGAGGCAGGAGCCGTCTGCGGCGAGGTCGACGATCGCCCCGCGCAGGACATCGGCCGAGTACTCGCTGCCCGGGTTCAGACAGAGCGTGCGACCGATCTTCTGCGCACCGCGCGACTCGTGGATGTGGCCGTGCAGGCCGACCGACGGCTGGTAGCGCTTGATCGCCTCGCGCACCGCCTTGCTCCCGACGGGGATGAAGCTCGGCCGCCCGCCGTGCAGGACGGGCTTCAGGTTCGCGTCCAGCTCGGGGGCGGTGTCGAGCCCGGACGCGTAGGGCGGGTTGTGAAAGTTCGCGATCGTCCGCCGGCCGGGCTCGACCCGGTCCATCATCGCCGCGATCCGCTCCCCCAGCTCCTCCTCGGGGTACTCGCGCTCGGTGTCCCACGGCGTGGGCGTGACGTCGCCGATGCTCGCAAGCACGGCCGGCCCGAGCTCGCACAGCGTGCGCTCGGGGCACTCGATGCGCTCGGCCGCCTCGAGGACGGCGTCGATCTCGACCGGATCGTCGTTCCCGGGTGTGATGATGCATCTCACGCGGGGCTCGAGCCGCTCGGTGACGAGATCGCACCAGCCCTCGATCTGGGCGGTGATCTCACGCCGGAAGAGCTGCTCCAGATACGGCGTGTCGGCGCCGATCCGATCGATCTCGGCCTGGTGCATCTCGACCGGATAGAAGCCGAGCATGTTGATCTCGGACCACAGCTGGTCGCGGCCCGCGACGTCGACCGAGACCCGCTCGCCGCGCACCTCGGCGGTGAGCGCGTCTCCATGCCGCTGCACCGGCACGAGCCCCTTGCCCGCGATGTCCCCGCCCAGGATGAGGACGTCCGCGTCGTAGGCTCCGGCGGCGTTCACGAACTTGCGGAAGCACCGGTCGGAGCCGTGCACATCGGTCGCGAAGAAGATGCGCAGCGCACGCGAGTCGCGCCCCTTCTTGCGGCGGATCGGCACAGCCGGTCAGTCGCCCGCGCCCATCATTCCGGCGGCAGCTCGTGCATGGCGAGGTCGATGTCGATGGACGCCGACCGCCGCACTCCCCGGGCGATCAGGTAGACAACCGGGCCGGCCGCCAGCACCAGGACCAGGGTGGAGACGCTCTGGGCGCTGAACTTCCCGAACACGCTCGAGTGGGTGACGATCAGGAGGATCACAAGCAGCGCCAGGATCGTCGTCAGGCCGCCGGCGATCGCCGCCTTGGGGATGCCGGCCCAGCGGTCGACGTCGTTCGTGCCCGGCTTCAGGATCAGCTCGGGCCGCCGGTACGGCAGCATCAGCGCCGACACGGCGCCGGCCAGCAGGATCAGGGCGACGAACAGGCTCAGGTTCGCGACGATGTTGGCGAGGTTGACGTAGGTCGCGAGGATCGAGAAGCCGATGCCGCCGGCGAGGGCGATGACGGTCGCGACCAGCGGCGTCCCGGTGCGCTCGTCGATCTTCGCGACCGAGACGGGCAGCAGCCGGTCGAACGCGAGGGCGAAGAGGACGCGGGTGACGACGGCGACGAAGGCCAGGTCGACGGCCAGCTCGGCGCACGGCACCGCGATCGAGAACAGGATCTTCGTGATCGGATCGCCCGAGAGGACGAGGCCGTAGCCGAGGCCGCCGGCCGGCGCCGAGAGCGACGTGATCTTGCCGTAGGCGGCGCCGTTCACCGCATTCAGGTTCGCCTGCGCCTGCATGAAGTCGAGGCCGACGCGCCAGCGCAGGAGCACCCAGATCCCGACCCACACGACGACGAGCAGGACGATGCTGATCACCGACGCCATCATGTAGGTGCGCCCCGGCCGCTTCAGCTCACCGCCGACGTAGTAGGAGTAGAGCACGCCGTTGTAGTTCAGCACCATGAACGGCACGACGAGCAGCGACGCCGTCAGGCTGATGCCCGTGATGACGCCGTTCTGCTTGGCCTGCGCGAGCACCGCGTTGTAGGCGTTCGTGTTGTGGCTGAAGCTGCCGAAGGAGCTCACGAAGTCGCTGTGGCTGTGGAAGAGCAGGATCCCTCCGAGGGCGACGAAGGCGAGCAGCTGGATGATGACGAGGCCGAGGATCACCTGCGCGACCCGCCGCAGCGGCAGGAGCGAGAGCAGGCCGACGATGACCAGCAGCCCGACGCAGATGAGCGCGATCGCGGTCTTCGAGGTGACGTGGTTTGCCCCCGCGGCGATCCACGAGCTCGAGAACGCATCGCCGAGGCCGGTGAGCGCGAACGGCATGAACGCCGCCGTGAACTGCGCGTTCGCCGCCAGGATGTAGGTGAATGCGACCGCGACGCTGACGCCGACCATCGCTCCGAGCACGGGCGAGATCACACGTGACACGTACACGTACTCACCGCCGGCGCGGGGGATCGCCTGCAGCAGGTACCGGTACGCGAACATGCCGACGACCCAGATGCCGGCCGCGAGCAGCAGCGGAAGCACCATGTCGGGGTGGCTGAAGCTCGTGAGCCCGGCGCTGAAGTTGATGAAGGTGTTGACCACCGCGACCGACGCGAGTGCGATCGCGGTCGCGGCCGGGATGCCGAGCTCGCGCACGAGCCCGGACGACTGCCGGGTGAACAGTCCGACACCCGACGAGGGAGTTCCGGGAGAGCCCGCCGACTCAGTCATGTCTTGACCTCCGCTTCGGGATGGAACGTTCCAGAGCGCGGCCCAACCTACCAACCACACGTGACAGTTGCAACCCTCGGCCCGGGAGCGTCAGTCCGCGGCGGGCTCGGCCGCCGGCCACGGCCAATCCGGCCCGACCGCGAGCGGCGCGCCCTGCGCCGCGCCGGCGCGCGCGGCCACTGCCGTCGCGACCGCCCAGCGGTCGTCGGCGAGCGTGGCGCTCGATGTCTGCCCGCCGCGGCAGGCCGCGGCGAACGCGTCCATCTGGGCCTGGTAGGCGGCGCCGAACCGCGCGCGGCAGTCGGCTGGGAAGCCGGGATCCGACGCCGTCGAGAGCACGGTGACCCCGGTGCCGGTGGCGGCCTGCGCGAGCATCACGGAGCCCTCCGTGCCGACCACCTCGCAGCGGATCTCCATGCCGAGCGTCGACGTGCGCGACAGGTGCGTCGTCGCGACCGCGTCGCCGTGCGTGACCGTGATGTACGCGTTGTCGAGGTCGGCGTCTCGGTAGACGGGGTTGTGGACGACCGCGGAGGCCGTGACCGGATCCTGTCCGAGCAGCCAGCGGGCCGTGTCGAAGTCGTGGACGCCGACGTCCATGATGAACCCGCCGGCGGGGACGTCGTCCGCGCTCGGCGGGAAGTCCTCGCGGCTCGCCAGCTGCACGGCGAACGGTGTGCCGACAGCTCCCGCCGCGACGACGCGGGCGAGCTCGCAGAACTGCGGATCGTGGCGGCGGTGGTAGGCGACCCGGACGACCTGGCGCGGGTGCAGGGCCGCCGCGGCCTCGATCCGCTCGTGATCGCGCAGGCTGATCGCCCCCGGCTTCTCGAGCAGGAGGTGCTTTCCGCCCTCGAGCACCGCGACGGCGTGATCGGCGTGGTCGGCGGTGCGGGTGCAGACGAGCACCGCGTCGACGTCCTCGCGGCCGAGGAGCTCGGCAATCGTGAGCAGGTCGACGTCCGGGCCGGCGCGCTCGGGCGTCGCCCGGCCGCGCGCCGACGCCACGGCGACGAGCCGGACGTGCTCGCTGCGCCGCGCGCAGGCGCCGTGGACGGCCGAGATGAAGCCGGTGCCGATGATCCCCAGCCGGACCGGTTCCGGGCGTGCGTTCAACGGATCTTCCCTCCCGGGCGATGGAACGTTCCAGACTACACTGTCACGCCGCCGATGCCACGAGCTCGCACATGACGCAGCCCGCAAGCGCCGATCCCCCGCCCTCCCACCGGCGGCGGGACGTGACCATCGTCGACGTGGCCCGCACCGCGGGCGTCTCCAAGTCCACCGTCTCCAACGTCGTGCGCGGCGTGAACGAGGTGTCCGAGGCGACCCGGCAGCGAGTGCTCGAGGCGATCGCGGCGCTCAACTACACGCCGAACGGGATCGCCCGCCAGTTCGTGCGCCGGCGCACGACCATGATCGGCGTGCTCGTCGGCGACCTCGGCAACGCCTACCACGCCCAGCTGGCCCGCGTCGTCGAGCGGGCGCTCTTCCGCTCAGGCCACACGGCGGTGTTCTGCAACATCGAGGGCGACGAGGAGCTCGCGGTGGCGGGCGTCGACGCGCTGATCGAGCAGCGGGTGGCCGGCTTCCTGATCCTCGCCTCCATCGAGCGCACCCCCCAGGTGCCCGCCGCGCTGCGGCGCACGGGCGTCCCGACGGTGGTGATCGGCCTGCGCCAGGAGTGGACCGACTCGGTCGGGCCGCACGACCGCGAGGGCGGGCGGCTCGCGACCCAGCACCTGGCCGACCTCGGCCATCGCCGGATCGGCTACGTGCGGACGTCGATGATCGAGGCCGGCGGCGACCGGGCCCGCCACGCCGGCTACCGGTCGGTGCTCGCCGCGATCGGCGCGGATCCACCGCCGCCGATGTGGTGGGAGCAGGGCGCCGGCACGATCCGCGTCGGCAGGACCGCGGTGCCGCTGCAGGAGGCGTTCGGCGGGCCGGCGGCGCCCACGGCCGTGTTCGTCTGGAACGACTTCGCTGCGATCGGCCTGATGGAGGCTTGTGAGGCGGCCGGCATCGCCGTCCCCCGCAACCTGTCGGTGGTCGGGTTCGACGACATCGCCGTCGCGGGCCTCGCCCGGATCTCGCTGACGACGGTCGCCCAGCCGCTCGACTATCAGGCCGAGCGGGCGGTCGCGATCCTGCTGGGGCGCATGGACGGCACCGCGGGCGAGCGCCCGCAGCACCTGCGCGTCCCCGTCGAGCTGCGGGTGCGCGGCTCGACGGCGGCGCACGCGAGGCGGCGCTAGCCGTGCGCGTCCTGCTCTTCGGCGCGGGCCAGATCGGGGCGCTGCATGCCCGCAATCTGGCGGCGGCGGCCGCCGTGACCGAGCTGGTGGTCGCAGACGTCGACGAGGCCCGGGCGGCGGCGCTTGCGGCCGGATCGGGCGGCGTGGCCGCCCCCGCCGGCGACCCGTTCGGCGTGCGGCCCGACGCCGTTCTTGTCGCCGCCGCGACGCCCGCGCACGCCGGGCTCGTGCGGGGCTGCATCGAGCGTGCGATTCCGTGCTTCTGCGAGAAGCCGTTATCGGCCGACGTCGATGAGACGGTGGCCCTCGTGCGCGAGACCGAGGCGGCCGCGGCCGTCGTGCAGGTCGGGTTCATGCGCCGCTTCGACCCCGGCCTGCGGGCGCTGCGCGAGCTGATCACCGGCGGCGGCCTCGGCCGCGTGCACACGATCCACGTCGCCTCGCACGACCACGAGCCGCCGTCGGAGGAGTACGTCGCCCGCTCGGGCGGCATGTTCCGCGACCAGCTGATCCACGACTTCGACATGATCCGGTGGGTCACCGCGGCGGAGGTGGCGACGGTGTTCGCCGCCGGGGCCGTGCGGGCGATCCCGTTCGCCGAGCGCCACGGCGACGTCGACACGTGCGCGCTGGTGCTCGTCATGGACGGTGGCGAGCTCGTGCTCCTGGCCGGCACTCGCGAGGACGGCCGGGGCGAGGACGTGCGCATCGAGGCGGTCGGGTCGAAGGACAGCGCGGCCGCGGGGCTGAACGCACGCACGCCCCTGCGCCTGCTCGACCCGCTCGGTGTCGAGCCCGGCCACCCGCCCTACGACTCCGCCTTCGACCGCTTCGCAGAGGGCTACGCGGCCGAGATCGAGCACTTTCTGGCGCTCGCCGCCGGCCGGGGGCAGAACCCGTGCCCGCCCCGCGACGCTCTGGGGACGCTGCTCGTCGCCGAGGCGGCCGAGCGCTCGCGAGCCGCCAATGCCCCGGTCGCGGTGCGCCGCGCCGACGACCTGCTGGACTGAATATCCGGGGTCTGACCCCGGTTATTCAGTCGCGAGGAACATATCGGTCAGCACCCGCTGGTCGACGCGCGCCTGCTCGGGCGGCGTGCGGCATTCCTCGGCGCCGAGCATGCAGCGGTGGAAGTGGACAAGCTCGCGCTGGTAGGCCTCGTCGTAGGAGTCGAACGCCTGCACCCGGCGACCGCCGGCGCCGGCCGTCGTCACCGTGTAGGTGCTCGGCGCCTGCCGCAGCCAGGGCGAGGGGATCTGCAGCGTGCGGACAGCGTCCTCGAAGTAGAGGCTGATCCGCTCGTCGTACTCGTGCAGCTGCGTCAGCTGGATCCAGGCGCTGTCCCAGCGGGCGCCGCCCGCGAGCCGCACGGAGCCGGCGAGCGCCGTCCCTCCTGCCCAGGCGTCGCCGCCGATCACCGCGGCCGGCAGCGGCTCGCCCATCCGCGCGAGCATCCCGTGCACCATGTTCACCTGGTGGACGAGGCTGCCGAGGAACCCTCCGGAGAAGGCCGTGATCGCGTCCGCGTCCGAGCGGCCGACCGCCCGCCGCACCTGCTCGGCCTCGGCGGCGCGGCCCTCCTCGATCACCTCGCGCGGAACGTCGCTGCCGCGGGCGAGGTCCTCGGGACCGAAGTACGGCCCGAACTCGGGGTCGTGCACGAGCACGCTGACGTAGCGCAGCCCCGCGGTCGAGTCCGGCAGCTCGGACACGAGCCGCTCGTAGGCGAGGTCGAAGCGGTTGTTGTACGCGACCTGCACCACCTGGCCCGCGCGGTCGCGGGCTGCGACGATGGCGTCGACGTCCTCGAGGGTGATGGCAAGCGGCTTCTCGCAGAGGACGTGCAGGCCGGCCGCGAGCGCGTCGAGCACCGTGCCCGCGTGGGTCGCGTTGGGCGCGGCAACGACGATCGCGTCCAGGCTGGGGTGCGCGAGCGCCTCCGCTGCCGATGCCACCCGCGCCGGGATGCCGAACCGGTCGCCGACGCGCTCCCGCACCGTCCGGCTGGGATCGGCCACGACGGCCAGCTCGAACCGGTCGCGCAGGAGCGCCAGATGCGGCAGGTGCATCGCCTGGGCGATCAGCCCCGCCCCGATCACGGCGACGCGCTTGCGGTCTGCGTTGGCCGGCATGTGCGGGACATTAGAGGGCGCACGGCCGTCATTGCGTTCCGCCCGCTCGGAGGAGTAGACTCGCGTCCCTCGTATGAGAGCGTTCTCACATCGGCCGACCGCGCTCGCCGCCGCCCTGTGCGCGGTTGCGCTGGCGGGCGCCTGCGGGGGCGGCTCGGGGTCGTCGCAGGGGGGCTCCGCCGGCGGCACGCCGGTCAACGGCGGGACGCTGCTCGCCGGCATCCCGTCCAATCCCGACCATCTCGACGCCGCCCTCTCGGCGACGACCGAGGGCTGGGAGATCCTCGAGGCGACGAACGACGGGCTGATGACGTTCCGTCGTGCGGCGGGCGGCGCCGGGTCGCAGGTGGTGCCCGACCTCGCGACGGGCATGCCGAAGATCACCGACGGCGGCCGCGTCTACACGTTCCACGTGCGGCCGGGCGTGCGCTTCTCGCCGCCGGTCAACCGGGCCGTGCGGCCGTCCGACGTGAAGGCGTCGATCGAGCGCGTGCTCAAGGTGAACTCGCCGAACGTCGGCTGGTACACCGGCATCGTCGGCGCGACCGCGTACGAGTCGGGCAAGGCGGCGACCCTGCCCGGGATCGTCGCGAACGACTCGGCGATGACGGTCACGTTCCACCTGACCCAGCCCGACGGCACGTTCCTCGAGTACATGGCGCTGCCGCCGGCGTTCGTCTACCCGGCGGGTACGCCCGCCCACGACGTGTCGACGCACACGTCGGAGCGGGTCGCGACCGGCCCGTACGAGATCTCGTCCTACGTTCCCAGCCAGCAGGTGCTGCTGACGCGCAACCCGAACTTCCACCCCTGGCCGAACACGCCCGGCGGCCACCTGGCCGGGGTCAAGATCACGGTCGGCATCACGCCCGAGCAGGCGGTCAACGAGACCGCCGACGGCCAGCTCGACTACTACTTCCTGAACCCGCCTCCTGACCGCCTCGCCCAGCTCGAGCGCCAGTACCCCGCGCAGCTGCAGAAGGGAGCGACGGGTGAGATCGAGTACTTCTCGATGAACGAGCGCAAGGCGCCGTTCAACAAGCTCGCCGTGCGCCAGGCGGTCAACCTGGCGTCGAACCGGCAGGCGATGCTGAAGCTCGAGGGCGGTCAGGGCACCATCTCCGAGAACGTGATCCCGCCGAGCTTCGGCAGCGCCTACAAGGAGCACACCTTCTACCCCTACGATCCGGCCAAGGCCAAGCAGATGGTGCAGCAGGCGGGCGCAACCGGTGCCCACGTCACCATCTGGGTGCTCAACACCGACCCGTATCCGAACGTGGCCCAGTACATGGCCAGCGTGCTGAACGGGCTCGGCATGGTCGCGACGGTCCGGGTGGTCGACGCCTCGGTGTACTGGGATCTGATCGCGACCGAGAAGAACGACCCCCAGATCGCCTACAACAACTGGAGCCAGGACTTCCCCGAGGGCGCCGACTTCATCGACACGCAGCTGAACGGCGAGGGCATCGTGAACGTCGGCAACGAGAACCAGTCGAACGTGAACATCCCCGCCTACAACAAGCTGATCGACCAGGCCAAGCGGATGCCGGTCGGAAGCGCGAGAAACGCCGTGTGGGCCAAGCTCGACGCCGACTACATGAAGAACAACGCGCCGTGGGTGGTCTTCATGAACGCGGGCCGGTACAAGTTCGTCTCGGCCCGGCTCCACGGCCTCGTCTTCAACGGCACCTACTACGACCTGTTCCCGTCGATGTGGCTCAGCCGGTAGCGGCGGGCGCCGCCACCGGCCGGGCCGTAACGGTCCGGCTCAGAGGTGGAACGGGAGCCGGGTGCTGTTGGCGTGGCAGGCGTTCGCGATGCACGGCAGGCCGAGCATGCCCTCCCAGCCGCGCAGCGCGCTGTACTGGTCGAGCCGCTTGCGGGCGAGCCGGTGCGGCGTCGACGGTGAGACGACGATGAACGGGAGCGGCGTCGAGGTCGAGCCGCTGCCGCCCGGCGAGTCGAACCAGATGAAGATCGCCGTGTGGCCGCGCGTGTACGGGCGGCGGTGGAGCAGCCCGTGGCTGCCTCCGAGGAACCCCTGCAGCCAGCGGCTGGCCTGCGCGGGCGTGCCGTCGTGCATGTCGTGCTGGAGGTTGGGGGTGATCCACGTGAACGTGCGCTCCAGCTTGATCCGGTGGCTCGGCAGGGTGACCATGTCGCGCCGGCACACCGAGCGCGGGATGCGGGTGTAGTAGATCGCCGGGGCGTGCCGCGGCACGTAGAGGGCCGTGTCGTTCGGATAGCACGGACGCGGCATCGACTCGGCAAACGTGCGCCAATGCCGGCCGCCGACTTGGCTGAAGATGTTGGGCCCGCCGCTCGAGCACCCCCGGCCCGGGGTGCAGTCGCTCGTCGTGACCACCCGACCGCCGGTCGCCGCCAGGTAGTTGCCGAGGCTGTGGGGGAAGTGTGCGGCCTGGAAGTCCGCCGCCGAACCGCACTCGCCGGCGAGCGTCTTGAAGTAGCTCGCGGGGGCGCTCGGGCCGAGGATCTGCTGGTAGGAGTGGTTCTCGAACGCGATCACGACGATGTGGTGCCAGGCGGGCGCCCGGCGCACGTGTCCGCACGGCGATGCCGCCGCGGTGGCCGTCCCGAATGACATTCCCGCCGCCGTGCCGATCGCGACTCCGGCCACGGCTGCGCGCGCAAGCAGCATCCACGCTCGTTGCATGGTGAACCCCCGATAAACCAGTTGCTGCCCGCGCTGCGCACGCTATCGCACCGGCGGCCGGACGGGCGCCGGCCTCATCGCATGCTTACAGTCTTCGCACCGGAGCCTTGCGGGTGGAGAGGGGTCGCTCAGCCAGCACGTCCTCGCCGACGCCATGATGTCCCCGGCGTCGGGGATGACGGCCGCAGCGATGCGGTGCTCCACCTCGAGCGCCAGGCGTCGCCGAGGCGCTCGATCGACTCGCGCACCGCGCCTGCGCCGCGTCGCGGGCCTCGCGCTCCGACGGCGCGTCCGTGACTGGCGCTTCTCACCTGTGTCGTCATCTGTCACTCTCCGCATGTGTGACATGCGCATTGAAGAGCAGCGTGCGACTCCTCACAAGCCGCCCGCGGCCGGTTAGGATCTGCGTGGGTCCCGATGAGTGATTCCCAGGCCACCGGCCGCTCCGTGAAGGTCTTTCCCGATGTTCCGGACAAGCGCCGCGCGACCATCTTCGGCGACGTTGTCGTGATCGTGCTGCTCGTCCTGGCGGCGTGGGCCGGGGTGGCGGTGCACGACGCGGTTGATCGTCTCGCCGTGCTGGGCGCCGGCGTCAGCAACGGCGGCCACACGGTGCAGGCCGGGTTCGGGTCCGCGGCTGCCAAGGTCGACGGCGTCCCGCTCGTCGGCGGGAGCCTCGCCGACGCGCTCCGCGGTGCCGGCCGGGAGAGCGGCGGGCGCGCCGTCGAACTGGGGCAACAGGGCCAGGACAGCGTCCACCGCCTCGCGCTGATCCTCGGCGTGGTGGTCTTCGCCGTGCCCGCCATGGTTCTGCTTGGGCTCTTCGTCCCTCGACGTGTCCGGCAGATCCGCCGGCTGACCGCGGCCGCACGAGCCCTGGCGCCTCCGTACGACGCCGATCGGCGGCGGGTGCTCGCAATGCGAGCAGCCTTCGGGCTGCCCTACGGTGCGCTGCTGCCGTACACCCCCGACCCGCTCGGCGACATCGTCCAGGGCCGCTACGACGCGCTGGTGCTCGCAGCGCTCCATGACGCCGGCATCCGCCCGCCGCCCGGCGGCATCGACGCCGGAGCGGCCTGACCGGTTCCGTCCGTCAGGTGCGCTTGCCCACGAACCCGCTCAGGACGGCGCTCGTGATCACGCCGACGACCGAGAGGATGAGCGCCGCCCAGATCGCCGTCCAGAAGAAGCTGTCGATCGTGAGGTGGCTCGTGAGTGCGTCGGTGATCTCGAGCACGGCGGCGTTGATCACGATCGAGAAGAGCCCGAACGTGAGCAGCACGAACGGCAGGGTCACGATCCGGATGATGGTGCCGAGAAACGCGTTCACGACGCCGAAGACAAGCGCGATCCAGAGGTACGAGCCCACGCCGCCGGAGATCGACATTCCCGCGAGCAGCCAGTTGGTCACGGCGAAGGCGATCGCGATGGTGACCAGGCTGATGAGGGCTCCCCGAAGCACGGCGCGGCGAGCGTAGCATGCCCCGCGGGCGGTGCGATACTCGCCCGCAGGGCAGGGCCATACACCGGGAAGGGAGCACATCGTGTCCGAGATGAACCGTCGCCAGGTGCTGGGAGCCGCTGCCGCGCAGCCGACGACTCGCCGACGCTGCCCAGGTCGAGTGAGGCGAACCGCTTCGACTTCGGCCAGATCAGCCCCCAGGTGGTGCGGGGGGCGGGACGGTCAAGGAGTGCACGGGCAAGAACTTCCCCGTGCTTCAGGGCAACGATGCCGCGTCGTTCCTGCTCGTGCTGAAGCCCGGCGCCGTGCGCGAGCCGCACTGGCACCCAGACGCCTGGGAGATGGACGTCCCCCTCTCCGGACGCGGGCGCCTCGGCGTCGTCAACCCCGACGACACCTACAGCGTCCAGGAGCTCGTGCCCGGTCAGATCGGCTTCATCCCCCAGGGCTACGCGCACTACATCGAGAACGTCGGCACCGAGGACCTGCGCTGGGTGGTCGTGTTCAACAACACCCAGCCGGACGACATCGGCCTCTCGACGACGTTCGCCGGCATGCCCACGCACACGTTCACGGATACCTTCAGCCTGCGCAAGGGCGGCCTCGCGCGGGCGAACAAGCCGGACGACACGCTGTTCATCGTCGAGCCGACGTGAGGGAGCACCGCGGGTCGGCGTGAGGAGTCGCGCCCGTGCTGAGGTTCGGCGGAGGCGGCCGATGGCGGTGATCGGTCAGAATGGCCGGCGGGAGAGAATCCACGCGGGCTCCGTGCCCGTACTCCGGGACGTACCCATTGGCGGGAGTGGTCTCTGGATTTGCGCGCGAAGATCCGCAGGTCGACGTTTCAGCATGTGCGAGCATGGACGGGTACGAGCGGGGCCGCCGATGCGTGACCGCCCGTACACCCTGCTCAGCTGCAGCATGTCGATGGACGGCTACATCGGCAGCTCCAGCTCGCGCCTGCTGCTTTCGAACGACGCCGACTTCGACCGGGTCGACGCCGTCCGGGCCTCGTGCGATGCGATCCTGGTCGGCGCGGCGACGGTGCGGATGGACGATCCGCGGCTGCTGGTGCGGTCGCAGGTCTGTCGCGACGAGCGGACGGCGCGCGGCCTGACCCCATCGCCGATGAAGGTGACCGTCACCCGGCGCGGCGAGCTCAGCCCACGGGCGAAGTTCTTCACCGCGGGGGATGTCGAGAAGCTGGTCTACTGTCCGAGCTCCGGGGTCGAGGATGCGAGCGCGCGGCTCGCGCCCGCGGCCGCGGGCGTGGACGGCGGCCACACGGTGGAGATGAGCAGGGTCGGCCGCGACCTGGCGGCCCGGGGCGTGGAGCGGCTCATGGTCGAGGGCGGCGGCAAGGTGCACACCCAGTTTCTGACCAACAACCTGGTGGACGAGCGAACGTCGCTCGCCATCAAGCCCACTTAGGGGCGGACGGGCTGGATATCTGGTTGGTTCGCTTCGCCTCTTGCAGCACCCACCGTACGACTCGGTCGTGTAATTGGAGCTTTGACTTCGCCGTGGCCCGCTTCGTCGGCAGATAGCCGATCCCAGACCGCTGGGGTAGGGTCGCGCGATGTCGGAGACCATGGATGTGTTCCGGTCGGTCGCTCGTAACCGCGATCTGCGTCGCGTCGAGCTGGCGTACGTCGGGTTCAATGCGACGGAGTACGCCGTCTGGCTCGCGATGCTCGTGTACGCCTACCGGCACGGCGGCGCGACGACCGCCAGCCTGGTCGCCGTCGTCCAACTCGTGCCGGCGGCCCTGTTCGCCCCGTTCGCGGCTGTGCTCTCTGACCGGCACCCGCCCGTCCGCGTGCTGGTGGCGGCGTACGTCGCGCAGGCGGCGGCCATGGGGGCGACCGGCGCGGTGATCCTGGGCGGCGGCCCGGCACCTCTTGCGTATGGCTGCGCCGCGCTGGCGGCGACGCTGGTCACGTGCACACGACCAACCCAGGCCGCATTGACGCCAGCGCTGGCGCGGTCGCCTGAGGAGCTGACGGCGACCAACGTCGTGTCGGGCTGGGTCGAGAATACGAGTGTCCTGGCCGCGACCGCAGCGACGGGGGTGCTCCTCGATCTGACCGGGCCGGGGGTCGTGTTCGCCGCGTCGGCTGGGGTCAGTGCCGCGGCCGCGCTTCTGGTTGCGCCGGTCCGCGGCCCTGCCGGTGCGCCGCAGGGCGACGATGGCACAACTCCACTCGACGAGGCTCTGGCGGGGTTCCGTGCCCTCGCGCGGCATCCGGGCCCGCGGCTCGTCGTCGGGCTGCTTGGCGTTGAGCTCGTCGTGTGGGGCGCGCTCGACATCCTGTTCGTCGTGCTCGCGCTCGACGTACTTGCGGTCGGAGCGGGGTGGGTTGGGTACCTGAACGCGGCGTTCGCGGCCGGCGGCGTGGCGGGAAGCTCGGGCGCGCTCATGCTCGTGGGCAGACGCCGCCTCGCCCCGCCCATCATCGGCGCGATGCTGGCGTGGGGACTCGTCTTCCTCGTGATCGCGGCTGCGCAGTCGCTCGTGGCCACGATGCTGCTCCTCGCGGTCGGTGGTGCCGGGCGGGCGATGTTCGATGTCGGCGCGCGGACGCTGCTGCAGCGGATCACACCCGCGGATGTGCTCGGCCGCGTGTTCGGCATCCTCGAGGGGATCGAGATGGCCGGCCTGGCGGCCGGCTCCCTCGTGACCTCGCTCCTCGTCGCCGCCGGAGGGTCCCGAGCCGCCCTGGTCGGCGTAGGCCTGCTCCTGCCGGCCGCCGCGCTCCTCTTCGCCGCCCAGCTGGCTGCGGCGGACGCCGGTGCGAAGGTGCCGGTCGTGGAAATCGCGCTCCTGCGCTCGATGCGGCTGTTCGCGCCGCTGCCAGCGCCCGCGATCGAGGGCGTCGCCCACGCGCTCCACGCGGCCGATGCCGCAGACGGGACGGTGATCGTCCGGGAGGGCGATCCGGGCGACCGCTTCTACGCCATCGCCGACGGTGAGGTCGAGGTGTCACACGACGGGAGGCGCATCGCCCGCATCGGCCGTGGCGACGGATTCGGTGAGATCGCCCTGCTCCACGACGTGCCGCGCACCGCAACCGTGACCGCGATCGGCGCAGTCCGCCTGTACACACTCGAGAAAGAGCCGTTCGTCACGGCGGTGACCGGGCACGCACCGGCGGCCCGGGCGGCCCACGAGCTCGTCGCACAGCGCCGCTCCGAACTGGCGGCGCATCCCGCCGAGACATCCGGCATCGAGCCAGCGCCACACCCGCCGGCTCAATAGACCTGATCATGGGCCATACGGTCCCGACATGCTCCTTGATCGATGTGACCAATCGGCGCGAAGGATTGGCGGCTACGGGCAGATCTGCCAGGACATCGCCAACCCTGCAGGCCTCTAGCGCGTACCGGGCAAAGGTTGCGGCGTACTAGCGGCGCCTGCCATGAGCCTGCGCTCGACTCGGTCGAACAGCGCGTCGACAACCGATGCTGATGCAAGTGGCAGCGCAGCGTCGAGCGGTGGGAGTGCGATCGAGGCCGTGACGCCCTCCGGCGGAGGAGTGTATGAGTCGGGGCGGGCGGCCAGGGCGCGGTTGCGATGGAGCTCGAGATCGTCAGTCGTGAGGCCGGCCGCGACTTCATCCGCATGCGAGATGGCGGCCAGCCCGCCAGCATGGTCGCCGCCGACCGCGAGCAGTGTCGCATGCCGGAGCCAGGAGATCGCAGCATCGTGTGTCCGTCCTAGGCGTTCCTCGAGCTGGGCGTGGCGCCGCCACCACGCGCTCGCTCCGGTGTGGTCACCATCCAGCTCGGCGACGACTGCAGGGACTTGCAGACAGTCGAGCGCGATAGCGGTATCGCCGATGCCGAGGGCGCCGTCGGCGCTGGCGACGGCAGCGCGCACCGCGCCGTCCCGGTCTCCACCTGCGAGCCGCACCTGGGTGACGTTGCCGAGCGTCATCGCCACGAGCCTACGCGCGCCGAGTTGGTGAGCCAACGCCGTGGCTTCGTCGAGCAGCGCGGCGGCATCCGCCAACCGACCGTTTGCGAACCGGGCGCCGGCGAGGTCTCCAATGACGTGCGCCAGCCTCAGGAGGTCGCCCAGCTCGAGCGCAATCTCCCGAGCCTCCTCGAGCACGGCCGAAGCCTCGACGAGATCGCCTTCGCGGAACGCCACGACGCCGAGGTTGGCGAGCGCGTCAAGTCGCCCTCGCAGATCGGTAGCGCCGACGGTTCGAAGTTGCACCGAGGCTCTCGCGCGAGCTTGATCGAACCTGCCCAGATCGCAGAGCGCCATCGTCAGCGGCCAGGACACGGCCGCTCCACGCTCACCGTAGTCCTCGGCGCGCTCGAGGTGCTCCACCGCCTCCCTGGGCCGACCAGTTTCGAACGCGATGCGGCCGAGAAGCCTCTCGACGTCTCCGGCGACCGCGGGGCATGCCTCGATCGCCGCGAGGTGCGCCGACGCCAGGGCGTATTCGCCCAGCTGCTGCTCAAGCTCCGCGAGGGCAAGGGTGTCGGTCGGCGCGTCGGTCGAACCCGAGCACGCGGCGGCCAGCTCCGCCCAGTGCCGCGCTTCACCCAGAGCCCAGGTGGAAGCGGCTTCCATCCGGGCCTCCCGATACCAGCGGCCCTCGATCTCCGGCAGCCGGCACTGCTCGAGATGACGCGCGATCTCCCGCGCGGAGGCACCGCAGCCGATCAGGTGCCGGGCCACGTGCTCGTGCAATGGCGTTCGATCGGCGTGGGACGCTCGGGCGAGCAGCGCCTCGGCGACCGTGGCGTGGCGCAACCAAACCTGCGACCCATCTCCGACCTCGAAGCGCCGTACGATGCCCGTTGCCTCCAGCACCGCCAGATCGCTCTCGGCGGCGCCCTGATCGACTCCGAAGATCGCGCAGAGCTCGGCGGCTGACGTCGGCCGGCCGAGCGCCGCAGAGCAGAGAGCAGTGCGCTGGGCGGAGTGGCCCAGAGCGTCGAGGCGTGCGGTGAGGAATGGGAACAGCTCATCGGGAAGGGGGACCTCGGGCAGCGGTTCGCCGGGGCGGAAGCCTCGTCGTACGAGTTCGGTCACCGTCTCGGCGAAGAGCGGCCTACCCGCCGATCGCTCGACCAGCGTCTGAACGTATCGTCGCGGCAGTGCTCCGCCTCCGAGCCGGCTCCAGGTGTCGCCGACCACGGTGGCCAAATCGTTGGGGGGCAGATCGGCGAGCGTCAACGTGCGGCCGCGACGACGATCGTCGCCATATCGGGCGCCGACTTCGCGACGTTCGGTGATCACAAGGGCCAGTGACGCGGCCGGCAGACGAGGAGCCAGCTCGTCGATCAGGCGGAGCGACGCCTCGTCTGCCCAGTGTGCATCCTCGAGCACGATCAGCGTCGGCTCGGGATCGGAACACAGGAGGTCGATCACCAGCCCACGGGCCAGCTCAGAACGCTCCTCCTCGGTCAGCGCCGCAGTGAGACCCGTCTCCTCGACCGCGAGGTCGAGCACCGACCCAAGCAACGGGGCAAGCGCACCTCCGCTGGGTCTAATCGCCGCGATCGCTGCCGCCAGCCCGTCGCCGGTCGCGACGGTTTCGCGACCGAGCCCCAGCCGCAGGAGCTCGGCGATGGGCCCGAAGGGCTGGCCGAGCCCGAAGGCCTCGAACACGCCGAGCCGTACCCGCAGACGGCGGACCCAGGCCCGGCGGGCGACCTCCTTGACGAAGGATGATTTCCCTGAGCCCGCCTCTCCGACGATGTACAGGATTCCGCCGGCGCCGCGCGACGCCTCGTCCATCAGCTCGTCTGCGATCGCGAGCTCCGACCTTCTCCCGACCAGCGGCGTGTCCCCGCCGGCGTCGAACCTACGCGCCGCTGCGGCCAAGCCCGTGACCTGGGTGACCGCCACCGGCTCGACCTTGCCTTTTACCGTCAGCGTCCGCTGCCCGCCGACGGTAACGGATCCGGCGACCGCGGCCGCGGTCGCGGCATCGACCAGCGTGTGGCCGGGTCCCGCAGCGGCCATCAGGCGAGCCGCCAGGTTGGTGGTGTCGCCCAGCGCGCTCGGGAAGCTTCTCGCCTGACCGCCAAACGCGGCCGTGAACGCCAGACCGGTGGCCACTCCGGCGCCGAAGTCGGCGGGTGCCGACTCTCGCAGCCGTTGGACGGCGTGGATGGCACGCGCCGGGTCGTCAGGGTGCGCGACCGGCACGCCGAACACGGCGAACAGGACGACGCCTTTGTCGCCTCCCGTGCATTGGAGGACGTCCCCGCCCGTCTCTTCGATCAGATCTGTTGCCGTCGAGACGAACCGCGCGAACGCGGCAAGCGCATCGGCATTCTGGTCATCGACAGGCGGGATGGACAGGAACACGGATGTCACCCGTCGGTGCTCGTCAGGAAGCCCACCAGCCGCGACGACACGCGACGTCGCCACCGGGTGCAGCACCCGACCTGCCCACGGAGGGAGGACGCCGTCGAGCTCGAGCACATCGATCGGCGCCCCCTCGCCGGTGGCGTCCACCACCACGGCTCCGGACGGACCTTGCTCCTGCGCCGCGACGGCCACATCCAGGCCCGGGCCGAGATGCACGACTACGTGTCGGGAGCGCGAGGGGCACACCAGCGAGGTCACACGCCCGCGCGCGACTCCGATCCGTACCGAGATGTCCACGGGGCCGATGAGCGATTGAGCGCCCGCAGCGTCGGCGACGAGTCCGATCACGTCGTCCGCCGCGGCGCGAGCGTCGCTCCACCCCGAGGGCGACCCGAACGTCGCGGTGATCGCATCGCCACCGAAGGCCAGCGAGTCGCCCCCATGCGACGCCACCGCGTCGAGGGAACCACCGATCACGCGACGAACGATCCGTCCCAACTGTTCCGTACCGGCGGTGCCGTGCCTGGCAAGGCGCTCGGAAAGCCCGGTGAACCCCGCGATATCGACGAACATCGTCGCCGCACACCGTGTGAGCGGGCCGCGAACCTCCACCAGCGCAGGATGGCGAGCGACCCGGGGCAGGTACGGCTCAAGGAGGCCGAACCCGCGGCCGTCGATCACCGAGGATCGCTCGCCTACCATCGCAACCCGGGTATTGTTACCGATTATCGATCGCAACCCGGGGGGCACACCATGCGGGGCAAGCTAATTCTCTGGCTAGGCGTCGCGGCGGCAGTGCTCCTTGCGGTTGCCCCGTCCGCCTCTGCAAAATGGATCCTGGGTAACGGTTCCACCGACCTCGAGATCACCACGCCGAGCGGGCTCAATGACGGCCAAGTGTGCACGACGAGCATCGAGGGACGCGCCGGCCTGAGCACATCGGACGATCCCAGCAACCCTGCCACCCCGCCTCCGCCGGGCCCGTACGCGCCGATCGCGGTGCGCGTCTACACAGGCCCCCCTGGCAGCCTTGACGGCTCCCTGGGCAGTGCGTCGCCGATCGTCACGTACACGACCGCGGCTCCAATGGCGCTCAACCCGGCAGAGTCATACTTCGGCGACTTCAGCCAGACCTTCCTGCTCTACGAATACGCCGCCGCGAGCTTCACGATCCCAATCCCTTCCGGCGCAATCCAGGAGGGAAACGAGGTCGCCGTGCAAAACGGGACGCACTCGGCTTACGTGACCCTTTCGGCGAAGGCCTGCGCGAGCGTTCCTCCACCACCGGTTGCAGCGGTGATCGATGTGCTTCCGGGCATTCGGAGCAATCCCGTGATCCCGTGGCTCAAGCACCCGATATTGGTCGTCCGGTTGTTCGGATCGGCGCAGCTGGACGTGCGGGGAGTGTCGGGTGTGAAGTTGGGCGACGCCTCGGCGGCACCGATTCCGCCTGCACTCGCCAAGCTGTTCGTCCCAAAGGACAGGAACGGCGATGGCTTCCTCGACCGCGACTTCCTGTTCGTGCCTGCGGCGACCGGAATCACCTGCGGTTCGACCGCCGTCAGCATGACCGGCACCATCGACGGTGGCGGCACCTTCTCAGGTTCTGACGCAGTGAAGCCGATCTGCTGACGCCAGGCTGAAATCGCTGTGGGATGCCTCCGGAGGACGTCGACAGCCTCGCCCAGTCGACCGACGTGAACAAGGACAAATCCAGGGCCTTGATGCCATATCAACGTCGGCGGCCTAGCCTTCGCGGCTATGCGGTCTGCCGCTCGAGGGTGTCCGGGAACCGGCGATCAGCACCGACACCTACCAACTGCGCGGCTGTCCTCGCGTCCACCTGTGTACGACGCACTGGATGATGGTCGACGAAGACGTGGCGAAGCTGTGGCAGCTGTCGGGATCCCCGGCTACGCCGGCGCCGCCAAGGCGCCGATGCGCGACGAACCTCCAATCGGCCGCTCGTAGCATCCGCGCGCGGCCCCCGTTCGTTTCTCGGCCCGCCAATCTCCGGGAGCCCAGTGAGCCGGGACCGTAACCTCTTGTGGCGCCAGAACGCGGCGACGTCCTTACGACGGTCTGCGCGATGTCTGCGGGTCGACGACTTCGAGCCTGCGGCACTCAGACCTCCGTCGGTCTGGCGCCGACGGCGTATTCGGGAGGTGGCTGTTGGCTTAGATGACCGAGATGACGTTGTTGAGCAGGTTCTTGACGGCCGTGCTGAGCAGTCCCAGCGTGACGACGACTGCGATGGTGATAACGCCGAGGACGACGGCGTACTCCGCCATCGTCTGGCCGACCTCTGACGCGACGTCGTCGCGAATCTCGCTCCGCATGATGAAGACCCCTCTTCCTCGCTCGGCACGGATCATCCGTGTATGAGATGAGGTGGTATCGACAGGGGCGACGGATGCCGGAATCACCCGCGGGAGGATGCAGGAATCACCCTGCAGAGGGAATTTCTGCGCAGCGCCGGCTCGCGTCCCACCCTATCGGGGTCTCGCCGTAACACTTTGAGAGCTTGCCGCCGGTGGCCGGGGCGCCAGGCGAATGGTCGCCGCTGTTAGCTTCCGAGTTCGTGCACGCCCGAGTACACGCGGATGTGCATGCCGTCGTCGGCGATGCGCCCCTCGGCGATGCAAACGGTGTCGTTCAGCCAGCGATAGCGCTGGTCATCGGCTTCGAACCATCCGACCAGGTTCTGCCGGCCCGAGGGGTCGCCCTCAGCGAAGATTGTGCGCCCGCGGAACTCGAAGACGATCGCCGCGCCATCATCGGTCGTGATCAGCCCGCGCACGTTCGGCAGCATGCGGCCATCGCTGCGCCGGTGCGGATAGTTCGACCAAACGACGCTGCCGGTGATCAGGCCGCGCGCCGTTCCACGGCCTTCGCCGTAGGCGATCCCCTCGTCGCTGCTGTACGGGCTGATGAGGGCGTATCCGGGCGTCTTCAGGCGGACGTCGTCATAGCTCCAGTCGAATGTGCAAAGTGGTTCAAGGCGCACGGCGAGCACGATAGTCGGTCCCCATCGCGTCGCGAGGGTGGGCCAACCCAGCGCACGCGCCTGCGGACGCCGACGTACCCCGCCTAACGGCGGATCAACTCGCGAGGGTCGCCGACGCGAAGGTGGGTACGCCTGCCGACGACACACAGTCGGCGGGTCGCGGTGAACCATCTCGCTCACCGGTTGCACCTGCCCTCCGCCGTGTCGAAAATGGCGACGAGTGCGGACACGTACGGACACCCTGGAACTCTCGCGGCCGGCGACACTTTCCCTGAAAACTCGCGGGTTTGGCTCATGAGCGGCGGGGGTGGGATTCGAACCCACGAATGACCTTGACGGCCATTGCCGGTTTTCAAGACGGCTTGGAGTTGGCTCTGCGAGAGTGTTTTACGCAGGTGTGCGCCAGTTCGTGCGCCAGCTGTGGTTCGATCACTGGTTCGCGTGGCGGATTTCCGCCGCCGCCGCGACCCTCCAACAGCCAGATGGACGACGGCGACCGCTCTCCGGCGGCGCGCGTTTTGCGTAGCGCGGCGCCCCGCCGTGCCGTCAGCCCAAGGCGGGCTTGCGCACGAGATCCACCAGGTCGCTGACCACGAGGTCGGAGTCACTCGCACGCAGGGCGTCAGCATCGCCGTTGCGGTCGATGCCGATCGCGAGCCGGAACCCGCTCGCCCGCGCGGCGCTGATGCCGGCCAGGGTGGTTTCGAAGTCCACGGCGTTGGATGGGTCGACGTCCAGCGCGCGGCAGGCCGCGAGCAGCGTGTCTGGTGACGGCTTCGGCGCCAGCCCCTCGGCAGCCATTGTGGTGCCGTCGATTCGTCGCTCGATCAGATGGTCGAGCTGGGCACGCTCGAGGATCTCCGACGTGTTGGCGCTGGCCGAGACGACCGCCCGGTGCACGCCGAGCACCCGGGCGGCCTCGAGATAACAGCGCGAGCCGACGAAGGCGTCCACGCCCTGCTCGGCCAGTCGCCGCTGCAGAACCTCGTTCTTGCGCCGGGCGAGCCCGTGCACCGTCGGGGTGCCGGCGGGGTCGTCTTCCGAGCCCTCCGGCAGGGCGATGCCCCGGCTGGTGACGAAGGCCCGAATGCCATCGAGCCGTGGGCGGCCTGCCAGGTGCATCTCGTAATCACGATGGAGGTCGAATGCGATGTACGGTCGGTGGCTCCGCTCGGAGCGCTCGAGCAGGAAGGGATCGAACGTCTCTGCCCAGCTGGCGGCGTGCATGTCGGCGCTGGTCGTGAGGACGCTGTCCAGGTCGAAGATGCAGGCCGTGACGCCGCCCGGCAGGCCCAGCATGCCGCGGGAGATCCCAGGCGTCGCCAGCCAGTGCAAGAGCGGGGCGTCGGCGTGCTCGTCGTGGGCGAGGCCCTGCAGCTGCTGGATCGTTCGCTTCCGCTCCTCCACCAGCCGATGGCTGCGCTCGGCAGTCTCTTGCACGTCCAGGTAGGGCGTCGCAGCCCACACGGCGGCCTGTGCCGTTTCCAGCGCCATCCACGAACGGCCGGCCAGGGTCGCCAGGTCGGGGCCATGCGGCCCGGTCCGACGCGGACGCGCCGGCGTTACCCGGGTAGGCACGGGTGCAATCGTGAGCGGCGCGCACGCCGACACCGGCCAGGCGAGCGCCGCCGCCAGAACGCACGCGGCAGCGGCCAGCACGCCGACCGCCGGTCCGGCCACGAGGGCGACGACCGCCACAAGCCCGCACCCAGCCACGCCCGCCCGCAGCCCCACCGGGCCACCATGCCACTCGGGCCAGGCCCCTCGCCGTCGGTGCGCTGTTTCCATACCGTGGAGCATCGGCGCCCCGACGCCGCCTCGCATCCGTAGAGTCGCCTAACCGAATCGCACACTTCTACGCAGCCGAATGCGGCGAACGCGTGGCAAACCGCGCAGCAACGCGAGGCGCTCGCCCAAATACCACCTCGGGGCCGCCATGCACCCGGCACGATTCGAACGTGCGGCCTCTGCTTGCGGCGTGTGGCTCCGTCCTCGCCCCACGCGAACCAGACCTTCGAGGGCTCGTTTGCGTCGTCGTTGCCCATTCGTCCGCGCTCCACAAGTCGATCGCAGACGACCCTAGCGGTTGTGAGGAACCCTGAATCGTGACATGACTGCCAGCGTTGGATTTGGGGACGTTGCCTTCCGGGCGTTCACGTTTTCGATCCTCGCCGACGTCGTCTCCGGTTCGAACGGCGATTTCTATGGGCGGATCGCGGACTACGCCTCGCGGCGGTTCCTGTCGCGTAGTGACATGCTTGCCGAACTGGTCACGCCGCGCCTGACCGGTCAGCAGGTCACACGGGTCTCGGCTGTCGACGCCTTACCCGTGTGAAGGGCCTGCGGATCACCTGTCTAGACCCGGCGAGTTGGAGAGCGGGCTCGCCATCTGGAACGGCCACGGTCAAGGGCACGGCTAGAGCGCCTGCGGGATATGTCTTCGGGTGGCCCGAACGACACGTGATCGAGTGCAGCGGCCTTGCCGTGGAAGGCGTGGGAGGTCGAGGAGAAAGCCGTGCAGCTTGTGGCGACGGACGCCGCTGCCAACACGACCACCACCGCCACGACCCGAGCGTGCGGCGCATAGCCGACGCCCTGGCGCTTCAACCCCTGGCGGCGCCTAAAGCGGGAACGTTCGGGTCTACGTGGGCGCCTTGATAGCGATGGGCTCGGCAGGGGGTCGTGCCACCGCGCGATAGCTCGCGATACTGGTGGCGATCGACCACGTCAAGAGCGCGACGATGCCGGGGAAGAAGCCGTAGCCAAACACGCTGCCGTCGGCGGTGCCTTGGAGGGTCGTGAGGAAGGTGACCACGAACGATACGGCGCCGACCAGTGCCACGAGTGCTGTCCAGCGTGGTAGGGCGCCGGTGCGCAGCGCTACTAGGCCGCCTGCCCCGAGCAATGCGGCAAAGCCCATCGGGGCGACCAGAAACGGGCCCACGTCGCCCGTGGCAATGGCTCTACTGACATCCGGATGCGCGTGGGCGCCCTCGGCGCTCGCGCCGGAGAACGTAACGGTCGCGATAGTGAAGCTGGTGACGCCGATGAGGCCTCCGGCGTAGGCGATCTGGGTCAGACGCGTGGAACCGCCGCCGTGCCCCTCCGCTGTTCCTAGCAAGCCCCGGATCGTTGCGGCGTAGGGCAAGAACACGAGACCGGCGAGAAGCGCGAAGAATGCCGCGAACCGTCCCTTCATCTCGGTGTTCTTGGCCCAGGTTATCCAGTCGTGGTCAGGTGCGGTGTAGTGTGGGGTCTCCGCGCCGTTCAAGAACCAGGCGAGAGCCAAGAACACCACGAAGGCGATGCCAGACAGGGCTGCCGCCCGCGGCCATGAGGTCGGAGCGTCGGCGAGTCGGACTGAAGTCGCGGGCGCGTCCTTCACAGTGAACTCCTCTGGGATCGGGTTCGGCGCATGCTGCCGGTGCGGGGGCTGCGCGGTTCACACCGTGCCCGGCCTCGTGTCGCCTCGAAGGATTGGCGCAGCCAGCTTGAAGCCCCAAACGAGCGGGTAGATCCCGAGGAACAGCTCCCAGATGAACTCGGGAACCGTTGCGATGCTCTGGAGCGGCCCGCCCTGCTGGGCAACTCCGAACATCACGGCGATGCCCGAGACGATGAGCACTGCCCCCGCGATAAGGCCGAGGACGGCCATCGGCCTCGGCACCAGTTCGGATCGGTACATCAGGTAGCCGAGCAGCAACCCGTTGCCTATCCCGACTACGAAGCCGGGGCCGAACAGGAATGTCCAGTCCTTGATCGCGGCGAGCGTGTATGCGATCGAGCCGAGCGTCGCGCCGGTTCCGGCAGATGGGTTCCGCTGCAACGTCACCACCGCAACCATCGTCAGGATCCCGACCAGGATGAACGTGCACTCCATGACCCGAGCGGTCACGTAGCTGATCGCACAGATCTCGTTCACGCGCTTCAGCAGCGGAAACACCACGGTCGCTGTGCCGATGTTGGAGATGATCAGCAGCAGCTCCAGGAACGCTCCGAAGAGGATCTTGTTGCTGTGACCCGGCCCGGCGACATAGGCGGCAGGGTCTTTGAGCACCGGCTGGTACAGCCAAAGCGCCGGGATCGACGTGGCGAACGTGATCAGGTAGAGCGCCCCGAACACGCGCGCGATGCGGCGGGACTCCTCCGGTGGGACTGGACGATGGTAGTCCACGTGTGCTTCCCTCCGCTCGAAAGCCGAGCGCCGCGAACGCTCGAACGGGATTGGTGCCAGGTGGTTCTGGCGGAGAGGCGACCGTAACAACAACTGTAATCCAGCACAAGGTCTGTTGGGGAAAATACGAAGATCGATGGGTTCTCCTTGAACTCCGGCACGACGGTGACACGGAACCGCGTGGATGCGCCCCCGTCCGCTGACGGTCACCGATGGTGTTCGGACGGAATGTGGGCTCGCCCGTCGCCAGGTGGGAGAAGTGGGGCCTGCCCGCAACCTGCAGGGCTAGCGGACAGGGGATGATTCGATCGTCATCTGCTCGGCCCAGGCATCGATCGTCGGCCAGTCGGGGTGGTCGTCGAAGCGCCCACCGAGCGCACGGAAGAACACGCGCGACCAAAACGGCCATTGGTGTTTCCGGATGACACCCTTGAAGACGCGGTATTCGAGCGGCCGCAGTTCGGCACGGATCTGCGCGATGTCCTTGGGCTCTTTGTGGGTCGCACGGCCGATCACCCGTTTCGTGTCGCCGAACGACCCTACGCTGAACAGCCAGAGTGGTCGAGCGGCCAGGGCTTCGCGCTGCCCAGCGACAAACCCGTTAGCCTCCGGCGGCCACGACTGGTCGTACACCGGCGCACCGAACACGACTGCGTCGAAGTCGTCGAGTGCCTTGACCTGATCAACGCTTTGCAACTCGACGATGGCCCCGGCCTCAACCAGTCGATCGGCGATTCGGGCGGCGATCGCCGCGGTAGTTCCGTGACGGCTCGCGTAGACAACCAGAACCTTCATGGCGACAGCATCGCCGCTGCGCACCCCCGACGCATCGGTGGCCGCGCCGATCGTTGATGCGGGAAAGCCGTCGTGCACGCGCGGCGCGCCTTTGACGGTCGTTACTGGTGTCGCGTCCTGCCTGAACAGCCTCGGCGTACAAGCCATCCAGCCGTGGCTCCCGCCAGCCAGCCAGCGAGGTTCAGTCCAAGTACCAGAACCACCAGAGCCGGCCACCACCACCGCCCCCAGACGTAGTTGCAATCCTCGCACGTGGGGTGGTTCGGGTCAGTACCCGCAGTCAGCATCGGGCCAACGAACCACGCCACCGCGAGGGCCGCTCCCAAGAGCAATACAGCGCCGTAGCGAACGCTCGACGATGCGAGGACGATGGCGCAGGCGAACGCAATCACCGCTGCGCCCAGTCCCAGCTCGAGGGCTTCGGACACGCTCCGACCCTACGCTTCTGTGTGCACGCGCGGCTGTCCTTCGACGGTGATGATGGGGCCACCTACTGTGCGACGCCAGTCGCTATCCGGTGGCCGGCTCTTCGATCAGCGCCGGATCCGGCCGCGGACTGCAAACGGACTTGCAAACCAACCGGCCGACACGGCAGCGCGCAGGACGGTACGAGGCGCGAGTCGGTGCTTCTGGACCCGCTTACGGAGCCACGTGACGACATAGTGTGGCACTTGGCGTCAGGGTCTCAGCCGGACTCCCAATCCCAAGGTCGCTGGTTCGCGGGGACGGGGCTCGTCGAGCTGTTAGAGCAGTCCGGCCTTTGCCGCTGCGCCAGCCTGATACGAGACCACGTCATCGATTGAGCCATCGTCGCAGTTGTAGGCCGTCGGGGGCCGGGGTTCGCGGGGCGAGCCCAATGCGTAGGAGCTCGGCTGCCATGTGCCGGATGCGGACGTGCTCGAAGTTGTAGTCGTTCGACTGGATCCAGCCGCTCTACCAGTCGTTGCGCGCGCGTGTGCATTCCGGGCTCGGTGGTGTGCGGTGGTGCTGCGGTCTGTGCGGTCGACGGACTACTCATCGAGTCGGCCCGGCACGCCGTGGGCTGCGGTCGCTCGGCCGCCATTCTTGCGCCCTCATTGCGCCCCCCATATGTAAAGACCGCGGATCCCGGCGGACTCCAGCGGATTGCGCGGATGTGGTTTGACGCGTTCTGGAGCAACCAGGAACAGCTCAACCACGCCGAATCTGGCTCTACGAGCGGCGGGGGTGGGATTCGAACCCACGATCGAGGTGAACCCCCGATGCCGGTTTTCAAGACCGGTGCGTTCAACCGCTCCGCCACCCCGCCGGGGATCCGAGGATAGCCGCCTGCGGTCGCGCGAACCGAACCACGCCGTGCGGACAAGGACCGTTACGAACAGCCGCCGGAGTGGGCCTCGAGCGCGCCGGCGGCGGATTTGCCCCGGACGGCGCGGAGGACGACTATGCAGGTTCACGCGCACCCGCGCCGCGACCTTCCTCGCCCGCGCGGCCGCACTCCGAAGGAGCAGCCATGAAGGCGCTCGTGTACCACGGACCGGGGCAGAAGGCGTGGGAGACCGTGCCCGACCCCACCATCAAGCACCCGACGGACGTGATCGTGAAGGTGGACACGACCACGATCTGCGGCACCGACCTGCACATCCTCAAGGGTGATGTGCCCGCGGTGACGGACGGCCGTGTGCTCGGCCATGAGGGCGTCGGCACGATCGTGGAGGCGGGCGCTGCCGTCGGCGGCCTGGCCGTCGGCGACCGCGTGATCATCTCGTGCATCAGCTCGTGCGGCTCGTGCGCGTACTGCCACCAGCAGCTGCCGGCGCACTGCCTCGACGCCGAGGGCACGTCGGGCATCGGCTGGATCTTCGGCCATCTGATCGACGGCACCCAGGCGGAGTACGTGCGTGTGCCCTTCGCCGACGGCTCGCTGCACAAGCTGCCGGACGGTGTGAGCGACGAGGCCGCGGTGATGCTGTCCGACATCCTGCCGACGGGCTTCGAGATCGGGGTGCGCAACGGCCGCACCAAGCCCGGTGACGTGGTCGCGGTCGTCGGCGCCGGCCCGGTCGGGCTCGCGGCGATCATGACGGCGAGCTTCTACGGCGCCTCGCGGATCATCGCGATCGACCTCGACCGCAACCGGCGCGAGCAGGCGAAGTCGCTCGGAGCCAGCGACGGCGTCGACAGCGGGAAGGCGAGCTGGAAGGACGAGGTCTTCGGCATGACCGACGGCTTCGGCGTGGACGTCGCGATCGAGGCGGTGGGCGTGCCGGCGACGTTCGAGATGTGCACCGACCTCGTCCGCCCGGGCGGCACGGTCGCAAACGTCGGCGTGCACGGAAAGCCGGTCGAGCTCAAGCTGCAGGATCTGTGGATCCGCGACATCGCGATCACGACGGGCCTCGTCAGCGCCACGACGACGCCGATGCTGCTCAAGCTCGTCGCGCAGGGAAAGCTCACACCGGAGAAGCTCGTCACGCACCGGTTCGGGTTCGGCTCGATCATGGACGCCTACGACACGTTCGGCCGGGCCGCCGAGACCGAGGCGCTGAAGGTCGCCATCACGCCCTGACCCATCCCGCGCCCGCGCACCGCCCGTGAGCCCGGTCACACCATGCCCGTTTGGGTGAGTCCGCCGCCTCGGCGTGCCCGTAGACCCTCGTGATCGAGGTCGGCGAAAACCACGGACGAGGGGCATCACACATGAATTCTGATCGAACGATCGCTCTGCGGGCGACGCGGGTGCGCGCCGCGATGGCGCTCACGGCGCTCGCGATCCTGGCGACACTCGTCTCGCTGCCGGCGGGCGCGCACGCCGCGGCGGCGTCCAGGAGCGGATCCGCCACGGTCGTCAAGGTCGCGACCCGCGGCAGCTTCGGGCGCATCCTGACGACGGTCGGCGGCCGCACGCTCTACAAGCACCCGAACGGACCCTGCACCGGCTCGTGCCTGACCGTCTGGCCGCCGCTCCTGATGCCGCGCGGAAAGACCGTCCCCAAGGGCATCGCCGGGCTGCGCACGGTCGCCCTCGCCAACGGCCGTCTCCAGGTCACCTACCGGCACCGCCGGCTCTACACGTTCGTGAGCGACAGCGGCACGAGCGTGAACGGCAACGGCGTCGCCGGCTTCGTCGTCGCCAAGGTGGTGCCCTGACCCGGGCGCGGTGGGGCTTTGACAGCGGCGGCGCCGCCGCCTAGCGTGTCGGCGATGCCAGCCCGCCGCTCACTGATCGCGCTCGCCTGTCTGCTCGCCGCCGCGGCCTGCGCCGCGGCGGCCGCACCCGTGGCGCACGCCCAGAAGGCGCTCGCCGGCAAGGTGATCCTGATCGACCCGGGACACAACGTCTCGAACTGGGCGCACCCGGCCGAGATCAACCGGCCGGTGTTCTACGGCATCCCCGGCGCGACGAAGCCGTGCGACACCACCGGCACCGCCACCGACAGCGGCTATCCCGAGGCGCGCTACACCCTCGCGGTCGGTCTGCACGTGGTGCGGATCCTGCGCGACATGGGCGCGACCGTCGTCATGACCCCCGTGAACACGCGGCCGTGGGGGCCGTGCATCACCGGCCGCGCCGCCCTGGGGAACCGCCTGCACGCCGACGCCGCCGTCTCGATCCACGCCGACGGCGCCCCGGCGTGGGTGCACGGCTTCTACGTCATCGCCCCGAGCACGCCGCTCCCGGGCGTCGGCCTCGGCCCGAAGCGGATCGCCCGTGACGTCCGCCTGGGCGGCGCCATGCTGCGCGCCTACCACCAGGTCACCGGCATGAAGATCTCGAACCTCTACACGAGCGGCTACCTGCGCTCGGACGGCTACGGCGGCACGAACCTCTCGCACGTGCCCAAGATCTTCATCGAGACCGGCAACATGCGCAGCCCCGGCAATGCCCGCAAGCTCGAGTCGCCCGCGTTCCGTCACCTGGCGGCGTGGGGCATCGCCGACGGCATCCGCCTCTACCTCACCGGCAGCTTCTAGACCGGCTAGGACACGCGCCGCGGGGCGCCGGTGCGCGACGTGGTCGGAAGCCGGGTGACATCCGCGCCCTGGCGTGGCTTGCGCTTGGCGGAGACGTCGCCGGGCTCCACGGCGACCACCGTCGCCTGCTCGGGCATCGGCTCGGTTTGCGCGTCGGCCGGATCGGCGCGCGGGACCCGGACGGTGGCCTGGGCCGCCACCGCCTCGAGCTGCGCCGCCGTCTCGCGCGTGCCGTCCAGGAGCCGCATCCGCTCGCTCCAGACCACATCCGTGTCGGCGCGGATCTCCTCCATCCGCGCCTCGGCCTGCCGCTCGAGCGCCGCCAGCTCCTCCTTGGCCTGGGCGACGACCGCCTCGGCGGCCGCCCGGGCGCGGGCCAGGGTGGCCTGCGCCTCGGCCCGGTCGCGGTCGGCGGCCGCGCCGGCCGCGACGACGAGCTCGGCGGCCTCGGCCTTGGCGCGGGCGGTGACCTCGTCGGCCTCATCGCGCGCGGTCTTCGTGATCTGCTCGGCGGCGACGCGTGCGTGCTCGAGGATCCCGCCGACCTGGTCGCCGACGCGGTCGAGCGCGTGGCGCACGGCCGAGCGGGGCGAGCGGTCGGCCTCGAGCTGCGCGATCACGCGATGCACGCGCTCGACGTAGGCGTCGACCACGCCCGTGCGGTAGCCGCGGAACGCGAGCGGGAACGCCACCTCGCGGATCTCCGCGGGCACGTCGTGCAGCTCGTCGCCGGCCCCGCCATGTTCCGGTGTGCCCACCGTCTTCTGCCTGCCTCTCGACGTCTGGGAGCCCATCCCTGACCCGGAGAACTATACCGGTTCCCGGGCCCGTCAAACTGCCCCGAAAGGGTGATGGCCGCCCTCCGCCGGCAACGTAGAGTCGGCGCGGGATGAGCCTCACGACCCTCAACCCGACGACGCTCGCAGCCGTCGCCGACCAGTGCGTCGAGCTCGCGTCCCACATCGAGGAGTGGGGCGAGGAGACGCCGTGGATGAAGAACGCCCCGCTCGGCAACCGCCTCTTCGAGGTGCAGCAGGCGGCGGCCCTCTTCGCCCGCGTCCTGCGCGACCTCGCCGACGAGGTCGAGCGCCTGAACTAGGGCTTCGAGATGACCGCCGGCGCGCCGAACGGGTGCAGCGCGGCCGGCGTCGCGATCGACCCGTCCTCGCGCTGGCCGTACTCGATCAGCGCGAGCAGCGTCCGGCTCGACGTGATCGCGGTGCCGTTCAGCATGTGTACGAACTGGGGCTTTCCGCCGTCGCCGCGGAAGCGCGTGTTCAGCCGCCGGGCCTGGTAGTCGGTGCAGTTGGAGCACGACGTCAGCTCGCGATAGCGGCCCTGGCCGGGCAGCCACACCTCGATGTCGAACTTGCGCGCGGCCGACGCGCCCAGGTCGCCGGCCGGCACGTTCACCACCTGGTAGTGGAAGCCGAGCTCCTGCGCGATCTCCTCCTCGATCGCGAGCAGGGCCTCCTGCTCCTCCCACGAGCGGTCGGGGTGGCAGTAGCTGAAGAGCTCGAGCTTGTCGAACTGGTGCACGCGGAAGATGCCGCGCGTGTCCTTGCCGGCCGCGCCCGCCTCGCGGCGGAAGCACGACGAGAAGCCCACGTAGTGCAGCGGCAGGTCGTCGGCCGCGAGCATGTCGCCGCCGTGCAGCGACGCGAGCGGTACCTCGGCCGTCCCGACCAGGTACAGGTCGTCACTCGCAAGCGCGTAGACCTGCGCCTCGGCCTCGGGGAAGAAGCCGGTGCCGACCATCGCCTCGCGCTTGACGAGGACCGGCGGGATGACCGGGGTGAAACCGCGGGCGTGCAGCTTCGCAAGGCCCCACTGCATCAGCGCGAACTCGAGCCGCACGAGGTCGCCAAGCAGGTAGTGGAAGCGGCTGCCCGCCACCCGCCCCGCCGCCTCGGCGTCGATCAGGCCCAGGCCGTCGGGCCCGGCCAGATCGAGGTGGTCGCGCGGCGCGAATGCGAACTCGGGCGGGCTGCCGTACACGCGCACGACCTCGGCGTCCTCCTCGGTGTCGCCGAGCGGCGCCGACGGGTGCGGCAGGTTGGGCAGCACGAGCATGATCTCGGCGATGCCGGCCTCGACGTGGGCGAGCGCCGCCTCGCCTTCGGACTGGCTCTGCTTGAGCTCGGACTGGCGCGCGATCTCGGCGGCGGCGTCCTCGCCGCGGCCCTTGGCTTCGGCGATCGCACGTGCGGCGGCGTTGCGCTCGGCCCGGGCCGTCTCGACCCGCTGCAGCAGCTCGAGCCGCTCGCCGTCGAGGGCGAGGAACCGGTCGATCTCGGCGCCCGCATTCCCGCCCCGTCGCTCGAGCGCCGTTCGCACCCCTTCGGGGTCGGCCCGAATCAGCTTCGCATCGAGCATCAGGCTCGTGAGTCTACTAACAGGTCGAGGAAGCCCGCGACCCCGTCCTGCCCCACCGGCGGCACCGTCCAGTCGGCGATCCGAAGCAGCGCCGGCTCGGCGTCTGCGACCGCCACGCCCACGCCCGCGGCCTCGAGCAGCTCGAGGTCGTTCGCCCCGTCGCCGAACGCGATCGTCGCGGCCGGGTCGATGCCGAGGCGCTCGCACACGAAGCGCAGGGCGGCGCCCTTGGACACGCCGGGGCTGGCCACCTCGAGGAAGATCGGCAGCGACTTGGCGATGAACAGGCGATCGTCGAAGCGGCTGCGCAGCCGCTGCTCGAGGTCGTCGAGCGGGCCGGGCTCGCCGACGATGACGATCTTCGTGGTCGGCCGGTGCAGCCAGCTGTCGAACCTGCCGACGACGACCATCTCCAGGCGGGCGTGCTCGGCGTAGGTGCGCGCCTCCGGCGTCGGCTTCTCGACGCACAGCTGGTCGTCGACGTACACGTTCATGTGGAAGCCCTCGCGACGCACGGCCGCGATCACCTCGAGCGCGACCGGGACGTCGATCGGCCGGTGCTGCAGCCACTCGCCGGTGACCGGGTCGGCGATGAGCGCGCCCTGGTAGCAGATCACCGGCGCCGTGATCCCGAGCTGGAGCGCGTACGGCCGCGTCGAGGCGAACATGCGGCCGGTGGCGATGATGGCCTCGATGCCGGCGCGGCGCACGCGCGCGATCGCCCGCAGCGTCGCCGGCGAGAGCTCGAGCGACGACGGCAGGATGGTGCGGTCCATGTCGGTCGCGACCGCCCGCACCGCGGCGGGGTCGAGGCCGGGAGGCAGGGTGGCGCTCACCGCGTCGTCCTGGCGACGACATAGGCGGCGATGCTGTCGACGTCGTCGCCGCCGAGCAGCCCCTTCGGCATGCCGGGGCGGCCGTCGATCACGGCGCGGCGCACCTGCTCGAGGCTCGGGTGGACGTCCCACAGGTTCTTCGCATTCACGGCGGGTGAGGCGTGGCCCGGCGCGATCGCATGGCACGCGGCGCAGTTCTGCACCCACAGGTAGCGCTGGTGCTGGGCGGTGGAGTCGCTGCCACCACAGGCCGCCGCGGTCACGACCAGGGCGAGCGGGACCATGAGCGGGGCGGCGCGCACGCTCGCGAGCGTATCCTTCACCGGAGATGGATGGCGCCGACAAGCAGTTGTGCGACCTGATCCAGAACGAGTTCCCCGTCACGGAGCGCCCGTACGCGGCGCTGGGTGAGCGGCTCGGGATGTCCGAGGCCGAGGTGCTCGAGCGGGTCACGCGCCTGCGCGGCGAGCGGATCATCCGCCAGGTCTCGGCCATCTTCGACACACGCAAGCTCGGCTACAAGTCGATGCTGGTGGCGGCGCGCACCGCGCCGGATGCCGCCGACGCGGCCGCCGAGGTGATCAACACCCACCCGGGCGTCACGCACAACTACCGCCGCGAGCACGAGTTCAACATCTGGTTCACGCTGGGCGTCCCGCCCACCTCGCGGCTCGGGCTCGACCGCTCGGTCGAGCTCCTGGGCGAGCTGGCGCAGGTCGAGGTGATCCGGCCGCTGCCGGCGCTGCGCTTCTTCAAGATCGGCGTCGACCTCGACATGAAGGGCGGGCGCGACCCGGCGGCCAAGAAGCACCGGCCGGCTCCGACGCTCCAGGCGCCCGCGCCCGACGCGATCGGCGAGCGCGACATCGCGGCGATCCGCGCGCTCCAAACCGACCTGCGCCCCGTCGCCGAGCCGTTCGCCGGCCCCGCGGAGCGGCACGGGTTCACGGTGCCCGAGCTCCTCGAGGCGGCCGCGCGCTTCCAGGCGACCGGCCAGATGCGCCGCTTCGCCGCCGTCCTCTACCACCGGTCGGCCGGGTTCACGTACAACGGCATGGGCGTGTGGAAGGCGCCGGACGACCAGATGGAGGAGATCGGCGCCCTGATGGCGTCGTTCCGCGGCGTGTCGCACTGCTACCAGCGGCCGACCTACCCGGACTGGCCGTACAACCTGTTCTCGATGACGCACGGGCGCACTCAGAAGGAGTGCGAGGACGTGCTCGACGCGATCGCCGCCGAGACCGGCCTCGACGAGCGGGTGGTGCTCTACTCGACGAAGGAGTGGAAGAAGACGCGGCTCGTCTACTTCAGCCCCGACGCCGAGGAGTGGGAGCGCCGCCACGCTCCCGAGCTCCAGCCGGCCTGAATACGCGGGGTCAGACCCCGTCTATTCAGGCTTCTCACGCAACTCCTCCGATAAGCGTTCTTTCCACGTGAGACTGCCGCCGTTCCAGACGTTGATCGACCGCCACGGCCGCGAGGTGCATCGGTACCTCGCCGCCTGCGTGGGGCCCATCGACGCCGACGACTGCTGGCAGGAGACCATGCTGGCCGCTCTCCGCGCCTATCCGGGCCTGGGGGACGACCGCAACCTGCGCGGATGGCTGCTCCGGATCGCAGCCCGCAAGGCGATCGACGCCCATCGGGCCGCCCGCCGCCGGCCGCTGCCGGTCGCGGACGTGCCCGAGCGGGCGACGGACTCGCGCGTGCCGTCCGACCCCGCCCTGTGGCGGGCCGTGCGGCGCCTGCCGGAGAAGCAGCGGGCGGCGGTGACGCTTCGGTTCGCCGCCGACCTCGACTACGCCACGATCGGCGACGTCATCGACTGCTCCGAGGCAGCCGCGCGCCAGAACGTGCGCGCCGGCCTGGCCGGCGTGCGGAGGGAGTGGGACGGATGAGCCCAATCGATATCACCGAGCTGGCTCGCCGGGCCGCCGAGGAGGGACTGTTGGACGTCGCATATGCAACCGTGGACGCCCCGTTCGGGCGCATGCTGGTCGCCGCCACGCCGCACGGCCTGGTGCGCACCGCCTTCGACAAGGAGTCGCAGGACGAGGTCCTGACCGAGCTCGCCGACCGCATCTCGCCGCGTGTGCTCGAGGCGCCGGCGCGGCTCGACGAGGTGCGCCGGGAGATGGACGAGTACTTCACCGGCAGGCGCACGCACTTCGAGCTGCCCATCGACTGGCAGCTCTCGCACGGCTTCCTGCTGCGCGCGCGAGAGGCGTGCGCCGCGATCCCCTACGGCGAGGTGCGCACCTACAAGGAGCTCGCCGAGGCCGCGGGCAGCCCCGAGGCCGTCCGCGCCGCCGGTAACGCCATGGCCAGGAACCCGATCCCGATCGTCGTGCCGTGCCACCGCGTGCTGCGCACCGGCGGCGGCCTGGGCGGCTACGGCGGCGGCCTCGAGTGCAAGCGCTGGCTGCTCGACCTCGAGTCGGGCACCCTGCGCCTGTGATCTACGGCTCGATCACCAGGCCGTCGTAGGCGACGCCGACACCGGCGGGCAGCCACGCCTCGAGCTCGGCGTGGGTGCCCGTGCGGTGGCCGATGTGGGTGAAGAGCATCCGCCCGGCCTTGAGCTTGCCCGCCGTCGCGACCGTCTCGGACATCGGCACGTGCCCGCGCACCGGGCGGTCGCGGCTCGACCCGTCGAGCAGGGCGACGTCGGCTCCCCGCGCGAGCTTCGATCCCGGCGGCTCGGCCAGGTCGGGCATGTAGGCGAGCGTATGCCCGCCCGCGTCGGTGAAGCGCAGGCCCATCGTGCGCGTCTTCTGGCTGTGGTCGACGTCGAACGCCTGCACGCGCAGGCCGTCACCGAGCTCCGCCGGCACGCCCGGCGTCATGTGCATGACCCGGAAGTCGAGCCGCGGGAAGATGACCCGCACGCCCTGCTCGCACTCCTTGGTGCAGTGCAGCGGAATGCGGCCGAGCTTGGCGAGCACATGCAGCCCGAGCATGTGGTCGTGGTGGTCGTGGGTGAGGACGACCTGCTCGGGCACGGCGCCCGTGCGCATGAGCTGCGCGTAGGCGTCGGGCCCCGCGTCGACGAGGATGCGCCGGTCGATCAGAAGCGACGAGCGCAGCCTCTGGTCGCGCGGGTCGGGTGAGGTGCACTGGGTGCAGTCGCAGCCGAGCCGCGGGATCGGCCATCCGGCCGACGACCCCAGCACCTCGATCAGCACGGGCGGGCCGCGCTCACGGCTCGGACGAGGCGTCCAGGTAGCGCGGCTCGGCGAACACCCGCCGCACCATCGGCACGAACGTCTCCACGGGCAGCGAGTCGAAGTCGGGGTCGAAGCAGTTCTGGTCGTAGAGCTCGCAGAACTCGGCGCAGGCGTCGTACCACGGGTGGTCGCGATAGCGGTCGCGCGCGTTGCGGTCGCCGCCGGTGTGGTGGGCGTAGTAGTACATCTGGAACAGGCCGTGGTGCTTGACGATCCAGCAGATCTTGGGCGACACGTACGGGCGCAGCACGGCGGCGGTCATCTCGCCGTGTGTGTAGGGCGCGAGCTCGTCGCCGATGTCGTGCAGGAGCGCCGCGACGACGTACTCCTCGCTGCGGCCGTCGCGATGCGCGCGCGTCGCCGACTGCAGCGAGTGCTCGTAGCGCGACACCTTGTAGCCGGCCAGCGACGTCTTGAGGCCGTCGAGGGCCGCCAGCAGCCGGTCGGGCAGCGCGGCGAGGAAGGGCTCCTCGAGCCGCCCCAGCAGCGCATAGTCCTCGGCCGTCCCGTCGGCCATGTTGATGAACTCGACCGTCTCCACGCGCTCCTCCTCGTCGCCTGCTCGCCGGGATCGTATGCGGTCGGCGGGGTGGGTGGCACGACGTGGAGACGCCAAGTGGCACATGGTGTTCGCGGAGAGTGGCGCGCGCGTGTTTCAATGTCAGTCCTTGACGGCGGCGCCCGGGAGGGATGGCGTGCGGGCAACGGTGTCGGTGCCGGGTCGACATCGCCGGCACACGCCAATTGGCGTATCCACGAACCCTCCAATTGGCACCTGGTGTGCGCGCCGAGTGGCGCGCATGCGAGGACGTCGAGCACGCCGACAGGGTCGTCGGTGCTGCTCAGGCGGAGGCGGTGACCGCGTCGCCGCGCCGCAGGTGCGGACGCACCGTCAGCCAGACCGCAAGCAGGCCGGTGACCGACGCTGCCGCCCACAGGAGCTCGGCACGGAGCGGGTGCAGGTGGTGGGGAGGCGGGAACGCGAACCCGCATCCCAGGAGCGCACGGCCCGAGCACCCGGCCGCGAGATCCGCGATCGACGGCGACATCTCACGCCACGCGACCACCCCCGCGATCGCAAGCGCGAGGGACGTGAAGGCGAGCAGCGCAGCGATCACACGGCGGCGGTCCACGTCGGAATCATTCTCCACCCGCACCCTGCCGCCCTCTAGATTTCCCCCGTGGCCCCGGACCCGCTCTCCGCCTTCACGCCCCCGGTCGCCGACTGGTTCCGGCGCTCGTTTGCCGAGCCGACGCGCGCCCAGCGGCTGGGCTGGCCGCCGATCGCCGCCGGCAAGCACACGCTCATCCTCGCGCCGACGGGATCGGGCAAGACGCTCGCGGCGTTCCTGGGCGCGATCGACGGCCTCGTCCGCGACCCCGAGCCGCGCGGCACGCGCGTCGTCTACGTCTCGCCGCTGAAGGCGCTCAACCACGACATCGAGAAGAACCTGCGCGCGCCGCTTGCCGGGATCGAGCTGCCGCGGCCCGTGACGGTGGCCGTCCGCAGCGGCGACACCCCGCAGAACGAGCGCACCGCGATGCGCCGCCATCCGCCGGACATCCTGATCACGACGCCGGAGTCGCTCTACCTGATCCTGACCTCGGCGGCGCGGGAGATGCTCGGGTCGGCGCAGACGGTGATCGTCGACGAGATCCACGCGGTCGCGGCTGGCAAGCGCGGCACCCATCTCGCGCTCTCGCTCGAGCGCCTGGAGCATCTCGCCGGGCACCCTGTCCAGCGCGTGGGCCTCTCGGCGACGCAGCGGCCTCTGGAGGAGATCGCGCGCTTCCTGGGCGGGCGCGACCGTGAGGTCGAGATCGTCGACGCGGGCGCCCGAAAGCCGCTCGACCTCGAGGTGGTCGTGCCGGTCGAGGACATGCGCGAGCTCGGAGGCGAGGCCGAGGTCGAGGGCGAACCGCGCCAGTCGATCTGGCCGGCCCTCTACCCGCGCCTGCTCGAGCTCGTCCAGGCGCATCGCTCGACGCTCGTGTTCGTGAACAGCCGCCGCTCGGCCGAGCGGGTCGCGCACCGCCTGAACGAGCTCGCCGAGGCCGACATCGCCCGCGCCCACCACGGCTCGATCGCGCGCGAGCAGCGGCTCGAGATCGAGGACATGCTGAAGTCGGGCCGTCTGCCTGCGCTGGTCGCCACCTCGTCGCTCGAGCTCGGCATCGACATGGGCGCGATCGATCTCGTCGTCCAGGTCGAGTCGCCCAAGTCGGTCGCCGCCGGCCTGCAGCGCGTCGGCCGCGCCGGCCACCAGGTGGACGTGCCCTCGCTCGGCCGCTTCATCCCCAAATACCGCGGCGATCTGCTCGAGACCGCGGTGGTCGTCGATCGCATGCGCCGGGGCGAGATCGAGCACACGCGCGTGCCGCGTCAGCCCCTCGACGTGCTCGCCCAGCAGCTCGTCGCCGCGACCGCGCTCGACGACTGGGACGTCGCCGAGCTGTACGCGCTCGTGACCCGCGCCCATCCCTACCGCGACCTCTCGCGCGGCCAGTTCGAGGGCGTGCTGGACATGCTCGCGGGCCGCTACCCGTCCGACGAGTTCGCCGAACTGCGCCCGCGCGTCGTCTGGGATCGCACCGCCGGCGTCGTCCGCGCCCGGCCGGACGCCCGCCGGCTGGCGGTCACGAGCGGCGGCACGATCCCCGACCGCGGCCTCTACGGCGTGTTCCTGGCCGACTCCGGCGCCCGCGTCGGCGAGCTCGATGAGGAGATGGTGTACGAGGCCCGCCAGGGCGAGGTGTTCCAGCTCGGGGCGTCGTCGTGGCGGATCGAGCAGATCACGCGCGACCGTGTGCTCGTCTCGCCCGCGCCCGGCGTGCCCGGCCGGATGCCGTTCTGGAAGGGCGACGGCGTCGGCCGGCCGTACGAGCTCGGCCGCGCCGTGGGCGAGGCGGCGCGCACGCGCCGCTTCACCGATCTGGACGAGCGCGCCGCCCGCAACCTGCACGCCTACCTCGACGACCAGGAGGCCGCCACAGGCGTGATCCCGTCCGACCGGGCGATCGTCGTCGAGCGCTTCCGCGACGAGATCGGCGACTGGCGCGTCTGCGTGCTCTCACCGTTCGGCGGCCGTGTGCACGCCCCCTGGGCGCTGGCGCTCGAGGCGCGAATGTCGAGCGCGCTCGGCATCGAGGTCGAGGCGATGTGGGCCGACGACGGCATCGCCCTGCGCCTGCCCGACTCCGACACGCCGCCGCCGGTCGACCTGATCGCGATCGCGCCCGGCGACCTCGACGACCTGCTGCTCGAGCGCGTCTCGCAGAGCCCGCTCTTCGCCGCGCGCTTCCGCGAGAACGCCGCCCGCGCCCTCCTCCTGCCACGGCGGCGGCCGGGGCAGCGCACGCCGCTCTGGCAGCAGCGCCTGAAGGCGCACGACCTGCAGCAGGTGGCGGTCAGGTACGGCTCGTTCCCGGTGCTGCTCGAGACGTACCGCGAGGTGCTCTCCGACGTGTTCGAGGTGCCGGCGCTCAAGGGGCTCCTCGAGTCGATCGCGCGCGGGCAGGTGCGGATGATCGAGGTCGAGTCGGCCCAGCCCTCGCCGTTTGCCTCGGCGCTGCTCTTCGACTACATCGCGACGTACATGTACGAGGGCGACGCCCCGGCGGCCGAACGCCGGGCACAGGCGCTCCAGCTCGACCGCGCCCTGCTCGCCGAGCTCCTGCGAAACGACGATCTGCGCGAGCTGCTGGACAGCGGCGCCATCGACCAGGTCGAGCAGGAGCTGCAGGGCGAGGGCCGCGCGCCGACCCTCGACCAGGCGCACGACCTCCTGCGCCGGGTCGGCGACCTGTCGGCCGCCGAGGCGGAGTCGCGAGGGGTCGCGGCGCACGTGGCCGAGCTCGTCTCGCAGCGGCGCGCCGTGGCGGTGCGGATCGCCGGGGAGGAACGCACGATCGCTGCCGAGGATGCCGGGCTCTACCGCGACGGCCTCGGTGTCGTGCCGCCGCCCGGCCTGCCGGCGGTCTTCCTCGAGCCTGGTGCGGACGCGCTGAAGCGGCTCGTGCTGCGCTACGCGCGCACCCACGGCCCGTTCGCGGCGGACGATCTGCGCGCGCGCTACGGCGTCGATCCTGTCGCCGAGCTGCGCCGGCTCGCCGCCGAGGGGGCCGTGATCGAGGGCGGCTTCCGGCCCGGCGGCGGCGGGCGCGAGTGGATCACGCCCGACGTGCTGCGGCGGGTGCGGCGGCGCACGCTGGCCACCATCCGGCGCGCGGTCGAGCCGGTCGAGGCCGACGCCCTGGCGCGGTTCGTGCCGGCATGGCAGGGCGTCGGCCGCGATGCCGGCCGCGGCCTCGACCGCCTGCGCGACGTGGTCGCCCAGCTGCAGGGGGTGGCGCTGCCCGTGACTGCATGGGAGTCCGACGTGCTGGCGCTGCGCGTCCCCCGTTACCGGTCGGACATGCTGGACGAGCTGTGCGCCGGCGGCGAGCTCGTGTGGGTGGGGGCCGGCCAGGGCAAGGTGGCGCTCTACCTGCGCGGTGAGACGGCGCTCCTGCACACGCCCGCCGAGGCGCCCGAACACGCCATCGTCGCGGCGCTGCGGGTGCGCGGGCCGATGTTCTTCGCCGACCTCGCGATGGCCGTGGGCGAGCCCGACCGCACGGTGCTCGCCGAGCTCTGGGGCCTGGCCTGGGCGGGCGCGATCACGAACGACTCGTGGCATCCGCTGCGCGGCGGGGCGGTGCTGCGCGCGCCGCCGCCGCCCGGGCCCGCGCGCCCCGGCCGCGTGGCGCGGCGGGCGCGGCCGACCTCGTCGCTGCCGGCGGCGCGCGGGCGCTGGTCGCTCGTCGAGAGCCTCGTGCCTGCGGCTCCTGCGCCTGCCGAGCGCGCCCGCGCGCTGGCCGAGACCCTGCTCGACCGCCACGGCGTGCTGACGCGCGCCGCCGTCCTGGCCGAGGGCATCCCGGGCGGCTTCGCGGCTGTCTACGGCGAGCTGCGGATGATGGAGGAGGCCGGCCGCTGCCAGCGCGGCTACTTCGTCGAGGGCCTCGGCGGCGCCCAGTTCGCGGCGCCGACGGCGGTCGAGCGCCTGCGCGACGTGCGCGACGCCGACCCCGACGCGGCCGCGATCGTGCTCTCGGCGATCGATCCGGCCAACCCCTACGGTGCCACCCTGCCGTGGCCGGAGTCGTCGCGGCGCCCGGCGCGCGTCCCCGGGGCGTGGGTGGTGATGGCCGCGGGCCGGCCGGCGCTCTACGTCGAGCGCGGCGGACGCGGCCTGGTCACCTTCGACGCCGAGCTGCTCGAGCCGGCGGTGGCGGCGCTCTCCGACCTCGTCGACACCGGCCGTGCGCGCCGCCTTGCGCCCGAGCGGATCGACGGCGAGCCGATCGCCGGCACCGAGGCCGAGCGGCTGCTGCTCGCGCACGGGTTCCTCAAAGGGCACCGGCGGCTGGTGCTGCGTGCCTGAGGGCCACTCGCTTGTTCTCGTGGCGCGGCGCATCCGCCCTGTCGTCGGCCAGCACGTCACGGCGGGGCCGCTCGCCGGGACGGACGTCGCTTCAGTCGAGACGCGCGGAAAGCACCTGCTCGTCCACGGGGCCGACGGGCGCAGCCTGCACGTCCACCTGGGGATGAACGGCCGGGTGCGGCTGGCCGCGGCCGGCGCGGGCCGCGGGCCGCACGTCCTGCGCACCGCGGCGGCCGACGTCGTCATCGCCGGTACGAGCCGCGTCGAGGTGTGCCGCCGGGCCGATCTGCGGCTCGGGCTCGGCCCGGACCTGCTCGGAGACGGGTTCGACGCCGCCGCCTACCTGCGCCGCGCGCGCCGGGTCGATCGCCCGATCGCCGAGCTCCTGCTCGACCAGCGCGTCCTCGGCGGCATCGGCAACATCGTGCGCGCCGAGGCGCTGTGGGAGCTGCGCCAGGATCCGTTCGCGCCCGCTGCGAGCCTGCCCAACCGGCGTCTGCTCGAGCTGGCGGTGATCGCGCGGCGGATGCTGCGCGCCGGGGTCGCGGCCGGCGGCCGTCTGCCGCAGCGCGTCTACCGGGCGACGGGCCACCCGTGTCCGCGCTGCCGGACGCAGGTCCGATCGGTGATGCAGGGGCAGGAGGTGCCGCGGCGGCTGTACTACTGCCCCGGCTGCCAGTGCTGAGGCGGCGGGGGGCGGCAGGGCTGGCCGAGCGGGCGCGCGGCGCCCTGCTCGGGCTGGCCGTCGGCGACGCGCTCGGCGCCGCCGTCGAGTGGCTGCACCCCGACCAGATCCACGCCCGCTACGGCGGCCCGCTGCGCGACCTGGTCGCGTCACCGCCGTGGGAGCGGGGCGAGTGGACGGACGATACGGCGATGGCGCTCGAGCTCGCGACGAGCCTGGCCGAGAAGGGCGGCTACGACGAGGACGACGTCTTCTCGCGCTACGTGATGTGGGCGCGGTCGGGCCCGAAGGACATCGGGTCGACCGTGGCCTCGGCGCTGCGGCGTGCCCGCACGCCGGCCGAGGCGAGGACGGCCGCCGCCGACTACCACGAGGCGAGCGGCGGCCGCAGCGCCGGCAACGGCTCGCTCATGCGCACGGCGCCGATCGGCATCCGCTATCGCAACGACGCGGGCGCGCTGGAGCGGATCTCACGGCTCGAGTCGGGTCTGACGCACCACGACCCGCTCGCCGGCGACGCATGCGCGTGGCTCAACCTGACGCTGGCCGCGCTCCTGCGCGGACGCACGCCGCCGCGGTCGACCTCTGCGGCCGGGCAGGCGGCGGAGGAGGCGATCGCGGCACCCGCCGAGGTGCTCGCCGCCGAGGCGCAGGAGCAGATCGGCTACGTCCTGACGGCGCTGCGTGTCGGCTTTGCGGCCGCCTTCGGCCAGCCCGATCTCGAGTCGGCCATCGTGTTCGCCGTCAACCTGGGCGGCGACGCCGACACGAACGGCGCCGTCGCCGGGGCGCTCGCGGGGGCGCGCTTCGGCGCCGATGCCATCCCGGAGCGGTGGATCGAGCCGCTGCAGGCGAAGGAGCGGATCGGCGGCCTTGCCAACCGGCTGGTGCGGATCTAGTCTCACCGTCCCGATCCCAGGAGGCGAGATGAAGGTCGTGTTCACCGCCCGCAGGCTCGTGCCGGGCCAGTACGAGGGATTCCGGAAAGCCTGGGAGCCGCAGCACTTCCCGGACGGCTTCACGCGCGCCTACATCGCCCACGACACCGCCGACCCCGACGTCGTGATCGCGTTCGGCCTCTTCGACGTGACCGACGAGCGCGCCGAGCAGCTCAAGGGCGAGCTCGGGCCGTCTGAGCAGGCCCGCCACGAGGCGATGGCGCCGTTCGTGGCCGAGACGCTCGTGTCCGGCCTCTTCGACGTCGTCTACTCGATGACGGGCCGCGCCGACGGTGCGCACACGATCGTGCCGTTGACCGAGCGGCAGATCACGCCGGGGTCGATGGGCGACTACCGCGCCACCATGCAGGCGTTCGCGAATGAGATCGGCGGCCCGCCGCCTGGGATGGCCGAGATGCTGGCCATGGTGGACACCGCGGACGCAAATCACCTGATCCAGCTCGGCATCCTGCGCACCGACGATGCAAGCCCTCTGAGGCCGCAGAACCGCGGCGGCCGCGATCAGATGGTCGCGCGGCTCGCGCCGTTCGTCGAGCGTGTCGGCCTCGACACCACGTTCGAGCTGATCGAGGAGCTCGAGCCGGCCCACGCGTGAGCGGGCAGCGCCGCCCGATGCCCGGTATCCTCCGCGGCGGTCTACTCGCCGGGGAGGATCGCCGTGGCAGAAGCACCTGATCGAAACCTCGCACTCGAGCTCGTGCGGGTCACCGAGGCGGCCGCGCTCGCGTGCGCGCGCTGGGTCGGCTTCGGCGACAAGATCGCTGCCGACCGAGCCGCGGTGGACGCGATGCGCTACATGCTCGGGACGGTCGAGATGGACGGCGTCGTCGTGATCGGCGAGGGCGAGAAGGACGAGGCGCCGATGCTCTTCAACGGCGAGCGCATCGGCACGCATCAGGGCGTGGCGGTCGACGTCGCCGTCGACCCGCTCGAGGGCACCGACCTCGTCGCCCGCGGCCAGCCCAACGCGCTTGCGGTCGTGGCGGCCGCCGAAGCCGGGACGATGTTCGATCCCGGGCCGTGCGTGTACATGGAGAAGCTCGCCTGCGGCGCCGACATCGAGGAGCCGCTCGACCTGGACGCGCCGATGGAGGAGACGCTCGAGATGATCGCGCGGGCCAAGGGCGGCCGCGTGCGTGACCTGATGGTGGTGATCCTCGACCGGCCCCGGCACGAGCAGATGGTCGCCCGCATCCGCGCCGCCGGCGCGCGCATCCGCTTCATCGCCCACGGCGACGTGGCCGGCTCGATGATGGCGGCGACGCCGGACACGGGCATCGACCTGCTGTGGGGGATCGGAGGCACGCCCGAGGGGGTGCTGTCAGCGGCGGCGTTCAAGTGCCTCGGCGGCCAGCTCGTCGGGCGCCTCTGGCCGCGCGACGACGACGAGGCGCAGCGCGCGCGGGAGGCCGGCTACGACCTCGAGAAGGTGCTGACCGTGGACGATCTGATCCGCGGCGACAACGTGTTCTTCGCCGCGACGGGGGTGACGGACGGCGACCTTCTGCGCGGCGTCCGCTACCAGCGCGGCGGGGCGCGGACGCACTCGCTCGTCATGCGCTCGAAGTCGGGCACGGTGCGCACGCTGCAGGCCACGCACTCGCTCGAGAAGCTGGCCGCCGTGGCGGGCGAGCGCTACCGCTGATGTAAAGCATGCCTGACACCGTACCGATGTCAAGCTAGCTTTACACCATGCACAACGTGATCCGTGAGCTGCGGGGGGCCGCCGGCCTCTCGCAGGGTGCGCTGGCGTCCGAGATGGGCGTTTCGCGGCAGACGATCAATGCGATCGAGACCGGCCGCTACACGCCGTCGTTGCCGCTCGCGATCGCCCTCGCGCGGTTCTTCTCTCGTCCTGTCGAGGAGGTCTTCGATGCAGATGCGGCTGTCTAGGTCGAAATGGCTCGTCCCCGGATTCTCCGTGGCGATGGGCATGCTCTTCCTCGCCGTCCAGTGGGCCAGCGGCGACCTCCGCGGCGGGCTCGTCAGCCTGGCGATCATGGTCGGCCTGGCGGCTGCGCTGGTCGCGTTGAGCGGCCGCAGCGGGCTGGTGGAGGTCATGCGCAACCCGCAGGCGGACGAGCGCTCGGCGATGCTCGACCTCCGCGCCACGGCGTTCGCGGGGCTCGTGTTGATCCTCGTCGTGATCGGCGCGGTCTTCTACGAACTCGCCAGAGGCCAGAGCCCGTCGCCGTACTCCCAGCTGGGCGCGGTCGCCGGCGTCGCCTATCTGGTGGCGCTGATCGGCTTGCAGCGCCGGTCGTAGCGCTGGGGGGTGCCTGGCATCCGGTGCGCGGTGCCAGGCACCTGCCATCATCCGGCGGCCAGGTCGCACACCGTGGCGCCGGTCAGCCGCACCAGGTCGGCCGTCGCCACCTCGACGATGTGGCCGCGGTTGCCGGCGTTCAGGCAGATGCGGTCGAATCGCTGCGCACCCGCGTCGAGGAACGTCCGCAGCGGCTTGCGCGCGCCCAGCGGGCTGATCCCGCCGACCTGGTATCCGGTGGCGCGCTCGGCGTCGCGCGGCGGGGCCATCGCGGCATGCTTTGCGCCTGCCGCGGCCGCGAGCTTCTTTAGCGACAGCTCCGCATCGGCCGCGACGAGGGCGAACACGAGCTCGTCGCCGGCCTTGGCGACGAGGCTCTTGAACATCCGCTCCGGGGCGACGCCGAGATCGGCCGCCGCCTGCTCGGCGCCGCCGTCGGCGCGGTAGTCGTAGCGCAGCAGCCGGTGCTCGATCCCGGCCTTGCGCAGCATCGTCGTCCCTCGCGTCTCGCTCGTCGTCCCTCCAGCCCCCGGTCCCGCTAAGATTGCGCCCCAGTCCGGCCAAGGAGCACCGTTGCGAGATTACACGCCCGAATACGAGTCCTTCCGCGACGACGCGGTGGCCGTCATCAACGGCCTCGCGATCGTGTTCGCGCTCGTTGGCACCTGGACGCGCCCGATCCAGATGGGCGTCCTCGGCCTCGCCGTCGCCCTCTTCGGCTACTTCCTGAACCCGCGCTCGAAGGGCGGCCACATCCTCGCCGTCTGCCTGATCACCGTCTTCGCCGTGTTCGAGACGTGGTGGTGGCAGGGCAAGGCCGTCTTCTAGGCGCGCAGGCTCACCCGGCGGCCGGCTCGATCGCGAGGCCGCTGAAGACGTGCGCCTGGCCGCCGACGTGGCAGGCCAGGTCGACGACGTGCTCGGTGCGGTAGCGGCCCCAGAAGAAGCCGCGGAAGACGCTGCGGGCGTCCTCCTGCTTCGGCGGGACGAGCGTGCGGTCGAACACGATCCACTCGCCAGAGACGGTGAAGTCGGTGCCCTCGGCCTGCTCGACGCCGTTCACGAACACCTGGAACGGCCGGCTCACGCCGTCGGGCAGTCGTACTCGGGATCCGGTCATGGGGCAATCATCTAGGTTACGGACATGGTAGATCCCGACCCCTTCGGCGCCCGCGACACCCTGCCCACCGGCGAGGCCTTCTTCCGCATCGACCGCCTGGTCGACCCGCTGACGCTGCCCTACACCGTGTGCGTCTTGCTGGAGAACCTGCTGCGCCGCGCCGGCACCGAGCACGTGCGCGAGGAGGACGTCCGCGCGCTGGCGGCCTGGCCGGCGCCGCACGCGGGCGCGCAGCTCGCGTTCATGCCCGCTCGCGTGCTCATGCAGGATCTGACCGGAGTGCCGGCGGTGGTCGATCTGGCCGCGCTGCGCGCCGCCGTGGACCGCCGTGGGGCCGACCCCGGCCGCGTCGATCCGCTCGTGCCGGTCGACCTCGTCATCGACCATTCCGTGCAGGTGGACGCCTTCGGCTCGGACCGCGCGTACGCGCGCAACATCGAGCGCGAGTACGAGCGCAACGGCGAGCGCTACCAGCTCCTGCGCTGGGCCCAGCGCGCGTTCCGCAACTTCCGGGTCGTGCCGCCGGGGATGGGCATCTGCCACCAGGTCAACCTGGAGTACCTGGGGCGCGTCGTCCAGGTCCGCGATGGCGTGGCGCTCCCGGACACCCTGGTCGGCACCGACTCCCACACGACGATGATCAACGCGATCGGCGTGCTCGGCTGGGGCGTCGGCGGCATCGAGGCCGAGGCGGTCATGCTCGGCCAGCCGCTCTATATGACCGCACCGCAGGTCGTCGGCGTGCGCCTCGCGGGCGAGCTGCCGGCCGGCGTCACCGCCACCGACCTCGTGCTCACGCTGACCGAGCAGCTGCGCGCCCACGGCGTCGTGGGCAAGTTCATCGAGTTCTTCGGCCCCGGCCTGGCCTCGCTGACCGTCGCCGACCGGGCGACGCTCTCGAACATGTCGCCCGAATACGGGGCGACCGCCGCCACGTTCCCGGTCGACGCGCAGACGCTGCGCTACCTGTCCGACACCGGCCGGCCGGCCGACCTGATCGCGCTCGTCGAGCGCTACACCCGCGAGCAGGGCATGTACCGCACGGGCGCCGAGGCGCCGCCGGCCTACACCGAGACGCTCGGCCTCGACCTGGCGGCCGTCGTGCCCAGCCTGGCCGGCCCGCGGCGGCCGCAGGACCGGGTGTCGCTGCCCCAGGTCGGGCGCTCGTTCTCGGACGCGTTCGGCGTCAGCACGCCGAACGGCAGCCGCCTGGGCGACGGCTCGGTCGTGATCTCGGCGATCACGTCGTGCACGAACACGTCCAACCCGGCCCTGATGGTCGCCGCCGGCCTGGTGGCCCGGAAGGCTCTCGCGCTCGGCCTGACGCGGCGCCCGTGGGTGAAGACGAGCCTCGCGCCCGGGTCGCGGGTCGTCGTCGGCTACCTCGAGCGCGCCGGGCTGATGGATCCGCTCGACGAGCTCGGCTTCAACCTCGTCGGCTTCGGCTGCACGACCTGCATCGGCAACTCCGGTCCGCTGCCGGATGACGTGGCCGACGCGATCGAACGCGACGACCTCAAGGTGGCGGCGGTGCTGTCGGGCAATCGCAACTTCGAGGCCCGCATCCACCCGGCCGTGCGCGCCAACTACCTGGCCTCGCCGCCGCTCGTGGTCGCCTACGCGCTCGCGGGGAACGTCAACACCGACCTCACGACCGACCCGCTCGGCGAGGGCACCGACGGGCCGGTGTACCTGCGCGACGTGTGGCCGAGCGCGGCCGAGGTCGATGCGGCGTTGGCGGGCTCGTACAGCTCCGACCTCTTCCTGGACGAGTACGGCCGCATCTTCGACGGCGACGAGCGCTGGACGGCGCTGCCGGTGCCCGAGGGCGAGCTCTTCGCCTGGGACCCGCGCTCGACCTACGTGCGCGAGGCCACCTTCTTCGAGCACGAGGCCGACCTCTCGGACATCGTCGACGCGCGCGTGCTCGCCGTGCTCGGCGACTCGGTCACGACCGACCACATCTCGCCCGCCGGGTCGTTCGCGCCCGACGCGCCGGCCGGCCGCTACCTGGTCGAGCAGGGCGTTGCGCCGCGCGACTTCAACAGCTACGGCGCCCGGCGCGGCAACCACGAGGTGATGGTGCGCGGCACGTTCGCGAACATCCGGATGCGAAACGCGCTCGCCGACCGCGAGGGCGGCTTCACCCGCCACCTGCCCGACAGCGAGCAGATGACGATCTACGCCGCGGCGCAGCTCTACGCGGCCGAGCACGTCCCGCTCGTCGTGATCGCCGGGCGCGAGTACGGCTCGGGCAGCTCGCGCGACTGGGCCGCCAAGGGCACGGCGCTTCTGGGCGTCCGCGCGGTGCTGGCGCAGAGCTTCGAGCGCATCCATCGCACCAACCTGGTGGCGCTCGGGGTGATCCCGCTGCAGTTCCGCGAGGGCGACTCCGCCGAGAGCCTCGGCCTCGACGGCACCGAGACGTTCACGATCCGCGGGCTCGGTGCGCTCGATGTCGGCTCGACGGTGACCGTCGACGTCAACGGCGGCGAGCGCTCGTTCGAGTGCCTCGCGCGGCTCGACGCCCCGGCGGACGTCACCACGTATCGCGCGGGCGGCCTGCTGCAGATGGTGATGCGCCAGCTGGTGGAGTAGCTTGCGCGCATGACTCTCGTCGCCGAACTCGAGCGTGCGGTCGGCGCCGACGCGGTCATCTCGGAGCAGGCCCAGATGCGCACGTACGAGTGCGACGGTCTCACCGGCCACCGGGCGGTGCCGCAGGCCGTGGTGCTGCCGCGGACGACTGCGCAGGTGCAGGCGGCGGTGCGGGTGTGCCACGAGCGCGGGATCCCGTTCGTCGCCCGCGGTGCCGGCACCGGCCTCTCGGGCGGCGCGGTCCCGGTCGCCGAGGGCATCGTGATCGGGCTCGCGCGCATGAACGCGATCCTCGCGGTCGATGTGCCCAACCGGCGCGCCCGCGTCCAGCCGGGTGTCGCCAACCTCGACGTGAGCAAGGCGGTCGCCGCGCACGGGCTCTACTACGCACCCGACCCGTCCAGCCAGCAGGTGTGCACGATCGGCGGCAACGTGGCCGAGAACTCGGGCGGCGCGCACTGCCTCAAGTACGGCTTCACGACGAACCACGTGCTCGAGCTCGAGGTCGTCCTTGCCGACGGCACGGTCGTGCGCATCGACCGGGCCGGCGGGCTCGACCTGCTCGGCGGCTTCGTCGGCTCCGAGGGGACGCTCGGGATCGCGACCGAGATCGTCGTCGGGCTGCTGCGGCGGCCGCAGCGCGTCGAGACGATCCTGGCCGCGTTCACGTCGACCGACGCCGCCGGCGAGGTGGTCTCGGCGGTGATCGCCGCCGGGATCGTGCCCGCCGCCATCGAGATGATGGACGCGCTCACGATCCGCGCCGCCGAGGCGGCCGTCGGGGCCGGCCTGCCGCTCGACGCGGGCGCGGTGCTCCTGGTCGAGCTCGACGGCCCCGCGGCCGAGGTCGAGGTGACGCTCGCCCGCGTGCGCGAGTGCTGCGCCGCGGGGGACGCCACCGAGGTGCGCGTCGCCGCGACCGAGGCCGAGCGGGCCGGGTTCTGGCGCGGGCGCAAGGCGGCGTTCGCGGCGATGGGGCGGATCAGTCCCGACTACTACGTCCAGGACGGCGTCGTGCCGCGCACGCGCCTGCCCGAGACGCTGCGCCGGATCCGCGAGCTGTCTCAGACGCACGGCCTCGAGGTGGGCAACGTGTTCCACGCCGGCGACGGAAACCTGCACCCGCTCGTGCTCTACGACGGGGCGGTGGCGGGTGAGGCCGAGCGCGCCGAGGAGCTCGCAAGCGCCATCCTGCAGGCGTGCGTCGACGCCGGCGGCTCGCTTACCGGCGAGCACGGCATCGGCCTGGACAAGGCCTGCCACATGCCGCTCATGTACTCGCCCGACGATCTCGCGACCATGCTGCGCCTCCGCGCGGCCTTCGATCCCGACGGGCTGTGTAATCCCGGCAAGGCCTTTCCCACGCCGCGGCTGTGTGGCGAGGTGCCCGGGCCGTACCGCCGCCATCCCGCCGAGCGCGAGGGCGTCGAGCGATGGTGATCTCCCACGAGCCGGGCGATCTCACCTGCACCGTCTCGGCCGACGTGCCGCTGGACGAGCTGCAGGCGGTGCTCGCGCGCGGCGGTCAGATGCTCGCCCTGGATCCTCCCCGGGAGGCCGGGCTCACGGTGGGAGAGGCCTTCGCCGCCGCGGCGCTCGGGCCGCGGGCGCACCGCTACGGCCTGCCCCGCGACCTCGTCCTCGGCGTCACCGTGCGGCTGGCCGACGGCACCGTCGCCCGGGGCGGCGGGCGCGTCGTCAAGACCGTGGCCGGATACGACCTGCCCAAGCTGTTCACGGGTGCGCATGGGCGTCTGGGCGAGATCCTCGAGCTGACCGTGCGGCTGCATCCGCTGCCCGCGGCCACCTGCACCGTCGTCACGGGCCCGGCCGATCCCATCGCGCTCGAGCAGCTCGCACCGGCCTGCGTCGAGTACGCCTGGCCGCCCGAGCGGATGCTCGTGCGCTTCGAGAGCCCGGTCGCGCGGACGCTCGCCGAGCAGGCCGCCGCGATCGTCGGCGGCGAGCTCGTCGACGACGACGAGGCGCTCTGGGCCGAGCACCGGGAGCGGGCGGCGGGCCTGACGCTCACCCGCTGCCTCCCCGCCGCCGTCCCCGACACGATCGCGCAGCTGCGCGCCGCCGGTGCCGCGACGATCGTCGGCCGCTACGCGCGCGGCCTGCTCTACGCCGACGTGCATATCCGGGGTCAGACCCCGGATATGCACGTCGAGGCGCTCGAGCGGGGGGTCGTGGAGGCCTACGGTGGCTGAGACGCGCGAGCTGCTCGATGCGTGCGTGCACTGCGGGTTCTGCCTGCCGGCCTGCCCCACGTACGCGCTCTGGGGGGACGAGATGGACTCGCCGCGAGGCCGCATCCACCTCATGAACCTGGTCGAGCGCGGCGAGATCGAGCTCGACGCGACCGTCGCCGGCCATTTCGACCGCTGCCTCGGCTGTCTGGCCTGCGTGCCCGCCTGCCCGAGCGGGGTGCGCTACGACATCCTGATCCAGCGCGCCCGCGCGGAGCGGCGGGTGCGGGCGCCGCGCTCGCTGCGCCAGCGTGCGGTCGAGGGCGGCGTGCTCGCGCTCGCGGCCCGGCCGCGGCTGCTGCGCGCGCTGGCCTGGCCGCTTGCGACTGGCGTGCGGCCCTTCCCGCTCGCGCCCCGGGTGAGCGCGGCCGACCTGCGTGCGCGGCCGGCCCGGCTCGTGCCCGCCCGGGGCGAGGTGCGGATGCGGGCGGCAATGCTCGAGGGGTGCGTGCAGCGGGTCTTCTTCGGGCGCGTGAACCGGGCCGCGGCGACGGTGCTCGCGGCCGACGGCTGCGAGGTGGCCGTGCCGGCGGGCCAGGGCTGCTGCGGGGCGCTCGCGCTGCACTCGGGCCGTGAGGAGGAGGCGCGGGGGCGGGCACGGGCGACGATCGCGGCGCTTCACGGGTACGACCGCGTCGTGGTCACCGCTGCCGGGTGCGGCTCGGCCATGAAGGAGTACGGCGAGCTTCTGGACACCGACGAGGCGCGGGCGTTCTCGGCCGCGGTACGCGACGTGACCGAGCTTGCCGCCGAGCTCGGGCAGGTGGCCGAGCGCGCGCCGCGGGCGCCGGTGCGGGTCGCCTACCAGGACGCGTGCCACCTGCGCCAGGCGCAGGGCGTCGCCGAACAGCCGCGGGCGCTGCTCGCGGCCATCCCCGGCGTCGAGCTTGTCGAGCTGGCCGGGGCCGACATGTGCTGCGGCTCGGCGGGGATCTACAACCTGCTCGAGCCGGCGACCGCCCGCGAGCTCGGTGCACGCAAGGCCCGTGCGGTGCTCGACGCCGCGCCGGACGTGCTCGCGACGGCGAACCCGGGCTGCGCGATCCAGATCGCCACGGCGCTGCGCCGGGCCGGCCACCCGGGCCTTCCGATCGTCCACCCGATCGAGCTGGTGGCGGCAGCCCTGGCGTGAATAAACGGGGTCTGACCCCGTTTATTCAGCGTAGCCCATGGCGAAGGCGGCCGAGGCGAGGATCGCGGCGACGATGACGCCGACCCACTCGCCCGGGACGCCGGAGAGGCCGTCGACCCCGAGCACGATCACCAGGGCGGTGGCGATCCCGCCGGCGATGATCCACATTGCCGCTCTGCCTGCGCTCATGCGCCGCTGACGATAGCACCGGCGGTGGCGGGCGACATGCGCGCCCGCCGGCCGGCTCCGCTCGAGCCGGCCGCGGGCGGGCGTCAGCTACAGCGCGGAGATGACGTTGTTCAGCGTGTTCTGGATCGCCGTGGAGAGCAGACCCAGGGTGACGACGACGGCGATCGTGATGACGCCGAGGACGACGGCGTACTCCGCCATGGTCTGCCCACTCTCGTCGCGCAGCTCGTTGATGATCTCGTTCATAATCTCCGCCTCCTACGACAGGGATCCTGCCTGGGGCCAATACGCGGGGGTGCGTGGAGGCTGAGCGTGCATCGGCAGGAATATGCTTGCCCTTGTTTGCCTCTTGAGGCATTTGTACTACGAAGCGGGCAGGGCGCAACTCACCCTAATGAGGGAATGGATCGCTCAGCCGAGATCGGCGTAGCGCAGGCCGCCGAACTCCTGCGCGAGGCGATCGTCCCACCCGTCCGCGACCGCGGCGACCATCCCGATCGCCTCCTCGAGCTCGACGATGTCGAGGTCGTCGCCCAGGATCGCATGCTGGAACCACAGCTCGCGGCGGCCGGCCAGGTGGGCGAAGGCGCCGAACGGCGTCTCGGCCGTCACCTCGGCCACCTTGAGGGCGAGGCCGTCGGAGAGGTCGATGTCGGAGAGCACGGGCGCCGACGCACGCACCGCCGTCGAGTCGTCGAGCACGGGCAGGACGTCGACGAACACCCGCGCGCTTCCGAACGCGCCGTGGAAGCCCCAGTCCGGGTCGTGCTGGAAGCCGCCGTGGCGCTCCTCGAGGTAGCGGCGCACCCGGCGTGTGGTCATCTCGACGTGATCCGCCGCGTCGCGCAGCCTGGCCGCGGGCGTCTGCGGCGCCGGCGGCACGGGCACCGCATCGCTCAGGAGCGCGTGCAGCCGCGCCGCCCACGACGCCGCCGCCCAGCCGACCGTCCACACCGACGACTGCACCTCGACGGGGTCCATCGTCGTGCCCGCCAGGATCGTGTGCTCGACGACGATCGCGCCGTGGTGATGGCTGAACCGGCCGAGCACGAGCTCGCCGTTCTCGCAGGCGAGCACGCGCGCGACGCGTGCGTCGAGCGCGCCCGTCTCGGTGGCCGGCGCCCAGACGTGCACGTGCAGCGCCTCGTCGGCGCCCGGCTCGACGTCGACCGTCACCACGGTGTCGCCGACGCCCGTGGTGCCGCGCCAGGCGTGGTCCTGCGGATCGATCCCGGTGAAGGTTCGGGCGAGCGCGTGGCGCACCGCCATTGCGTTGACCGCGATGTGACCGTCCATCCAGCCGGATCGTAGTGCCCCCGGCGGCCTCCCGGTAGAGTGCGGCGATGCTCCGCCGCACCGAACGGACGCCGCCGCAGTGCTCGGTCGCCGAGGCGTTCCGGCGCTCGCGTGCAGAGCTCACGATCGTCGGCATCGTGCTCGTGTGGATCGCGTTCGGCGCCGGGCTCGACTCGCAGGCCGGTGTCTGGCGGCAGCGGCTCGTGGGTCTGCTCACGTGGACGCTCCTGATCGCGATCCTGCGCCGCCAGCCGCGGTCGGTGCGCGTGCAGGTGGCGGTCGTCATCGTGATCGCGACCTGCGTCGAGTACACCGCCTCGCCGCTGCTCGGGCTCTACACGTACCGGCTGCATAACGTCCCGTCGTACGTGCCTCCGGGGCACGGCCTGGTGTACCTGGCGGCGCTCAACATCGGCTGCTCCGCGCTGGCCGCGCGGCTGCGCCTGCCGCTGGTCGGCTTCGCGCTCGTCGTCTGCGGCGCCTGGGCGGTGTGGGGGGCGGCCCTCGCGCCGCGTCAGGACATGCTCGGCCTGGTGATGTACCTGTTCCTCGTCCGGTTCATCCTCGTCGGCCGCCAGCCGCTCGTCTACGCGGGCGCGTTCCTGGTGTGCAGCTACCTGGAGCTGATCGGCACCGGGGTGGGGGCGTGGAGGTGGGCGACGCACGACCCCACCGGGGTGCTCACGATCGGCAATCCGCCGAGCGGCATCCCCGGCGGGTACTGCTTCCTGGACGCGTTCGGGATCGCGATGGCGCCGCGCGTCCTCGCCTGGATCGACCGGCGCCCGCCCGTGCTCGCGTGGCTGCGGCCGCTGCCCGATGACGCCGGCTAGCCTCGACCGGATCCTCGAGACCGCGGCCGAGGTCGAGCGGCTGCGAGACGCCCTGCGCCACGCCGAGGCGCTCGCCGCCGAGGCCGCCCACCTGGAGCAGGTGGTGGCGGCTGCGCCGCGGCTGCACATCGCCGCCGGCAAGACGGTCGGCGCGGTCGAGCCGGTCGCGCGCGAGCTGGAGCGGGAGTGGGTCGCGCAGGGACCGCTCGTGACGGTGTGGCAGCGGGCGGTCGACTTGGCCGAGCTGGCGGAGGCCGCCGGGGCGGACACCGCTCCCTATCGCGAGGACGCCGATGCCGCGCGGCGCCGGGTCGAGGCGGCCCGGCTCGCGACCCGCGAGCAGCGCGAGCGCCTGGCCGCCGAGCGCGACCGCCTGGCCGACGTGCTGCTCGAGGCTCCGCTCGAGCTCGACCCGCCCCCGCCGGTGGCCGACGACTCTCGTCCCGAGGCGCTGCGCCGCGACGCGCTCGAGCTGATCCGCCTGGCCGAGGAGGCAGACGGCGCGGCCGAGGCGGCCGCGGCGGCGGCGGCCGAGCGGCTCGCGGCGCTCGCCGCCGAGCTCGACGCGGGCGGCCGCCCAGACGTCCTCGCCCGCCGCCTGGCCGAGCTCGAGCGTGATCTCCCCGATGAGCTCGCGCTCGACCCGGACACGCCGCCCTCGGTGGCGATGCGGCTGCGCCGCGCCGGTCTGCGCGTGCGGTGATCGCCACCCGCACGATCTCGGCGGGGCTGTGCGACCCACCGCAGGGGTTGGCCTGGGACGAGGCGCTCGTGCGCGCGCCGGTCACCGAGCCGACCCTTCTCGTGTGGCGCAGCCGCCCGGCGGTCGTGATCGGGCGCTTCCAGCGGGCCGACTGGGAGGTCGACGCCGGCGCGTGCGCCCGCCACGGCGTGCGCGTGTGGCGCCGATTCACGGGCGGCGGGGCCGTCTACCTCGACCCGGGCACCGTGTGCGCCGCGCTTGCGCTGCCGGGCGCCCATCCGGCCGCTGCGGCGTCGATCCCTCAGATGTACGCGCCGCTCCTGGATGGGATCGCGCGCGCGTGCCGGGCGCTCGGCGCCGATGCGACTCGCGACGAGCGCACCGTCCGCATCGGCGATCGCAAGGTGACGGGGATCGCGGCCCACCGCAGCCGTGACATCACCCTCGTCCACGGCACGCTGCTCGTGGACGCCGATCTGGACGCCCTGCGCGCCTGCCTGGCGGGGCCGCGCGGCGGCGATCTGCAGGGCCTGCCGCGCCCCGCGGCGAGTCGTCCCGACCACGTCGCCCTCGTCGGCGGCGACGTCTCTGCGGCCACCGCTGCGGTGATCGCCGCGCTCGCGGCGCCCGGTGCCCGCGCGGCGGACCTGTCCGAGACGCAGCGCGAATCGGCCGCAGCGCTTCGGGAGGAGCGCTACCGCGACGCCGCCTGGCACGCCGGTCCGTGGCACGATGTCACTCCCGCCGATGTCCGCTCCGTTCTCGGAGCGTGATGCGCCGGGGCGGTTTGTGGGTATGGTCGGGTCGGCAGCGCACTGAGGAGTCGGACGATGGCAATGCGATCGAAGGTCTTCACGTACCAGGCGGAGCTCCACTGGCAGGGCGGGCGGACGGCGACCGTTGCCTCGGGTGACCGGCCGCAGCTGCCGGTCGCGCCACCCGAGGACTTCCCCGACGGCCGCGCCGACCGCTGGAGCCCCGAGCACCTGTTCCTGGGGTCGCTGCAATCGTGCACGCTGCTCTCGTTCCTGGCCCACTGCGAGCACGCAGAGCTCGAGGTGCTCGAGTACTCCGCCGCTGCGACCGGTGCGATCGAGCGCCGCCCCGAGGATGACCGCTACGCATTCACCCACGTCGACGTCGTGGTGCGCGTGCGCATGGCGCCGAGCCAGGCGGCGTCCGCCCGTGGCCTGACGGGGAAGGCCGAGCGCGACTGCTTCGTGACCGCCTCGACCACCGCGCACGTCACGAACGACTGGCGGATCATCGAGTGAGCGCGCCCGTCCGCCCGGCGGCGGCCGTCTCCACCCTCGTGGACACGCGCGCGGCGGCCGAGGAGGCGGCCGAGCGCGTCCGCGACGGCCTCGCCGGCTCCCCGGCGGATGTCGCGTTCCTCTTCATGTCGCCCGACCACGTCGGCGACGCCGAGCAGGCGGCCGCGGCGGTCGCGGACATCCTGCGGCCCGGCGCGCTCGCGGGGGCGACCGGCGAGGCCGTCATCGGCACCGGCCGCGAGCTCGAGGGCGTGCCGGCGCTGAGCCTGCTCGCGACCAGCCTCGGCGGAGGGCGGGCGCGCGCGCACCACCTGAGCGTCCGCGACACCGGCGACGGCCCGGCCGTCGAGATCCCCGTCGACCTCGTGCCGTCGCCCGGCGCGCCGATGCTGCTCATGGCCGACCCGTACACATTCCCGGCCGACGCCTTCCTCGAGGGCGTGAGCGGCCGCTTCGACGGTGCGGTCGCGGTCGGCGGGCTCGCCTCCGGCGCCGAGGGCCCGGGCGGCCATGCGCTCGTGTGCGGGCGGCGGGTGCTGCGTCACGGCGCGGTCGCCGTCGTCGTCGAGGGCGTCGACATGCACGTGCTCGTCTCGCAGGGCTGCGCGCCGGTCGGGCCGGAGATGGTGATCACGAGCGCCGAGGGCAACGTCATCCACGAGCTCGCCGGCCGGCCGGCCTACGAGCGCCTGACCGACATCGTCGCCGGCCTCGACGACCACGGCCGCGACCTCGTCCAGAACGGCCTGCTGGCCGGCCTCGTGATCGACGAGAACCGGGACGAGTACGGCTCGGACGACTACCTGATGCGGGCGGTGATGGGCGGTGACGCCGACCAGGGCTCGCTGGTCGTCGGCGACGCGGTGCGCGTCGGCCAGACGTTCCGGTTCCACGCCCGCGACGCCGAGAGCGCCGACCTCGACCTGCGCACCGCCCTCCGCGCGAGCGCCGCCAACGGCGAGCGGCCCGAGGCGGCACTCCTGTTCGCTTGCAACGGCCGGGGCAGGAACATGTACCCCGACGCCGACCACGACGCCGGCGCGGTCAGCGACGAGCTCGGCCCGATCCCGCTCGCCGGCATGTTCTGCTCCGGCGAGATCGGCCCCGTGGGCGGGCAGACGTTTCTGCACGGCTTCACCGCGACGATGGCGCTCTTCAGCAGCCGCAACGGCGACAGCCGCTAGCGCACGGTGACGATCGCGTCCACGTCGATCGTGGCGTGGCCGGCGGTGCCGGCGCAGACGATCTTGATCGTGTGCACCGCGTCGGCCTTCCACGCATGCGCGAACACCAGCCGGCGGTGGATCGGCGTCGCGCTGTGCAGGTTCACGATGCCTGCCAGCTTGCCGTCGAGGTACACGCGGGCGCTGCCGCGCGTCGTCGTGCGCGACGCCACCCAGGCGACGTCGCGGCCGGTGAACCTGAGCGTCGCCGACGCGCCGGCCTTGCCGACCAGGTGCACGCCGCCGCCCCAGGCCTTCGGTGCGGCCGCGTGCGCCCAGGCGCGCGTGTAGGTGATGCGCGCGTTGCCGTCCTGGAACGCGGACAGGATCACGGCCGAGCCGGGGCTGAACGCCGAGGCGTTGCCGACGCAGTCGGTCGCGCTCACGCGGTAGTGGTGCGTGGTCGCCGGGGCGAGCGAGACGGCCTTGGTCGTCGCCGTCTTCTTCGCGAGCGAGACGCCGGCAAAGCTGCCGGCGCCGACGCTGCGCTGGAGCCGGTAGGCGCAGACACCGCTCGGATCGCTTGCCGCCCAGCGCACGAGCAGGGGCACCTGGCCCGCGCTGATCGTGGTCGCCTTGCGCAGGGTCGCGTCCGGCTGCGCGCCGATCGCGGGCGGTGAGGAGTCGACCGGCACCGAGCTGCCCGTCGGCAGGAACGCGAGGTGCGCCTGGGCGACGCCGCCGACGGCCGTGAAGTCGCCGCCGATGGCGAGCCCGGTCGTCGTGTCGGCCTCGGCGAACACTCCCAGGTCGCTGTTCACGTTCGGGGCCCAGCTCGTGTCGAGCGCGCCGCTCGCCGGGTCGAGCGCGGCGATGTGGTGGCGGACGGCGCAGGTCGAACCGGCGCAGATGTTCACGAAGTGGCCGCCTGCGATCAGCTCGCCGTCGGAGAGCGTGAGCGCCTGCACGTTGCCGTCGAACGTGTCGTGCCAGCCGGCCGAGCCGCCCGGGGAGTAGTCCTGGAGGCGGTTGTTGAAGTGGCCGGTGTAGATCGAGCCGTCGGCGGCCTCGGTCATCGAGACGACGGCCGACGCGGTCGGGCTCTGGTAGGTGCCGAGCAGTCCGCCGTTGGTGCCGTCGAACGCCGCCAGCGCAGCCTGGGCGCTGGTCGACGTGCCGGCGTTCAGGAAGAAGCCGCCCGCGACGACGTCGCCGCCGTTGTCGATCTCGAGCCCGTCGACCCGTCCGTCCACGAACGGCGCGAACGTGGCGTCGAACCCGCCGTTCGCCAGGCTGACTGCGCCGAGGAACGGCTGCGGCTGGCCGTCGACGGTCGCGAACTGCCCGCCCAGATAGAGCGTGCCGCCGTGGGTCGCGAGCGCCTGCACGTCGCCGTCGGCGGTGCCGCTCCACACCCCCTTCGACACGACCGCGCCGCCCGGCTGGATCTCGGCCAGGTGCGGGTGACCGGCGCCGTTGATCTGGGTGAAGCTGCCGCCCGCGATGATGTTGGTTCCGTCGGTGGCGAAGGTCTTCACCGTCCCGTTCGCGGCCGGCTTCCACGTGGTGACGAGGTTGCCCGCGGCGGTGAAGGCCGCCAGGTTCGAGACTGTGGCCGTGGTCGCGCCGTTGTGGCTCGAGGCCTGGGTGAACTTGCCCCCGACGTAGGTGATCGAGCCGATCTGCATGATCGCGTTCACCCGGCCGTTCACCTGCCAGGTGGGCATCGGCCGCGTCGCGATCGTCGCGCCCGCGGACGGCACGACCGCGAGCAGCGCGACGACGGCGCACAGCGCCGCGAGCCGTCTCCGTGCCCCTGCCGAGGTCCCCACTCCGCTCCTGAGGGTACGAGCGGCCGGCCCGGTCCGCAACCCGTACCGGCGCTAGTCCGCCGGCGGCGGCTGCTGCCAGTCGTACGTGCCGGGCGGCGTCCACGAGAGCTCGAGCTTGATGCCGTCGGGGTCGAAGAAGAAGATCGCGTGGTAGCCCTCGCGGTACTCGGGGAAGTGCCGCGGCCCCTCGGTGATCGTCCCGCCGTGCGCGGTGATGCGGTCTGCCGAGGCGTCGAGCAGCGCGTGCGTCGCGGCCTCGAAGCAGACGTGGTGCATGCCGACCCGGTAGCGGTCGACCGGCAGCGTGGCGGCGCCGGCGGGCGCCTGGCGCAGCCCGACCGTCGACCCGGGCCCGTGGATGTAGTGGATCGTCTCGCCGTGCTCGCCGGGGATCTCGTGCAGCCCGTGCCAGCCGAGCGGCCCGAGCACGCCGCGGTAGAACCGCAGCGATCGGTCGATGTCCGACACGACCAGGTCGACGTGGTGGACGCCGGTCGACCGCACGCCGTCGCGCTTCGGCTAGGCCAGGCCTTCGCGGGCCTCGCGCACGAGCGTGACCGCTTCGGGGAAGATCAGCCGGATCGCGTCGCGCACCTGGTTTGCCTGCTCGTCGGCGGTGCCGGTCAGCTCGAGCCGGCCGATGGCCGCCACGGTCACGCCGACCGCGAGATTGATCGCCTGGTCGGCGAACGCGACCCGCTGCCCCTGCTGGGCCTGCTCCATGAACTGGGCCATGGCGCGCTGGAGCTCCTCGGGGTCGCCGCCGCCGAACATGTTGAACGGGAATTCACTCATGCGGCGAGCATAGCGCCCGCGCCTGAAGGCGGGCTGAGAACCGGGGCCAGGCCCCGGTTGGGGCCCCGGCACGGTTCCGGTGGTTCAGGCGTAGATGCCGGTGAGGATCGTCGCGGGATCGGGCAGCGGGCTCGCCTCGGCCTCGGCGACGCCTGCGTCGATCCACGCGGTCACCTCGGCCTCGAGGGCGGCGAGCTCGGACTCGCCGACCTGCTCGACCTCCTCGAGCCACATCCGGAAGCGGTCGAGCGGGTCCTTGGCGGCGAAGTCGGCCAGGAGCTCACGCGGGACGTAGCCGGCGTCGTCGTGCACGGCGTGGCCTTCCATGCGCAGCGTGACGAGCTCGAGCAGCGTCGGCCCGCCGCCCTCGCGGGCACGTTCGATCGCCCGCTGGCCCTCGCGCACGACGGTCAGCACGTCGGTGCCGTCGACGACGATCCCCTCGAAGCCGTACGCCGGGCCGCGGTCGGCCAGGTGCTCGCACGCGAACGAGAGCCGGTTCGGCGTCGAGTACGAGTACTGGTTGTTGTCGATCACGTAGACGATCGGCAGCCGGCGGACGCCGGCCAGGTTCATCGACTCGTGCATGTCGCCGCGCGCGGCCGCGCCGTCGCCGCACCAGCCGATCGCCACCCGGGCCTCGCGCCGCAGCTGGAACGCGAGCGCGATGCCGGTGATCGTCGGGATCATGGCGGGCAGGTGGCTGACGCCGGCCAGCAGGCCCTTGCCGGCAGTGAAGTCGTTCGAGCGCAGGTTGGAGTCGCGCCCGCCGGTGGCACCGCCCGAGCGGCCCATGAACTGGCAGAAGATCGCCGCGGGCTGGACGCCGCGGACGACGTGGACGCCCAGGTTGCGGTGCAGCGGCGAGGCGACGTCGTCGGCGCCCATCGCGGTCGCCATCCCCACGGAGGCGGCCTCGTTGCCGCGGCCCGTGTAGTAGCTGCCGGGCAGCTTGCCCGCCTTGAAGAGCAGGTTGCCGCGCTCCTCGATCCGGCGGGTCGCGAGCATGTTGCGGTAGATGCCGACCAGGTCGGGCCGGTCGAGGCCGAGCTCGCGCGCCTCGGCCTGCGAGATCAGCGGGCTGGCCTGGCGGACGGTCGACATCGACTGCAGGATAGTGGGCTCAGGCGGACGGGCGGCGCGTGTCCGCGTGGCGCTTGAGCCGGCCGAGGCGCGAGTCCCACTCCGCGCCGACCCGGTCGAGCCACGCGCCGGCGTCGGTGAGCGGGCCGGGCGTGAGCCGGTAGCGCGTCTCGCGGCCGTGGCGCTGCGACTCGACGAGGCCCGCGTCGGCGAGCGCGGCGAGGTGCTTCGCCACCGCCTGGCGGCTGATCGGAAGCTCGCGGGCGAGCTCGGTCACGCTCACCTCCCGGCCGGCCGAGAGGACGCCGATCACGTGCCGGCGGGTCGGGTCGGCGAGCGCGGCGAACGTCGTCCCGACCGGATCCGGGCTCATCTCGCCAGCATCAGCGGCAGATCGCCACACGCTCCCAGGCGCACGTCCCAGGCCCAGCTCGAGACGGCCGTGCAGCCCTGCGCCTCCGTCTCGGTGAGCGCCTCAAAGCCGGTCTCGACGACCGTCACGCGCGTTCCGTCGGCGGCGTCGTCGAGGCCGATCTCGACCGTTGTCTCGATGTGCACCAGCCCGTCCTCGTCGGGCTGCCAGCGGAACACGAGCCGCTCGCGTTCCTCGACGGTTTCGACGACGCCGTGACGGCGGGCGCCGCCGTCCCAGCCGACCTCGATCAGGCCGCCCTCGACCAGGTCGATCTCGACGTCGTCGGCGAGCCACTCGCGGAGGTGGTCGGGCTCGGTGACGACGCGCCAGGCCTCGTCGCGCTCCAGCGGCAGGACGATCTCTCGGGTGACGGACTCGGGCATGCGCTCCTCCTGACAACATGCAACCTATGGGTTGCGTGTTCGCGTTGGCCGACCTATGATGAGCAACCAGTTGGTTGCACCATACCGCAAGGGGGCACGATGTCACCGCTGATTCCGATGGTCGTCGAGCAGACCGGGCGCGGCGAGCGCTCGTTCGACATCTACTCGCGGCTCCTGAACGACCGCATCATCTTCCTGGGGACGCCGGTGACGTCGGAGATCGCGAACCTGATCGTCGCCCAGATCATCCACCTGGCATCCGACGATCCCGACAAGGACATCTCGATCTACATCAACTCGCCCGGCGGCGACGTCTACGCCGGCCTCGCCATCTACGACGCGATGCAGTACGTGCGGCCCGACGTGCAGACGATCTGCTTCGGGATGGCGATGTCGATGGGGGCGGTGCTGCTCGCGGGCGGCGCCAAGGGCAAGCGGATGGCGCTGCCCAACGCCAAGGTGATGATCCACCAGGGTCACACCTCGGGCTTCGAGGGCCAGGCGACCGACATCGAGATCCGCGCCCGCGAGATCCTCGCGCTGCAGCGGCGGATGGAGGAGATCATGGCGCGCGACACCCGCAAGTCGCCCGACCAGATCCACACCGACACGCAGCGCGACTACTTCATGACCGCCGAGGAGGCGAAGGACTACGGCCTGGTCGACACCGTCGTCAGCGGCATGGCCGGCGAGCGCGTGCGCCGGGCGGGCCTGGGGTGAGCGATGGGGACTGTCCCCACGAAGCGGGGAGACACTTTGGGGGAGGGGTGAAGCTCGCGGTCGAGGGCTAACTCCCCCCGCCGCCCCCTGGCCCGGCATTCCGGAATCTGTTGTCGTCGTTTTCGCGGCGGGCGTCTCCGGGCGACGACCACCGGGTTGCTTCGACTTCGCGTCGTTCGCGGCGTCGCTCGGCTCGACGGTCGCGCCAGGTTCGCAGGGTCGCGGTCAGTGACATCGTGCCTCCGTCGATTGGGAAGGGTCAGGCTACTTGCTTGTGCGGAAAGTCGCAAACTGGCGTGGCCGGGCTGCTGCCGTCGGCGGGTAGGGAACAGTCCGTCTCAGGTGCCTGGCACCGTCCCGGTGCCAGGCACCAGTCGGGGTCCGCGGTTGGCCGTCAGTCGTCGAGCTTGCGCATGATCAGGCAGGCGTTGTGCCCTCCGAGACCCATCGAGTTCGACAGGCCGACCCGCACGGCGGCCGTGCGCGCGGTGTTCGGGACGTAGTCGAGGTCGCACTCGGGGTCGGGCGTGTGCAGGTTGATCGTCGGTGGGATCACGCCGTGGTGGAGGGTGAGCGCCGTCGCGACCGCCTCGACGGCTCCCGCCGCGCCGAACAGGTGCCCGAACATGGACTTGTTCGACGAGATCGCCATGCGGTAGGCGTGGTCGCCGAACACCGCCTTGATCGCCTGCGTCTCGGCCGCGTCGTTATAGGGCGTCGACGTGCCGTGCGCGTTGATGTAATCCACCTCGGCCGGCTGCATGTGCGAGCGCTCGAGGGCGTCGTTCATCATCTCGATCACGCCGATCGAGTCGGGGTGGGGGGTGGCGACGTGGTAGGCGTCGTTCGAAGCGCCGTAGCCGACCAGCTCACAGTAGATCCGGGCGCCCCGTCTGCGGGCGCGGTCGAGTTCCTCGAGCACCACGCAGCCGGCGCCCTCGGCCATGACGAACCCGGCCCGGGTGAGGTCGAACGGGCGCGAGGCCGCCGCGGGGTCGTCGCGGCCGTCGACGAGGGCGCGCATAGCGCAGAAGCCCGCCAGGATCACGGGCAGCATCGCCGACTCGGTCGCACCGGCCAGCATCACGTCGGCCTGGCCGCGGGCGACGGCCGCCGCCGCCTCGCCGATCGCGTGCGTGCCGGTGGCGCAGGCCGACTCGGTGCCGTAGTTCACGCCGCGCGCGCCGAGCATCGTGGCGACGTGGCTCGTGGTCGTGTCGATGAGCGTGTTGGGCAGCCAGTGCGGGGAGACGCGCTCCCAGCCGCGCTCCTCGAGGATCGCCTGCTGGCGCAGCGTGTAGGACAGGCCGCCCATCACGCTGCCGATCACCACGCCGACCCGGCTCGGCACATCGACGACGAGCGCCGCGTCGCGCGCCGCCTCCATCGCCGCGGCGACGCCGAAGTGGACGTCGCTCGCCGTGCGCCGCACCTCCTTGGCGCTCATCGCCGCGCCCGGGTCGAATCCCTTCACCTCGGCCGCGATGTTGACGGGGAACGCGTCCGCGTCGAACGCCTGGATGACGCCGACACCGCTCCTGCCGGCGACGAGGGCGTCCCACATCGAGGGAGCGTCGTTCCCGACAGGGGTGACCGCGCCGACCCCGGTGATGACGACTCGCCTCATTGGGCGAACTGACGGCGGAGCCGTCCCCGGGGTTGCGCCGGAGGCGCCCGGTGCCCGCCTGTGGCGGTTGATAGCGCGGACGCGATACACTGTGTGAGTGGCAAGTCACCCCCAGGCACAGCGCCATCGTCTCACGGCGCAGTCGCTCGAGCGCATGCGCGACGGCATCCGCAAGCGCGCCGAGGCGCTCGGGCGCGACCACGAGCAGCGGTTTGCCGAGGTCGGCCGCATGGTGGCCGACAACCGCATCGACCGGGGGATGAGCCAGCAGGAGCTCGCCGTGCTATGCGGCACGACCCAGTCGGCGATCGCCCGGCTTGAGCGCGGCGGCCGGCCGCCGAAGCTCGACACCCTGATGCGCATCGCAGACGCGCTCGACGCCGATCTTCTGCTCGAGATGCGCCTGCGGCCGCGCGAAACGGAGTAGGATCCCGCCATGGCAGTGACCCTGCGCGACTTCATGAGCGGCGGGGACGTGCTCACCATCGAGCCCACCGTGACGCTGTCTGAGGCCGCGCGGGCGATGCGCCGTCGCAACGTCGGCGCCGCGATCGTGTACGAGGGCGGGCGCCTCGTCGGCATCTTCACCGAGCGCGATCTCCTGCGCGCGATCGCCGACAGCCGCCACCCCGATCAGCACCACGTGCGCACGTACATGACGCCCGATCCGATCACCCTGCCGCCCGACCACTCGCCGAGCGAGGCCGCCCAGATCATGTCCGACGGCAAGTTCCGGCACATCCCGGTGGTCGAGGACGGCGAGCTCATCGGCGTCGTCAGCATCCGTGATCTGGTCTCGGCCGACATGCACATCCACTCGGCCGACGCCCATCACGGCTCGGACTTCCCCTGAGCCGCCGCCCGCCGCACGCATAACCGTTCGGGTGACGCGCCTGCCGGGTGCGACCGCCATCGTGAGCCTAGCGCTCCCCCGGTCCCAGCCTCGGCTGCTGCCCGGTGGGGGCACTCGCCGACCCGAAGCGGTGTCGCCGGCCGGATCGAGTCGTTCCGTGGCGTTCTGGGACGACGCCGCGCAGCGGCGACCGCACTCGACGCGCCTCGCGTCACCGGCGACGCCGCTTCGGGTTCTGCGTCACAAACCGCTACGGCCGCGACCGCGTATTGACATGGACGATGACGGTCTCGCTGGTCACCCAAACGCCCCGCACCCTGGCCCCGAAGGGATGGTCTAGGCTGGCCCTCGTGGTCCCGGAGTCGCTCACCGACGAGGATCTGCTGGAGCGGGTCGCTCGCGACCGCGATCAGGCCGCATTCGAGATCCTCTACGAGCGCTACTCCCGCGCGGTGTTCTCGCTGGTCTCGCGCATCCTGCGCGATCGGCACACGGGCGAGGACGTCGCCCAGGAGGCCTTCGCCGCCGTGTGGCGGGCGGCGGCCGGGTATCACCGCGGCCGCGGCAGCGCCGCCGGCTGGATGTTCGCGATCGCCCGCAACGCCGCCATCGACGCCGGGCGCGCGCGCGTGCCGCTCGCGGTCGGAGAGCTGCCCGACCGCGCCGACCCGAGCCCGCTGCCCGACGCCCAGGCGATCTCCGAGCTCGAGTCGTTCCGCGTGCACCTCGCGGTCGACTCTCTGCCCGAGCGCGAGCGCGAGGTGATCGAGCTCGCGTACTTCTCCGGGCTTGCGCAGAGCGAGATCGCCCAGCACCTCGAGCTGCCCCTGGGAACCGTCAAGACCCGTACCCGAAGCGCCCTTCAGCGGATGGCGCCGATGCTGCGCGAGGAGGTGGGCCGATGAGCGACGACGCCGAGATCGAACGCGTCGAACAGATGCTGAAGCGGACTCCGGCCCCGGAGTTCGTGCCGGCGGCGGCCGCCGCGGCCGCGCGCCGCGCCGCCCTCGGCGAGCCCGCGCACGTGACCCGTGCGCCGCGCCGGTGGCGGCTGCCCGTGTGGTGGCGAGTCGCCGCCCCGGCCGCGGCGTTCGGCGCGGCGGTGGCGATCGGCGCGGTGCTCCTGATCGGCGCCCGTGGGGGCTTTTCGCCCGAGCACACGCTCTCGCTGAGCGGCCCGCAGGGAGCCACGGCGCAGGTCGAGTTCGGCCACGCGGCAAACGGCGTGCGCACGATGGTCGTCCACGTGCACGGGCTGCGCCCGGCGGGCATCGGCCGCTACTACGAGATGTGGTTCCGCACGCGCGGGAACGAGAACATCTCGGCGGTTACCTTCGACACCGCCGCGAGCGGCGGGGTGACGTTCACGGCGGTCATCCCGGCGAAGATGACCTGGCACAACTGCTGGGTGACGCGAGAGGCGATGGGCGGCGGCAGGTCGGCGAAGGTGCTCTCGACCTAGCGGTGGTGCAGATTCCCGCGGTGCCCGAGATCCCGCGGCGATTCCCCGGAACGTCGCAGGGCTCTATCGCGGTTCATGTTCGGACATCTGTTCGGCGTCGGTTCCACGGCCATGTGCCGTCGATCTCGACGTCGAGGGAGAAGCTCAGGACGATTCGGATGAGGACGATGACTCCCAGCACCACGACGCTCTGGAAGGTTTGGTCGACGACCACGGTGCGGATGATGTCGGCGACGATCAGCACCTCGAGGCCGAGCAGGATGCACCGTCCGAAGGTGCGACGCAGCTGGTAATACGAGTTCTGCCGCCGCTGAGGATCGAGCGCTGCGACGCCAAACACGATCAGGGCGGCCAAGCCGCCGAACACCATGATCGCGATGCCGACCGCCTCGACCGCTTTGATGATGTAGGTAACGAGGTGTTCGTATGACACTAGGGCAGCCTACGGGATCAGGTGAACCCGATCTTGGTCGTGGAGGTGGATCCGCGCGCGGTTCACGATGGTGGGACCAGGAGTCGTCGCACCTCGCGGAACGGCACGACGAGGTAGACGGCGATGCCGAGGTACACGCCAACTGCCAATACGGGGAACACGATTCCGATGAGGATTGCGATCACATACGCCGCAACGACCGGGAGTAGTCGTTTTCGCTCCCGTTGCTCCTGGTCGTCATCGTCCTGCGCGTACAGGTGTTCGCGGTCGGCGTACTCGTCCAGGGCGGATCCCATCAGGCGGATCGCGAGCAGTGTGAGCCCATACATGGTGACGAACACCCGCTCGCTGGATGGTTCGCGCAGGGCCTCCCCGACCAGCCCGGTTGGGAACGGCAGGAAGGTGACGACGAGCAGGAGCAGCAGGTTGATCCGCAGGAAGATCGAATCGGTGCGCTCCAGCCGATCGGTCAGCGCCGCGTGGCCGAGCCAGGCGGCGCCGATCGTCAGAAAGCTGACCAGGTACGCCACGAACGACGGCCAGATATGTAGCACCTGGTGCAGCGGTGAGCCGGGTGGGTGGATCGCGAAGTCCAGGATGAGCAGCGTGATCGCGATCGCAAACACGCCGTCGCTGAACGCCTCCATCCGCCCCTTGCCGAGCGATCGCCGCGCCCGTGTCGTGCGTCCGCTCGGCATCGTTTACCCAGCTAGCACTTGGAGCTGGTGGCGTCGTTGAAGCTCTTGACCGAGCTCGTCACCGCCGCCACGTCAACTCCGATCGCGGCGATCTGACTCGTCGACGGACTCGACGGGAGGGCTTTCACCGCGCTCGAAAGTGAGTCGACCGACGACTTGATCGCGCTCGTCTCGCTGGGGAAGTCAGACTTCGCGGAGCTGACCAGCGCCGTCGCATCGCTTTGGATCGTGGTGAGCTGCGACTGCAGACTGCTGATATCGCTGCTGGACGTCGGCACTGACAGCCCCTGAAGGTCGCTCTGGAGGGTGCTCCGGTCAGAGCAGTACGCCGGCTTGCTGCTGCTCCCGCCACAACCCGCGGCCGCAAGCAAAGCGACGGATGCGACAAGCGTCACCGGCACAAGCATCAAAACGCGCCGTGGATCATCTTGTGACCTTCGGCGCTTCAACCCATTCAAGGCTTTCGTAAACACGTAAACCCTCCGTGATCGTTGGAACGGCCGCGCGAGGTCGTCCCCGCGCGCTGGTCGAGTCGCCCGAGGGCGACCGTCCAGCTGAGCCGCCGTAGGTTGCGTCCCGTAGCGCCCGTTACTCAACCCTTACGACCGGCGGCCGCACGATCATGTACGTCAGCACTCCGATGACCGGTACGAAGATGATGAACACCGTCCAGACGGCCTTCGCCAGGCCAGTATGGTCGGTGCGCCGGAAGTTGTCGATGAACACCATCACGACGACATAAATCCAGGCGAAGAACGCGAAGAACAGGAACATCGACCACAGGACGTGCAGGATTGGGTAGTGGGTAAGGTCCATCGGGATCCTTTCGTCGGTATCTGCGTTCGGTCACAAGTCACCAGATCATCCCAGACTGTCGCTGGCGCTGAATGGGGGCGTGCACGGAACTTCCTTCAGTAGTTCACCGTAACTAGAGACCTGTGCGAGCATCCACACGGCCATCGCTCACTGCCTCTTTGAGCGCGGCGTAGTCGCGTTCGTTCTGGTCGGCGTAGGCTGTGGAGAAATCTGCGATTGCGCGGTCGAACGCATCGCTGCCGCCAAGGTAGGAGGCGATCGCGATCCGATCTCCCGACCGGGCATGCGCGCGGGCAAGCGTCCACCCGCACACCCGACCGTACACCCCCATGCCCTGGGGCAGGGCCCCCGCCGTCTCGAACGACCCTTTCCAGTCCTTCAGCTGGCGACCGTAGAAATCTCGAGCCTGGCCGTCGATACCGCTCTCGACATGCACCCAGCCCAGGAAGATGTCGCTCGAGGCCTGCATCAGGTGCTGGCCGGCGACGACACGCTCCCCATGATTCCCGAACTCGCTCTTGGCGGTGAACTCTTCGAGCACCGAGGACTGTGCCTCCTTGAACTGCAGGAAGAGGGGATCGCTCTCGTCTCGGCCGAGCATCAGCGCAATCCACGCACGGGTACCGACGCTCCCAACACCGACCACCTTTCGGGCGAGGTCCACCAACCGAAACTCCTCCAAAAGGATCCGCCGATCGGTCTGCAGCGACGCTCGATACAGTCGCAGCAACGCGTGCAGCGAGTCGATGACCGCTTCGCCCTCGCTGCCGGGTGCGAGGTCGCTTACCCGTTCGATCAACGGCGGGTCGGAGACGATCTGGGGCTCGCCGTCCACCATCCGAGTGAGCTTGGAAAAGGCGGTCATGCTGTCACGCGTGCGCGCCTTGGCCAACGTCTTCTCCGCGCGCTTGCGCTGCGACTTCTTCACCTGGCTTTGGATCTGCGTCATCAGCGCGTCAACCTCCGCCCGGGCGTACCACACATCCAGCGCACGCATGCCCGCGAACCCGCGCATCGCCTCTCGGTAGCCCGCGACCGTTTGCATGACGATCGCGCGGCGCTGCTTGTCCGAGTAGTTGTTCTCGCGGCCGGCGACCTCCATGCTCACCGCCAGCCGCTTCACATCCCACTCCCACGGCCCCGGCAGCGTCTCGTCGAAATCGTTGAGGTCGAACACCAATCGTCGCTCCGGCGAGGCAAACACCCCGAAATTCGACAGATGGGCGTCTCCGCAAAGCTGAGCGCGCAACCCGGAACTCGGCGTCGACGCGAGATCCGCCGCCATGATCAACGCCGCTCCCCGATAGAACGTGAACGGCGACACCAACATCCGTCCATACCGGATCGGCACCAGCTCGGGCACGCGCGATGCTGCCTGAGACTGCAGGAGCTCGACCGGATCGGGGTGATGGGCGCCCCGCTCGAACCCCGCATGGCTCGACCTTGGCACGTCGGCCCGCGCCGCGCGCCCCCGCGCCGCTCGCTCCGCCACGCTCAGATGCGGCACAACACGCGCCGCCCGCGGCGATCGCGCGCGTCCACCCTTCGAGGCGACCCTCACAACCTCGCTCGACCCAGAAGCCGACCTTGTCGTGCTCATCACGCTCCCCCGTTCGTCTTCACTGGTTGTGTCGCTCCGCGCGGAGCGGTAGCCCCAGCCCAGCCGGGCTCCAGTGTCCCAGACACGCACGCGATCACCGCCTCAAACCGGACGATTCACCTAGGTGATTTCGCGACGTGACGCGAAGGCGGATTCGCGCTTCGCGACGTGGTGTGCGGCTGGATCGGCGATAGTACCGCGGAGAGCGATGCCGACGGACCAGCGTGATCGAGGAGTGCAGGGTTTTCGCGAAGCCGTCGTGGCGCCGCCGCGCGCGCGTGTGGGTGTCCTCGAGAGGCCACGGGTCGTGGCCGTGTTTGACCGGCTCGAGGGGGCGCGGCTGACGCTTGTGAGCGCGCCCGCGGGGTCGGGGAAGACGGTGGCTGTCGCCTCGTGGCTCAGCGGACGGCGTGACCTGTCGGTCGCGTGGGTGACGGTGGACCGCGGCGAGACCGCGGCTCGCGAGCTGTGGACGTCGGTGGCGATGGCCGTTGACCGGCTGCGTCCGGGGATCGCGCGACCGGCGCTGGCCAACCTGCGAGCCCCTGACTCGACGGTCGCGGAGGCGATCGATGAGCTTCTCCGCGACCTCGCCGGCTATGCGGGGCAGATGGTGATCGTTCTTGACGACCTGCACCACGTGACCGACAAGGATGGGCTCGAGTCGCTTGAATATGCGGTCGAGCGGCTGCCGAACTCGACTCGAGTGATCGCGACGACGCGCGCCGATCCGTCCATCCGGCTGAACACGTTCCGGGGCCGCGGGATGCTCGGCGAGGTGCGCGCCAGAGAACTTGCCTTCACAGTCGAAGAGGCGGAGGCGTTTCTCGACAGTCGCGGCATCACCGGCCTCGACCACGAGGATGTCGAGATTTTGGTGGAGCACACGGAAGGTTGGCCGGCGGCCGTCGTGCTCGCGGGCATGTGGCTTGGAGGCATGGACGCGCCCCGCAAGCAGCTACGTGAGTTCTCTGCGAGCAATCGACACGTCGCCGACTACCTGACGAGTGAGGTCTTGGAGGCTCTGGCGCCGGATGTTCGGACGTTTCTGATGCAGACGTCGATCCTCAGACGATTCAATGCCGAGCTGTGCGACTCGGTTACGGTGGCGGCGGACTCGGCGGAGCGACTGAAAGCGCTCGAGCAATCCAACCTGTTCCTGGTGCCGCTCGACGGACGCGGCGAGTGGTATCGCTACCACAACCTGTTTCGCGAGCTCGTGCACGCCGAGCTCGTGGCCAGCGACCCGGCGGCGATGCCCGACCTGCACCGGCGTGCCGTCACCTGGTGTGTCGAGCATGACCTGATCGAGGACGCGCTCGAGTACGCGTGGGCGACGGGCTACCCGGCTGAGCTTGCCGACATGCTCGAAAGCCATTACCTGGCACTCGCGCGATCTGGCAGCTTCACGACGTTCACCGGGTGGCTCGAGCGCCTGCCCGATTCTGTGCTTTGCCAACGGCCGCTCCTCGCCGCCAGTGGCGTCCTGATGTCGATGATGGCGGCTCAACCGGCGCCGGTACGCCGCCGTTACGCGGCACTCGCCGAAGCCGGGCTCAAGAACCGCCGGGCATCCGAGCAGTGGCATGCCCAGGCCGTGATTTCGCTCACGCGCGGAGGCGTCCTCGATACCGACTTAGGCCAGGCGTTGTCGCATTCGCGCGAGGCGGCCGACCTCGCGGTCGAGCACGTGCCGGAGATCGCAGTCGCGGCGCTCGCCACCCTGGCCTACGCGCACTATCTTGCGGGCGACGCCGCCCTCGCCCGCAGCACGGCCGACCAGGCGCTGAACCGGCCCGAGGCGGCCCAGCGGCCCCACGGCGTCGTCTATGCGCACGCGGTGCACGCCCTGGTTGAATGCGACGCTGGTCGTATCCAAGTCGCAGAGAACGAAGCGCGCCACGCGGTGGCGCGCGCTCGCGATCTGGGCATCGGCGGTACGTGGTCTGCCGGCGTCGCCCGCCACGCACTCGGCGAGGCGCTGCTCGCGCGTGGCCACGCGCGAGACGCCGAACGAGAACTCAGCCGCGCGGTCACCCTTCGGCAGGCGGGCGAGCCTCGCCTCGACACCGTCCACTCACTGATTCAGCTCGCCCGCGCCCGCGTGGCAGGCGGCAAGCTCGCCGTGGCCGCATCGGATCTCGACGTCGTCGACGAGCTCCTGAGCGCGTTTTCCGACGCGGGGCGGCTGCCGGAAATGGCCTCCGACGTCACGCATGCATTGGAAGCCGCGCGCGCCGATAACAGCCGAGTGGTCGAGCCGCCGAGCCCAGCCGAGCTGTCGGTTCTGAAGCTGCTGGATTCCGACATGTCTGTCCGCGAGATCGCGGAGAGACTCTGCCTGTCGACCAACACCGTCCACACGCACGTTCGCCGAATCCACTCCAAGCTCGGGGCGCACACTCGCGAAGAAGCGGTCGCGAACGCGCGCCGAGAAGGGCTGATCGGCGAAACGGCGCGCGTCGTCCCTCACACACGAGCCGTAACCGACGACGAACTACCGGGCGACCCCTGCCAGCCCTCCGGCGTCACGCTGACGAGTGAGAGACCGAGGGACGAAACCGCGTCGATCAACCCTGCGAGCTCGGCTTGGTCGCGGACCGTGCCGGTGATCGTCGTGTTGCCGTCACGGCGGTCGAGCTCGAACGGTCGGAACACCGCGGCATAGCTGGAGCCGAGTTCACCTTCGACGGTGACCTGGTATCGGCAGGGTTCCATGCCTTATCCGCCGCCAAACGGGCCGGTGTGGTTCATCGCCGCATCCGAGACCGGAACGCCGCGACGGCCGGCCGGACTGACGTAGCCGCTCGCTCCGAGTCAAGCTGAGATGGCACAAGCCCCCTGACCGTATCGGCGACGGGCACAACCGCCCCGAATCACCTGAATCTTGCTGGCAGTATCTCGGGATCGACGAGCAACGAGGGCGCGGATCCACGTAATCACCTAGGTGATTCCACAGCCGCGTCGGTGGCGAGCTCTTCCACGGCGGTACCGGCGAATCACCTAGGTGAACCTTGCCGTGCTCGGACATCCGTGAGGGGTCGCGGCGTACGGTGCAACGGCGAAGCCGTGGTGGCCTCGCAAACGGATGGAAGGGGATGTGATGGCATCGAATGATGACAATCCTGTTGACCTGTACATCGCTGCGTATTCCGACGCGAGCGCTGCCCAGACTGACTGGGATGCGATCAAGCAGCTCGCCAGTGACAAGGCGATCGTGGTTGACGGCTTGGTGCTTGTCAGTCGCGACGGTGACGGCAAGATCGACGTCAAGGACGATTTCCATGCCGTGGGCGGCGCCGCGGCGTTGGGCGCGGCCGGTGGCCTGCTGGTGGGCTTGATCTTCCCGCCGGCGTTCCTCGCGTCGGGGGTCGTTGGGGCCGGTATTGGTGCCGGCGTCGGCGGCCTCATCTCGCATAAGGAGAAGAAGGAGATCAAGGCCGAGGTGGCCGATGATCTTCCGCCGAACAGCTCCGGCATCGTGGCGTTGTTCGAGGAGCAGTGGACGACTGCGGTCGACCAGGCCCTGAAGGGCGCCGACGATGTCTCGAAGCACCAGGTCGACAAGCACGGCGTCGAGCAGGCCAAGGACGCCACGGCCGGGGCGACCACCTAACCACCAAGCGCCGCCTTCGCGGGGCCCGACAGAACGGAGATCCGAAATGGCAGACCAGACAAGTGACACCCCAGTGCTCGATCTTCTCGCGGGTATGACCGCGGACTCGGTCGAGGCATCCAACCTCGACGCCGAGACGCTGCTGCAGGTGCGGATCGCCGCGCTCGTGGCGGTCGATGCGCCTGTGGCGTCCTACCTGATGAACCTCGGCGTGGCGCGCGACCTCGACATCGGCGCCGACGAGGTCGCAGGCATTCTCGCCGCCGTCGCCCCAATCGTCGGCACCGCCCGCGTCGTTGCAGCGGCCGGCAACATCATGCAGGCGATCGGCATCGAGATCGAGATCGCCGAACTGGAAGCACAGGCCGGCCAGGAGTAATCACGCACTGCTTCGCCGTCCCTCGCCCCGAGCCGGCGTGCGGGACGGCGAAGCCGATGGTATGACTCTGAACCACGTATGCGCTGCTCGTTCCCGTAGGTGGGAGCAGCCGGCTGAACGCGGGACGGCGACCAACTTTCGAGCGAAGGGGACGCGGTGGCGGCTGTAGGGCAGAAAGGCGTGGTTGCGGGCGCCGGTCTGGTGTTGTTGACGCTGGCGGCCGGCCAGTTCGTGATGGCCCTGGACACGACCGTCATGAACACGGCGATCGCGACCGTCGCCAAGGACGTCGGGACGGACGTGACGGGGATTCAGACGGCGATCACGCTCTACACCCTGGTGATGGCGTCGTTGATGATCACCGGCGGTAAGGTCGGTGAGATCCTCGGCCGCAAACGCGCGTTTTCGATCGGGTGCGT
>CAVXEE010000002.1:0-45870 GCA_963760755.1 uncultured Actinomycetes bacterium | reverse complement strand
GCCGGTACGGATCGGGTCGCCCCGCGACGCGATCGACGCCGGCATCGGCATGGTGCACCAGGAGTTCGCGCTGGTCGATGCCCTGTCGGTGGCGGAGAACCTGGCCCTCAGCCTCAGTCCGCCCGGCGAGTGGCGCTGGCGACGGACCGCGTCGGCGCCGCGGCCAGCCGCCTGGCCGACACCGTCGGTCTCGATCTCGGCGACCTCGACGCGCCGGTCGGCTCGCTGCCGGTCGGCCAGCAGCAGCGCGTCGAGATCGTCAAGGCGCTGGCCGGCGAGACCCGCATGCTGATCCTCGACGAGCCGACCGCGGTGCTGACGCCCGCCGAGGTGCGACTCGCTGTTCGAGTCCTCGGCCGCCTGCGCGGCGCCGGCACCGCGATCCTCTTCATCACCCACAAGCTCGGCGAGGTGATCGGCGATCGCCGACCGCATCACCGTCATGCGCCACGGCCAGGTGGTCGGAGGTGCGCGAGCGTCGCGCCGTGACGAGGCGGAGCTCGCCCGCCTGATGGTCGGCCGGCTAGCCTCGCCGGCGACGACGGCGCGCCGCCGCCCCGACGCGCCGGTGCACTGCGCATCGACGGCTCTGCACGTGCACGACGCCGCGACCGAGGCGGTGCGCGGCGCCTCGCTCGGCGTGCGCCAGGGCGAGATCGTCGGCATCGCGGGCGTCGACGGGAACGGCCAGGCCGAGCTCGTCGAGGCGATCACGGGTCTGCGCCGGCCGACCGCCGGCACCATCACCCTCTCCGGACACGACATCTCGCACGCGAACGCCAAGGAGAGCCTCGAGGCCGGCGTCGGCCACATCCCCGAGGATCGCCACCGGCGCGGGCTCGTGCTCGAGTTCACCCTGGCCGAGAACCTGGCCCTGCACGACTACCGCAAGCAGCCGGCGTCGCACTTCGGCATCCTCGCGCCCGGCAAGCTCGTGACCCGCGCGCGCGGGCTCCTGGACGAGTACGACGTCCGCGGCGGCGGCCCGCAGACGCTGGCCGGCGCCCTCTCGGGCGGCAACCAGCAGAAGGTCGTGATCGCCCGCGAGGTCTCCGACAACCCGCAGCTGCTCGTGGCCGCGCAGCCCACGCGCGGCCTCGACGTGGGCGCGATCGAGTTCGTGCACCGCCGCCTGGTCGAGGAGCGCGACCGCGGCCGCGCGATCCTGCTCGTCAGCTTCGAGCTCGACGAGATCCTCGGCCTCTCGGATCGCATCCTGGTCATGTACGGCGGCCAGATCGTGGCCGAGTACGGGCCGGACGTGACCGAGCTCGAGCTCGGCGTGGCGATGGCCGGCGGCGGCAGGGAGAGCGCGGCATGAGCGACGAGCACACGCCCGAGCGCGGCTGGGAGCGCGTGGCCGCGTGGCTGAGCCCGCGCGTCGAGGGAGTGATCCTGCCGATCGGCACCACCCTGCTCGCCTTCCTCGTCGGCGGCCTGGCCGTCCTCGCCGCGCACCGCAACCCGCTCACGGCGTACAAGGCGATCTTCGACGGCACCGGCCTGAACTACGTGTTTCCGTGGACGTCCGGGAACGCCAAGATCTTCGCCGCGATCAACCTGCAGCAGACGCTGATCGCGATGACGCCGCTGATCCTGACCGCGCTCGCGGTCGCCTTCGCGTTCCGCTGCGGCATGTTCAACATCGGCGGGCAGGGGCAGTACATCGTCGGCCTCGTCTGCTCGCTGTGGGTCGGCCTGCACTTCGCCGGCATGGCCAAGCCGCTGCACATCTTCCTGGCGCTGCTCGCCGCCATGCTCGGCGGAGCCTTCTGGGCCGGGATCGCAGGGGCGCTCAAGGCGTCGGTGGGGGCCCACGAGGTGATCTCGACCATCATGCTGAACTGGATCGCGATCTTCGGCAGCCAGTACCTGTTCGAGCTCGGCGGCCCGCTGCAGGGCTCGCAGCGCTCGGTGCCGGCGTCGAACCCGGTCGCGAGCTCGGCCCAGCTGCCGGCGATCTGGGGCACGCTCCAGCCCCTGCACGCCGGCATCTTCATCGCCCTCGCCTCGCTGGTCGTGTACTGGTTCGTGGTCAACCGCACCACGCTCGGGTTCGAGGTGCGGGCGGTCGGCTTCAACCCCGAGGCGGCCCGCTACGGCGGCATCTCGGTCGCGCGCAACTTCATCGTCGCGCTCGCGATCTCGGGCGCGTTCGCCGGGCTCGCCGGCGCGATGGACATCCTCGGCTGGGAGTTCTCGGTCGCGACGAACGACATCCAGGTGAGCCAGATCGGGTTCATCGGCATCGCCGTGGCCCTGCTCGGCCGCGGGCGCGCCGTCGGCATCCTGCTCGCGGCGCTCCTCTTCGGCGGGCTCGAGGTGGGCACCTCGACGCGCGCGCTCGATCCGTCGGTGTTCCCGCCCGAGCTCGCGAGCAACCTGGCGACCATCATCCAGGGCCTGATCGTGCTGTTCGTCGGCGCCGAGCTCCTGCTCGTCTACGCGTGGCGGGCACGGCGGGCGCGGCCGGCGCCGCGGCTGGACACGAGCCTGCGGGAGGAGGCGCTGTGAGCGCCGTCGCCGAGACGATCCGCGCACGGGTGCCGACCGGCGCGCGCGCCGTCGGCCTCGCCGGGATCGTCGCCGGACTCGTCGCCCTGTGGCTCGCGCTGCCGCCGTTCGAGGTGCGCGCGCAGGGAGCGCCGGTGGCGCTCGCGCTCGTCGGCGTCGGCTGCGGCGCCTACGCGCTGCAGGCGCGCGAGTGGCGCATCGGCGGGTGGGCGGTCGCCGTGGCGATCGTCGCCGTGCTGCTCGCCATCTGGGCGCAGGGCCGCAGCACCGCCACGCTGGGCGACATCGTCAACTCGGGCCTGTTCGCGTCGACCCTGCAGTACGCGACGCCGCTCGGCTTTGCCGCCATCGGCGGCGTCATGTGCGAGCGCTCCGGCGTCGTCAACATCGGCCTCGAGGGGATGATGCTGATGGGGGCGTTCTTCGGCATCTGGGCGGCGGCGTGGAGCGGGACGTGGACGGTCGGCCTGCTCGTGGCCATGATCGCCGGCGGATTGCTCGCGCTCATCCACGCCATCTTCACGATCCATCTGCGCGCCGACCAGATCGTGATCGGGACGGCGATGAACTTTCTCGCGCTCGGCATCACCGGCTACGTGTTCATCGACGTCTACGGCGACCAGGGCACCCCGGCGAACATCTCGATGGTGCCCGACGTGAGCATCCCCGGCGTCCGCAGCATCCCCGGGATCGCGGGCGTGTTCGGGTCGCTCAACCTGATGATCTGGCTCCTGTTCGTGCTCATCTTCGCCATTCACCTGCTGCTCTTCCGCACACCGATCGGGCTGCGCATCCGCGCGGTCGGCGAGCACCCGCGGGCGGCGGACACCGTCGGCATCCCCGTCTTCGGCGTCCGCTACGCCTCGGTGATCGCATCCGGCATGCTGGCCGCGCTCGGCGGCGCGTACCTCTCGATCGGCTTCGTCGGGTCGTTCGACCAGGACATGACGGCCGGCCGCGGCTTCATCGCCCTGGCGGCGATGATCTTCGGCAAGTGGCGGCCGTTTGGCGCCTTCGGCGCCTGCCTCCTGTTCGGCTTCGCAAGCGCCCTGGCCGACCGGCTGCAGTCGAGCGCGAACGTCTCGGTCAACCTGCTCTCGACGCTGCCCTACGTGCTGACGCTGATCGCGCTCGTCGGGCTGATCGGCCGCTCGCGGCCGCCGGCCGCCGACGGCCGCCCGTACATCAAGGAGTAGGCCGTGGCAGGTGCCTGGCACCGCTGCGCGGTGCCAGGCACCTCACCCTGACGCCTAGGTTGCGGCCGTTTCCGGTTCGTGCACCGGGTAGGCGCCGTCCTCACGCTCGGCCGGAGGCTCGATCGTGATGTTCGGCAGCGCCCGGTCGAGCCAGCGCGGGATCGTCCACGACCGCTCGCCGAGCAACGTGAGCAGCGCCGGCACGAGCGTCATGCGCATGATCAGCGCGTCGGTCAGGATCGCGACCCCGAGCAGCAGGCCGAACTCCTTGGAGACGCGGTCGGGCGCGAGCAGGAACGAGAAGAACACCGACGACATGATGAACGCGGCGGCGACGATGACGCGGCCGACGCCGGCCATCCCGTCGCGAACGGCGGTGAACGTGTTCGACCCGTGCACGTGCTCCTCGCGGATGCGGCTCATGAGGAACACCTCGTAGTCCATCGAGAGGCCGAACAGGATCGCGAAGGCGATCGGCGGCACGAAGCTCTCGATCGGCCCCGTGCGGTCGAGCCCGACGAGCCCCATCCCGTGGCCGAGCTGCACCACCCACGTGAGCGCGCCGAACCCGACGATCGCAGACGCCAGCGTCGTCAGGGCCGCCTTGACGGCGATCACGAGCGAGCGGAACGCCATCGCCATCACGATGAAGGTGATGCCGATGATGTAGAGCAGGAACCACGGCGTCCGCGCGAGGATCTGGTTGCCGATATCCGTGAAGGCCGCGTTCGAGCCCGATACGTAGGCGACCGCCGTCGAGCCCTTGAGCGCATTCGGGATCACGGTGTGTCGCAGCGTCGTGACGATGTCGTCCGTCTTTGCGTCCTGCGGCTTGTATCGCGAGTAGGTGTTCACGATCGCCACGGACGCCTGCTGCGGGGTCTTCGCGTTGTAGATGGGCGGGACGACGTGCGAGATGCCCGGCACCTTCGCGAAGGCGTGCTGCAGCGTGACCGCGGCGTTGTGGTCGGAGTTGAGCGCGATCACGACCGGGATCGGCTCGGTGAAGCCGGGGCCGAAGCCGGTCGAGAGCAGGTCGTAGGCCTTGCGCGTCGTCTGGTTCTTCGGCGCCGTGCCGGCGTCGGCGAGCCCGAGCCGCGCCTTGATCACCGGCGCGGCAACGACGAGCAGGATGACAACCGCGATCGGCAGCACGACCTTGGCGTGCGATGTGACGAACCGGCCCCAGGCGGCGACCGGCGTCTTGGCCTGGCCCTCGCGCGAGTCGTCGGAGCCGCGCAGCCCGAGGCGGCCGCGATCGATCTTGTGGCCGAGGAGCGCCAGGATCGCCGGCAGCAGCGAATTGGCGAGCAGCACGGCGGTCAGCACGCCCAGCGCGCTGCCGATGCCGAGCTTGGTGATGAAGTCGATCCCGATGATGGCGAGGCCGGTGATCGAGATCGCGACCGTCGTGCCGGCGAACAGCACCGCCCGGCCGGCGGTGGCGCTCGCAGCCGCCGCCGCCTCCTGCGGCGGCAGCCCGTCATGCAGGTACTGCCGGAACCGGGTGACGATGAAGAGCGTGTAGTCGATGCCCACGCCCAGGCCGATCATCGGCACCAGGATCTCGGTGACGGTGTTGAAGTGCGTGAAGCGGGCCGCCAGGAACAGCAGCATGAACGCCCCGGCCACCGCCGTGATGGCGAAGAGCAGCGGGATCATGGTCGGGACGAGGGCCCGGAACAGGATCATCAGGATGATGAAGGCCGCGATCAGGCCGATGATGTCGGAGATGCCCTGGGTCGGCGGGGCGTTCTCGGCCTCACCGGTGAACTGCGCGTCGATGCCCGACGCCCGGCCGATGGCCTGGATCTTGTTCTCGACGCTGACGATGCCGGAGCGCGGAAGCTGGAACCCGGTCTTGTCGTACTGGATGTCGAAGAACGCGATCCGGCCGTCCTTCGACAGCTGATGCGCGCCGATCGACAGCGGGTTGGTGCCCTGCGACACGTCCTTCGAGTGGAAGTCGAGCGACTGCTGCGACGCCGTCCCCGCCGCGAGCATGTGCAGGATGGCCGCCTTGCGCTGCGGCGTGTCGAGCCGCTGGCCCGGCGGCGCCGCCAGCACCACGCGCAGCGCCGCGCCCTTCTGGACGGGGAACTTGGAGTTGATCAGGTCCGTCGCCCGCTGCACGTCGGTGCCAGGGAGGTTGAAATCGTTGATCAGCGTGCCGTGGAAGGCGACGTTCAGGCCGATCAGCACAACGAAGATGCCGATCCACGAGAAGATCACGCGCCACGGGTGGCGGGCGAAGTGCCCGGCCATCCTGGCCTGCGCCCCCGTGTGCGCGATCCTGCGTTCGTGCTCCAGATTCGGGTTTGTGAGATCAGTCATGAGAGGAGTACATCCTTGTACGTCGGTTGCTCGGCGGGGCTCGGAACACCCGCTGGCCCTGAGTCCGCCACGGCGCAGGGCACGCCGTGTTGGCAGGGTATCGCGGTTCGCCGGAGATCGTTCCGGCGAGGTGACGCTGCTCCCCGTCCGCTTCTACCCCTCTGACCGGGGCCGGTTTGGGAACTCATCGGTGCGCGCGCACGAACGCCGCGACGCGCGCTGCGAACTCCTCGCGCTCGCGCGTGAAGAAGAACCTGTGGCCGCCGTCGAAGGCGACCAGCTTGGATCCGGCGATGCGGTCGTGCATCTCCTCGGCGAGACGCAGCGGGACGGCCCGGTCCCTGCGGCCGTGCAGGATGAGCACCGGGGTGTGGATCTGGCCCAGCCGAGCGGTGCAGTCGTAGGCGCGCGACGCGCTGCGCTGGCGGGCGTGCGCATACTCGGGCTGGGGGTGACGGCCGCGGAACGGCGGCAGCGAACGCAGGCGGTCTGCGACCCACATCGGCGCCGAGATCGTGAGCTGCGACGGCGTGCGGGCGCCGGCGGAGACGAGGACGAGCCCGCGCACCCGATCGGGATGGCGCAGCGCCAGGTCGAGTGCGATGCTCCCGCCCATCGAGATGCCGACCAGCCACGCGCTCGCGATCTCGAGGGCGTCCATCAGGCCGACGGCGTCGTCGGCCATCATCGCGATCGAGTAGGGCGCGTCCGGCTTGTCGGTGCGGCCGGCGCCGCGGTGGTCGAAGGCGATCACGCGGCAACTCGCCGAGAGCCGCCTCACCATGCCCGCAAACATCGAGACGTCGCTCCCAAGCCCGCCGATCAGGAGCACGGGCTCCCCGTCCCCGTGCACCTCGTGGTAGATGCCAATGTCTCTGATCCGCGCGATCGGCACCGGCCCAACCATAGCCCTGCCCGTCGCCGCGGGTGGCGGGGTGCCGACCCGGGAGCCAGAGCGTGACCCGGCCGGGCGGCCCGGCGGACGCGACGTCCCGGGGCGGGCGCTCCCAATTGGCATTTGCACGGGATGCCAATTGGGCGTCAGCGCGCCGGGCGTCAGGCCGCCCGGGCAACCGGGCCGCGCGAGGAGTCAGCCCGCGAGCTCGCGCTCGACCGCGTCGAGCACGAGCCGGCGGCACTGGCGGCGCGTCGCCATGCCGGTGAGGAGCCACGTGCCCAGGCCCTCGACGAGCGCGATCAGGCGGAGGGCGGCTCGCTCCGCGTCGATGCCCGCGGGCAGCTCGCCCATGCCCTGGCCCTCACGGATCACCGCGGCGATCGAGTCCGCCCAGGTCGAGTAGACGTCCTCGTGCGAGTCGCGCAGGCCGGGCTCGCGGATGGCGCGCGTCGTCATCTCGCGCGCGAGCATCCAGCTCTCGTAGACGCGCGGGTCGGCGTCGAAGTAGACGAGCAGGAGCTGCTCGAGCCGCGTGCGGGGAGGGCCGTCGCCGGCCACCTGCTGCTCGAGCCCTGCCATGCCCGCCTCGGCATGCATGAACGCCTGCAGCAGGAGCTCGGATCGCGTGTTGAAGTAGTAGTGAGGCAGGGTCGGCGAGACGCCGGCGGCGGCCGCGATGTCCTGCATACGCACCCGCTCGACCCCGCGCTCGACGATGGCGCGACAGGCCGCGACGAGGATCGCCTCGCGCATCGCGGCGCCCTTCTGGCGCGTTGCCGGTTTCTTCACGGACGACACAGGAATCGGCCGGATTCAAGCATCTCATGTGGTGGCTGGTCAAGCGGCTCGCCACGGCTGATGCCGCTCTGGGTGAAGATCCGGAGACCTTCTTGACGCCGGCGCTCGGGCCGTGGTATAGCTGCGCTGCGCTCTTGAGTCCCCGCGCAAAAACCCTCCGCACGACCCTCGCCCTGGCCGGGATCGTCGCGCTCCTCGCGGCCGGCTGCGGTGGCGGCGGCAGCGGCGCGGCCGGCGGGAGCACGAGCAAGATCCTGCGGATCGGGACGACGTACTACATCGACACCCTGAACCCGCTGGTCGGCATCGAGACGCAGGACTCGACCGCCTACGGCATGATCTTCCCGCAGCTCGTCCAGTACGGGCCCGGGCTGAAGCTCGTCGGCGACTGGGCCAAGAGCTGGACGCACAGCCCGGACGGGAAGGTGTGGACCTTCCATCTGCGCCCCGGCGGCAAGTGGTCGGACGGCGTGCCTCTAACCGCGCAGGACGCGGTGTGGACGATCCGGACGACGCTCAAGTACCGGTCGGGGGCGACGTCGTACCTCGCGAGCGTGCTCGACGGGGTGAGCGGCGCGTCCGCGCCGAACCCCGACACACTCGTCATCACCTACTCCCGGCCGGTGGCGCCCGCACTGGCGAACCTGGAGCAGTTCTTCATTCTGCCGCAGCACGTCTGGGACAAGCACCTGGGCAAGAACGGCACCGGCCTGAAGGCCTTCCTGCCCGAGCAGCACCTGCCGATGGTCTCCGGTGGCCCCTACACGATCTCGAAGTACCAGGAGAAGGGCACGACGGTCTTCAAGCCCAACCCGTACTTCTACGGGCCGAAGTCGACCGCCGCGGCGGTGACGCTCACCTACTACACGAACTCCACCTCGATGGTCGCCGACCTGACCGCCGGCAACCTCGACTTCGTCGACGCCGTGCCGTACTCGGCGGGCAGCGCGCTCAAGAGCCAGACCGGCATCACGCTCGACGTTCAGGCCGGCGACGAGGTCACGAACCTCGGCTTCAACTCGAACCCGCTCAAGCCCAAGAACCGCGAGCTCCTGAACCCCACGGTGAAGGAGGCGTTCGAATACGCGACGCCCCGGCAGCAGATCACGAGCGTCGTGTTCCGCGGATACGCGCATCCGTGGGCGAACATCATGTCGGCCTGGTCGGCCCCGTCGGGCTGGATCAACCCGGCCGTCAAGCCGCTCCCGTACGACCCGGCCAAGGCCGGCCAGATCCTCGACTCGCTCGGCTACAAGCGCGGCGCGGGCGGGATCAGGGTCGTCCCGGCCACCGGCGGCGCCTACCCCCAGGCGGCCCACCCCATGAGCTACAACGTGATCGTCCCCGACGACCTCGACTTCAACGGCGACCGCCAGTACCAGGTGCTCGCTGCCGCATACGCGAAGATCGGCGTGAAGCTGAACGAGGTATCGGGCGGCGACGGCACCCAGGCCTACACGATGATCGTCGCGCCGGGCGCGAAGTATCTGTCGGCCGACATGTACACCTGGTACTGGCATCCGTACATCGACCCGAACTTCAACCTGTCGGTCGTGACCCGGGCGCAGTGGGACGACAACAGCGACACCGGCTTCAACGACCCCCGCTACGACAGCTGGTGGCGCAAGCAGAGCACGCTCGTCAACTTCAAGCAGCGCCAGGCGCTCGTCTGGAAGATGGAGGCCTACCTCGCCCAGCATCGCCCCTACATCCAGCTCGTCGACACCGACATGCTGACGGCGCACTCGAGCGCCTGGACGGGCTTCGAGCCGAACCTGTGGGGCTACTGCAAGTGCTACTACACAGATCCGCACCCGTCGTAGCGCATCCGGCGTAGCATCTGCGCACCCCCGAAGGAGGACCGTCGTGGCACTGAAGCACCCCCAGGGCCCACCCGTCCGCATGCACGGCCACACCACCGGGCCGCCGCTCGCGCTCGACGGGAACGTGCCCCGTCACACCCTGCCGTCCGCCCAGCTCGAGCCGGACACGGCCTACCAGGTGATCGCCGACGAGCTCATGCTCGACGGCAACGCCCGCCTGAACCTGGCCACGTTCGTGACGACCTGGATGGAGCCGCAGGCGCGGCAGCTGATGGCCGAGTGCCTCGACAAGAACATGATCGACAAGGACGAGTACCCGCAGACCGCCGAGCTCGAGATGCGGTGCGTCAACATCCTCTCCCGGCTGTGGCATGCCCCGGACGTGGCCGAGGCCACGGGCTGCTCGACGACCGGGTCGTCGGAGGCGGCGATGCTCGGCGGCCTGGCGCTCAAGCGGCGGTGGCAGAAGCGCCGCGCCGCCGAGGGCAAGCCGGTCGACCGGCCAAACATCGTCATGGGCATCAACGTCCAGATCTGCTGGGAGAAGTTCGCGAACTACTGGGACGTCGAGATGCGCATGGTGCCGATGGAGGGCGACCGCTTCACCCTGTCGGCCGAGGAGGCGGTCAAGCTCTGCGACGAGCGCACCATCGGCGTGGTCACGATCCTGGGATCGACCTTCGACGGCTCCTACGAGCCCGTCCAGGAGATCTGCGCCGCGCTCGACGACCTGCAGGAGCGCACCGGCCTCGACGTGCCCGTGCATGTCGACGGCGCCTCCGGCGGATTCGTCGCGCCGTTCGTCGACCCCGAGCTGACCTGGGACTTCCGCCTGCCCCGGGTGGCGTCGATCAACGCATCGGGGCACAAGTACGGCCTCGTCTATCCCGGCGTCGGCTGGATCGTGTGGCGCGACACCGCCGCCCTCCCCGAGGATCTGATCTTCTGGGTCAACTACCTGGGCGACAACATGCCGACGTTTGCGCTCAACTTCTCGCGGCCGGGCGCCCAGGTCGTCGCCCAGTACTACAACTTCCTGCGGCTCGGGTTCGACGGCTACCGCGCGGTGCAGGGGTACGCCCGCGACGTGGCGACGCGCCTGTCGGCGGGTATCGCCGACCTGGGGCCGTTCGACCTGCTCACGCGCGGCGACGAGCTGCCGGTATTCGCCTTCACGGTCAAGCCCGACGTCGGGCGCTTCACCGCGTTCGACGTCTCGAGCGCGCTGCGCGAGCGCGGCTGGCAGGTGCCCGCCTACACCTTCCCAGCCAACCGCACCGACCTCGCCGCGCTGCGCGTCGTCGTGCGGCGCGGGTTCAGCCACGACCTGGCCGACATGCTGCTCGACGACCTCAAGCGCCAGCTGGTGCGACTGCAGAAGCAGACCGCTCCGGTGCACGACGCGTCCGAGGCGGGGTTCCACCATTGAGCGGCTGACGTGTGCCGCCTGTTCGGACTGAGCGCGGCGCCCCAGCGCGTGCAGGCGCGCTTCTGGCTGCTGGAGGCGCCCGACAGCATGGTGGCGCAGAGCGTCCGCAACCCCGACGGCACCGGCCTCGGCTACTTCGCCGCCGACGGGTCGCCCGTGCTCGACAAGCAGCCCATCGCCGCCTTCGATGACCCGGCGTTCGCGCGCGACGCGCGGCAGGCGACGTCGGCGACGTTCATCACCCACGTCCGCCACGCATCGACCGGCGGGCGCACAGTGGCAAACACGCACCCGTTCGCGATGGGCGGGCGGCTCATGGCCCACAACGGCGCGTTCGCCGACCTGCCCCGCCTCGAGGCCGAGCTCGGCCCAGCCCGGGGGCTCGTCCAGGGCGACACCGACTCGGAGCGGATGTTCGCGCTCGTCACGGCGCATGCCGAGCAAAACGGCGGCGATGTCGCCGCCGCCATCGTGTCGGCGACCGGGTGGATCGCCGCGCACCTCCCCGTGTACGCGCTCAACCTGATCGTGATCACGGCGGGCGAGCTGTGGGCGCTGCGCCATCCCGAGACGCACGGCCTGCACGTGCTCGAGCGCGCGCCCGGCGGCGTCCACGGGGTCCGGCCCCTGCACCAGTCAAGCGCGACCCTGCGCGTCCATTCCGAGCACCTGGCGCACCACCCGAGCGTGGTCGTGGCGAGCGAGCCGCTCGACGAGCATCCCGGCTGGCGGCCGCTGGACTCCGGCGAGCTCCTGCACGTGGCGGCCGACCTCACGGTCACGTCGCGGGTCGCGCTCCCCGATCCGCCGGCGCAGCCGATGCAGGTCGCCTACCTCGCGCCGCCCTGACCGCGGCGTCAGCAGTCGGCAGCGGAAGGAGCGGTCGCGCCGCCGTGCTCGCGGCGCTCGAGCTCGAGCATCAAGAGCCGCAGGAGCGAGTTCAGCTGCGACCTCTGCGCTTCGGTCAGCGCGGCCGCCATGAGCGCCTCCTTCTGGGCCTGGACGCCCACGGCGGAGCGGTAGGTCTCGCGGCCGTGGTCGGTCAGCTCGACGAGCACGCCCCGGCGATCGTCCGGATCGGGCAGGCGGCGCACCAGATCGGCCTGCTCCAGCCGGTCGAGCCGGTTGGTCATCGCCCCGCTCGAAAGCTCCATCCGCTTCGCCAGCCGGCCCGGCGTGCTGCGGTGCGGCGGCCCGGACTGGGCCAGCACCGACAGCGCCTTGTACTCGGCCGTATCGAGCCCGACCTCGCCGAGCGTCTCATCCATCGCGCGGTTGATGCGGCGGGCGATCCCGCCGATGCGATCGACGATCCCTTCGACCTCGAGGTCGAGGTCGGGCAGGACGAGATGGATCGTCTCGAGGAACCGATCCACGTGGTCGCGCTGCCCGTCCTCGGTGCACATCGATCGGATGATGCCAGGAAACTTGTTTGACGTCAAGAAATCTCACCGCTACACTCTCGATCTCAAGATACTTGAGATGAAGAGAGGTGAGCTTGATGCAGCCGATCGATACCGAGGTCAGAAGAGTTCTCGCCGCCGACCGCCTCGAGCGGCTGCGCGGAGCCGCCGCGGCTCCCGCACGCTCGCCCGGCTCCGCCCGCAGACGCATCGGGCGGATGCTCATCACCGCCGGCCTCCACCTCAGTCGGGAAGCAGCGGCACCGTCATCCCGGCGTCCCGCCCGAGCAGCACGGCCCGGGTGACGGCACCTGAGCCGTAGCGGTCGCGCACGGTGTCGAGCGCCGCGTCGAGCGCGCCGCCGCTGTGGCGGTCGAACGGGAGCGTGAGCTGCGCCGGCCTGTCGGCGGCGAGGTTTGCGACCGCCACGCCGACGAGGGTAAGGCCGCGGCGCTCGACGGCCGGCATCGCGGCCGCGAGCAACCCTCGCGCCGTGACCAGGATGATCTGCGTCTCGGCGGTGGCGTGCGGCATGGTGTGCGACCGCGTGGCGCGCGTGAAGTCGCCGAAGCGCAGCCGCAGGACGACGGTGCGGCCGATCCGGCGGGCCGCGCGCATCCGCCGGGTGACGCGGTCGACGAGCCCGGCGAGCGTCGCATCGATCTCCGCGGGCGACCGTGGCCGGCGGCCCAGTGCGCACTGCGATCCGATCGACCCGCGCCGGCGCCCCACCTGCACCGGCCGCGGGTCGCGGTTGTGCGCGAGCGCGTGCAGGTGCCGGCCCGAGCCCGCGCCGAGCAGCCCGACCAGCGCGGCCTCGTCCATCCGCGCCACCTCGCCGACCGTCATGATCCCGCGCTCGTGCAGCTTGGCCGCGGTGACGTCGCCGACGCCCCACAGACGCTCGACCGGGAGCGGGTGTAGGAACGCGAGCTCGCCGTCGGGCGGCACGACGAGCAGCCCGTCCGGCTTGGCGACGCCGCTCGCCACCTTGGCGAGGAACTTCGTGCGCGCGACGCCGACCGTGATCGGCAACCCGACGCGCTCGCGCACCGCCTTGCGCAGCCGCCGCGCGATCTCGATCGGCGTGCCCGCGATCCGCTCCATGCCGCGCACGTCCAGGAACGCCTCGTCGATCGAGAGCCCCTCCACCTTCGGCGCCGTGTCCTCGAACACGCGGTAGACGTCCCGGCTGGCCTCGGAGTAGGCGGCGAAGCGCGGCCGCACGACGATCGCCTGCGGGCACAGGCGGCGCGCGGACGCGCCCCCCATGGCCGTGCGGATGCCGTGCGCCTTGGCCTCGTAGCTCGCCGCCAGCACGACCCCTCCTCCCACGATCACGGGCCGGCCGCGCAGGCGCGGATCGTCGCGCTGCTCGACCGACGCGTAGAACGCGTCCAGGTCGGCGTGCAGGATCGTCGCCTCGATCGACACGAACGTATGTTCGCACACCTGTCAACCCGGAGGCCAGGTGCCTGGCACCGCTCCGCCGGTGCCAGGCACCTCAGAGTGCGGCGGCGGCGGCGAGCGCGCGCGGCACCAGGCGGTCGTCGCCGAGCACCTCGGCGCACCCAGCAAACGCGGCCGTGGGGCCGCTCCAGCGCAGATCCGCACCGCTCGTGAAGAGGGCATCGCCGTCGCGCAGCGTCGCCAGATCCTTGAAGAGCAGCGCGAGCTCGCGGCGCTCGCCGAGCACCTCGGGCGGGAAGTCCTCGATCGGGCCGTGCTGGTTCACGAGCCGGGCGGCGGTGACCCGCCCGATCCCGGGGATGCCCGGGTAGCCGTCGGCCGAGTCGCCGACGAGCGCGAGCAGGTCGGGGATCCGCCCGGGCTCGACGCCGAACTTCTCCCGCACCCCGGCCGCGTCGCGGATCGTCTCGTTGCGGCGGTCGACCTGGACGACGCGGCTGCCGACGACGCACTGCGCCAGGTCCTTGTCCGGCGTCCAGATGCACACCTGCTCGACGGCGTCGTCGGCACGCGCGATCCGCGCGGCCGCCGCGAGCGCGTCGTCGGCCTCGAGCGCAACCATCGGCCACACCGCGACCCCCATCGCGGTCAGCGCCTCCTCGAGCGGCTCGAACTGCAGCCGCAGTGCGGGGTCGACGCCCGCACCGGTCTTGTACCCGGCCCAGAGGTCATTGCGAAACGACTCGATCACGTGGTCGGTGGCGACGCCGACGTGGACGGAGCCGGTCTCGATCATCCCGAGCACGGTCTGCAGCACCCCGATCACCGCGCCGAGGCGGCGGTCGCCGCGCGGCGCGCCCCGGCGGCGGCCGTAGAACTGGCGGAAGAGCTCGTAGGTGCCGTCGACCAGGTGGACGACCATCAGCCGTCGTCCCGCAGCTTGCGGTGGCGGGCCTCGGCCTCGTCGGCGCGGCGCGCGGCGGCGTCGCGGGCACGCTCCGCGGTCTCGGCGGCGCGCCGCACGCCGGCGAGCCCGCGCTCGGCCGCCGCGACGGCGGCTCGCGCCTCGGCCAGGCCGGCCTCGGCCTGGGCGAGCTTCGCCGCCGCCTCCGCCGCCTGGGCGGCGGCCCGCGCGAGGCGCTTGGCCGCGACCGCGTCGGTCTTCGCCTGCGGCACCGGCCGCCGCGGAGCCAGCTTCGGCCGCCGGGCGGCCGGCGGCGAGCGCCGCGCCGCGGGCACGGCGACGCCCATCGGAAAGCTGGCCGCCTGCCGCTCGCGCACCAGCACGCCCCGGCGCACCTCGACGGCCAGATCGGGGTCAAGCGCCGCCGCGTGCAGCGTCTCGCGCACCCGCTCGAGCGCCGCCTGCCCGCCCGCCCCGGGGCGCGCAGCGATCTCACCGGCCGCGCGTATGAGCGCGTCGAGGGCGCGCGTCTCGGCGGTGACCGCCGCGCGCAGCTCGTGTGGCGCCGCGGCTCCGAGCTGCACCTCGCGCAGCCGGGCGCCGGCGGCCAGGAGCTCGTCCACCAGGCCGGCATTGGCGCGCGCGAGCCGGTTCACGATCGCCGCAGCAACGCTCGGCTTGCGCAGGGCCGCGACCGCGTCCGCCTCCTCCCGCAGCCCCCGGCTGCGCAGCTCTTTCGCCGCCGCCGTCCGCGCCGCGACGAACTCGTCGAGCTCGCCGCCGTAGAGCCGCTCGAGCTCCGCATCGGGCACCGCCACGTCGTCGCGCTCTGTCATCGGTCCCAACGCTATCGCGAAGTCGGCGATCATCCGTCGTGTGGCGAAGCTCGACAAGGCCCGATGGTGGGCGATCCGCCCGGCCCGCAACCGCAAACCGGCCAACTACCTGTGCCCGATCTGCGGCTTCCGCCTGCACGCGATGACCGATCACATGCTGATCGCGCCCGAGGGCGATGCGAACCGCCGCCGGCATGCGCACTCCGAGTGCGTGATCGCCGCCCGGGAGCAGGGCCGGCTGCCCCTGCGCGAGGAGTGGCTCGCGACCCAGCCGCAACCGCCGTCGCTCCTGCGCCGCCTGCTCGGGCGGCGATGAGTTTGCCGAATTGGGTACGTCTATCCTCTGACCCCGGCGCCGCCTCACCGGCCGCCGACCACACCGCAGGAGGGACCAGATGTCCGGACAGATCGTGCACTTCGAGATCCCCGCCGACGACACCAAGAAGGCGCAGGCGTTCTGGGGCTCGCTCTTCGGCTGGCAGTTCCAGGCCTACCCGGGCCCGTCCGAGTACCACATGACCCAGATCGGCGAGCAGACGGGCGGCGCCATCACCAACATGGAGCCCGGCAAGCGGGGGACGCGGGCGTACTTCAGCGTCGACGACATCAAGGCCGGGGCCGCGCGCGTCAACGAGCTCGGCGGCACCGCCTCCGATCCCATGCCCGTCCCGGAGATGGGCTGGTTCGCCGTCTGCACGGATCCACACGGCAACGAGTTCGGCATCTGGCAGAACGACCCATCCGCGCAGATGCCGTAGCAGGACCGCGACGGCGGGCGCCGCCGGGGTGCGGCGCGCGCCGTCCACCCATCGCGATCGGATGACAAATCCTTCCAATGGGGGATGTGGACCTGCGAAAACGCACGGACTCTCGCAGGTATAGACACCCCGTCGCCGCTCCCCCCGGCGTCGGCGGGGACACCTTAACCCCCCGGACGAAGGCGATCCGATGGCCCCCACACCCCGCAGTGCGGCTGCGTGCGTCAGCCTCCCCATGGTTTCTCACAAGCGTCGCCTCCGCCAGTCCGGACAGACGCTTCCCCTGGTTGTCGTCTTCATGTTCACGATCCTGATCTTCGCCGGTCTCGTGATCGACCTCGGCAACGCCTACCGCGTCCAGCACGCCCTGCAGGCGTCGGCCGATGCGGCCGCCGCAGGAGGCGCCGGCCAGCTCACGATGACCTACCCGCCGATCGCCGGCAACGCCCAGGCGACCGCGACGCGCTACGGCTCCCAGCCCGGCGGCGTGAACCCGATCCCGGGCGTCCCCGCGGGCAACGTGACCGAGAGCGTGGGCATCGACTGCGAGGCCCAGTCCGGCTACACCTGCCCGAACGGCTACCCGAACACCGTCACGGTCGACGAGACGGCGAAGGTGCCCACCTACCTGCTGCGGCTGCTCGGCTTCTCGACCATCACGCTCAACGCCCATGCCCAGGCATGCTCCCCGTGCGGCGGCGTCCCGCTCGACGTGATGATCGTCCTCGACCGCACCGGCTCGATGGGCGCCAACAACAAGATGCCGCAGGCCAAGGCCGGGATCATGGCCTTCCTGAGCACCATGGACCCGAGCATGGACAACGTCGGCCTCGCGGTGCTGCCCCCGGCGGCGTCGGTGGGCACGGCCTGCGCGAACGTGCAGTCGTACTTCAACGGCAACCCGAGCGGCACCTACAGCCTGACGAATGCGGCCTACACCGTCGTCCCGCTCTCGAACACCTACGCGTCGAGCGTCGGCAACCTCAACAACGCGTCGCCGCTCGTGTCGACCGTGAACTGCGTCCAGCCGGGCGGCAACACCGCCTACGCCGAGGCGATCGACGCCGCCTACGCCGAGCTGCAGAAGGACGGCCGCCCCGACGCCCAGAAGGCGATCGTCATCCTCTCCGACGGCGCGGCGAACACGGGCCCGAGCTACCTGCCGCCGAACTCGCCCTACCTGACCAACCCGTGCGGCCAGGGCGTGACGAGCGCGGGCATCGCCAAGGCGGCCAAGGTGCTCGTGTACTCGATCGCCTACACCGCGCAGGGAGACAGCTGCTGGGCGGCGGTCGGAGCGAACGTGAACGGCACGCCGGTCACGCAGTTCCAGACCGTCCCCGAGACGCCCTCCCTCGGCGTCAACCCGGCCAACACCGCCCTGGCGGACATGGCCACCGACCCGACGAACTTCTACAACCTGCCGACCCCGACCTCGCTGACCGGCATCTTCCAGCGGATCGCGGCCGACCTCGCCGCCGGCTCCTCGCGCATCGTGCAGTAGCCGCAGACACCGAGACGCGCGTGAACCGAGACCCCCGCCCGGCGGGGGTCTCGGCGCGTTTCTTGTACCGTGCAGCCTGATGAGCACCGTCCACGCCACCGTCTCCGACATGGCCGACCGGACGGCGCGCGAGGTCATCACCGTGCGCGGCAAGGAGCTGCCGGCCGACGCGACCGTCGCGGCCGGGCGCGCGCTGCTCGCCTCGAGCTCGGTGCGCCTGATCCCGCTCCTGGAAGGCGACGCCTACGCCGGCGCGGTCGAGCGCGATGCCATCGCCGGCGCGGACGACGGCGAGGCGATCGCGGCGTACGCGACGCAGCGCACACCGGTCACCACCGCCTCCACGCGCGTGGCCGACGCGATCGCCGCCCTGGGCGACGACGGCGGCCGCCGCCTGGTCGTGCTCGGCGACGACCGCACGACCTACGTCGGGCTGATCTGCCTGCATCGCGACGGGCAGCGGCTCTGCATCGACGCCGAGTGCCACATCCCCGGCGTGACCGACACGCCCTAGCCCCAGATCGCAGGGGCACGCCCATGGCCCTCGCCGGGCAAGCGCACAGCAGCGCCGGTGGCGATGCGCCAGGCCGACCACGCGCATGCAACCGCATCCAGGACGTCGGCGATTCCCGCCGCGCCGGCATCGCCCAGGTCGTCGGGGATCAGGAGGCCATGCGCCTTGAGCAGCCGACGGCGCTCGTGGACCCCGGCCCAGCTCAGCTTCGAGGTGACGAGGCAACTGCGCTTGGCGAGGCGGAAGGACACCTCCGGGTGCACCTCGTGGATGCGGTCGTCCGCTGCGGCCGGTGGAGCCACCTGCAGGATCGCGGTCCGCAGCGCATACGTCTGCCGCGACACACCCGCACACTCAGCCCGGCGAGCGATCGCGTTCGCGGCCTCGAACGTCGGGGCGTCAACGAACTCCTGTGCGGGGGCCGGGAACACCGATGAAGCCTTGCGCCGCCCGACGAGCTTGCGTGCCTGGATGTCCGCCTCCCTCGTGCAGCCGAGTCGGGGCAATCCGATCGGGATGTCGATCGCGACCACGGACGCGTCGGGAACGGAGTCGAACACACCCTGAGCATCGCCGGCAACTCCGGCACCGGCGAATTGTCCGTCCTCGATGACGGCGACGACCCATCGCGTCTTCCAAACGTCCATGCCGGCCACACGCGTACCGCGATCATCGCAGGCCCGCAGGCACATTCGGCGCGTCCGGCCGGTAGCATCGGTGGCCCGACGAGACGGTGGTCATCATCATGTCCGACCTTCCGACCGGCACAGTCACGCTCCCAGTGGAGGCCGCCGCGGCCACCCTCGAGCTCCCTGTCGGGACGCACCTCGCGGGCCCCGCGTGAAGCCGTTCTTCACCCAGAACGACCTCGCCGGGGCGCTCGTCGCCGTGACCGCGGCCGCCGCCGTGCTCGTGGAGTGGGCGGTCACGGTGCGCGAGCGGCTCGCCGGCGAGCGGGGCAGACGGCGGCGGCTCTCGGTCGCGGCGGCCGCGCTGAGCGAGGTGACGCTCCTTCACACGGGCGAGCACCGGGCCGAGGACCGAGGCACGAAGTGGCTGCTCGTCGCAACGGCTGTGGCCGGGTTCCTGCTCGCGGCGGCGGCGCAGCGGCGGGCTCCGGGGCTGGCATTCGCCGTGACCGGCTGGGGGCCGACGATCGCAGGCATCGCGATCATCTGGGCGGGCGTCCTGCTGCGCGGCTGGGCGATCGCGACGCTCGGGCGGTTCTTCCGGCGCGACATCCAGGTGGCCGCCGACCAGTCCGTCGTCACCAGCGGCCCGTATGCGGCGATCCGCCATCCCGCCTACGCCGGCAACGCGCTGACGTTCGCCGGCGCCGGCGTGCTGCTCGCCAACTGGGGCAGCCTGGCGGCGCTCGTTGCCGTGCCGCTTGTGGGCATCGTGCGCCGGATCACGGTCGAGGAGGCGCTCATCGCCGAGCGCCTGGGTGAGCCGTATCGCCGCTACGCGGCCCGCACCGCCCGGCTCGTCCCGCACGTGTGGTGACGCTTACGCCGCCGTGAGCTCGCGCACGCGGCCGGCGCAGCGGTGCAGGCCGCGCCGCTCGAGATGCTCCGCCAGCACCGTGCCCGCATCGCCGCCGAACACCGGCAGCGCGGCGAGCAGGTCTGCCACCTCGCGGATCTCGGTCAGGGTGACGCCCTCGGCCTCGGCGTGGTACCGGGCGAGCCACCGCGCCGTCGCCCGCTGGTAGCGGCGCGTGTCCTTGCGCAGGAGCAGGCACAGCCCGAGCGCGTCCTCGAGCGTCAGCCGCTCGAGCTCGCGCGCCGCGTCGAGCGCAAGCGCCGCGTTCCCGGTCTTGAGCGCCCGCTGGAAGCGCGAGTAGGGGTGGCCGTGTGCCGTCACGAGTACGAACGTACGTTCGCACGCCGACGACGTGAGCGTCAACCCGCGGTGGCGCAGCCGGTCTGTGGCAGACTCGGCCGATGCACACGAACCTCCACTCCGAGAGCGTCGATATCCCCACCGCGGACGGCACCGCCGACGCGTTCCTCACCCTCCCGGCGGCCGGTGGCCCGCATCCTGCGGTGCTGCTCTACATGGACGCGTACGGGATCCGGCCGGCGCTCGAGGCGCACGCGCAGCGGCTCGCGGCGCACGGCTACTGCGTCCTCGTCCCGAACGTGTTCCACCGCAGCGGCCGCTCGCCGGTGCTCCCGAACATCGAGGAGGAGCTGCGGTCCGAGGATCGGTCGGGGCTGTTCGCGAAGCTCATGCCGATGATCAGGGCGGTCACGCCGGAGGCGGCGATCGCGGACGCGCAGGCGTGGCTCGCGTTCCTGCGCGGCCGGCCCGACGTGCGCGACGCGCCGATCGGCACGGTCGGCTACTGCATGGGCGGGCGGCTCGCGCTGCGGATGGCCGGCGAGTTCGCCGACGCCGTGGCGGCCGCCGCCAGCTTCCACGGCGGCAACCTCGCGACCGGCGAGGACGATAGCCCGCATCTGGCGGCCGTCCGCGCCGCCGCCGAGCTCTACATCGGCCATGCCGACAACGACGGCTCGATGCCGCCCGAGCAGATGGGCCGTCTGACCCACGCACTCGCCGAGGCCCACGTGCGCCACACGGCCGAGCTCTACGTCGGCGCGGCGCACGGGTTCACGCAGACCGACACGCCCGCCTATGACGAGGCCGCCACCGAGCGGCACTGGATGCGGCTGGTCGAGCTCTTCGGGCGAGTCCTGCAGGCCGAGATGGTTGATTCCACGCCACCGTGATGTCCTGGGCGGCTGCGAACCGAGCAGCGCAAGGACGCAGGGAGCGTTCATAGTGGCCAAACTATGGGCGCGACCGAGGACGCAGCGATGCGACGGTTCGCAGACGCAGCGCCACCAACGCTCAAACCAACCCACCACACCTCCGCGCGGCCAGGCGCGCGGGGGCGTGGAATCAATCATCTAGGGTCGCTCGGGCCGCGGCTCGCGGCCGCTGCGGCGAAGCGCGATCCCCGAGAGCGTCTCGAGCACGACCCGGTGCCCGGCGAGCGCCGTGATGCCGGCGGGATCGAACGGCGGCGACACCTCGACGATGTCCATCGCGCACAGGTCGAGCCGGGCCGCGACCGTGCGCACCGCCCACAGCAGCTCGCGCGTCATCAGGCCGCCGGGCTCGGCGGTGCCGGTGCCGGGCGCAAAGGCGGGGTCGAGGACGTCGATGTCGACCGTCAGGTATGTGCGCGGCGCCCGCGCGCGGGCGTGCTCGACGGCGTCGTTCACCACCGGGCCGATCCCGCGTTCGATGATCTCGCCCATCGTGTGCCAGCGGAATCCAGCCTCGCGCATCCACTGGAACTCCTCGGGGAAGGGCCATGCTCCGCGCAGGCCGATCTGGACGATGTTCCGGCCGTCGAGGTCGCCGTCGACGACCGCGCGATGGAAGGGCACGCCGTGGGGCGCCTCCCACTCGTCGCCGCCCGTGTCGGCATGCGTGTCGAAGTGCACCACCGAGAAGCCGTCCACGCCGTGGTGGGCGGCGAGCGCCTGCAGCACCGGCGTCGAGAGCGAGTGGTCGCCGCCCAGGACGACCGGGATCGCCCCCGCGGCGAGGATCTCGGCCGCGCCCTGACGCAGGAGCGCGTGCGAGCGGTCGAGGTCGGACGAGCGCACCTCGACGTCGCCGTAGTCGACGATGTCGAGCTCGGCGTACGGATCGATGCCGAGCTCCATGTGCGGCCGCGCGACCGGGAAGGCCACGTCCTCGGCGGTGCGGATCGCCCTCGGCCCGAACCGTGTGCCCGGCCGGTAGGACACGCCCTCGTCAAACGGCGCGCCCAGGATCGCCACGTCGGCGCCGGCGAGGCCGGCGGGATCGAGCACGAGCGGCATCCGCCCGAAGGTGATGCCGACACCCGCGTAGCCCGTCTCCTGGAGCCGGTTCGGCTGCATGCGGTGCGAGTTGGCCATGGCGCGGCGATCATACGCGGTCGCGTCGATCGGCGGCTCGCTGATCGGCCTATCTTGGCTCGCCGACGGCGCCAGCGCCGCGGCGCTCATCTCGCCGCACGTCGTCACCGCCGTGGTCGTGATCGGCGGGCTCGCGGCGACGCTCCCGGCCCACTACGGGTTCGGGCCGGCGCCGCGGCAGGCACAATCCCCGGGTGCGACCCGTAAGCTCGGCGCTCGCAACCGCGCCGAGGCGATCCACCTCGCCGACGAGAAGGGCTAGCTCTAGGCAATGACCGACCATGTGCAGTTCACAGGCATCTTCCCCGTGCTCCCCACGCCGTTTGCCGACGACGGGTCGGTCGATGTCGTCGGCCAGCGCGCCGTCGTGCGCTTCGCGCTGCGCTGCGGCGCCGACGGCGTGGTCTGCTTCGGGATGGGCGCCGAGGTGAACAAGCTCACGCCCGGCGAGCGGCGGCGGCTGTGCGAGGCGATCGTGGCGGAGGTCGACGGCCGGGTGCCCGTCCTCGTCGGCGTCGGCGCCGAGTCGACGCACCACGCGGTCGCGCTGGCGCAGCACGCCCACGGGTGCGGCGCGGCCGGGATCGTGATCCCGCCGCCGATGACCGCGAACCTCGCAGCCGACGAGCTCGACCCGTACTTCGGTGCGATCGCCGACGCCGCCGGCCTCCCGGTGATGCTCCAGAACGCCCCCGAGTACATCGGCGTCGAGCTCTCTCCTGCCCTCGTCCTGCGGCTCGCCGCTGCGCACCCGAACATCCTCAACGTGAAGCTCGAGGCCGGCCCCGACCAGACCGAGCAGTGGGTCGCGGCGCTCGGCCCCGGCATCGGCGTCTTCACCGGCGACGCCGGCATCCACCTGCTCGGCTGCCTGCGTGCCGGGGCGGTCGGCAACATCCCCGCCGTGGACGTCGTGGACGTGCTCGTGCGCGCCTACGCCGCCGAACGGAGCGGAGCGCGCGCGGAGGCGGATGCGGAGTTCGCGCCCCTCCTGCCCTATCTCACGTTCGCGCTGCGCGGGATCGACCACTGCAACGCGTGCACCAAGGAGGTGCTGGTGCGGCGCGGGGTCCTGCCGCGGGGCGGTCTGCGCCCGCCGGCGCGGACGCTCACGCCGTTCGCCCGTGCGCACATCGAGGCCTGCCTCGCCGGCCTCGATCTCGCCTAGGTCGTCGCGACCGCCGCGGCGATGTCGTCGAGCGCCGTCTGCTCGGCCGGGCTGACCTCGGCACCGTCCTCGCGGTGGGCATGGGCCACCCGGTCGGCGACGGCCACGATGAACTGCCCGTACTCGGCCGCCTCGGCCGGCGTGGCCTTGGCCTGAACCAGGGCGACCGCGTCGCGCACGTGGCCGAGGGTGGCCTCGCGCAGCTCGTCAGGCGAGTGGTAGCGGGTGTGGTCGAGCTTCGGCTTCGACGCGACGAGCTCGTCCAGGAGCGGGCTCTGGCCATGCTTCTGGCGGGCCTCCGTGTAGGCCTTGGCGAGCGCGAGCGTCTCGCGGAACATCCCGCCGCGCGACGCGGTCACGAGCATCATGCCCGCGGCCCCCGGCGCCTCCGTGATCGTCTTCCACTCCTGCTCCGAGAAGTCCGCCTTGCCGCTCATACGCGGCACCCTCAGCCGGTTTTCGTGCCGTCGGGATGATGACCGGCGGCGGCGCGCCGTCAACGATTCGCCGCCGTGACCCAAGGCGTGTCCCACCGGAGGGTCGTCGCCGGGCTGATCGCCCTGGGCGTCGCCGCGATCGCGGCCGGCTGCGCGGGCGGCTCGTCGAGCTCCTCCGGCAGCGGGTCGGGCGCGAGCCGCCAGTCCGCGTGCCAGGTGGAATCGGTCGCGAACAAGGTGCTGCCGTCGGTGGTGACGATCAACGCGAGCACCGCCTCCGGCGGGGGCGGAAACGGCTCCGGCGAGGTGATCCGAGCCGACGGCTACATCCTGACCAACAACCACGTGATCTCGATGGCCGTCAACGGCGGGTCGGTGAGCGTGCTCTTCTCCGACGGCGCCTCGGTGCCGGCGACGATCACGGGCCGCGATCCACAGACCGACCTGGCGGTGCTGCACATCACCCCGCCGCACGATCTGAAGGTGATCGCGGAGGGATCGTCCGACACGGTCCGGGTCGGCCAGCCGGTGGTCGCGCTCGGCGCGCCGCTCGGCCTTTCGAGCACCGTGACGGCGGGGATCGTCAGCGCCCTCGACCGCACCGTCCACGTGCCCGGCGACAACGGCGGCCAGGCGCTGCTCGTGTCCGCGGTGCAGACCGACGCCGCGATCAACCCGGGTAACAGCGGCGGGGCGCTCGTCAACTGCGACGGGCAGCTGATCGGCGTCCCCACCGCCGGCGCCACCGTCCCGTCCCCTTCCGGCGAGGCCGGCGGCGGCAGCATCGGGCTCGGGTTCGCCATCCCGGTCGACCTGGCCAAGTCGATCTCGCAGGAGATCATCGACACCGGCACGGTCACCCACGCCTACTTCGGGCTGCAGACGGTGCCGATCCCACCGGCGGCGGCGAGCCAGGCCGGGACGCCCGGCGGGCTCTTCGTCCGCGCCGTGCAGCCGGGCGGCCCCGCCGCCCAGGCCGGGATCGACGTCGGCGACATCATCACGAAGATCGACGGCCACGCCGCGACGTCGAACGCGCAGCTCGAGAGCCTCACCCTGACCCGCAAGGCCGGCGACACGGTGACCGTCGCCTATGCCCGCGCCGGGCACACCGCCGAGGCGACGATTACGCTCGGCGCGCAGCCCGGCTGAACCGCACGACGACGGAGGAGACGCACATGTACTACGGCATCGGTCTTGGAGTTCTGTATCTGGCCATCCTCGTCACCCTCGGGGTGACGACGCTCCGGAAGGGCCACGGCTGGATCTTCGTCATCGGGATCTTCATCCCGGTGCTCTGGCTCGTCGGTGCGCTCATGCGACCGGCGCCCGGGCACGGCGCATAGCGCCGCCGCGCCCCGCTACGTCGGCCGGGCATGCGCGCGGCGCTTCCGCGCACCGGCATGCGCGTCGCCGAGCTGCGAGTCCACCTTGGAGCGCTTGTCGACGTCGACGCGGCCGCGGCCGAAGGCGTCGATGCGCCCCCACTGGCCGCGGATGTCGAGCAGCTCCAGCCGGCCGATGCCCTGGGGGAGGGCCGGGTCGACGACGAGGTGGCCGTCGAGCGGCTCGAGCCCGAGCATGGTGCGCAGGAAGAGCAGCGGAGCGCCGGTCGACCACGCTTGCGGGCTGCAGGCCGTCGGGTACTGCACCGGGTATCGGGTCAGCGAGCGGGCGTACCCGCCGAACGCCTCGGGCAGCCGGCCGTCGAAGAACTCAGCGGCGTCGAGGATGCCCGCCGCGACGCGCGCGGCCTCCTCGCGGTAGCCGTAGCGGCGCAGGCCCCAGGCGATGAACGAGTTGTCGAACGGCCAGACGGTGCCGACGTGGTATCCGATCGGGTTGAATCGGCCCTCGCCCTCGGCGAGCGTGCGCACGCCCCAGCCGGAGAAGAGCGCCGGCCCCATCAGGTGGGCGACCACCGCCTTCGCCTTCGAGTGCTCGACGATTCCGCTCCACAGGAGGTGGCCGATGTTCGACGACAGGGCGTCGACCTGCCCGCCCTCGCTGTCGAGCGCGAGGGCGAAGTACTCGCCGTCGGAGACCCAGAAGTCACGGTTGAACCGTCGCTTCAGGTCGGCCGCCTGGGACTCGAGCGCGTCGGCAAGCGCCGGGTCCTTCCACACCAACCGGGCGAGGCGGGCGCCCCGCACCTTGGCGTCATAGGCGTAGCCCTGGAGCTCGCACGTCGCGCGGGGGAAGCCGGGCAGGCGGCCGTCGCGGTAGGAGATCGAGTCCCACGAGTCCTTCCAGCACTGGTTCTCGAGCCCGGTCTGCTCGTTGCGGCGCTGGTAGGACACGTAGCCGTTGCCCATGAGGTCGGCGTAGTCGTCGATCCACCGCAGCGCCGCGCGGGCCTCGTACTCGAGCTCGCGCACCAGCTTGCGGTCGCCGGTCCAGCGCTCGTACTCGTCCAGCAGCACGACGAAGAGCGCCGTCGCATCGGCGTTGCCGTAGTAGGGCGAGTGCGGGCGCTCCTCGAACGCGGTCATCTCGCCGTAGCGCATCTCGTGCGGGATCCGGCCCGGATCCTCGTCGCGGAAGTCGTCGACCCGCGCCCCCTGCCGCACACCCAGCTCGCGCAGCGTCGTCGCGGCGAGCTCGGGCGTGAACGGCAGCGCCTGCAGGCTCGTGAGGATGCTGTCGCGGCCGAACATCGTCATGAACCACGGCAGGCCGGCGGCGGGCAGGCTGCGGCCCCCCGCGCTCAGCGGCGAGAAGCGCAGCGCAGCCAGGTCGACCAGGCTGCGGGTGTATGTGCGCTTGAGCGGATCCCAGTCGCACTCCAGCCGGGGTGCGTCCCCGACCCACGACTCCAGGCTCCGGCCCTTGCCTGCAGTCGTCCGCGAACGCTTGCCCGCGGCGCTGTACATCGAGCGGGTCAAACGCTCCCCGGCCGCCATGATCCCGGCGGCGACCTCGAGCTCCACCGACCACTCCTCCTTCGGCTCGATGTGGACGTGGAAGGTCAGTCCATGCTCGTCGACCTCCGCCGGCCGGTTGGCCGAGATCGTCGTTTGGCGGTGGTAGTGCTCGCGCTCGTACGAGAGCACGAGCGTGCCGTCCTCGACGCTTGCGCGGTAGGCGCCCTTCTTCTTCAGCGCGTCCTTGACCTCGAACAGATCGGCGAAGTCGGCGCCGGCATCGATCCGCAGCGTCAGATCGACGGGCTCCTCGGCGTGGTTGATGAGCGAGAGCTCCTCGCTGAACCCGTCGCCGACCGACCGCGTGCGGATCACCGAGAGCTTGGCGTCGACGTACACGGTGCCGGTGCCCGCGATCAGGAAGAACCGGGCCTGGAAGTAGCGCAGCTCGTCGATCGAGAGGCTGGAGAGCCGTTCGCCGTTGATGGTGAGCACCCATTGGGACAGGAACCGCGTGTCCCAGTCGAAGAGCCCGGTGGGATCGGTCGGCGACGGGTCGATGTCCCCGCACCGATCGGAGACGACGAACGTGTTTCCGTCCAGGATGCTGACCTGCGAGTCGCTCATGACCCCTCCCCAGCGGCCGCGGGCACGTCCCGTCCCTGTACATCCGGATCGGCCGGAAACAGGCGCTGGAGGCGCAGCAGCACGTCGATGTTGCCGGTCGCGGCCACGACCCCTCGCAGAATGGCCGCCGTGGGATTTACCCGGCCGGCCACGACCCCTTCCAGGGTCGCGCGGTCGGCCCGCACGACGCAGTCAGCGGGCCCGTCGTCGCGCGAGACGCGGATCGCACCGCGATCGAGCGAGACGAGCCAGTGCTCGCCGGGATCGCTGTCGAGCACGTCGAAGCGGATGGTGCCCTTCGCCCGTCCCAGCCGCGGGTCGAACCTCTGCTCGTGGAGCCCGTCGAAGAAGTCGTGGCACGGATCGCTCATGGGGCACCCCCGGTAGTCCTGTCCGCCGGCATGACCGCGCGGCTGCCACCGAACGGTGCCCGCTCGGACCGCCGCGGCATCACCCGAAAAGGATGACTCCCCCGAAGTTCTCCACCTCTCTACACCGGCTTGAGCAGCCTGGACGCGAGCCGGGTGGCGAGTCGCTAGAGGTTGTGCAGCGGGACCTCGTAGAACTCGACCGCGGAGCGGCTGCCGGAGTGGCCCGGCCCCGCGTTCATCTTGGCGTCGCCCTCGCGCAGCGCCTGCTCGCTCTCGAACAGCGTCACCCCGATCATCCCGCCGGACTCGCGATCGACCAGCATCAGGAACTTGGCGTTGCCCAGGTCGGCCTCGATCGCCCCCGCGTCGAAGCGGGCGCGGAGCCGGCTCAGCCGATCATCGATGTCCGCCGGATCCCCCTCGAACCTCGCCACACGAGCCCACATTGGTCTGCTCCCTTCGCCTGAGTGCCGGTGCGGTCCACTCTCTCACGGAAGCGGCCCGGAGATGATCACAAGGGCGAGAGGGCTGGAGCCGAGCACGGGTTGGAGGCTCTGTCGGGTACGTCTGAAACCGGGGACGTCCAACGAGTACCGGGGGAAGCAACCCTGCTCGACCCCACCAGCAAACAACTGGTGCTGATCCCGATCGTCGAGGACGCAAACGGCGCCACCGACTGGCTGAACGGATCCGGCTGGGTACGAGTGGTCGGCTTCGCGTGGTTCATCATCACCCCCGCACCCGGCTACACCGCCAACGGCAAGACCGTCACCGGCGTCCTCGTCGGACTCCAAGACACCGCCTCCACCGGCGACGTCACCGGCGCCTACAACCCCTCCGAGAACACCGACTACACCATCACCCTCACCCAATAGGCCCTTTGACGGTTATGGCAGCAAACGCCGAGATCGCGGACGCGCAGGAGAGTATTCGCGCCTTCCTCGACAAGCGCACGCCGGTGGACCCGAGGCTGACGGTTCGCCGAGTGTTCGATGATCACTCGGCGGACGTTCAGCCATCGATCAACTGTGCGCGAACCCTAAACATCAGGAAGGGACACGTGACCTATGCCGGTTGCCCCGCGCGGAACAGCCGGTCATGCTCTTCGAGTGCAATCGCTAGGGCGTTGATCTGTCCTTCTCGATAATTGAAGCTTCGATCATGCCCATCCACCACGTCCTTGTTAGCCTGTGCGAGTTGGGCAAGGAGGTAGACTCGATACCGGAGATAGGTGCGATATTCCTTCTTGAGCATTCGGTACTCCGAACTGGTTCGTCGTGCAGGGATGGAGTGACCCGCTAGCCGAACCGCCCCGTGGTATACGGCCGGTGCGCGCACAGTGGTGCTCCGGGGGGCGACGCACAGCACCGCCCCCCGGAGCAGTCGGACTAGTGGGCGACTACCTCGCCGGCCATCTTGCTCGGCTTGGTCATCGAGGGCAGGTTCGTATGAACCCAGTCCCCGGCGACCTTGTTGGATGCCTCGGCGTCGGCGCGCGTCTTGAACACGCTGATCGACGTGACTGCATCGTTCTTGCCCTCAGGCTGGATCAGCTCGTAGGACACGAATCCAGGCGCCTTGGCGAGAATGCGGGCGCAACTCGAAGTTGGCTTTGCGAGTCGCGGTCTCACGCAGATTGGCGTCGAGACCGTCGTACTGACGGATCAGGGCATACATGTCCTGCTCCCTTCCTTGGAGAATCCAGGGCGACGGTCGCGGTAGGCTGATGCAAGCGGCTGCCCTGGGGGAAACCGTGAAAGCTACGACCCTGCGGCACTCAGGAGGTCGGTGGCCACCATATTCGGCGATCATCACCCGACAGGAGGTGCGCTGCGTAAGTGTAACACACAATCATAGTTGAGGCGAACCGATCCGTCCATGTACCATCGGCATTACGTACATGGGGCGACGCTTGAAAGGCCCATTTGGAGGCCTTTCGGGACGCCAGCAGCTTCTCCAAGGTGCCGTCGCCGATCTGCTCGCCGGGATGGATGACCGATTGAACCCACCAGCCTTTAAGTCGTGGCGCCCGTCGGTGTGCTCCCACAGCCCTGGATCGACCGAAGCGTTCCCACGCGACGGACCCACCGTTTGGGCGCCGCCCGCGACCCGATACTTATTCGTCTGCGATCCGCGCGGGATGTAGGCCCAGCGGGGGCGGGTCGCCGTCGGCACCTGCATGCCCGCGGCGCTCGCGACCAGGGCGGGTGTGCGGCCCGTACGTCTGCGGCGTCGCGGGGTCGAACCAGTCATCCGCGCGGTTTGTCGTGCCGGCCGCGCAGCAGCCCGAACACGAGCGCCGTCGCGACTGCCTGATCGCCATCGGCAGCCTCGGCGACCACTTCGATGTGTGGTCGGACGTCGAGGATGCGCGAGCGTGTCCCGCGTAGCCGAGTCGGGCCTCCATCGGCTGTCAAGGGAATCTTCCGGCAGGCACACAGCGCGCGACTGTTGAAGGACAGCGGCGCTCCGCCCAGGCTTTCGGTAAACGCGCCGTCACGGTCATGCGGTGTTGGCTGGAGGGGGCAAGCAGGCTGAGCCACCGTGTACCCACTCCACTCGGCGGTCGGTCCGCACCTCCACAGGGGCGGGTCGGCTGTCGCCTCCAACTTGGTAGCGGGTGGCCGACCCCCTCTCTCGCGCCGACGAGTGCGGCGCAGTATTCCCGGGTGAGGTAGGCCTGTGGCTGGGAACGCAGCCGATGCCGACGTACGACGGCGGACCGTCGCGGTCTCGGCGGCGTCGCGTCCGCGACAACCTCGTCCACACTCCTATCAGCTACCTCGTGTGGTCGACCTATCTCGGGTTGGGACTTGCTGTTGCTGACTCCAACGGCTACCCGGACCTCGATCATGCCTCAATGGTCGTACTTGCGGCCGCGGCCGTGGTGCTGTGGCCGCTCGTCTTCCTTGGAACCAACCTGAGACCGTAGGCGACTACACACGCTCCGAGACAGCAGCGGCGAATAGAAAGACCGGAATCAGCCCAGCGGCGATCTGGAAAAACACACTGAATGTTTCCACTCGCCGAGCCCATCGCTGACTCAAGACAGTACGCCATTGGATGACACCTGTCGAGCACATCACACCGACCGCGAGAGGCGGTTCACGGCTATTCGTGGCTCCGCCCTAGCCTTCGAGACCGAGGCAGGGGAGCGTTAGGAGCAGCGTGTGCTGCTCTTGAGCCCCCCGCAGGAGACGTTGGAGAATTGCACTGTGTAGGTGGCCGCGGCGGCGTCCACCGCCCATGTCGATGGCCCGAGCGTCCACCCGTTGCCGCTCGACGTGACGATCTGGGCCTTACTGCCGCCGGCGGCCGTGACGGCAGTGACGGATGAGCTGTTCGAGAACGACCCGGGCTTGAGTCCGGCCGGGTCGCCGGACGCCGTGCGGATGGCCGCGACAGAGCTCGCCATGCTGACGTGGCTCAGCGTGACGACGCCGTTCTTCTGGTTGTGCGGGGAGAAGGTGACCGCCTGGCGTCCGTCGAGGTTCTGGATGGTGCCTCCGCTCAGCTGGTTGACGGTGGAGTAGTAGTTCTTGCCGGTCTTGAGGTAGTACGCCTCCTCGGCGTCGGTTTCCAGACGGAGCGTGACGCCGCCTTGAGAGAAGAGGCTCCGGAAGGTGCAGCTGACGCAGGCGCTCACCTGGATCGCCCCGTACTGCACCGGGCTGTGGACGTTGTAGACGTTCTGGGTGGTGACGCCGTTAGGCAGCTCGGGTGCGGTCGCGGTCGACGCGGGCATGCCGTAGAAGGTGATCGCGGGCGACTGGCTGGTGTAGGCGGTGTCGCTCCCGTTCGAGGTACGGCTGTCGTTCTGGACGGTGAAGACGTTCTGGATGAGTGCGTCCGTGACCCAGCGCACGGCGATGCCGCGCACCTGCGGCGAGGCGCCGGTCGTCGCCGGGTCGGCGTTGATCTCAAAGCTCCCGGAGATGTCCCAGCCGGGCTGGGGCGTCGGCTTTCCCGCGGTCGAACTGCCGACGCCGACCAGCGAAACATTCGTGGCTCCGCCGCTGAGCTCGAGGATGGTCGGACTTCCGCAGGTCTGCTTGCCGAGTCGCATCACCACGCCGGCGTCGAACTCGATGCGGACGTTGGAAATCGGTTCGACCCCGCACACGCGGTAGGTGCCGGCGGGGACGTAGACGACGCCCTGCGGCTTCCCGGACGGCCCTGATGGGTAGATTCGCGACTTGGCGGCGGCAGCGATGGCCGCCTTGAATGCCGCCGTGTCGCTGCCGGTGTCGTTGGGGACGGCGCCATAGTTCAGTACGCTCACCGCCCCGGGGGTCGGCGAGATCCCGGTGCTTGCCGCTGCCGTGCCGAGGAGCGCGGGCGTGGCGAGAGGCGCGGGAGCCGATGCGAAGGCCCATGTCAGGAGGACGGCCGCGGCCGGCGCCCACCTCGCCCCAGGCTTCAAGAACGTGACACAAGATCGGTAGTTTCGGGTGCTCACAGCCGCCACCTCCAGATGTCGGCCGCGGGCAGGGACGACTGATCCCCCATCGAGGGGCTCTGCTACGTCGCGCGGCGGGTAGCCGCGCCGCCCCCGAGCCGCGGCCCGCGGTTCAGAACGTGCCATTTGCGTCGGCCGCCATCATCGGGATGCGTCCATGGGCCGACGACCCAGGACGGTAGTGGTGGGTCGTCTTGTCAGCGTAAACCGGGTGAAAAGAATCGGTAAAACGCTGCCCGCGCGCTGCTCCGCTCCGCGTGGGCGGCGCGGCGCCGTGTCGTTGATTGCGTGTCGTCCTCGAAGCGGCTTAGGGGCCGTACACCTTGAAGCTGCCGGTTCCCTTGCCCTCGAGGATGAGGTAGCCGTCTGCGAACACCGGCTGAGCGAACTGGCAGTTCGGGATCGGGATGGTGGCGAGGATGGATCCGTCCGAGGCGTTGAGCAGGTAGGCGGCGTTTGTGGCGCCGCTTGCGCAGTTGAAGGTGGCGGCTGCGATAACGCCGGCGGAGTCCATGCTCGGGCTGCCGAGGATGACGCCGCCGAGGCCGGTCTGCCAGATGACGGCTCCGGTGGAGGGGTCGAGCTTGGCGACGGAGCCTTGGTAGCTGGTGCCGTTGATGGTGGTCGGGTTGCCTCCCATGAAGAGGTGTGTTCCGTCCCAGATCGCCGCGGCGAGGCAGGAGGTGACGCCGTCTCCGGAGACGCCCTGGCCGATCCGCGTCTTCCAGACGGGGCCGGCGGTCACGTTGTTGGCCTGGAATGCGTAGAAGTAGCCGTTCTTGTTACAGCCGCCGACCATCGGGGTCTGCGTACCGGAGATGGTGGCGGTGAAGAGGGTCGGCGACGCGCCGAAGTCGTTGTCGAACTGCCTGTCCGCGGAGGGGATCGTCCACACGCCGTCCTCGGTGAGCGTGTTCGCGTCCAGCTCGATCATGGAGTAGGACTCGCCCTGCGGGTAGGGGGGCTTGGATGTGCTGCCCGTGGTCGCCCAGACGGAGGTGCCGTCAGCGGCGACGCTGCTCCACACTCCGCCTCCGACGGTGCCGCTGGGCATCGTGTAGTAGGTGTTCAGCGGCGTTCCGGTGTGCTGGTCGAATTCCTGGACGCCGCCGGGGACGAACGGGTTATCGCACTCGGATGAGACGCCGTCGAAGATCTTCCCGTTGACGACCGTCGGCGATGACCAGTTGTAGTAGTCATTGACCGTCGAGGAGGGCAGCGCGCCGACGACGGTCTTCCACGCCACGGAGCCGGTGGCGGCGTTCAGGGCGTAGAGGTATCCGTCGCCACCGCCGACGTACACGGTGAGCGTCCCTGTCTGCGGGTCTGGGAGGACGGCCGCGGTCGACGTGACTCCCCGGGAGCTGCAGGTGAGCTTGGGGACGATGCCGAGGTAGTCGCGCCAGAGCCTCTTGCCCGTCGCGAGCTTGATGGCGTAGAAGTAGCCGGACAGGCTGCCGACGTACGCCACGCCGTTGACGACCGTAGGGCTCGCCTGCAGGTTCCCGAGGCTGAACGAGCGGATCAGGTGGACCGATGCAGCGTTGGACGGCGTGATCGCCGTCGATGTTGTAAGGGATGAGTGATCGGGCCCGCCGAGGTACTGAGGCCAGTCACTGGGGCCGGTTGACGCGCTCGCCCCTGTGACGGTGACCGCGGTGACGGCGAGCGCGACCAGGCCCGCGCAGCGGATACGCAGCTTTCCCCCCATGATGTTCCCCCAGAGCAGTGGCTGTCTCAGTGCAAGTGGTGAGTATGACGTCCGATGTCACGCAAATCAACCATGGCAGCGCTGAGCCGTCGGCTAGGGGCTGTCGTGTGCACGGCTGCGCCTTCCGGCGGCGCCGGCTGCGCCGGTGACGCTGCGATAGAGGGTGTGGAGCGTCGGCAGCGGGTCGAGGGCGTCGATGCCGTCGATGCGGGGCGGGTTCGCGTAGTCGCGGGCGACGTCGCGGAGAAGGCGCCGGAACGGCACGCGCGGCTCAGGTGAGCCGACGATCCGGTTCCCCAAGAGCCGCAGCTCTCCGCCAAGCCACGACAGGCGCACCCCCGTGCGATACGAGTTCACGGCGGGGAGCGGCCGTCCGCGCGCCCATTCCAGCTGCAGCGCCGCGAAATCGGCACCCGACCGTAGCGCCAGCTCGACGGAGGCCGAGAAGCGGGGGTTGATCTCCATCAGGAGCGGCCGGCCGGAGGCGGTGCGCCGGAACTCCACCTCACCGTACCCGGCGTAGCCGATCTCCGCCGTGAGCGCATCGGCGTGACGGGCGACGTCCGGCGGGAGCTCGATCGACTCTCGCATGACGGAGCTTCCACCGAGCGGAGGCCACGTCCGGGCGGCCGCCATGGCGAACATGGCCACCAGCCGCTCGTGGGTGCGGAAGATCGTGACCGCCTCTCGTCGTCCCGTGACGTACTCCTGCAGAAGACCGGGACGCGAGGGGTCGACGAGGAGGTGCGCATGTCGCGCGACGCCGCGCTCGTCCGTCAGCAGCACCGCCGCCACGCGCACTCCCGCGGACATCCCGGTCATCCTCCATGACGTCGGCGGCTTGAGCACGCACGGATAGCCGACGTCTCGGGCAGCGTCGAGCGCCTGCTGCGGCGTCGCCACCGCGACGGTTCGGGGGACGGGGACGCCGCAGCGCCGGGCCGCCTCGAGGGTCAGCCGCTTGTCCAGCGCGATCTCGAGCGCGCCCCGCGGAGGCAATGCCACCCCGGTGAGTCGCTCGACGTCAGCGCGGCGGCGGGCAAGGGCGGTTGCCGTCTGGTCGCTCGAGGCGATCACCGTATCGGGCCTGTGCACGTCCAGCCATGCGACGATGTCGGCGGCATAGCGGTCGATGTCCGCGTCTGGTGGCGTGAAGATGGCGCGGGTGCGGGCGAAGCGGGTGTACAGCCCCGGATCGCCGGAGCTGTACCCGCCCATCGCCAGCTGGTACCCCGACCGGCCGAGGCAGCGGGCGACGGCAAGGCTGCCCCTTTCCCGGCCATCGAGGATGACGGCATCGAGACCCGAGCCCCGCACCCGTGTCTCGGCTCGTGGCATCTGCCGCTGCCAATGGGGGGCCGTGGGCGCAGTCATCGCGCGCCCAGACCCGCAATTCGCAGCCCGGCCGGCCTCACGGATATGCCCGTCGCAGTCGCGGCCCTCGTCGAGCCGCGATCCGATCCGCGGTCGACGCTCCGGAGTACCATGAGCCGACGACGAACCGCATCACCGGGCCGAAGCTCATGCTCGCGGCCGCACCGACGAAGTGCAGCCGAGGCACGCTGGATTCGAGGCCCTCGCTGAGGACTGGGTAGCCTGCGGCGCGGTGCACGCGCCGGAGCAGTTCCGGCGCGAGGAAGGGATAGCGGGTGACGTCCACGTGGTATCCCGTCGCGATCAGGACGTGGTCGGCCTCCTCGATCGTCCCGTCGGAGAGCATGAGACGGACGGTGTCACCGCCGGAGGCGGCCGAGCGGACATGGCAGTCCAGCTTGCAGGGAACGCCGGACAGACGGGCTCGCAGCCATGAGGCGCCGACCGGTGCCAGGCACCGGTTCATCACCCGGAGTCGGGCTTGCAGCGGCAGCGGGCGGAAGATGTCAGGGAGCGCGGCGACCCAGCTCAGCCCGCGCGGGCCGACGCCGGTGGGTGGATGGATGGCGGCGCGAACCGCACCCCGGAAACGGGTGCGAGATGACGACGGCTCGTGCAGCCATCTGAGCGTGGACGTACGGGCGAGCACGAAGGGACGCGCGCCCGCCTCGTGCAAGAGCGCGGCGTACTCGAGCGCGCTTTGACCGCCTCCGATCACCGCCACACGACGGCCGGCGTATGCCTCCGGAGTCCGACAGGTCAGCGTATGGGAGAGGAGTGGGTGCGGCACGTCAGCGAACGCTGGTGGCACGTACGCGAACCGGTCGATGCCTGCCGCGACGACGATGAAGTCGAACTCGGCCTCTAGTCCATCGTCGGTCCGGAGCAGGAATCCCTCGCTGGTGCCGTTCACCGCGGCCACGTGCCGGGGGTCGCGCCGTGCGCCGAGCTGGTCGGCGAACCAACGGCCGTAGCGGACGAAATCGTCGAGTCTCACCGGCCGCTCGAGCGTGATGCCCATGCTGCGCTCATATCCCTCGAGACTCAGCCGGCGGCTGGGCGATGCGATGCTCGAGGCCCGCCACGAGGAGCGCAGGAGCATGCCGTGCGGCATGTGACTCTCCCAGAACGCCATCGGGCTGCCGAACACTGTCGTTTGGACGCCGACGTCGTCCAGGTGGGCGGCGACGCTCAGCCCGTGTGGGCCGGCGCCGATGATCGCTACCGACGCCACGCCGGCCACCCCGGACGAAGACCGTCGCATCCAGCTGGCTCAGCGCACGCCTGCGCCGGCTCCCCGCAGCAGTCGTTAGCGGTCATCGCGGCCGGCTGCACACGCGGACGACTCGACGTTCATCACTCCCCCTTAGTCTCAGTGCGCGCGGGACGTTACCAGTTACACCCCGCTCCGACAACACCCGTCGGGTAAGGGGTGTCACAGCCGCCCGGTGAGATGGCCCCGGAGTGGCGGACCACTCCGGGGCTGCACTGAGAGACAGGGGGAACCTGTTTCTCTTCTCCAAATATTAGCAGCCGTCCGGTGCCTTCGCCGGACCCGGCGCCCTGCTCGGGGGGTCGTGCTTGGATCGGGCAGCCGACTGCCGCGTGACGGGCATCGAGGTTGACAGTTTCGAACCTAGTGGCGCGGGAGAGCCCGCCTCGCTGCTTGGGGCGAGGCGGGCTCCTGCACGCTGGTTCCCCCAGTGTCTCGCGCAGTCCCCCCGCCGATCCAGACTTTACCATTTCCCCGCTATTTGCGGGGTCGCTTCAAACGAGGAATTTTCGAGATCTTTACCGGGTTCGGCTCAGGGCCCGAACGGGTTGAGGCCGTGCGCCGTGGCGAGCGCTCGCCGGCGTGCGGGCCCGTTGGTCGCCTGCGCGAGTCCCGTCCACGCATCAACGTCGGCTGAGTCGAGCGCAATGGCGCGTCGATACTCTCGGGCCGCGGCACCTCGGTTGGCCGCCGCCAGCTGCGCCTGACCGGCGAGGTTCGCCGGCTGGAATGACCAGGGTGCCCACCGTTCGGCCGTGCGCGCGTCGCGGACCGCGAGCGCCCAGCGATGGGCCTCGATCGCGCTCGCCGATGCGGACAGTGCGCGGTTGGACAGGAGGCCGCCGACGGCTATCAGAAAGACGACGGCGGGCACGGCGAGCAGGAACGTCTTCGTGATGAGGCGCCGGGAGATGTCGCGGTCACGGCTTCTCCCGAGGACGAGGAGCGAAGCCGCGCACGTGATGGCGATGAGCGCGAGGGCCGGCATCCTCCAGTCCCAGTCGACGGCGGCGTGGGCGAGGAAGGCGACGTACACCCCGACGGCTGCCGGGACGAGCGAGTGGCTGCGGTTCGCGGCCATCGCGAAGAACGGCGCGCCGAGCACCGCAACGAGGATAAGCAGCCCCAGCGGGCCGAGCTCCGCCAGAGTCAGCAGGTAGAGGCTGTGGGCGTCGCGGACGTCCGTCTTCAGCGGCCGGTGTGCGAGCCAGTACCGCTCGTAGCTCCCCGCGCCGCCGCCGAGATACGGGTGCGCGGAGATCTCCTGGCGCGCCACCCGCCACAGGTATGGGCGCCCGTTGAGGGAGAGGCTGAAGAGGCGGGAGCCGAGCGACGAGCTCGCGGGCGGCTGTGTCACCTCGAGCGCGGCGCGAGCTTCGCTCGCCATGGCGAGGGGTGAGCCGTAGCGATGGATCGCGAGGGCGGCCGAGGCGATCGCGCCCGCAACGAGGATGCAGGCGAAGCCCAACCGAAGCGCGCGAGGGGCGGTGTACCGCCGCTGTATCAGCGCGAACACACCGACCGCGAGCGCGCTCGCTGCACAGCACACGAGCACGATCCAGGCCAGCTCGTGTCCGGGGCCTCTCACCTGCGCGACGACGGGCGTGGTGGCTGTCAACGCCTTCGAGCGGGCGCCGACGACCACCGGGATAGCCGACCAGGGCGCGAGGACGGCGATCGTCGCGAAGTACCGAAGGCGACCCGGCAGGAGCGCGATCACCGCGATCGCTCCGGCGGCCATCGCCAGCCATGCTCCCCGGCTGAACGTGAAGTACACGGTCGCGAGCAGCATCGGCATGGTCCCGCCCGCGCCGACGCGCAGCGCCGTGTCCTGCGGTCGGGCGGCCAGTCCAAGCGCCATCACATACCCCATGCCGGCGAAGATCCCGAGCGCGTTCCAGTATCCGATCGGGTAGTTCAGCCGTCCGGTCTGGACGGGGTCGACGTACACGCCGAGCCGGTCGGGGAACAGATGGGTGGCAAGCGCGTATGCGGAGACAAGGGCGACCGCGAGCAGAGCCCCGACGAGCATCCCACGGGGCGAGCGTTGTCCGGCCACCGTGAGCAGCGCCCAGGCTGCGCCGACATAGACGATCACCCGTTCGACCGCGAGCACGGAGTGCGTGACGTCGATGGACCACAGGATCGACAGTGCGGTCCAGCCGGCGAGTGCAACCCACCCCGCCAGCCATACACGTTCCAACCGCGTGAACGACGTGTCGTGCCGGAGCACGACGGCGATCAGTCCGACGGCGGCGAGCGCCATGCCCGCCCATCCCCAGGCGACGGGAAAGTACCCGCCCTGGACGGCCGCGAGCGGGGTAACCACGCCAAACACGAGGAGCGCAGACACGGTTTCGCCGGTCGGTCGAACGGCCGAGAGTGCGACCGTCACGCTGCCGGCAGGGCTTGCGACTCCCTTGTACACGGCGCGATCGTACCGCGATTCGGCGCCGGTGGCGAGTGATGACTCGACAAGTTATTGGCTGCGTGGCATCATGGCGTCCGCACTGATCGTCAAACAGGGGGAACCTCGCCGTGGGTCAAGACTTTGCGGACCAGCCGACGCGTGCCGCGGAGCAGCTCGGCTCCGGCACGGCCGCGCGCTTCTTCGATCGGCGACCGGACCCGCTGAAGGATCCCGGGCCGCTGATCAAGCGGATCTACTCGTACATTGCGTATCGCATCGGCGACGGTCCGGACGCCGAGGACGTCACGAGCGAGGTCTTCGAGCGTGCGGTGCGCTACCGGTCCACCTATGAGGCGTCGCGCGGGGAGCCGGTCGCCTGGCTGATCGGCATCGCCCGCCGCACGCTTGCCGACCGGCACAGCCGCGCGCCGCAGCCGGCCGCAAGCGAAGGACTCGAAGAGGCGCCCGAGCCGGTCGACGTCGAGGCCGCCACCGTGCGCCGACTGACCCTCGATCAAGCGATCGAGAGGCTCAGCGACCGTGACCAGGACTTGCTATCCCTGCGTTTCGGCGCGGATCTGAAAGCCCGCCAGATCGCGACGGTGCTCGAGCTGGAGACCCACGCCGTGGAAGTCGCGCTCGGCCGCGCGCTTCGCCGTCTCCGAGACCTCGTCGGCGAGGAGCGGCTTTGAGCGTGTGAGGAAATCCGCCGCATGACCGGTATTCCGAGTAAACGCCCACATCCCGATGCAGCGGAGGCGATGCACATGAGGAGATTTCGGAGACCACGGGGTATCGAGCATGCGCTCCGGACCCGCCGGCGCGAGGCTCCGGACGCGTACGTCGCGTCGGTTACCGATCGGATCGCACCGACGCCGCGGTCCGGCTCGACCCGCACGGTGCTCGCGCTCGTGCTCGCGATCGGAGTCATGATCGTCATGTCGGCGCTCGGTGGCGTCGGATATGCGTCGAGCGCGGCGCATCAGGTCGCCGCCACCGTGACCCACATGGTCAGCAACCCGTCCCACGTCGCGGTGAAGATGACGGCCGACTCCGCTGCCGGCGACATGTACTGTCGAGGCGATGATTGCGAACACCATCATCATCACCACCATCACCGTCACCACCACCATCATCATCACCACCATCACCACCACCACCACGACAACGACTAAGCCTCCGAGACGCGAATTAGCCTGAGCCGAACGGCTTAGGTAGATGCGCCACGGAGCACACTCAGAAGGCCCTGCCGGCCCGTGCCGGGAGGGCCTTCGTGGTTATGGAGGAACCGGGGAAACGGCTCTCACACGGAGTTTCAATCGACGAGGCAACCCGGGGTTGACATGTTCTCGGCCGCCGTGTAACACTCAGTCCGCACTGAGAGTTGAGGGGGAAGCGAGGGAGATCGGGCCGGGAACGCCGCTGGCTCAGCGGATCGTCTTGCGCACGTTCGGTTGGACGAGCCGCGAACGCCGGCGGTAGGCCACACCATCCGACCTTCGCCTCCTACCCCGCCCCGGTGCGACTCCACGAGCGCAATGGCCCACGACTCACAGCCGCCCCAAGGCACGTCCCCCATCCGCGGCACCGTCGGCCGCCGCACCGCGTTCACGACGCTTGCCGTCGTGGACGCAGTCCTCATCATCGTGACCTTCAGCGTCGTCCTGACCAACCGGATCGATCCCGCGCAGCCCGGCGGCGTCCTCGAGATCGCATTCGTCTGCACGCTCGTCCTGGCCGGCTGGTTCGCCGCTGCTGTCGGCACGGGGCTCTACGGTCGCTACCGCGCCCGATTGTCGGGGCGGGCACCCGCCGACGCCGCCAGGGTCGTCGAGATGGGAACTCTCGCGTCGGTTGGAACCTACGCGGCCGTCGCCTTCATCGGGCTGCCCCATATCGATCCCGGCCAATGGCTCGTCGCCTGGGCGATCGTGTCGTCACTCGTGCTGATCAATCGGACGGCAGTTGCGGGCCTCCTCCGCCGCGGCCTTCGTCCAAGCAACGTGATGATCATCGGGGCGTCCGAGACGGGACAGCTGATCGCCCGCAAGCTGGTGCTGCATCCAGAGCTGGGGTTCAACGTTGTCGGCTTTCTCGACGTCGATCCTGCCGCGGTGCGCGACCGGTACGTCTCTCACCTTCCCGTTCTGGGGACCCTCGACGACGTGAGCGACGCGATCGCACACAATCACGTGGACAGGATCGTTGTCGCGTTCTCCTACGACGGCGCTGCGCGGATCCTGGACGCTCTCCAGTCGGTGCCGGAGACGGTTCATGTGGACGTTGTCCCGCGTATGTACGAGATCATGGGCCCCGACGCGGAGGTGCATGCGATCGAGGGCATGCCGCTCGTATCCGTCGGGCGCTCGTCCCGATCCTCGATCGCCATGGGGCTGAAGCGAGCCGGGGACCTGGCGCTCGCGGCGGGAGCGCTTGTGGTGCTCTCACCGTCCCTCGCGTATCTCGCGCTGCGCGTCAAACGATCCTCCGCCGGCCCGGTCCTCTATCGGCACGAACGGCTCGGACACCACGGACGGCCGTTCCGAGTCGTGAAGTTCCGCACCATGTATCTCGAAAGCTGCCGCGGCGAGGAGTACGGAGGCGATACCGCCGAGCAGCATTTCGAGACGCTGCTCACCGGCGCGGCCAACTCGGAGGCGTTCGAGAAGGCATTCAAGTTCGAGTTCGACCCCCGGGTCACCCGCTTCGGCGAGTTCCTGCGCAAGACATCGCTCGATGAGCTCCCGCAGCTCGTCAACGTGATCAGGGGCGAGATGAGCCTCGTCGGGCCGCGTCCGATTACCGCCGAAGAGCTCCCGTTCTACGGCGCCGCCGCACGCGAGGTGCTGTCCGTCCGGCCGGGACTGACCGGCTACTGGCAGGTGAACGGCCGCTCGGACGCGGACTATCCCGAGCGCGTGCGGCTGGACTCGACGTACGTGAAGCACTGGTCCCTGAAGCTCGACTGCACGATCATCGGGCGCACGTTCCGAGTGCTGCTGGCCGACCGCAGTGCCCGGTGATCGCATCATGCTGACCGGCTTTGACCAACCCCGGATGCTGCACCTTTCCCAGCCCACCAGCGGCGGGACAGCGGTCTGCGTGCGCGCGCTCACCTCCTCGGCAGCACGCCACGGCTATATGGTGACCGTCGGATGTCCCGACGGAGGTGACCTCCCTCGATGGACGGCGAAGGCGGGCGGCGCGTGGCTGCCCCTGCCCCTCACACGCAGCCCCGGGCTGGTCGACTCTGCACACCTCGTCGCTCTCCGCACGCTGATTCGCGGCGCAGATCTGCTCCACCTGCACGCATCCAAGGCCGGCGCCCTCGGCCGGCTGGCCCTTCTCGGGATGAGCCCCGAGGAGCGGCCCGCATGCATCTTCACGCCGCACGGGTGGTCCTGGCTTGTGGGCGGACCGCTCGCACCGGCGTATCGACGGTTCGAGCGCGCCGCCGCCCGCTTGGCTGACGTCATCGTGTCGGTGTCCGAAGAGGATCGCCACGCCGGGGCCGAAGTGCTCGGCGTCGACGCCGCCCGCATCCGAGTGATCCCAAACGGCGTCGATACCCGTCTCTTCGGGCCGGACGGCCCTCGAGCGGAGCGGTCGACGTCTCCGCTGATCGTCTGCGTCGGGCGCTTCGATGTCGCCAAGGGCCAGGACATTGCACTCCACGCGCTTGCGCGGATGCGGACGGTCGATGCCCGCTTGCGCCTCGTCGGCGACGGCCCCACCCGCGGCGCCCTGGTTCAGCTGGCGGGTCGGCTCGGGATCGCCGACCGGGTGGAGCTCACCGGGTTCGACGCCGCTCCCGCCCGGCACATGCGGGCCGCGGACATCGTGCTCGTGCCCTCGCGGTGGGACGCCCAGTCGCTGGTGCTCCTGGAGGCCATGGCATGCGGACGGCCCGTCGTCGCGACCAAGGTGCCCGGCGTGCGAGCCCTCGACGGCGTGGGAGCAGTCGTCCCCAGAGAGGATCCGGAGACGATCGCTCGAGCCCTCGACGGCCTCCTTTCGGACGCCGTCCGCCGCGACCGGATGGGCGCCGCGGCCCGCGACCGCGCAGTCGCGGAGTTCGACCTGCGCCGGTGCATGGAACGCTACCGGATCCTCTGGGATGCGCTGCTTCGACGGCGGCGATCAGCCCATCCCCAGCTCCTGCCAACCCCTGCTCACGAGGTCCCGGCATCTGCTGTGGCCCCGGCGGGTGCCGTCTAGCGCATATGCAACCGCTCTCCGCGCAAGTGCGCTCATCCCATACCCATCTGCGCCACGTCGCACGAGGAGATAACAGCGAATGACCACGTACCAAAACCTGTGCGCCCTCCTTTGGCGGCGAAAGCTCGTCGTGGGGGCCGTGCTCGCGATCATGATCCCGGCCGGCCTTCTCTTGACCATCCGCGAGAGTCGCCGATACGAGTCACACGCCACCGTGATGATCATCTCGAACGGGCGGTACAACGGCCCATACGACAAGTACGCATCGACCTCGATCGCAACCTATGCCCGCCTGACGAAGGCAACCCCGTTTCTCACTGGGGTCGCACACAGAATGTCCACGCCGCTCGCCCCGGCGTCCATCGGAAACGATCTGACGGTCTCGCCTGTCGCAAACACGACCGACTTCGTGCTCACGGCGACCTCGGCGCGCCCGAAGCTCTCCGCCGATATCGTCAACGCAGCAGCCGATCAGATGACGGCGGCCATTCAAGCCGACGGCCACTTCAGCGCACGAGTCGCCGACCCCGGCCGGGCCCCTGCAAGCGCTGCCGGGCCGGGGCTCATCGGCACGGGTATCGCCATGCTCATCGGCGCCGTGCTGATTGCGGCGGCAGCGGCAATCCTGTGGGATCGCACGGCGCCTCGAGTGATCGACGGCGAGGGCCTCGCCGCCGACGCCGGAGCCGACGTCGTCGGCGTCCTGCCGAGAACCCGCCGCTCGCAGGGGGTCGTCGTCGAGGAGCGATCCAAGGCCGGTATCGAGGAGTGCTTGCGCGCGCTTCGCACGAACATGTTCTTCCACCCGAACGTCCGGGACGCGATCGTCGTGGTCGGCGTCGATCCCGGAAGCGGCACCTCGGCCGTCGCCGCGAACCTGGCCGTCTGCCTGGCCGAGGTCAACACGCGTGTCCTTCTCGTCGATGCGGATCTCCGGCACCCGCGCCAGCACACGATCTTCGATCTCGGCAACGACCGCGGCCTCAGCACGGTCACGGAGTCGGATCAACCGGTCTCTGAGATGCTTCAGAACACCGCCTATCCCGGGCTTCGTGTGCTCACGTCGGGCCCGACCCCGAGCCCTGGACGCGACGAAGCCGACGCGTATCGCACCGCCGGACGACGTCTTGCGGGACTCGCGGAGTTCACGATCGTGGATGCGCCGCCCTTGAGCGAGGTCGCCGATGCCCGCCTCCTTGCGTCCTCGGTTGGGGCGGCTCTGCTCGTCGTCCGAGCCGGGCGGATCTCACCGCAATCGGTGCGCCGGGCGACCGAGAGCCTTCGCGCCGTCGGATGCGAGGTCGCCGGAACGGTGCTCACGGGCGCGCCGAGCCACGTCGTCTCCCGGTGGCGAGAGAGCTACGCCGTCTTCCCGCACCCATTGCCGACGCCCGCCTCGGACGCCGGCCGGCCGATCGCCGAGACGGCGGTTTGACAACCGCCAGACATCGCGCCCCCGCAGTGCTCCTCGCGACGCACCGCAAACGCGTGCGAATCCTCGGTCTCACCGCACTGGCGGCGGCCGGCACGGCTGTCGCCCTTCGTCCGGCACCAGCTGTCGCGGCCATCGTCGTGGCCGCAGCGTTCGCAGCGTTGATCCGCCGGCCGCGTCTCACCGTCGGCGCACTGATCACGACGTTCTATTTCGAGGGATACCTGGGAAGCAGCACCAGCTTCTTCGGAGTGGGGAAGGTGCTCGGCGTGGTCGCTGCGATCGCATGGCTCGTACAGTGGTCTTCAGGTCGGCTGCCCCTGCGCGCGTCGCCGCATCTCTTCATCCTCGCCGGGCTGTCCGTCTGGGTGGTGACCGATATCGCCGTCGCAGTCGACCGCGCATCCGCGCTTCTCACGGCCGGCCGCTGGCTGATGTTCTTCACCCTGTTCTTTCTGGTGCTTCAGACCGCCCGAGACAGGGAATCGGTGTACACGTTCGCCGACGTGACGATCGTCTCGGCCGGCGCAGCGGGTGCTGTGGGCATCGGAGGCTTCCTGCTCGCGGGCGGCGGGCGCGCACACGGGCCACTGGGCGATCCGAACGATTTCGCGTTTCTGCTTGCCACCACGGTTCCGCTTGCGCTCTGGCGCACCCGTTGGCCGAGATCGAGAGTCCATCGCTACGTCTCCCTCCTCTCGCTTCTATGCATGGCGCTGGCAATCGCCGCGACGCTCTCCCGAGGAGCGGGCGTCGCCCTCGCCGTGGCGGCCATCTGGGCGATCGCCGCCCGGCGGGTTCGACTGCGATGGCTTGCGATCGGCGCCGTGGCGTCCGCGCTCGCTCTCGCTGCACTCGCGGTTGGCGACACCGGCGCGGTGACGAGTGCCGTCGCCACCAAGCAGCAGGTCGCCAGCTCGAACGTTTCCTCGCGTCTCTACTACTGGCACGTGGCCCTCGACGAGCTTGGCGCCAACCCGCTGACCGGCGTCGGGCCGGGAAACTTCCAGGCGCGCTTCTCGGACTATGCGTTGCCCTACGACTTCAGCGCAGGCGACCAGACCACTCACGACACGTACCTGAACGTCGCCGCGGAGCTTGGATTGCCCGGTGCCTTCCTCTTCTTCACGTTCCTGATCACGTCTTGGAAGACCCTCCGCGTCCGATGGGCGTCGCGATCCGAGGATGAGTTCCAAAGCGCTCTGGCGGCTGGGTTCATCGTCGCTCTGGTCGGCTCGCTCTTTCTCACCGAGGAGTTCTATGCCCCTCTGTGGCTCCTGTC
>CAVXEE010000001.1:0-147314 GCA_963760755.1 uncultured Actinomycetes bacterium | reverse complement strand
TCATTTCGCGCCCCAATTGAGCCAGCGATTCGCGGCGTAATGAAGCCACTGCGCAGTGGCGTTTTTGGGGTCTCGGACCGTTCGCTTTTTACTTCGTTTTAGCGCCTTTCACAACTGGTTTTTTCTGCGCCTCGGGCAAGGGTCGCGGTTTACGGTGGCTGTCGCCGTCGAGGACGACGCGATAGGCGCCGTCACGTAAGCGATCGAGGGTGGCCGCGCCGAGCAATTTGTTGGGGAAGGCGGCGCCCCATTCGTCGAAATCGAGGTTGCTGGTCATGACGACGGCGGCGCGCTCATAACGCTCGGCGATCAGGTCGTGGAAGTCTTCATCCTGCGGCGAGCGCATCGGGCGCAGACCAAAGTCATCGATCAGGATCAAATCGATTTTGGCTAACTGCTGCAGTTTGCGTTCGTAGGCGTTGGTCGCGCGGGCGGCGTAGAGTTGACCGAGCAGTTTGCTGTGGGTGGTGAAGAGCACATCGTAACCTTGGCGCAACGCGCAATGACCAAGCGCCTGCGCCAAGTGACTCTTGCCGGTGCCGATCGGGCCGGCGATGAGCACTGGGGCGTGTTCGGTGACGAAGCGACAGGTGGCCAGATCGGCGATGGCCGTGTGGTTGAGCGTGAGGCTGTGGTTGAAATCGAAGCGCTCGAGCGTTTTGTCGTTGAGTACTTGCGCCTTGCGCAGTCGCTGCGCGAACTGCCGCTGGTCGCGACGCGCGACTTCGTCCTGGATCAGTACTGCCAGGAAATCGGTATAGGCAAGCTTGCTTTCGATAGCCTGGCGGTTTCTCGCCTCCAGCGAGTCGAGAATGCCGGACAGGCGCAGTTGTTTGAGCATGGGTTCGAGTTGGGGCATCGGGTTCATCGCGGTTCTCCGTGGTAAATGTAGGTTGACGGCGTCAGGCAGCATGTTCGGTCAGGGATTCATGGTGGTCGCTCCTGGTGGGCTGGGGATCATCGTCATTGGTGGATGAGGCAGGGTCCAAGGGGCTGCTGCACTACAGTGGGGCGGCCAGAAGGCCCTACACGCGCTTGCAAGACGAACCCAGGGCATTGGGGTACTTGTGGTTTGCCGCGTACGTTGTTCATTGCACTTCGCGTGGGCGCGAACCTGAGCGCCGCTCAATGCAGCAGATCGGAGGGGTCACGGCCGAAGCGCGCGCCGCCGCGATAGGCGGCGTCGAGTTCGCCGACCTCGAGCAGATCGGGTTGTTGATCGAATCCCTGCTTGAGAATTTGCTTGATGGTGCGATAGCTGGGGGCGCCGAATTTCAACGCCCGGGCGCAGGCGGCTTCGAGCCGGGTGCCGCCAAAGCGGTCGCGCAGCCCAAGCAGCCCTTGCGCGGCGCGCAGGTGATCGAGCACGCGATCACTGAACAACGATTCGACGACGGCCAGGCAGGCGGGGCCCACGGCCTTGGCTTGAGCTAAACACCACTGCGGGTCGCGCATGAAATAGGCTTGCGCATCAGGCGGGAGATGATCGGCAATGGTGGACCGGTCGCCGGGCTTGAACAGCCGCGGATGAACGGCAACGAGCTCGTGCTCACGATAGATGCGCACCGCGTTGGCAGTGATCTCGAGCCAGAGCGTGTGCCGGATCAAACGAAACGGCGCCGAATAGTGGCAGTAATCCAATTGCACATGACAGTTGCCGTGCAGTTTGGCTTGGGCCCAGACGGGACATTCCGGGGCGATGGCCGGCAGCGGTTGCAACAGCGCCCGCTCGGTCTCGGCGAACAGGGTCAACGGGCGCGCGCGGGTGGTGCCGTGGATGCGATTGCCAGCTTCGCCCAGGATCCACGCGTGGAGTTGATCGTTGGCGTGGTCGACGCTGGTGAACTCGCGTAGCGGTACGAAGTCAGACTTGACGAATTTCACGCCCGATTCGACCCGCCCCTTCAATTCTGGCCGCCGCGGCGGACATGCGGCGATGCGGAAACCGTAGCCGAGGGCGAGCTCGCCATAAGCGCGCTGCACGGTGGGTTCGTAATAGCAGGCGCGGGTGATGGCGCACTTCGGATTATCGATCGCGATCTTCAACGGCACGCCGTTAAACCATTCGAAGGCGTGGCGATGACAGACCAGCCAGGTTTCTACCTTCTGGTTGCGCACGATCTCGGCGTACTGATGCCGGCTCCAGGCCAGCGTCATTACAAAGATCCAGCTGGCAACGAGCTCGCCGCTGCGCCGATCGGTGATCAGCGGACCTTTGCCGAAATCGACTTGGGCGGTCTCGCCGACCGGGAAATCCAGAATGACCGTCGCCGCTGGTAGCGACACCCCGACCCGTTCGAGAAAGCGATACAGCGCGTGCACGCTGCCCGTATAACCGTGCTTGCGCGCCAGCGCCCGGTGCATGGTGCTCACCTGGATGCCCTGGGCGTGCCAGGCCAGGATCAACTCGCGAAACGGCTCGACGCTGGAGACGTTCTGCGCTGTCGTGCGCGGGCTCTTGAACGTGGCGACGAGCAACCCATCCTCGGGCAGCAGCCCCGCCGGATCGAGCCAGCCACGCTCGCCGGCCACGCGCCGGATACTCGCTACGGTGGCGCGCCCAGTCCGCTGCGCGCGCGCAATCGCGCGATCAGATTCGCCTAAGCGCAGGCGCGCAATAATCTGCCGAATTTCGTACATCTCGAACCTCCTGTTCGCCATCGCGTCTTCCCCCGACAAAAATGCCGGAGGCTAACGCAAGCGAGAAGTCCGAGACCGGATGCCGTTGCCGGCAACGCTACACTGGGCGTGGCCTCATTTGGCCGCGAATCGGGTGGCTCAATTAGGCCGCGATTCAGATGGCTCGATTAGGCCGCCAATGGAGTGGCTCCATTAGGCCGCAAACCGAATGGCTCTATATGGGCGCGAGTTAACAGCCAGCCGCTGGCACAAATCGCAACGGATAGTCTTGTGACATTATTAGTCTACCCCGACGGTATCGGGTCGCAACGTGGGTCGCCCGCTACGACAGCGGAAGGAATCTGGGGTATTGCACTTGGCCCAAGGTTCTTAGTACCTGGTGCTCAGGACGTCGGGCGAAGTCGCGGCGCTTGGAACGAACTGCGCATAGCTCGTGCCTTTGCTGCAGGACCTGCACCCGGTCCCATCTCTCGGCCCGGCACCGGACTTAACCGCGAGCAGCCGACCCCCGTCAAGCAACGCGCGAATTGAGGCGCAGTTCGCTGAACACCTTTTCAGGGAGGTGCAGCGATCGACTTACCGTGCTCGGACCCGTCAGCGCATGGAGCGTCCTCGATTGGAATTCACGCTGATGCAGGATATATACCACCAGTGCGGAGCTGGCCACAGATAACCAAGGGTGGAAGAACCACGCGATGGCCGCAAATGCAAAATAGAACGCGCGCAGGCCCTGGTTGAAGTCCTCCGCGGCGTGACTCGTCACTTGGGTCATCGTGTCTATGTAATCGTTGTGTTCCTGCGGATCTTTCGTAAGCGGAGCCGCCCCGACCAAGATGATGCAGAAGTGATACTGGCGAATCGACCAGGTGAACTTGAAAAACGTGTACACGAATACGCCGATCATCAGGATGATCTTGATGCGCGACAAGAGTTCGGACTCCGGCCGCGCAAATGGCAGCTCGGCGACCACGTCCATAACGCGATCCGTGGTACCCAGCATGGCGACGAGCCCCCCAGGATCAGTATCGCCGTTGAGGCGAAGAAGGTCGCGCTGGTCAGCAAGCTATTAAATGCCGCAACGTCGGCGATGCGGTTCTCGTGCTGGACTACGCGTTTGAACCACTCGCGCCGATAGAGACGCATCGCCGCGACGAGGCTTGCCGTTGTCACCGACTTTCGCTCTGCGAAATAGGTATACCCGGCCCAGCAGGCAATGAACCAGATGAGCACGAAAATATCGATCAATTGAATCTTGGCCATTACAGCAGAGCTCCCAAGCGACGCGCGCCGTACCAAGTACTCCGGACGACGGACGAAGAGCGTAACGAGTTGCGGTAACCGGCGCGTTCGATGCGACCTTCGACGCTCATAGCAGGACGTCCTTCGTTTGTCTCAGCGCATAGGGCGTCTTTGCTGCGCCGCACAATCGCAGGATAGCGACTGACACCGACAATCGCCAATCGCAAGTTCTGATGATCATCACGTTGCCGGCGGACTACTTCACTAGGATCGACGGTCCCGACTGGGCGGCCCAGTTGCTCACGGGCTGGCAGCAAGTCGAAAACTCGCATGCGCAAGGTCGGCAAGTGAACATCATCGCCAACTGTTTGAACGCATTCTCGAAGGCAATCGCAGAAGCGGTTGAAATTCACGGTCGCGGTGGTGATCCGGCGGTGGTGGCTGACCTCCTGCAACATGCGCGCGAGGTCATCGGTATCCTCGAAGAGGAAATGAAACTGAACGGCATTACTTTTCCCGCCGAAGCTGGAAAAGTACTCGACCAGATGCGCGACAGTCTAACGAAACTCGAATCACAGGTGAGACCAAGGACGCACTAGCGTAGCCGCCCCGTACGGCTTTCCTGGTCACGAACCGATTGACGGTTCCTTCCCCGTCAATTAGGTTGCAGATTTCCATTTGGGCCAATTGCAACCTACGGAGGATCACGTGACCGAGATAACCGAAGACGATAAGGAAATGGACGCCTTGCTGGGGAAGATTAAATCGAAAATGGATGTCACGAAGTTCTTCGCCGGCTTCTTTACCGTCTTTGTGGGGTTCTCCTCCAAAGAACTTACAAGCGCATTCACCGACACGGGACCAATCGAGATCAAAATCGCAGCCTGGACGTGCGCAATTGCCGGAATTGTGTCGGTGGCTCTAACTTTCAACGCTCTCTCGGCACTGGATACGCTATTGATGCCTAGATCACTTTGGGTCAGAAAGGAACAATGTACTAAGGAATATCTTTGCAATGAAATGAAAAACGTATGGAATAGACTCTATGCACCGAGCGTCAATGCCATATACATCGCAATCCTTTCTCTTCTCTATGTAATTTCGAAATCTATCCTTCTGACCTTCTGCGGCCTAGCTGCTGTGATAATAGTCAAATTCTGGAGCCGCGAGACCACCAAGCATCAAGAAGTGTTTTAACCTATCCGCCTAACAAGCCAGTCGACCAACGTTCGGCGGCCGTGCGGCACGTCCGTTGTCACGCCGGTTAGCTTGGTATTTCCTATCTCGAAGGACGCGCCGCGAGGTCGCTCGCTATGAACCGATGGAACATCCCGGAATGGCTAGAACAAGAGGTGCTGGCCCGAGACACCGCCTGTGTCTACTGCGGGGTAGTTTTCTCGCTTCCCGCCTATAGTCGTGGCACGAAGCCCTCTTGGGAGCACATTGCCAACGACGCCAAAGTCGTTACGCGGGAAAACATTGCCAGATGCTGCATGTCCTGCAACGCCAGTAAAGGGGCGAAGGAATTGAGGGCGTGGCTGCAATCGAAGTACTGCGAGCGAAAAAGAATACAAGAAGGGACCGTCGCCAGCGTAGTAAAGGATGCGCTCTCACGGACGGTAATCAAGGCCGGCACCTAACCCGCCATTCAACACGGACACCCGCGGGCGGGCGTCGCCCTTGTCGCGGTCGCCAGTCAGCTTCTTGCGTTCGGTACGTCGCAAGCCCCGCTTCGGCGGGGCTTTTCTTTCTCGCGATCTGTGCGTTGGCGCGTAAGCGTCTGGGCAACTCATCTTGCCTCCCGATGCGCGGTGTCAGCTCGGAGTCGTCGCCGGCGTCCAACGGTGCGGCAGCAATTCGCCGATGCGGCTCGCGGGTTGGGTGGGCAGCCGCTCGAGGACGTCTTTGAGGTATCGATAGGGATCGTGGCCGTTGAGCCTGGCCGATTGAATCAAGCTCATGACTGCGGCGGCACGCTTTCCCGCGCGCAGCGATCCCGCAAACAGCCAGTTCGAGCGGCCCAACGCGATCGGGCGAATCCGATTCTCGACCCAGTTGTTATCGATCGGCAGCGCGCCATCGTCGAGGAAGCGCGTCAGCGCCGTCCAACGCCCGAGGCTATAGTCGATCGCCTTGGCGATCGCCGTTCCGTCGGTCGCCTTCTGCCGCTGCAGCAGCAGCCATTCGCGCAACTTGTCGGCGATCGGCTCGCGATTGCCGCTGCCGTATTCGCTGTCGCTCCCCGGCGCTCAGTTCCCGCGCCTCGCGCTCGACATCGTAGAGCTTTCCGAACAGTTGCAGCGCTTCCTCGGCCAACGGGCTCTTGTGGTTGACCCACAGATCGTTGAATTTCCGGCGCGCGTGCGCCAGACACCCAACCTCGGTCACGCCCGCAGCGAACAGCCCCTTGTACCCCGAGTAGTCGTCGCAGACGAGCTTCCCCGACCAGCCGTCGAGGAATTGCTTCGGGTGCGCCGCGGCGCGGCTGTCGGCGAAGTCGTAAACGACCGCGTGCAGGCCATCGAATTGCGTCGAGCTGTAGCTCCAGATATACGCCCGGTGCGTCTTGCCCTTGCCCGGCTTGAGCATCGCCACCGGCGTCTCGTCGGCGTGCAGCACTGAACGCTCGAGCAGCATCGCCCGCAGCGCATCGACCAGCGGCTGCAGCCGCACGCCGCAAACACCGACCCACTGCGCCAGCGTCGAGCGCGGTATCGCCACGCCCGCCCGCTCGAAGATCGCCTTCCTGTCGATACAGCGGCTGGTGATCGGCATACTTGGCCACCAGCACCTGCGCGAGCAGCCCTGCGGTGGGCACGCCCTTGTCGATCACCTGCGCCGGCACCGGCGCCTGGATCAGCGTCTGGCACTTCGCACAGGCCCATTTGCCGCGAATGTGGCGCTCGACATGGAACACGCCCGGGGTGTAGTCGAGCTTCTCGCTCACGTCCTCGCCGATGCGCTTCAGTGCGCAGCCGCAACTGCACACGGTTCGCTCCGGCTCATGGCGCACTTCCACGCCGCGGCAGATGCGCCGGCAGCGGGCGACGCTTGGGTTGCTCCTGCGGCGCTTGCGCCGGCGCAGGAGATCGCAGTGTCGCAAGCTCCGCAGCGATCGCTTCCAGATCCGCATCGATCGCCTCATCGAGCAGGCTCCGCTGCGCGCCGTGCAACTGTTCGCTACGCGCCGCAAACTTCCAGCGCTTGAGCACCGCCATCTCATGGGTGAGCTGGTCGATCTTGAGCTGCTTGTAGCGCAGCTCCTGATCCTTGGCGGGTCACGCGCTCGATCAGGCCGGCCGCGAATTCGCGCAGTTGCTGCGCATCCATGCCGACGAGCTGATCGTGCACTTGCATGGAACTCGATGCTGCCACAACGAGGCGCCGAACAACAGCAATTTCACGCCACGCGAATCGTCGCCTGTGCGCCGATGCGACACCACGGCAAGCCGATCACCAGCGCCTGCAACTGCTCGGTGCTGATCGTCAGCTGCGAGCCCGATTCCGGACTCGCCCAGATGAAGCGTCCCTGGTGCAAGCGTCGCGCGCACAGCCAGATGCCGATACCGTCGTGCACCAGCAGCTTGATCCGATTCACCCGACGATTGGCGAAGAGGTAGGCATGATGCGCACGAGCTTCGCCGAACACGCGCACCACCCGCGCCAGCGCCGTCTCCGTTCCGGCCCGCATGTCCAGCGGTTCGACCGCCAGCCACACCGCATCAATGCGGATCACCGCAGCAGCTCACGCAACCAGGCCGCGCAATCGGCCGCCGCCGCCAACGGCCAGTCCACCTTCACCACCGTCGCGCCGCGTCGTAGCTCGATCGTGATCTCCCGCGCCGTCGTGACCGCAGAGCTCTCCACCTGGATCGGAATGAACGTGCGGCTCTCGACGCTTGACCGTGCCGGCGCCGCACTGACGGTCTCGATCGGCTTCGCCGCCGGCGCCCGTTCCTCCGCCACGACCCAGCGGCGCAGCAGGTTCGCGTTCAGTCGGTTGGCCAAGGCCACCGCGGCGATCGATACGCCCGGCTTGCGGCAGGCCGACACCACCTTCGCCTTGAACTCCGCGCTATGCTGGCGCCGACGCCGCCGAGTGATGTTGCCGTCGTCCGAAGTGTTCACGTGTCCACCAAGAATCTAAGTGGACACGATCTTCCCTACCGCAACTCGGTCGAGCAAGATGACTTCGCCGGCCGCTTACGGCGCTGCTGCATGGGCCTGTGTGATGGGCTCCAACTGCAACTTCCGGCCCCGCGCCCGCAAGGTTGTCGACGGCTGCAAATGTGCTCTTTTGCTCGGCGGAGCGAGACCATGGCAGAACGTTTCGTGCACGAAACGATGCCGCCATAAGGCTGCCGCACGCTGCTCATCGACGCAGTCGTGCATCGCTGTAACCTGCATTCTTACCCCAACATTCGCCTGTGCGAAATTCGCAACGTTTGCGATGTAAGGCCCGAAATCTGCGATGAAATCTTGCAATATCACACAATGGGGCTAGAATTCAGACAGCAGGTGCCGACGGGTTTGTCAAGAGGTTCGGCAATTGGCGACACCGATCGGCAAAGCCGGCGCGCCTGCCAAGAAGCAGAAGTCTTATAACAGTCGCAGCAATTCAGACAGGAGAAGACGCAATGATGGACATTTTGTCGACGATGCCGGGGGCTGCCGACCCGGCGATGAAGGAGGCGATCAAGCGCAGGATCCTTAAGAAGGCGATCAAGCGCAAGCTCGTGAAGAAGGCCATCGCGAAGAAGGCCGTCAAGCGCAGGATCGCGAAGAAGGCGATCAAGCGCAGGGTCGTGAAGAAGGCCGTCAAGCGCAAGGTCGCGAAGAAGATGATCGCGAAGAAGGCCGTCAAGCGCAGAATCGCGAAGAAGGCCGTCAAGCGCAGAATCGCGAAGAAGGCCGTCAAGCGCAGAGTCGTGAAGAAGGCCGTCAAGCGCAGAGTCGTGAAGAAGGCCGTCAAGCGCAGGGTCGTAAAGAAGGCCGTCAAGCGCAAGGTCGCGAAGAAGGCCGTCAAGCGCAGGGTCGCAAAGCGCGCGGCGAAAAAGAAGTAAGCCTTCCGGCGCCAAACGTCCGCCCCAGACATGTGGCGGACAAAGCAGGCGACGCAATGCGTCGCCTGCGTTCTTATGGGCCGGCGAATAGCCCAGTGCGGCGCCGACGCCGCCGCTATCCGGCGTGCGGGGGGGGGGCTCGTCGCCGTGCCCGGGCCTCCCGATTTCGCCAAGTGAGTCCAGCACGACTTACCGAACAATTAAAGAATTGTGCTAGCTCGCGACCCTTCGACTCCTTGCAAACGTGAGCAAGGCGGGACGAATCGATCACGTTCTGGTCGCGTTTCGCGCTCGCTGCGACAATCGAGTGGTCCGGTTCCCCTTAGACGATGAACAACGATGAAGATCAGCATCGATCCGGCGGTCCAAAGCGTCGACCTCTCCCCGATGCGTCCATACACTCTGTGGCACGCCAACGCCCCGTACTTCATGCAGCCAGCCGGACAGGAGCACTATCGTCTGCTCGCGCACATCGCGAACCAGTTCGGGAGCGGGGCAACGTTTGCGGACCTCGGCACGTTGCTGGGATTCAGCGCGCTCGCACTGGCGCTGAATCCCGCTAACCGGGTTCTGACCTATGACATTGTCGATCGGATTCCCGACGCCGGAATACCGACGGTGAAGCAGATCTCCAACATCGAGCGGCGCCTGCAGAACTGCCTGTCGGCACGGGCGCTGCCGGAGATTGCCGATTGCCCGTTCATCGTGATGGATGTCGATCCACACGACGGAATGCAGGAATTCGCGTTTATCCAGGTACTGATGAGCAGCGGGTACAGGGGCGTCGTCCTGACGGACGACATCCGGCTGAACGACAAGATGCGGGCGTTCTGGCAGTGGGTGCCCCTCAAGAAATTCGACGTAACCCACTATGGGCACCACTCGGGGACCGGCGTCATCGTGTTCGATGCCGCGGTCTGTGATGTCACCGTCGAGTAGTTGCCGCCGCCGATCTCCGGCACATCGAAGAACAGGGCGGAGATAGCGGCCGGCTTCTTTTTGATCGATCCGATGTCTAAGAAATTGGCGCAAAGGGGAATGCAATGAACGCATTATTTCCGGGCTTCGAACAGCGAAGCATCGAAGTCGAAGCCGACATCAGCATCGCGGCAGTCATCGGCGGTGCCGGCCCGCCGTTGCTTTTGTTGCACGGTCACCCGCAGACCCACGTTATCTGGCACCGAGTGGTGTCGATTCTGGCCAACCATCACACCGTCGTGGCGGCGGATTTGCGCGGTTATGGCGATTCATCGAAACCCCAAGGCGCCGCCGACCACGCGCAACTACAGCAAGCGTGTGATGGCACAGGACCAGGTGACGCTGATGCGCGCTCTTGGATTCGAGCGCTTCGACGTCCTCGCCCACGACCGTGGCGCGCGCGTTGCCCACCGTCTGGCCATGGACCATTCCGCGGCCGTGCGGCGCTTGATTCTTCTGGATATCGCGCCGACGCTCGCCATGTACGCGCAGACGACGGAGGCTTTCGCTCGCGCGTACTGGCACTGGTTCTTTCTCATCCAACCTGCGCCGTTGCCGGAACGGTTGATCCTGGCCGACCCGGCTGCCTATGTACGGGACATGATGGGAAGGCGCGATGCCGGCCTCGCCCCCTTCGACCCACGAGCGCTTGCCGAATACCAGCGATGCGCAGCGCTTCCCGGCGCCGCGCACGCAATGTGCGAGGACTATCGTGCAGCCGCAAGCATCGATCTCGTACACGACCGCGCCGATCGCGATGCCGGTCGATTGCTCCAGCAACCGCTGCTGGTCTTGTGGGGCGCAAAGGGTGTGGTGGAACGCTGCTTCCGCCCGCTGGATGAATGGCGCCGAGTCGCGCGTGAGGTTCGCGGCGAAGCACTGCCCTGCGGGCACTACATCCCGGAGGAAGCCCCAGAGCCGCTCCTTGCGCACACGCTTCGCTTCCTTTCCTGACACGCTGCGCGTGATCTCCGACGCACGACCAGTGACAGAGTCGAGCGAACGAACGGCGCGTCCTTTCAAGGCGACCATCAACGGATACAGTCCGGGTTTCCTGGGGAGGGCGCGAGAATGTCGTGGATCGCGAGATCGGCTTTTGTTTTTTTGGCGCTGTTTGTGTCGCCGGTATTCGCGGCGACCATCGTCGTCGGGCCGCCGCCTGCGAGCATTCAAGCCGCCATCAACAGTGCGGCATCCGGCGACACGATTCAGCTTTCGGCAGGAACGTACGTCCAGGAATTTCAGGTCATTTCCAAGAGCCTGACGATCGTCGGCGCAGGTCAAAATGCAACGATCGTTCAAGCGCCCGGTCCATCGACGCGGCTGACGCAGAGTTTCACCTTCGGCGTGACCACCTGGGCAGTCGTGATGGTCGACAATCAGGCGGCGCCCACGCCGCAAACGGTCGATATCAGCAATCTCACGGTGGATGGCGGTACGCAGCAAGACACGACGATCCCTCCTATCTATGGGAGCTCCAATCGATTTTTTGCGATCGGCTATCACAATGCCGGGGGCACGATTCAAAGCGTCCATACGACCAACACACGACAAACAGCGAACTTCAATGAACTCGCCGGCGGCGGAATCATCAATGCCTCCGACACCGGCACCGTCATCTTCAACGTGACGAATTCGCTGATCGATTTCTACCAGAGAATCGGCATCGATTGTCGGGGAGCGGCGCTGACGGCGAACGTCTCTGCGCAGCACGGTCAATCGCGGTTACGTGCTGACGCCGAATACGACAACCGCCACGCCCAACGGCATCCAGTACAGTGGCTCGGTGGCGGGGAGCATCTCGAACAATCTTGTCGAAGGAAATATCTCGACTGTCCTCGGAGCATCCGCGACCGGCATCCTGCCGTTCGGCGCGGGCACGGTGACGGTCACGGCCAATACCGTCAACAACAACGACATCGGCATTGTTGCCATTCAGTCCGGTAACAACCTGACCATCAGCAACAACACGCTCAACTTCACGACGGTGCACGGCGTAAATCCTGTCGAAGGCATCGTCGTGCAGGATACCAACGGGACTTTCGGTGCTCTCGTCCAACGTGATGAATGCCATGCCCGACGTCAACATGGAGCTCATCGCCAGCACGAATCAAGCATTTCAACTGACGCAGAATCGATTCAACGGCAGTCAGACAGGACTCATCGTCACGGGCAGCGGGAGTGCCGGGCCCGTCGTCACGATGAACGCGGACTCGTTTTCAGGGACGAGCGGATACTACATTCAGGAAGTCGCCGCCCCAAACAACGTCTGGCCATCGACTGCCACCGTTGCTTTCGATGGACTCCTTTCCGGACATATCACCTTCGCGGAATTCAATCAGATTCTGACCAAGATCTTCGATAAGCATAACGATCCGGCTCTCGGCCTTGTACTGGATTTCATTCCGCCTGTAGCACCGACGATTGTCGGCATCACCCCGCCTTCCGGGCCGGCGGCCGGGGGCACATCCGTCACCATTACCGGCTCCGGCTTCCTCAGCAGCAATACCAACGTATTTTTCGGCGCAGCGGCGGCGACAAACGTCACCGTCGTTTCCGACTCGACAATCACGGTGACGTCGCCGCCGGGCGCGGGGACGGTCGATGTCAAGGTGGTAACGCCTTTTGGTACGGCGACGATGGCACTGGCCTATGCTTACCGTGGCGCCGCTTCCGCCCAGATTCCCGTTGATTCCTGGTGGATGTGGTTCATGTTGACTCTGGCGGTAGGAGCCAGCGTTTGCTTCCGGCGTCGGCTTTGAGCGTGAAAATTGCGCGCGTGCTGCTGCTGGCTGCGGTTGCCGAGGGCAGCCGCCCGCCGTATAATTCTCCCCTCTCGATTGAGCCCAGCAGAGGCAAACGAGAATCCTTGGAAACTCCTCAATTTTCGGGTCGTTAGCTCAGCTGGTAGAGCAGCGGACTCTTAATCCGTTGGTCGCAGGTTCGATCCCTGCACGGCCTACCAAACAATCAAGGACTTGCGGCGATGCGAGTCCTTCGTTTTTTAGGACTGTGACGTATTTGTGCCGTCACTTGCTGCCGCGACGGCACGCACCGCACAAAGGCGTTCGGCATAGGGCGCCAGATGCTCCGCGCCGAGATGCGCATACCGCCGCACCATCTCCGCACTCTGCCAACCGCCCAACTCCTGCAACGCGAACAGCGGCGTTCCACTCTGCACGTGCCAGCTCGCCCAGGTGTGCCGCAGATCGTGCCAGCGAAAATCCTCGATCCCGGCGCGCTTCAGTGCGCCGCATACCAAGCCTTGGTGCTGACTTGCACGATCGGCTGGCCGCGATAGCTGAACACGTGCGTCGGGTGCTTCCCAACCTGCTTGCGCAATCAGCGCTACCGCTTCCGCATTGAGCGGCACCGGAATCGCCTTTCGCGCCTTCGCCTGGTCGGGATGAATCCACGCCAACCGCTGCGCCAAATCCACTTGCGACCACTGCAGACCCGGTGACATTGGCCGCGCGCAAGCCAGTCGCGAGCGAGAACGCCGCCATGTCCGCCAGGTGCTCCGGCAACTCCGCCAACAACCGCTGCGCTTCTTCGCGAGTCAGGAAGCGAATCCGTCGTGTCGGCTCCCGCAACATGCGAATGTGCGGAGCGCGATCCAGCCACTCCCACTCGTTGACGCATTTGCGCAAAATTGCGCGCACCAATGCCAGCGTCCGATTTACCGTTGCATTACTGCAGCCCTGCGCAAGCTTCGCATCCGCTATCTTGCCGATTGAGGCGCGGGTAATCGCGGTAAGGCGTTGGCCGCCGAGGAAGGGGTCGAGCCACCTGCAGCTTGACTGACATCTTCCTTGGCGTGGCCTTGTGCGACTGTTCCTTGAGCCACCGTACCAGCGGCCTCATTCCAGGTTCGCTGTGGCCTCTCGCCCAACTTCCCGATGCGCCACAATTCCGCCTTGATGCGATCGTGAAACTCTTGCGCTAGGGCTTTATTGGCAGTCCCAGTAGTTCGGCGTACTCGCTCCCCATTCGGAGCGACGACGTCGATCCACCAGATACCGCCGCGTTTGCGAAGTGACATTTCGACTCCTTTCTCAGTGTCACTTGCAACGCTTGCCGAGGAGCAGCATAGAGCGATCGGACGTGGTCCGACAAGGTCATCCTCGACGAAGATCCAGCGCCTTCCGACCTTGGCCCCGGGGATGGCTCCCGCTTTGGCGCGCTGTCGAAGCTCTTCTGGATTGAGTCGAAGAAAGTGTGCTGCTTCCTGCAAATCGAGTGTGCGCATGGAGAAACCTGATCTGATTGCACGCACCGTCTGCATGATGCGAAGGCCGCAAAGGGGCCAGAGGTGTGTGACCCGGCTTCCGGCTCGGACGGGGTACACGATTGTGCGCCTGTGGCCGAGCCGAGGTGTCGTGGCGGTCGGGATGATCTTTCATAGTTCCGTAATCATCCCAATCTGGCGCCGTGGTCAGGGAAGGTTTTCAGTGTTTTGTCGCGATAATCTTCGGAAGTCAGGACGCAGATCGGGCACGGCTTCCAAGTGCCCTGGACCCGGCGATGGAGGAGGCAGTCGGCCGAGGTAGACGTATTGCGACTACCTCGGCCTATGCCACTACGTGGTGAACGTGACGCGCGTCTCCTCCCGCGCCGCCCCTCGGTATTGCTCGAGATCGAGCGCCTTGAGTTCCGGGATCTTCTTGTAGTCGATCGCGCCAGACTTCCAGTACCGCGTCACCGTCACGCCACCGCCGGTCTCGCTGGTGTGGCTGGCGAGCGCGACGAGCCGATCCTTCGCTTCGGCCAGCGCTATCTGAGCTTGGTCCGCGACGAGCTTCGTCTCCAGGTAGTGCGCTGCCGCAGCTGTCCACTCGGTGTCACTGCGCTCTCGGACGTCGCCCTTCGATAGCGGCGGCGGTGTCTTCGACGTCAATGAACCCTGCGAACTTGTCCCACGCCTCGTGGATCCGCGGCCATGTCTCGGGTGCGGTGCGACCTCGAGCAGGATGCCCTCCGTCCCATCGAAGACGTACACGTCGGCGACGCCTGCCCCCGTCACCATGAGTTGGTGCTGCACCTGGACCTGGTAGTGCTCAGGCAACCGACCGGCCTCGACCGTCTTCCAAAGCGTCGAGTCGCGACCCTTGACCGGGCACTTGATCTCAACGATTCGCTCGCCGCCGAGCGTCATGCCGTCCAGGCTGGCGCTGTACTCGCCGTCGACGACGACCAAGGGTTGCATCACGCGCCCTGTCTGTCGCTCGTAGGCCGCCCGTGCCACCGGCTCGAGCTCGGTGCCGCGCTGCATTGCCGGCGTGACCTCCTGCTCGACGAGCCCGAGCTTCAACTGCCAGAGCTGATACGGCGTGGTCCAGGGCGAAACACCCAGGACGATGGGCGTCTCGCTGGCATTGCGGTACTTGCGGCGATGCTCGTGCCACTCGGGGCTACCTTGAGCCATGCGGACGATCGTGCTCATGCCGACCTCCGCAGCGCTTGAAGGGCGCGGTCGAATTCCTTCATCGGCAGGTCCTCGAGGCGGTCGAGGTTGAAATAGTCGCGGATGTGTTCCTCCGACGACTTCGCTGCCTCGATGAGCCGCTTGAGGTAGCGCAACTGCGCGGGCGTGATCAGGCGCTCGGTCTGGATCGGCGTGACCTTGGGCGGTGATTTCGGTTGCTCCTCGCCGTTGGGCAGGTCTTCACCGGCATACACGTACAAGCCCAGCCCGTGCAGCGCGATCGCTTTGACCAGGCAACGCTGAATGCTCGTGTTGATGTCGAACGCCGTCGGCTCGGCGAGCGGACGGTTCTTGCCGTCGAGCACCGGGTGGATCTGCGAGAGCGTGATGCCCTGAACGGTTACGGCGACCTCGACGAAGAAGCCGAGATCCGTGCGCAGGTACGGCAGCCCGTCGAAGCGACGCACTTCCCACGACGCCGTCTGGCTCGGCGAGGCGCAGCTGCGCGACCGCGTAGGGCCAGATCAGGTACGCAAAGTCGCCTTTGCGTTCGAGGTGCTCGGAGACGTTGATTTGATTCAGACGTGCGAAATAGTTCGTGTCCATCATCTGCTCCTTAGAAATGAAGAGCCCCGCACGGTGGCGGGGCTCGGTGGGGACTTCTGATAACTCGGTCAGGCTGCCATTGCTTGGACATCGGGTGGTTGTGCCAACCGCAGCACGTAGTCAGCCGCTTGCTGGGCCTTGGTCGCCGCCACGAATACCGCTCGCTTGTCGGTGCGCAGGACCTTGAGCCAGGACTCGACGTAGCTCGCCGCGTGCTCGAGCTGTCCATCAATCCGGCAGTGGGCGCATAGGAACGCTGCACCCATCTCGGCAATCAGCTCCTCCGCGGCGTACGCAGCATCGCCGAACCGCTTGCCCAGCTGGCGCTTGCAGCGCGACGGGTGCGACGTCCAGTGGGATGAGTTCGTGCAGCGCCGTGGCGTAGTAGCGTCCGCCGGTCGGGAACCACTGCCGTGGGTGGCAGGTGGATCTCGTCGGTGCGCGGGCTGGTAGTACGGCTTGCGTGCTCCGGTGCCGGATGACCGCGCCGGACATCAGCAGCAGCTCCTCCGCCCGCGCTTCAGGCTCCCAGGTGACGACGGGTACCGCCAGCAGCTCTGGGGGTAGCCCGTCGATCTGGGCGACGTTGAAGACCGTGAACGAGCGCAGCAGTGGGATGACCCGATCGGAGAGGTCGTGCTCGTCCTCGGCGGGGTAGACGTCGGCAACAGCTCCGACATGGCGCAGGCGCCAGAACACAACCGGGCAACCCTGCTCGCCCTTGCGCACCTGGCCACCCAGCTCGCTCGCCTGCCGATAGGTGAGCCACCCGTTGCGCGGGTAGCCATGGCGCTGGGCTTCCAGCGCCAGCAGCACGACGTTGATGCCCCGGTAGGCGCGCTTGCTGCCCGCATTCATCGGCAGGGTGTCGATGCCGGTCGACCACGGTCGCACCCATGGGGCGACGCCTTGCTCGAGCGCCGCGATGATGCGGTCTGTCGTTGCAGCATAGAGGTCAGTGGACATCCGGCGAGGCCGGCGGCGGCAGCATCGGGCTCGGGTTCGCCATCCCGGTCGACCTGGCCAAGTCGATCTCGCAGGAGATCATCGACACCGGCACGGTCACCCACGCCTACTTCGGGCTGCAGACGGTGCCGATCCCACCGGCGGCGGCGAGCCAGGCCGGGACGCCCGGCGGGCTCTTCGTCCGCGCCGTGCGCAGCCGGGCGGCCCCGCCGCCCAGGCCGGGATCGACGTCGGCGACATCATCACGAAGATCGACGGCCACGCCGCGACGTCGAACGCGCAGCTCGAGAGCCTCACCCTGACCCGCAAGGCCGGCGACACGGTGACCGTCGCCTATGCCCGCGCCGGGCACACCGCCGAGGCGACGATTACGCTCGGCGCGCAGCCCGGCTGAACCGCACGACGACGGAGGAGACGCACATGTACTACGGCATCGGTCTTGGAGTTCTGTATCTGGCCATCCTCGTCACCCTCGGGGTGACGACGCTCCGGAAGGGCCACGGCTGGATCTTCGTCATCGGGATCTTCATCCCGGTGTTCTTCTGGCTCGTCGGTGCGCTCATGCGACCGGCGCCCGGGCACGGCGCATAGCGCCGCCGCGCCCCGCTACGTCGGCCGGGCATGCGCGCGGCGCTTCCGCGCACCGGCATGCGCGTCGCCGAGCTGCGAGTCCACCTTGGAGCGCTTGTCGACGTCGACGCGGCCGCGGCCGAAGGCGTCGATGCGCCCCCACTGGCCGCGGATGTCGAGCAGCTCCAGCCGGCCGATGCCCTGGGGGAGGGCCGGGTCGACGACGAGGTGGCCGTCGAGCGGCTCGAGCCCGAGCATGGTGCGCAGGAAGAGCAGCGGAGCGCCGGTCGACCACGCTTGCGGGCTGCAGGCCGTCGGGTACTGCACCGGGTATCGGGTCAGCGAGCGGGCGTACCCGCCGAACGCCTCGGGCAGCCGGCCGTCGAAGAACTCAGCGGCGTCGAGGATGCCCGCCGCGACGCGCGCGGCCTCCTCGCGGTAGCCGTAGCGGCGCAGGCCCAGGCGATGAACGAGTTGTCGAACGGCCAGACGGTGCCGACGTGGTATCCGATCGGGTTGAATCGGCCCTCGCCCTCGGCGAGCGTGCGCACGCCCCAGCCGGAGAAGAGGCCGGCCCCATCAGGTGGGCGACCACCGCCTTCGCCTTCGAGTGCTCGACGATTCCGCTCCAGAGGAGGTGGCCGATGTTCGACGACAGGGCGTCGACCTGCCCGCCCTCGCTGTCGAGCGCGAGGGCGAAGTACTCGCCGTCGGAGACCCAGAAGTCACGGTTGAACCGGCGCTTCAGGTCGGCCGCCTGGGACTCGAGCGCGTCGGCAAGCGCCAGGGTCCTTCCACACCAACCGGGCGAGGCGGGCGCCCCGCACCTTGGCGTCATAGGCGTAGCCCTGGAGCTCGCACGTCGCGCGGGGGAAGCCGGGCAGGCGGCCGTCGCGGTAGGAGATCGAGTCCCACGAGTCCTTCCAGCACTGGTTCTCGAGCCCGGTCTGCTCGTTGCGGCGCTTGGTAGGACACGTAGCCGTTGCCCATGAGGTCGGCGTAGTCGTCGATCCACCGCAGCGCCGCGCGGGCCTCGTACTCGAGCTCGCGCACCAGCTTCGGTCGCCGGTCCAGCGCTCGTACTCGTCGAGCAGCACGACGAAGAGCGCCGTCGCATCGGCGTTGCCGTAGTAGGGCGAGTGCGGGCGCTCCTCGAACGCGGTCGATCTCGCCGTAGCGCATCTCGTGCGGGATCCGGCCCGGATCCTCGTCGCGGAAGTCGTCGACCCGCGCCCCCTGCCGCACACCCAGCTCGCGCAGCGTCGTCGCGGCGAGCTCGGGCGTGAACGGCAGCGCCTGCAGGCTCGTGAGGATGCTGTCGCGGCCGAACATCGTCATGAACCACGGCAGGCCGGCGGCGGGCAGGCTGCGGCCCCCCGCGCTCAGCGGCGAGAAGCGCAGCGCAGCCAGGTCGACCAGGCTGCGGGTGTATGTGCGCTTGAGCGGATCCCAGTCGCACTCCAGCGGCGGTGCGTCCCGACCCACGACTCCAGGCTCCGGCCCTTGCCTGCAGTCGTCCGCGAACGCTTGCCCGCGGCGCTGTACATCGAGCGGGTCAAACGCTCCCCGGCCGCCATGATCCCGGCGGCGACCTCGAGCTCCACCGACCACTCCTCCTTCGGCTCGATGTGGACGTGGAAGGTCAGTCCATGCTCGTCGACCTCCGCCGGCCGGTTGGCCGAGATCGTCGTTTGGCGGTGGTAGTGCTCGCGCTCGTACGAGAGCACGAGCGTGCCGTCCTCGACGCTTGCGCGGTAGGCGCCCTTCTTCTTCAGCGCGTCCTTGACCTCGAACAGATCGGCGAAGTCGGCGCCGGCATCGATCCGCAGCGTCAGATCGACGGGCTCCTCGGCGTGGTTGATGAGCGAGAGCTCCTCGCTGAACCCGTCGCCGACCGACCGCGTGCGGATCACCGAGAGCTTGGCGTCGACGTACACGGTGCCGGTGCCCGCGATCAGGAAGAACCGGGCCTGGAAGTAGCGCAGCTCGTCGATCGAGAGGCTGGAGAGCCGTTCGCCGTTGATGGTGAGCACCCATTGGGACAGGAACCGCGTGTCCCAGTCGAAGAGCCCGGTGGGATCGGTCGGCGACGGGTCGATGTCCCCGCACCGATCGGAGACGACGAACGTGTTTCCGTCCAGGATGCTGACCTGCGAGTCGCTCATGACCCCTCCCCAGCGGCCGCGGGCACGTCCCGTCCCTGTACATCCGGATCGGCCGGAAACAGGCGCTGGAGGCGCAGCAGCACGTCGATGTTGCCGGTCGCGGCCACGACCCCTCGCAGAATGGCCGCCGTGGGATTTACCCGGCCGGCCACGACCCCTTCCAGGGTCGCGCGGTCGGCCCGCACGACGCAGTCAGCGGGCCCGTCGTCGCGCGAGACGCGCATCGCACCGCGATCGAGCGAGACGAGCCAGTGCTCGCCGGGATCGCTGTCGAGCACGTCGAAGCGGATGGTGCCCTTCGCCCGTCCCAGCCGCGGGTCGAACCTCTGCTCGTGGAGCCCGTCGAAGAAGTCGTGGCACGGATCGCTCATGGGGCACCCCCGGTAGTCCTGTCCGCCGGCATGACCGCGCGGCTGCCACCGAACGGTGCCCGCTGGGACCGCCGCGGCATCACCCGAAAAGGATGACTCCCCCGAAGTTCTCCACCTCTCTACACCGGCTTGAGCAGCCTGGACGCGAGCCGGGTGGCGAGTCGCTAGAGGTTGTGCAGCGGGACCTCGTAGAACTCGACCGCGGAGCGGCTGCCGGAGTGGCCCGGCCCCGCGTTCATCTTGGCGTCGCCCTCGCGCAGCGCCTGCTCGCTCTCGAACAGCGTCACCCCGATCATCCCGCCGGACTCGCGATCGACCAGCATCAGGAACTTGGCGTTGCCCAGGTCGGCCTCGATCGCCCCCGCGTCGAAGCGGGCGCGGAGCCGGCTCAGCCGATCATCGATGTCCGCCGGATCCCCCTCGAACCTCGCCACACGAGCCCACATTGGTCTGCTCCCTTCGCCTGAGTGCCGGTGCGGTCCACTCTCTCACGGAAGCGGCCCGGAGATGATCACAAGGGCGAGAGGGCTGGAGCCGAGCACGGGTTGGAGGCTTTGTCGGGTACGTCTGAAACCGGGGACGTCCAACGAGTACCGGGGGAAGCAACCCTGCTCGACCCCACCAGCAAACAACTGGTGCTGATCCCGATCGTCGAGGACGCAAACGGCGCCACCGACTGGCTGAACGGATCCGGCTGGGTACGAGTGGTCGGCTTCGCGTGGTTCATCATCACCCCCGCACCCGGCTACACCGCCAACGGCAAGACCGTCACCGGCGTCCTCGTCGGACTCCAAGACACCGCCTCCACCGGCGACGTCACCGGCGCCTACAACCCCTCCGAGAACACCGACTACACCATCACCCTCACCCAATAGGCCCTTTGACGGTTATGGCAGCAAACGCCGAGATCGCGGACGCGCAGGAGAGTATTCGCGCCTTCCTCGACAAGCGCACGCCGGTGGACCCGAGGCTGACGGTTCGCCGAGTGTTCGATGATCACTCGGCGGACGTTCAGCCATCGATCAACTGTGCGCGAACCCTAAACATCAGGAAGGGACACGTGACCTATGCCGGTTGCCCCGCGCGGAACAGCCGGTCATGCTCTTCGAGTGCAATCGCTAGGGCGTTGATCTGTCCTTCTCGATAATTGAAGCTTCCGATCATGCCCATCCACCACGTCCTTGTTAGCCTGTGCGAGTTGGGCAAGGAGGTAGACTCGATACCGGAGATAGGTGCCATATTCCTTCTTGAGCATTCGGTACTCCGAACTGGTTCGTCGTGCAGGGATGGAGTGACCCGCTAGCCGAACCGCCCCGTGGTATACGGCCGGTGCGCGCACAGTGGTGCTCCGGGGGGCGACGCACAGCACCGCCCCCGGAGCAGTCGGACACAGTGGGCACTACCTCGCCGGCCATCTTGCTCGGCTTGGTCATCGAGGGCAGGTTCGTATGAACCCAGTCCCTGGTGACCTTGTTGGACGCCTCGGCGTTGGCGCGCGTCTTGAACACTGTTGATCGACGTGACTGCATCGTTCTCGGCCCTCAGGCTCTGGATTGAGCTCGTAGGACACGAATCCAGGCGCCTTGGCGAGAATCGGCGCGCATCTCGAAGTCTTGCTTTGCGAGCTCGCGGTTTCACGCAGATTTGGCGTCGTCACCGTCGTACTGACGGATCAGGGCATACATGTCCTGCTCCCTTCCTTGGAGAATCCAGGGCGACGGTCGCGGTAGGTCTGATGCAAGCGGTTGCCCTGGGGGAAACCGTGAAAGCTACGACCCTGCGGCACTCAGGAGGTCGGTGGCCACGATATTCGGCGACGATCACCCGACAGGAGGTGCGCTGCGTAAGTGTAAACACACAATCCATAGTTGAGGTGTACCGAATCCCGTCCATGTACCATCGGCATCACGTGACATACGGCGCACGCTTGAAAGGCCCGATTTGGGAGGCCTTTGGGACGCCAGCAGCTTCTCCAGGCGCCGTCGCCGACCGCTCGCCGGATGGATGACCGATCGAACCCGACCAGCCCTTCAGCGTGGCGCCCGTCGGTGCTCCCACAGCCCTGGATCGACCGAAGCGCTTCCCACGCGACCACCGTTGGGCGCCGCCCCAGCCCGACCATCGTCTGCGATCCGCGCGGGATGCAGGCCCAGCGGGGGCGGGTCGCCGTCGGCACCTGCATGCCGCGCGGCGCTCGCGACCAGGGCGTGCGGCGGCCTGTACGCTCGCGTCGCGGGGTCGAACGAGTCATCCGCGCGTTTGTCGCGCCGGCCGCGCAGCAGCCCGAACACGAGCGCCGTCGCGACTGCCTGATCGCCATCGGCAGCCTCGGCGACCACTTCGATGTGTGGTCGGACGTCGAGGATGCGCGAGCGTGTCCCGCGTAGCCGAGTCGGGCCTCCATCGGCTGTCAAGGGAATCTTCCGGCAGGCACACAGCGGCACGCGTCTTGCCCACGTAGGTCGCCCCATATGGCGGGTCGGTCAGCAGGCACGCCGCCGGCTCGCCACCCAGGAGTTCGGCCACAAGCGCGCCATCGCGAGCGTCGCCGCAGGCGAGTCGGTGCTCGCCCAACACGATCACCTCCCCAGGCTTTGTGGTCGCCTCGGCCGCAAGCGGCGGCACGTCGTCATCTGGCACCGGGAGCTCGGCAGACACCGCATCCAATAGCGCGTCCAGATCCTCGCGGGAGTACGCCGTGCCGGCAAGGTCGTCGCCGACCTCCAGCAGCAAGGCGACGAGCGCCGCCTCGTCATATCCGGCCAGATCCGACGTGCGATTGTCGGCCAGCACGATCCGACGCGCATGGGCCTCATCAACGTCCACGAAACAGACCGCGATCTGATCCCAGCCCACCGCGCGCGCCGCGACCACGCGGTGGCTACCCACCAGCACCTCACCCGTGCACCGATTCACGATCACCGGCGCGTACTGCTGATTCGCGACCAAGCTGGCCTTGATCGCCGCCACATTCCCCCGCCGCGGATTGCGAGTGCTCACCCGCACCGCGTCCAGCGCCACCATCTCCACCGGCCCAACGATGCTCGCCACGTCCACCTCCTCGCGCTCACTGGCCGGCACCTCCAGCCCCACAAGAAATGTAATGGCTGCCGATGTCGAAACCGTTGTAAACTGTTGCGAGAAGAGGTCCTGACGTGTACGACAACACTTGGCGACCAGACCGCGAACGAAACCAAGAAGCGCACAACGACCCAGCCTTCTGGATGACCCGCGCACTACCCGGCGGCTGGCGCATCTCCGTCCGCCTGTTCACCAACTCAACCCAAACCGTGATCGACCACGTCCACGTCGAACCCACCGACTCGGCGCAACTCCGAGGGATCCGGGGACACATCGAGCTACCCACCGGCGACCCCGCCGACCCGACGTGGCACCGAGTCACCCTCCCAACCGCAAGACGGGAAGCATCGAGCGCGCTCGAACACCTCCTCCAAGAGCTCCATCGGACAAGCGCAGAGCGACAAGCCGCCTACAACCGCGGCGACCCGCCGCCCGCCGACCGACGCGAGCCGATCAACCGCGCCCTGGCCGCCGTCGCCGAGTTCCGAGGATTCACCACCAACGGCACCCGCCCCCCACGCCGACGACCAGGCAAGAACCGCCAACTACACCTCGCAATCATCGCCGCCGCCTACTCAGCCGCCCGGGCCGAACACCCAACACGACCGCGCGAAGCCACCCAACGAAACCTCGAGGAGATCAAGATGCACCACGCCCGCTCAACCATCGGCCCCCAGGTCAACCACGCCCGCGCAGCCGACATGCTCACACGCGCCGCACGCGGAAGAGCCGGCGGCGAACTCACGCACAAGGCCCGCCAACTCCTCGCCGACGCCGACTTCCACGCACCCTGGTACACCCCAACGGTACCGCCCGGAGCGTAGGAAACCCCATGAAAAGCCCAGCCTCTCGCGAGCGTTAGCGGCTCCCAAAACTCCCAAAAACCCCACAGTCGCGCAATGATCGCCAGCCCGCACCCAGGCGACCAGGGAGTCCCCGCACGTAGCGACGCCCCACCGACCCGCCAGCGTCGTCTTGAACACCCGCATCGGGGCAGGCCTAGATCGCCCATCCCGTCTTCGCGCGCGTCGGCGAACGCCGAAGACTCTCGACGGTCTTCTTGGAAACCGGTCTCGAATCGTCGGTATCGCCCGTACCTCACAGGATGGGCGCGCATGGTTAGTCGCGGACTCCCCACCTCGGAGAGTTCCGGCTGCCTTGAACAGGCCGATCCCAACGATCAGTTGGCCCGCACGGTACCTTGCCCTCATCGTTGCCACCGGACGAGCGCGCCAGGATCTTGAGGCGGCGTTGGCGGGTTAACCAGGCGACAGCGGAGGAGGCGCTCGGACCCGCGTCTTCGGATTCACCGACTCCGTACCTGGCGGGGGTTGCCCTCCTCGTTGCCCTCGGCCACCCCATCCAAGGCGGCAAGCCTCTGTTTTGGCTCAACCACGCGATAGCGGAGGAGGGACTCGAACCCCCGACACGCGGATTATGATTCACCGACTGCGTACGTGGCGGGCTGTTGCCCTCCTCGTTGCCCTCGGCCCACCTCATCCAAGGCGGCAAGCCTAGTTTTGGCTCAACCACGCCATAGCGGAGGAGGGACTCGAACCCCCGACACGCGGATTATGATTCCGCTGCTCTAACCAGCTGAGCTACTCCGCCGAGGCTCGGAGTTTATCGCGAGCCCCAGGCCCAGGTCACCCGCCCAGCCAGCGCTCCAGCACGTCCACGCAGGCGGAGATGCCGTCCAGGTGCGCGATCTCGAACCCGTGCGTGTTCTCGGTGGCGAACGCGAGGCAGGCGGTGCGGGCGATCATCCCGAAGCTGAGCGCGCTCGAGGCGTCCGAGCCGAAGCTCGTCAGCACCGCATGGCGCATGCCGATGCCCGCCGCCGCTGCCGCGTCGTCGAGCTCGGCGGCCAGCGAGTCGTCGAGCGGACCGTAGGAGTCGGCGACGACGAGCACGGGCTCGGCGCCGGCGTCGATGCCGTACTCCTCGGCCACGGGAGTCACCTCGAACGCGACGGCCGCCTCGGCGGCCGTCCGGCTCGCGTACCACTTGGCGCCGTGGCAGCCGATCTCCTCACGCGCGGTGAACACGAGCTCGACCGGGTGCCGCGGCGACTGCAGCCGGCCTGCGAGCTCGACCAGGCCGGCCACGGCGCCCTTGTCGTCGAGCGCGTAGGACGCGACGTACTCGCGGTCGGCCCCCAGGCGCACCGGCCGCTTGCGGGCCGCGCTCGGCACGATCCGCGAGCCGGGCCTTATGCCCGCGTCGGCGAGCGCCGCGCGGTCGAGCTTCGTCTCGACCCACGCGTCGCGCCAGCGCACCGCGTGCTTCTCCTGCCGCTTCTGGTCGGACTCGTCCGACACGTGCCGCGCGCCGAACGAGAGCACGCCGGTAACCGTCGCGTGGCGGCCGATCACGTCGACCGGGCCCTCGCCCCAGATCCAGGGGTAGGAGCCGCCGAGCTTGCTCACCGCGAGCTGCCCCTTCTCGTTCACTCGCTTGACGACGCCGCCGATCTCATCCTTGTGCGCCAGCACCGACCGCAGCGGTCCCTCGTCGCGGCCCTCGATGCGCAGCACCACGTTGCCGGCCCCGTCCTGGAACGGGCGGCCGTGCTCGTGCAGGCGCCGCAGCAGATAGGTGTCGACCGCCGCCTCGACGCCGCTCGGCGAGTGCAGCTCCACGAGATCGGTCAGCGTTTGCACGAGGGCGTCGCGGGTGTGCTCACTGGGCTGCGACATCGGCGCCGGGCAGCGTACACCCCGAGGGTTCACATCCGGCGAGGGCGGCCGATACTGGAAGTGGATGCCCGTTTCACCGCCCCTCCTGCGCACGGCGATCGCCACGCTCGTGGCGGCGATCGCGCTCGCCTGCGCAGCCTGCGGGGGCGGCGGCAGCGCCGCGCCACCGGTGCCGCACTGCACCCGCTCCACGGCGCCCGCGCCGGCCGACGCTGCCGCCGGCCCGGTCGCGGTGGCCTACCTGCGCGCCCTCGCCGGCCACCGCTACGACCGCGCGCAGACCTATGCCCACGCCTGCTCGGCGACCCAGCAGCACTCGCTCGACCAGCTGTGGCTGTGGCTCGCCTCGATGCCCACCCAGGCGATCAAGGTGACCGGCGCGCACGTGACCGCGCATGCGGGCGACGTCACCGTGAGCGCGACCCTCTTCGCCCGCTTCGGCCCCGCGCCGTACAGCGCGTGGGTGACGCTCGGCCCGCGCACCCTGAGTCTCACGCCGAGCCACGGCCGCTGGCACGTGCGCGCCGACGTCTCGGTCGTGCACCGCTCCGACCTGGCCGCCTACGGCGTGTCGTGGCTGCACCACCCGTACTTCATCAACGGCCGCCGGGTGACCGTGATCTACGCGAAGCCGGGCGACGTCGTCGCTGCCCAGCAGATCCTCGACACGGCCGACTCGGTCACGCCGCGGCTGACGAGCCTCTTCGGCGGCGGCGAGGCCGGCCTGCGACCCGTGATCTTCCTGGTCGACAACCGCAGCCAGGGCGAGCGGCTGGCCCACGTCGACCTCGGCAAGGTGCGCACCCCGGCCGGGTTCCAGTACAGCTCGTTCGCCTACGTCGACCTGCCGCTGTGGCAGACGCTGCCGAGCATCGATCAGGCCTCGATGGTCGATCACGAGCTCACCCACGTCGTCACCCGGCCGATGCTCGCCGACGCGCCCCACAGCCTGCTCGAGGGCATCGCCGAGTACGAGGAGAACCAGTACGTGGGCGACTACGACGAGCGGATCCCGCTCGACGCGATCGCCCCCTACTACGTCCACAACGCGTTCCCGAACCTGCGCCTGTGGGAGCGGCGCGAGAGCGACTGGGGCCTGCCGAACGTGCGCGTGATCAACCTCGCCTACGAGGACGCGCTCGCGATGACGCACGTGATCATGACCGAGAACGGCGGCGTCGCCGGCCTGCGCCGTCTGGGCGCCGCGTTCCGCGCCGAGCACGCCCGGCGCGACTTCACGGCCGCGCAGGTACAGCGCGCGTTCAGCAGGGGCCTGCACGTCTCGTTCGGGCGCGTGGCGGCCGAGGCGCGCGCCTACGTCACACGGCAGGTGCTCGCGGGCGGCTGAGGCCGCCCCCGTGGCGGATTGGGGTCGGGTTGGAGGGTGCCGCACGCGGAGGCGGTGCGAACCTAAGCTGCGGCAGGAACGATGCCTCGCACGCGCCCCGGGCTCCCGCTCGTCTGTGCCGTCACCGCAGGGTTGACGGCGGCGGTGCTGCTCACGGTCGGCCCGCCCGGGATCGACACCCCGGCGCACCTGTTCATGACCTGGGTGTTCCGCCACGCCGGCTTCCAGCTCTGGAACAACTACTGGTACGACGGCCGCTACGACTTCGTCGGCTACAGCCTGCTCTTCTATCCGCTCGCGGCCGCCGTCGGGGTGTGGCTTTCGGCGGTCGCATCGTCGGCCGTGCTCGCCTACTCGGTCGCCGCCGTCGCCCGCCGCCAGTGGGGCGCGGCGGCCAACGCGCCTTCCCTGATGCTGGCCGCGACCGCCACGGCCACGTGCTGCGTCTCGGGCGTGTTCCCGTTCCTCTCCGGCATCGCCGCCGGGGCGGTGGCCCTTGCGTGCGCCCAGCGCCGGCGGCGGGTCGGATTCGGCGTCGCGATGCTCGTCTCGCTCGGCTTCTCGCCGCTCGCGTTCGGCCTCACCGCCGTCGTGCTCGCAAGCTTCGTCCTGGGTGAGCGAAACCCGCTCGGGGTGGCGCGCCGCAACAAGGCCGCCGTGGCCGCCCTGGTGATCACCGTCGCCGCCTGCGTGACGGTGCAGCGCGCGTTCCCGTCGGGCAACTGGTACCCGTACCACTGGAGCGACCTGATCATCATCGCCCTGTTCTCGGGCGCCGGCCTGTATCTGACCGCCCGCAGCCCGCGCGCTCGCGGCCTGCGGATGGTGTTCGTCGCCTACATGCTCCTGAACCTGGCGACGTTCGCCGTGCACGGCCCGGTGGGCTCGAACTCGACCCGCCTCTTCACGATCGCAGGCGTGCCGCTCCTGTGGCTCGCCGCGAACGTCAGCCGGCGGCGGTCGTGGCTGACGCTCGCGCCGCTGCTCGCGCTCGCGCTCGCGCTCCAGCTGGGCCCGGCCGTGCGCACGGCCTACTCGGCGTGGTCTGACCCGGCGACGGCGGCGAGCTTCTGGCGGCCGGCGGTGCGCTTCCTCACGGCCCGGCCGGACATCCAGTACCGCACCGAGGTGGTCGCCACCGAGGGCCACTGGGAGGCGTTCTATCTTGCCAAGCGCGGCATCGCGCTCGCGCGCGGGTGGTTCCGCCAGGATGACTTCCCCCAGAATCAGGTGCTCTACCAGCCGACGCTCACGAGCGACCAGTACCAGGCCTGGCTGCGCAGCGTCGGGGTGCGCTACGTGCTCCTGCCGCACGCGCCGCTCGACTACAGCTCGATCACCGAGGCGCGCCTGCTGCGCTCGGGCCGCTCGGGCCTCGAGCTCGTCAAGCGGCTGCCGCACTGGACGGTGTACGCGCTGCGGCACCCCATGCCGATCCTCACCGCCGACCAGCCGGCGCCCGGCGTGAAGGTGCTCGGCCTGACCGACTCGCGCATCCGGCTGTGGCTTCCGACCGCCGGCGGCTATGACCTGCGCGTGCACTACAGCCCGTACTGGTCGACCGACGCCACCGGCATCTGCCTCAGCCCGACGCCCACCGGGATGACGCACATCCAGACGCCGATGCCCGGCCCGCTCACGATGGATTTCGAGCCGACGCTCGCGACGATGGCCGCCACGGCGGCGAGCCAGACCCCCGCCTGCACGACCTGATCCCGGGCCGGCGGGCGCGCCGGTGACGGTAGGATCGCCCGATGCTCGACCCAACCACGCGCTGGCCAGACGGCGAAAAGCCCGACCACGCGGGCCTGCTCACGTTCGCCGGCCTGCCCTACACCGAGGACGCTTCCGAGCTCGCGGGGGTCGACGTCGCCGTGATCGGGGCGCCGATGGACGAGCTCGTCTCCGACCGGCCGGGCACGCGCTTCGGCCCCCGCGCGATCCGGGCCGCGGGCGGGCCGCCCGGCCGCCAGCTCGAGACCGGCATCGACGCGATGGCCGAGCTCGTGGTCGTCGACTTCGGCGACGCGGCGGTGATCCCGGCCGACCCGGTCGCCTCGCACGCGAACATCCTGCACACGGTCGGCGAAGCGGTCGACGCGGGCGCGATCCCGATCGTGCTCGGCGGCGATCACTCGATCGCCGAGCCCGACGTGCGCGCATGCGCGCGCCGGCACGGCCCGCTCGGCCTGCTGCACTTCGACACGCACACCGACACCGGCCGCCAGGTCTACGGCGTCGAGCTCTCGCACGGCACGCCGATGTACCGGCTGGTCGAGGCCGGCGACGTCGACCCCCGTCGCTACGCGCAGGTGGGGCTGCGCGGCTACTGGCCTGGCGCCGAGGAGTTCGCGTGGCAGGAGCGCCACGGCATCACGGCGATCCCGATGCACGAGGTGCGGGCGCAGGGCATCGCCGCGGCGCTCGAGCGCGCCCTGGCCGTCGTCGGCCCCGGCCCGGCGTTCCTGACGGTCGACGTCGACGTGCTCGACCCCGCCTACGCCCCCGGCACGGGCACCCCTGAGCCGGGAGGGATGACCGCCGCCGACCTCCTGTGGGCGTGCCGCACGAGCGCCGAACGGCTGCAGCTCGTCGGCGCCGATGTCGTCGAGGTGGCGCCCACGGCCGTGGGCTCGGCCGACACCACGGCGCTCGTCGCCGACCGGATCGTGCGCGAGATCATCACCGGGATCGCGCTGCGCAGGCGGGCGGCGGGGTCGGCGGCATGAGCGCGCGCTACGACGCGATCGTCGTCGGCGGCGGCCACAACGGCCTCGTCTGCGCCGCATACCTGGCCCGCGCCGGCCGCAGCGTGTGCGTGCTCGAGCGCCGCCCGGTGCTCGGCGGAGCGTGCGTCACCGAGGAGCTCTGGCCCGGCTACCGCGTGTCGCGGGCGTCCTACGTGCTCAGCCTGCTGCAGCCGAAGGTGATCCGCGACCTGCGCCTGGTGGAGCACGGGCTGCGCGTGCGGGTGTGCGATCCCAGCTGGGGCACCGTCACCGCCGACGGCCAGCCGATCGTGTTCTGGGAGGGCGAGCCGGAGCGGACGCGGAGGGAGATCGCCGCGGTGTCGCAGGCAGACGCCGCCCGCTACGCCGACTGGGGGCGGATGCTCGACGGCGTCGCCGCCGTGCTGCGGCCGCTGCTCTTCCTCGAGCCGCCGCCGGGCGACGCGATGCGCACCCTGGCGACCGCCGCCCGGTCGGCCGGCTTCCGCCGCCGCGACCTGGCCGACACGTTCCGCATGATGACGATGTCGGTCGGCGACCTGCTCGATGACTGGTTCACAAACGACGCGCTCAAGGGCAGCTTCGCCTCGAGCGGCGTCGTCGGCGTGTGGGCCGGGCCGCGCACGCCCGGTACCGCGTACAACCTGCTGCACCACTCCGTCGGCGAGGTGAACGGCGTCGTCGGGGCATGGGGCCAGGTGCAGGGCGGCATGGGCGGCGTGTCGGAGGCGGTCGCCCGGGCGGCGCGCGCGGCGGGCGCGGACATCCGCACGTCGGCCGCGGTCGCGGGCGTCGACGTGGCCGGCGGCCGCGTGCGCGGCGTCACCCTGGAGTCCGGCGAGCGCATCGAGGCGCCGGTGGTCGCGTCGGGCGTCCATCCACGCACGCTCGTGCTCGACCTGGTCGGGCGCGGGCACTGGCCGGGCGAGGTCGTGCGCGACGTCGAGCGCTACCGCACCCGCGGCGGCGCCGTCAAGATCAACATGGTCGTCTCGGAGCTGCCGCGCTGGCGCGGGATCGAGGGTGCGGACCTCGAGCGGGTCTGGCGCGACGGCGACTTCGCCGTCTGCCCGTCGATCGAGCACCTGGAGCGGTCGTGGCAGCAGGCGTCGCTCGGCGAGATGCCGCCCGAGTGCGGCTACATCGAGGTGCTGACGCCCTCGGCCGGCGACCCGACGCTGATCGACGAGGGCCTGCCCGGCCACGTGATGACGCTCTACACCCAGTTCGGGCCGCCCGAGCGCGACGCCTGGACCGACGCCACCCGCGACGGCTACGCGCGGGCGGCGATGGCGCTCCTGCACACCGCTGCGCCGAACATGTCCGACGCCGTCGTCATGCACCGCGAGGTGCTCGCACCGCCCGACCTCGAGGACGTGTTCGGCCTCGTCGGCGGCAACATCTTCCACGGCGAGCAGGGCCTGAACCAGCTCGGCCCGATGCGCCCGACACCGGCGCTCGCGCGCTACGCGACGCCGATCGCGGGCCTCTACCTCTGCGCGTCGGGGTCACACCCCGGCGGCGGCGTCACCGGCCTGCCCGGCCACAACGCCGCGCGCCGCATCCTCGCCGACGAGCCGATCGTCGAGCGGCTGCGCCGGCGCAAGGCGGCCGTCGCCGCGCGCCGCGGCTAGCGCGTGCACGGATCGGGCCGGGCCCGTGCTCTTCAGCCGAGCCGGCGGGCGCGGTAGAGCGCGCCGAGGGCGAGCCAGGCGACCGCCATCACCCACACGCCGACGGCGACGCTCAGCGAGTTGCCCGCCGCGGCGGCGCCGACCAGCACGAGGGCGACCGCCCCCAATGTCCAGCTTCCCTCCACCGGACGACCCTACCAAGGATCGGCTCGGCCGGCGGAGACACCCGGCGACCGCGGTGCGTGCACGACCGTCGCCACGACGACGACGTCCACCGGGAGCGGCTCGTGCGCGGCGACCGGCTCCGGGCCCTCGCGCTCGACGTCGCGCATGCCGGGCAGGTAGAGCGCCGCCAGCGTGATCGCCGCGCCGCCGACGCCCGCGCCGACCAGCGTCCACCGGGCCCCGATCGCCGCGGTCACCGGCGCGGTGAGGGCAAACGAGAGCGGCAGCAGGCCGATCGAGATCAGCCAGTCGAGGCTCGAGACGCGGCCGAGCATCGACGCCGGCACGTGGCGCTGCTTGAGGGTCGCCCACACGATCGTGCCGGCGGTCTCGAGCGCGTTGAAGAGCAGGCACGCGACCACGAGCTGCCACGTCTGCGTCGCCAGGCCGTACCCGGCCACGGCCAGGGTCGCGAGCGTCCACACGACGTAGATGAACGTCACCTGGCGGCGCGGCTGATCGCGCTGGCCCATCAGCACCGCGGCGCCGATCGAGCCGATCCCGCCCGCCGCGAACACGGTTCCGAGCGTGCCGGCCGACCCGTGCAGGCTGTTCTTGACGACGTAGGGCAGGAGCACCTCGGTCGGGCCGAGGAAGAGCAGGTAGGCGAACGCGGCCGACACGAGCGTGCCCCAGATCCACGTCCGCCGGCGGATGAAGCCCAGTCCGGAGCGGATGTCGGCCATCACCGACAGGCCCTCGTGGGCGTGCCGGGCCACCGGGCGCATGGCAAGGACGGCGAGGCCGGCGGCCACGAACGAGGCGGCGTCTCCGGCGAAGGCGACCCCGGGGCCGAACGCGGCGATGATCCAGCCTCCGAGCGCGGGGCCGGCCAGGCGCAGCGCGATCGGCCGGACGAACTGGTCGAGCGAGTTGGCCGCGGGCAGGTCGGACTCGGGCAGGATGTCGGGCACGAGCGCCTCGAAGGCCGGCGTGAAGAACGCCGTCCCCGCGCCGTACACCATCGCGAGCGCCGCGATCTCCCACACCTGGATGCGGCCGGTCAGCGACAGGGCGGCAAGGGCCGCGATCGCGACGGCGCGAACGGCGTCGGCGGCGAGCATGACCGCGCGCCGGCTGAGGCGGTCGCTGATGACGCCGCCGGGCAGCAGGCACACGATCGTCGGGATGGTCATCGCGATCCCGACCATCGAGAGCGCCGCGGGCGCGTTCCAGACCGCGTACACCTGCCACGCCATCGCCACCAAGAACACGCCGTCGCCGACGAGCGACACGGTCATCCCCGTCCACAGGAGCCGGAAGTCGCGGTGCCGGAGCGGGGCGAACAGGTTCAGCCGGCTGAACCCGCCCGGGCGGTCGAGACCGTCGTAGCTATGCTGCATCGGCCCGAGGCGCCTGCTCGGCCGAGTCGCGCACGCCGTTCAGATAGCGCATCAGGTCGATCGAGCCCATCGCGTGGGCGAAGAGGAATCCCTGGCCGAGCTCGCAGCCCAGCTCGCGCAGGTGCGAGGCCTGCGTCGACTGCTCGATGCCCTCGGCGACCACCTCGAGGTTGAGGCTCTGGCCCAGTCTGACGATCGCGGTCGGCAGCCCGGAGACCGCGTCGCCCGACGTCAGGAACGACCGGTCCATCTTCAGGATGTCGACCGGCAGGCGGCTGAGGTAGCTGAGCGACGAGTAGCCCGTGCCGAAGTCGTCCATCGCGAGCTTGATGCCGAGGGCCTTGAGCGCGTGCAGCCGCTCGACGGCCAGGTCCATGTCGGCCATCATCACCGACTCGGTGATCTCGAGCACGAGCGTCGCCGGGTCGAGGCCGGAGGTCGCGAGCGCGTCGCGGACGTCGTCCACGATCGTGTCGGACTGCAGCTGCTTCACCGACAGGTTGACGCTGATCGTGAGCCCGCGGTCGCTCTCGAACCGCTCGTGCAGCTGAGCGCCCTGGCGGCAGGCCTGGTTCAGCGTCCAGCGCCCGATCGGCACGATCAGGCCGGTGTCCTCGGCGAGCGGGATGAACTGCGTCGGCGGGATCGTGCCCCGCGTCGGGTGGTGCCAGCGCAGCAGCGCCTCGAAGCCGTACACGCTGCTCTCGGAGAGCCGGATCACGGGCTGGTAGTGCACCTCGAGCTGACCGGTGTCGAGCGCGCGCTGCAGGTCGGCGCGCATCTCGAGCCGCTCGACCGCCTCGCGGTGCATCTCGGGCTCGAACATGCGGTAGCTGCCCTTGCGCTCGCGCTTGGCCATGTACATGGCGACGTCGGCGTTGCGCAGCAGGTCGGCCGCGTCGGTGAGGCCGTCGCTCGTCAGGCACAGGCCGATGCTCGCGCCGACGAAGAGCTCCTTCTCGCCCATGTCGATGGGGGCGTTCAGCTCCTCGAGCACCCGCTCGGCCACGTCGACGGCCTCCTGCGAGCGCTGCACCTCTTCGACCAGCACCGCGAACTCGTCGCCGCCGAAGCGGGCCACCGTGTCGGTCGGGCGCACGGCGCCGCTCAGGCGGTGCGACACCTCCTGCAGCACGAGGTCGCCCGAGGCGTGGCCGAGGCTGTCGTTGATCGTCTTGAAGTCGTCGAGGTCGATGAAGATCACGCCGACGGTCGAGCCCTCGCGGCTGGCCCGGGCCAGCGCATGCTGGACGCGGTCGGCGAAGAGCGCCCGGTTGGCGAGGCCGGTGACGGGATCGTGGAACGCCTGGTGGGCGAGCTGGTCCTCGAAGATCTTGCGCTCGCTGATGTCGCGGCAGTTGAGGACGATGCCCTGGACGTGCTCGTCGTCGAGCAGGTTCGTGTGGTGGATCTCGAACTGGAGCCACTCGCCGGCGTGGCTGCGCAGGCTGCACTCGACCATGCCGGCGTCGCCGTGGCGGTTCTCGGCCCCGTCGACGACCTGCATCAGCCGGGCGCGGTCGCTCGGGCGCACCAGCAGGTCGAAGTGCGTGTTCAGGACGTCGTCGACCGCGTATCCGAGCACCTCCTCGATCGACGGGCTCTGGTAGGTGACGAGGCCGGAGCGGTCGAGCACCGCGATCAGGTCGCTCGAGTGCGCGACCAGCGAGCGGAAGCGGGCCTCGCTGCGGCGCCGGTGCAGATCCTCGGCCAGGAGCACGCCGTCGATGGCGAGCGACATCGTGGTGGCGAGCGACTCGAGCGTGCCGCTCATCTCGGTGCCGTGGACGCCGGGGATCGAGACGATCACGAAGGCGCTCCCGGCGGCGCGGCCGCGCAGGGCGAGCAGGGCGTAGGCGGCGTCGCGCGCCAGGCCGAGGTCTTCGAGCAGCTCGCGTGGGATGTCGATCCAGCGCACGGGCTCCTCCCCGACGGCGGCGAGGCCGCTGAGCCACGCCCGCGCGGCCGGTGAGAGCCGCTCCTCGGCCGGATCCTCGTCGAGGCTGACGAGCCGGGCGTCTGCGCCCTCGCCCGCGAGCTCGCGGACCGCGGCGGCGGCAGCGGACTCGATCTGGTCGATGCTGGCGGCGCCGACGAGCGCGACGCCGACGCGGCGCAGGAAGCGCTGCCGCGAGGCCGCCCGCTCCTCCTGCCGCACGAGCCCGGCCATGCGGGCCAGCACGAACAGGAACATGATCATCGACGCGACGATCACCACGATCACGTTGGTGTTGCCCCACTCCTGGTAGAAGCGGATGCCCGGCGCGATCAGACAAGCGACGCTCAGGAACACGAGCCGTAGCGGCGTCAGCCGGGTGCGCCCCTCGGCGGGCTGCTCCAGCGTGCGCATCGACGGGTGCAGCGCGGCCGCGCCCCACAGCAGGTAGTAGAAGATCCAGCCCACGTCCAGGATCACCTGGCTGTGGTAGCCGCCGACGAGCAGCAGGCGGTTGTAGACCGAGTCGGTCGCGAGCAGGCAGACGATGCTCCCGGCGAGCAGGTAGAACGCGGGCGTGCGCGCGCCGCGGTCGACGGCGAGCCGGATCGCGGCGGCGAGCAGCAGGATGTCGCCGACCGGGTAGGCGATCGAGACCGCCTCGGCCAGCCAGTCGCCGCCGAGCTGGATGTTCGGGGCGATCAGGAACACCCACGAGAGCAGCGCGATGCCGAGCGTCAGGATGATCGAGTCGATCGCGCCGGCGCGGTCGGTGCGCGGGTTGCGGCGGCGGACGAGCACGAAGAGGCCCGCCATCAGCGCCGGATACACCGTCAGGTAGAGGCCGTCGCCGGGCGACGGGAAGCCGACCTTGAGGCCGAACAGGCTGGTCAGGCTGTACGTGTAGAAGTCGCCGGCGACGAACAGCATCTGGCCGATGAACATGAAGCCCCAGGCGAAGACGGCCTTCGGGCGGTGCATGCGCATCCCCGCCAGGATCGCGATTGCGCCCGACAGGCCGAGCACGTTGATCAGCGGCCCGTGCAGGGTGCTGCCGCGCTGGAAGGTGGGCACGACGACGTACAGGTAGGTGAGCAGCGACCCGGCGACCAGGTACCACAGCCACACGGTGCGCGCCGACAGCGGCCACAGCGCCCCGCGCACGACGGCGAGCGGCCGGCTCATGCGGCCCTCCGCAACCCGTCGGCCGGCTGCAGCGCAAACCGCTGCGAGAGGCGGGTCAGCACGTCGATCAGCTCATCGATCTCGTCGTCGCCGTTGGCGGCGGTGACCTGAATCCGGAAGCCGACCTCCTCCTTGGGCACGAGCGGGTAGGCGGCCAGCGTCACGTAGATGCCGTTGTCGAACAGGAACCGCCCCACCGCGCCGATGTCGTGGTGGTCGCCGAGCGGGATCTCGATGATCGGGAAGCCGGAGTGGTTGAGCGTGCGCACGCCCAGCCGATCGAGGCTCGCGAGCACGCGGCCGGTGCGCTCGTAGAGCGCGAGCCGCAGCTCGTCGCCGCGGCGGGCGTTCACGTCGAAGCCGGCGAGCGTCGTCGCCAGCGAGGCGACGGGCGGCGGGCCGGAGTAGAGGTACGGCGGCGCCGCCGTCTTCAGCATCTCCTTGAGCGCCGTCGGGCAGGCGATGAAGGCCGCGAGCGACGAGTACGCCTTCGAGAAGCCGCCGACGAGCACGATCCCCTCGTACGACTCGCCCACGTGGCGGACGATGCTGTTCCCGCGGTTGCCGTAGGGCGAGAGCTGCCGCGGCGAGCGCTCGCCGATGACGCCGAAGCCGTGGGCGTCGTCGACGTAGAGCAGCGCGCCGTGCCGGCGGGTGACGCGCGCGAACGCGGTCAGGTCGGGGGCGTTGCCGGTGATGCTGTTCACGCCGTCCATGCACACCAGGCGGCGTTCGGAGTCATCCTCGACCAGCAGCCGCTCGAGGTCGTCGGGATCCTCGAACCGGAAGCGCTTCAGCGTCGCGCCGCGCGCGACCGCGAACTGGCAGCCGTCGTAGATCGTCTTGTGCGCCCGGCTGTCCATGAGGATCGTGCCGCCGGCGGCGAGCACCGGGATGACCGACATGTGGATGTGGGTGATCGTGGGCAGCACGAGCGAGTCCTCACAGCCGAGCAGCTCGGTCAGGCGCTCCTCGATCTGGCCGAACAGCACCGGGCTGCCCAGCAGGCGCGACCAGCTCGGGTGCGTGCCCCACTTCTCGACGTACGGCGGGATCGCGTCCATGATCTCGCGGTCGAGGTCGAAGCCGAGGTAGTTGCACGACGCGAAGTCGACGAGCCACTGCGAACCGACACGGATCCGGCGGCCGGCGATCTCGTCGATCACGGCATCGGTCATCGGGTTCGAGCGCTTCAGCTCGTCCAGGTCGGCACACGCCGCCAGCCAACGGTCAATCCACTTCACTTCGTCGCTGGAGCGCCTCCGCCCGGGCATAGGGCGACGATCGGAGTTCACATGCGGGATATCGGCGCGGGGCACGGGTTCTTGAGCGAGGGGGGAGGCGGCACCGCGCAGCACGGCGCCTGTAGGACTGCATCGCCAGAAATGCGTGGCGGCTTGCCCCCCTTTCGAGGGGGTCGTGACTGGTGTGACACCGGCCGCCCGCGGGATGCCGCTAGGTTTCCGGGCCGTGGCGGACGCACGCAGGATCCGGGTTGGGGTGCAGGTGCAGCCGCAGCACGGGACGGCGCGAGCGATGCGCGACGCCTGGCTGCGGGCCGAGGAGCTCGGTGCGGACACCGTGTTCACGTGGGATCACTTCCACCCGCTCTCGGGCGACCCGGACGGCAACCACTTCGAGTGCTGGACGTGGCTCGGCGCGATGGCCGAGGCGACCGAGCGGGTCGAGCTCGGCGCGCTCGTCTCCTGCAACAGCTACCGAAACCCGGAGCTTCTGACCGACATGGCGCGCACCGTCGACCACATCTCGAACGGCCGCCTCATCCTCGGCATCGGGTCGGGCTGGTTCGAACGGGACTACGACGAGTTCGGCTACGAGTTCGGCACGGCGCCGTCACGGCTGCGCGACCTCGACGCGGCCATGCCTCGCATCCACAGCCGCATGGCGAAGCTGATTCCGGCGCCGGTGCGCAACCCGATGCCGATCATGATCGGCGGCGGCGGCGAGCAGGTCACCCTGCGCATCGTCGCGCAGAACGCCGACATCTGGAACGGCTTCGGGGCGCCGGACGCGGTCGCCCACAAGTGCGCCGTGCTCGACGAGTGGTGCCGCAAGGTCGGCCGCGACCCGGCCGCCATCGAGCGCTCCGTGGCCGGCATCCGCGCCACGTCGCTGCCGAACCTCGACGGCTATCTCGACGTCGGCGTCACCCATCTGATCATGGGCATCAGCGGCCCGGAGTGGGACCTCAGCCTGCTGCCGAAGCTGATTGAATGGCGAGACCGTCACCAGCGCTAGGCGCGGGCAGCCCGACCGGCAGCCGGTGCAGCAGGGCGATGGTGGCCCACAGGATCCCGAACCCGATCAGCTGGGTCGCGCTCACCGACGCGCCGAGCACGTAGTAGTTCACGACGAGCGCGGTTGCCGGGAAGGCCAGCTCGGCGAACGTCGCTACCGAGGCCGGCGTGCGCACGAGGCCGCGGTAGTAGAACACGAGCGCGGCCAGGCCGGGGACGAGCGCGAGGCCGACGAGCCGCGTCCAGTCCGAAGCGTGGGCGGCGGCCGGAGGCGCGGCCGCGCCCTCGTAGAGCGCGATCACGGCGAGCAGCGGCAGTGCGAGCGTGAAGCGCACCGCCGTCACCATCCCCGGCTCGAGCGCCACGAGCATCCGCCGGCCGAAGGCCGTGGCGGCTCCCCACAGCGCCGCGGCCACGAGTGCCAGCATCGCCGCACGGCCCTGGGCGCCCGAGAAGGCCTCCGCGGGCGCCATCGTCCCGAACGAGAGCAGGTAGGTGCCCACGAGCGCCGGCGCCAGGAACCACCCGAGCATCCGCACGGGCCGCTCCCCCATCACGAGGACGGCAGCGCCGATCGCCCACAGCGGCTGCGTCTTCTGGAGCAGGATCACGACGTCGGGGTTGCCGTACTCGAACGCCGTCGTGAACGCGAGCGTGGCCAGCGCCGAGCCGCCCCAGGCGACGCCGAGCGCCGCCAGCCAGCCGCCGCCGTCAAGCCGGCGCAGGCTGCCCAGGCGCGGGATCAGGTACGGCGCGACGACGATGGTGAGGATCACGTGCTCGTAGAGCACGATCGTGTACGGCGACCACCGAGCCGGCGTCGCCACGAGCGGCTGGCGGAAGGCGCCGTCGGTACCCCACAGCGCGGCGCCGAGCGCGACGAGCGCGACGCTCGCCAGAGGCGCGGTCAGGATCATCCGCCGTCCGCTCATCGCCTGTGAGTTTCCCCCATCCGTCGCACCGGACCCATCGGAGCGGCCATGATATGTGGGCATGGCCGACCGTCGCGTAACGGTGCTCGCCGGCGGGGTCGGCGGGGCACGGTTCCTCCAGGGCCTGATCGAGGTGGTCGATCCGGCGGCGGTCACGATCGTCGGCAACGTCGGCGACGACCTCGAGCCGTACGGACTGCACGTCTCGCCCGATCTGGACACCGTGCTCTACACGCTCACCGGGCGGATCGACGCCGAGAAGGGCTGGGGCGTGCGCGGCGACACGCCGCGGGCGCTCGAGCAGGCGCGCGCCCTGGGCGCCGAGGCGTGGTTCTGGCTGGGCGACCTCGACCTCGGCCTGCACATGGCACGCACCGAGATGCTGCGCGCGGGGCTGCCGCTGAGCGCGGCGACCGCGCGCCTGGCCGCCGCGATGGGGCTGCGCGCGACCCTGCTCCCGTCCACCGACGACCGCCTGCGGACGATGATCACAACGCCCGCCGGCGAGGTCGACTTCCAGACGTACTACGTCCGCCGCCGGCACGCGGACGCGGTGCTCGGCATCCGCTTCGACGGCGCCGAGACGGCTCGCCCAGCGCCGGGTGTGCTCGCCGCGATCGCCGCGGCCGACGTCGTCGTGATCGCGCCGTCCAACCCGTTCATCTCGATCGACCCGATCCTGGCGGTGCCCGGGATCCGCGCGGCGGTCGAGGCGCGCCGCGAAGACGTGGTCGCGGTCAGCCCGATCGTGGCCGGCAGGGCCCTGCGCGGCCCGGCCGCGGCGATGCTGCAGACGCTCGGGCACGAGACGTCGGCGGTCGGCGTCGCCGGCCTCTACCGAACGCTCGCCGGGGCGCTCCTGATCGACCGCGAGGACGCGGCCGCCGCCGGCCGGGTCGAGGCGCTCGGCCTGCGGCCGCGGGTGACCGGCACGATCATGGCCGACGCCGCCGCGAAGCGCACGCTCGCCGCCGAGGCGCTCGCCGCCGCCGGCGCCGGCTCGTGAGCGGCCGGCTCGAGATCCTCGCCCTCGAGCACGAGGGCGAGATCGCGGCGGGCTGCGACCTGGCGCGGCTCGTGCTCGCCGCCGCTCCGCCGCTGCGCGACGGCGACGTGGTCGTGATCGCCCACAAGGCCGTCGCCAAGAGCGAGGGGCGGGTGGTCGACCTGGCCACGGTCGAGCCGTCGCCGGCTGCCCTCGAGCTGAGCAGCGGGGGCGGCGACCCGCGCATGGCCGAGCTCGTGCTGCGCGAGAGCCGGCGCATCGTCCGCCGCCGGGGCGGCCTGCTGATCGCCGAGACCCACCACGGGTTCGTGTGCGCGAGCGCCGGCATCGACCGCTCGAACGGGCCGGCCGCCGGCTGGGCCGTGCTCCTGCCGGTGGATCCCGACGCCTCGGCCGCGGCGCTCCGAGCCGAGCTCGAGCGGCGCACCGGCGCGCGCGTGGCCGTCGTCGTCGCCGACACGATGGGACGGGCGCTGCGACGTGGCATCGTCGGCACCGCGCTCGGCGTCAGCGGCGTCGAGGCGATCCGCGCCTACGCCGGCGCGGTCGACCCGACCGGCTACGAGCTGCGCACGACCGCGGTCGCCGTCGCCGACGAGCTGGCGAGCGCGGCCGACCTCGTCCTGGGCAAGCTCGACCGGGTGCCGGCCGCCCTCATCCGCGGGTACGGCGCGGCGGGCGAAGGGACCGGGCGGGAGCTCGTGCGGGATGCGGCGGAGGATCTGTTCCGGTGAGGGTCTTCCCGCTCTCGGGCGCGGAAGCGATCACCTTCGCCGGACTCGCGGTCCACGACTTCGGCGAGGTGCTCGGTCAGGACACGATGTCGTTCGCACGGGTCACGGTTCAGCCGAGCGGCCGCCATCCGCGCGCCCGCTCCCGCCGGTCGACCAAGGTGTACGCCGTCATCGCCGGATCGATCAGCTTCAGCGGCGCCCGCGTCGAGGTGGGAGACGTGATCGTGATTCCCGCGGGAGAGGACTTCTGGTACGAGGCGGATGCGGCCGGGGCCGAGCTGCTGCTCCTGCACCTCCCGGCGTTCCGCCTCGAGGATGAGGAGCTGCTCGAGTAGCGGGCGGCCGCCGGGGGCCCGAGGCGCTCCCAATTGGCATCCACGTCAATTGCCAATTGGACTGTGCCGGGCCCTCAGACCACGCCGGCCCCGTCCGCCAGCAGCGTGCGGACGAGCGCGAGATCGCCCGGTGTGTCGACGTCGCGGGCGAGGCCGGGCCGGTCGAGCATGACGACGCGCAGGCCGCGCTCGACCGCGCGGGCGGCGTGGACGGTCGCGCTCCCGGGCGTGCCGAACGCGGGCTCGAGCGCCGCGGCCGGGGCCACCCAGAGCGCGTTCGTGCCGCCGTCGTGCGCGCGGCCGACGACGGCGGTCGCCTCGGCGCCCGCCGCGATGAGGGCGGCGATATCGGCCGGCTCGACCAGCGGCAGGTCTCCGGCCAGGTAGAGCACCGCGGCGGCGGGCGCACGCAGGCGCCCCCGGCCGTGGGCGAGGCCGGCGTTCCACGAGCGGCCTCCGTCCGAGACGCACTCGACGCCGAGCCGGGCGGCCAGCGCAGGGGCGTCCGGGTCGGAGCTCACGACCGCCACGCGGCCCACGTCGGCGGCCTGCGCCGCTCGGACGACGTGGGCGACCATCGCCGCCATCAGCCGCCGCCGCTCTGCCGGCGTCAGCGCCGGTGCAAGCCGGGTCTTCGCGGCGTCGAGGCGCTTCAGCGGGACGAGGACGTCGGTGTCCACGCCCCGCATCGTAGGCGGCAAGGCGCGCACCGGGGACTGACCCATGCGGGGACAGTCCCCGGTTGTCGGTGGTCGTCGCTAGTTCGAGATGCGGATGTAGTCGATGTCGCCGGTGAAGTAGTCGCAGGACGTCTTGATCTGATCGCACGCCAGCTTGCCGCCGATCGTGATCGGCCGCGGGTTCGAGATGTTGCCGGAGCTGCCCTTCGCCGTCGCGACGACGTTGCCGTCGATGTTCAGCGTGAGCCCCGTCGCCGTGCGCGTGCACGTGGCGACGTGCCAGGCGCCGTCGCTCAGGACGGCCGGAGACTCGGCCGCCTTGCGCTGGAACGCCCCCGACGAGTTCGTGCCGCGGAACACGCAGTTCAGGTGACCGCCCGGGTTCTCGATCTTGAAGTAGCCCCCGGCCGATCCGGCCTGGCCCTTCTGCACGATGTTGCCGAAGTGCTTCGTCGTGCGGTAGCGCAGCTGCACCGTGTAGCTGCCCGAGCCGGGGTTGAGCGTCGCGCTACCTGCCTGCACCAGCCGCTGCGGCTTGGCCGGCGGCGCCGTCGGGCTCGTGAACACCCACCGGTAGGCCGTCGCTCCCATCACGCTCACTCCGGTCTGCACCGCCGAGCCGATCGTCCCGTTCACGTGACCGCTCGAGTCGGTCATCGTGTGGGCGCCCGGCCCCTCGTTCATCTCCCAGTCGGCCAGCGTCGCCGCCGACGCGGGCGCCGCAAAGACCACCCCGACCACCACCGCGGCCGTCAGGGACCGTCCGAGTCCGTGCCTCATCATCCCCACCTCCCGTGTGCCTCCGAGTTCCGTCTGACTCTACCTCCGGGGGTGTCGCCGCTAACGGACCCTTTACGCCTAGACTCGATGGGATGCTCGAGATCGGCTACAAGGCCTCGGCGGAGCAGTTCCCGGCCCGCGACCTGCTCGCATACGCGCAGCTTGCCGAGGAGGCCGGGTTCGAGAGCATCGCCGTCTCCGACCACTTCCAGCCGTTCCGCCACACCGGCGGCCACGCGCCGGCGGCCCTGCCGTGGCTGGGGGCGCTCGCCGCGACGACGACGCGCGCCCGGCTCGGGACGAGCGTCTCGACGCCGACGATGCGGTTCCACCCCTCGGTGCTCGCCCAGGCATTTGCGACCATCGACAACCTGGCGCCCGGGCGCATCTTCGTCGGCGTCGGCACCGGCGAGTCGGTGAACGAGGTGCCCGCGACGGCGATGGAGTGGCCCGGCTTCTCGGAGCGCCTCGGCCGGCTCGAGGAGGCGGTCGAGCTGATGCGCCGGCTGTGGACGGAGGAACGGGTCACCTACGAGGGCCGCTGGTACCGCACGGCGCGGGCGACCGTCTACGACCGCCCGGCCGCGCCGCTGCCGGTGCTGGTCGCCGCCGCCGGCCCGCGCGCGGCCCGGTTCGCCGGCCGCGTCGGCGACGGCTTCATCACCACCAGCGGAAAGCCGGCCGCGCTCTACTCCGAGACGCTGCTTCCCGCCGTCGCCGAGGGCGTCGCCAAGGCCGGACGCGACCCCGAGTCCTACGAGCGCATGCTCGAGGTGAAGGTCTCGTACGCCGCCGACGTCGAGACGGCGATCGCCGACTGCCGCTACTGGGCGCCGCTCGCCCTGCCCGCCGAGGCCAAGCAGGGGGTGGACGACCCGATCGAGCTCGAGCGGCTGGCCGACGCCGGCGACGTGCACCCGGAGAGCCGGTTCATTGTCTCGGCCGATCCCGACGAGGTGTGCGAGCGCATCGGCGACTACATCGAGCTCGGGTTCCGCCACCTGATCGTGCACGGCCCCGGCGACGACCAGCCCAGCTTCATCCGCCGCTTCGCCGCCGACGTCATGCCGCGCCTGCGCGCCCGCTTCAGCTGATCGCCGCGGCGAGGTCGGTGCCCATGAGCGCCACCGCCTCGAGGTCGTCGTGCAGCAGGTGCTGGAGCATCATCCGCTCGACGCCGGCCTCGCGCAGCCCGGCCAGGTGCTCCGCCGCCTGCGCCACCGATCCGCACACCCACGTGCCGCGGTTCTCGCGAAGAAGCGACGCGGCGTCGCCCGCCTCGATGCCGCGGTCGACCATCATCTGCGCACGCCGCAGGGCATCGGCCTCGGAGGCGCCCACGCACACGGTGGTCATGATCGAGAGCACGAGCGTCGCCGGATCGCGGCCCTCGCGCTCGCACGCCGCGTCGAGCCGCGCCCGCAGCGCGCGGGCCTCGGCGGCGGTGCCAGAGACCAGGTTGTACTCCTGCGCCAGCCGGGCCGCGACCGCGACGCTGCGCCGCCGGCCCGAGCCGCCGACGATCAGCGGCGGGTGCGGGCGCTGCACCGGCAGCGGCAGGGCGTCGCAGGCATCCAGGCGGTAGTGCGCGCCGGCGTACGAGAACCGCGGCGTCGTCCACTGGCCGACGATGATCGCGGCCTGCTCCTCGAACACGTCCATGCGCTCGCCGAGCGGCGGGAACGGGAATCCGAACGCGGCGTGCTCGCGCTCGTGCCAGCCCGCCCCCAGGCCGAGCTCGGCGCGGCCGCCCGAGATGTGGTCGACGGTCGTCGCCGCCCGGCCGAGCACCGACGGGTGCCGGAACGTCGCAGGCGACACCATCGTCCCGAGGCGGATCCGCTCGGTGCGCGCGGCCAGGCCGGCCAGGGTCGTCCACGCGTCCAGCGAGCCGCCGGGATCGCCACCGAGGCCCATGTAGTGGTCGGAGCGGAAGAGGCCCTCGAGGCCGGCGCGCTCACACGCCTCCCCGAGTGCGAGCCACTGGTCCCAGGTCACGCCCTCCTGGCCCTCGATCATCAGACACAGACGCATCGGCGGGTGACGCTACCACGTCCTTCACCACACATTTACGAATGGTTTTCCGCGTCGTAACCCACGGCGGCTACCGGAGGACGAGACTGACCTCGCCGTACCGAAGCGGCGCGCTCCCCCGGGCGCGCCGCGACCTCACTCTTTCGGACAAGGAGGCATGGTGAGCGTTCGACGGCTCCTTCTGGGCTGCGTCGCAGCCGGGGCGATCCTGGCTGCACCCGTGTCGGCATCGGCGAGCGGCGGCGCCGCCCGCGACGCCGGCCACACGCCGATCAAGCACCTGGTGGTGATCTTCGACGAGAACGTGTCGTTCGATCACTACTTCGGCACCTATCCGTACGCCACCAACCCCACCGGCGAGCCGCGCTTCGTGCCCGCCCCGGGCACACCGAGCGTGAACGGCCTCACCGCCGGGCTCCTCACGCAGAACACCAACCTGCACAACCCGTTCCGGTTCGGCCGCTCGGAGCCGATCACGTGCGACCAGAACCACGACTACACGCCCGAGCAGCAGGCCTACGACGCCGGGCTCGTGGACATGTTCGTGCAGTTCGCAGGGGCCGCCTACACACCGCCTCCGGGCGGCTCGACGCGGCCGTGCCGCACGAGCGACGTGATGGGCTACTACGACGGCAACACGGTGACCGCCCTCTGGAACTACGCGCAGCACTACGCGCTCAACGACAACTCGTTCGGCACGACGTTCGGGCCCTCGACCCCGGGCGCGATCAACCTGGTGTCCGGCAACACGCACGGCACCACCTCGCCGACGTCGCCCGACGAGATCGCAAACGGCACGATCATCGGCGATCCCGACCCGGCCTACGACGACTGCTCGGGCACCGACACGGCCAACATGACCGGGACGAACGTCGGCGAGCTCCTGAACCGCCACGACGTCACGTGGGGCTGGTTCCAGGGCGGCTTCAAGCCGACCTCGCGGTCCGGCGGAAAGGCCGTCTGCGGCTCGTCGCACACGAACATCGGCGGCGTCGTCGTGTCGGACTACAGCGCCCACCACGAGCCGTTCCAGTACTACAAGGCGACGGCGAACCCGCACCACCTGCCGCCGTCGTCGGTGGCGATGATCGGCCACAGCGACCAGGCCAACCACCAGTACGACCTGAGCAGCTTCTGGGCCGCAGCCAACCACGGCAACCTGCCCGCGGTCAGCTTCCTCAAGCCCGCGAAGTACCAGGACGGCCACGCCGACTACTCCGATCCGCTGGACGAGCAGCACTTCATCGTGCAGACGGTCAACCGGCTGCAGCGGCTGCCCTCGTGGCGATCGACCGCGATCGTGATCGCGTATGACGACTCCGACGGCTGGTACGACCACGTGATGCCGCCGATCGTCAGCCAGTCGAACGATCCTGCAAACGACGCCCTGACCGGCCCGGGCCACTGCGGCACCGCCGCCGCCGGCGCCTTCCAGGATCGGTGCGGCTACGGGCCGCGGCTGCCGCTGCTGGTCGTCTCGCCGTGGGCACGGCGAAACTCGGTCGACAATCAGCTGACCGACCAGACCTCGATCCTGCGCTTCGTCGAGGACAACTGGGGCCTCGGCCGCATCGGCAACCAGTCGATGGACGCAAAGGCGGGCTCGCTCAACGGCATGTTCAACTTCAGCGGCCATCCGCACGACGGACGGCTGATCCTGAACCCGATCACCGGCGAGGTCGCCCACCACCACGGCTGACCAAAGGTTCCCCGGAGGGGGAACGGCCCGGGGCTCCGCTGTGAGGGAGCCCCGGGCTTGCTCTTCCTGAATATCGGCTAGGCCCGGATGTGGCCGTCGCCGTGGACGACGTACTTGGTCGTCGTCAGCTCCTCGAGCCCGACCGGACCGCGGGCGTGCAGGCGGCTCGTCGAGTTGCCGATCTCGGCGCCCATGCCGTACTCGCCGCCGTCGGTGAAGCGGGTGGAGGCGTTGACGTAGACCGCCGCGGCATCGACCTCGGTGCAGAAGCGCGCCGCCGCCTCGTCGTCCTGCGTGACGATCGCCTCGGAGTGGCCGGTGCCGTAGCGGTTGATGTGCGCGATGGCCGCGTCCACCGAGTCGACCGTGCCGACCGCGATCTTCATGTCCAGGAACTCCGTCGCGAACGCCTCGTCGCCGTAGGCGAGCTCGACCCCGGCAGATTCGAGCGCCGCCTCGATCTGCGCGAGCAGCTCGGGCCGGTCGCGGTGCACGAGTACGGTCTCGGCGGCGTTGCACACGCCCGGCCGCTGCACCTTCGCGTTCAGGACGATCGCGACCGCCTGGTCGGCGTCGGCCGTCGCATCGACGTAGACGTGGCAGTTCCCGCCGGCCGCGGCCAGGACGGGGATGCGCGACTCCTCGAGCAGCCGCTTCTTCAGGGCCTCGCCGCCGCGGGGGATGACGACGTCGGCCGTCGCCGGGTCGGCGATCAGCTCGCCCAGCTCGGCGTGGCCGCCCTCGACCGCCGTCACTGCGTCGGCCGGGAGCCCCGCCGCGACGAGCGCCTCGCGGACGACGTCGACGAGCACGCGGTTCGTGTGCGCCGCCATGCGCGAGCCGCGCAGGATGCACGCGTTCGCCGACTTCAGGCACAGGGCGGCGGCGTCGACCGTCACGTTCGGACGCGCCTCGTAGACGACGAGCACGACGCCCAGCGGCACGCGCAGCTTGCGGATGCGGATCCCGCTCGGCGGCGTGAACTCGCGGATGGTCTGGCCCACCGGATCGGCCAGCCGGGCAACGGCACGGACCGCCGCGGCCAGGGCGGCCACCCGCTCGGGATCGAGCGCGAGGCGGTCGCGGATCGCCGGCCGCTCACCCGCCGCAGCCTCGGCGTCGATCGCGTTCGCCGCCACGATCTCGCCGGTGCGGCGCTCGAGGCCGAGGGCGATCTGCTCGAGCGCGGCGTCGCGCTCGGCGGTCGACGTCGCCGCCAGCCGCCGTGCGGCGCCGCGCACATCGGTCGGGGGAGGGGCGATGCTCACAGCAGCACCAGATCGTCGCGGCGCACGGCCTCGGGCAGCCCGCGCCGGCCGACCGCCTGGGCCAGGTCGCCGGCCCCGTAGCGGCTGACGCCGACGGCGAACGCGCCGCCGTCGGGGCCGACCAGCTCGACCGCGTCGCCCGCGCTGAATGTCCCGTCCACCGCCACCAAGCCTACCGGCAGCAGGCTCGTTCCGCGCTCGGCGACGGCCCGGCGGGCGCCGTCGTCGCAGACGAGCCGGCCGCGCACCGGGGTGCCGTGGCGCAGCCACAGCTTGTACGCCGACGGCAGCTGCGCCGCCGCCGGGAAGCGCGTCCCGGCCGCCCGGCCCGCGGCGGCGGCCGTGATCGCGCCCGGCGCGAGGCCCGAGGCGATCACCGCCTCGACGCCGCCCGCGCTGGCGACGCCGGCGGAGCGCAGCTTGGCGGCGATCCCGCCCGAGCCCCAGCCGGAGCCGCCCGGCCCCGAGACGTCGACTGCCTCGGCCTGGGCCGGGTGCGCGATCTCCGGGATCAGGCGCGCGTCAGCGCTGGCCGGGTCGCGGTCGTAGACGCCGTCGATATCGGTCAGGAGCACGAGCAGCCGTGCCTGGAGCATCAGCGCCACGTGGGCGGCGAGGGCGTCGTTGTCGCCGAAGGTGATCTCCTCGGTCGCGGTGGAGTCGTTCTCGTTCACGACCGGCACGACACCCCACGACAGCAGCCGCCGCAGGGCGCGGCGCGCGTTCACGTAGGAGCTGCGGCGGTGGATGTCGGCCTCGGTCAGCAGCACCTGGCCGGCCCGCAGGCCGAGGCCGGCAAACGCACCGCCCCAGTGCAGCTGGAGCAGCGTCTGGCCGAGCGCCGACGCCGCCTGCAGGTCGCCCATCGCCCGCGGCTTGACCGTCTTTCCGAGCTCGCCCAGTCCCAGGGCGACCGCGCCCGAGCTGACGACGACGACGGGCGTGCCCCCGGCCACGAGCTCGGCGCACTCGCCCGCGAGGCGTGTGAACACGTCGAGCCGCGGCAGGCCGGCCGAGTCGACGAGCGTGCTCGACCCGACCTTGACGACCACGATCGTGCGCAGTCCCTGGTTGCGGTCAGCCACCGGTCACCGCCGATCGCGCCCGCGCGAGCTGGGCATGGAGCGCCGCGAGCGGCTGGCGCGCCGCCGCGGCGTCGGCCGCCGCCGGCGAGTCGAAGCGCTCGCCCGCGGCCACGCGGGCCGCCACCTCGGCGTGCGCGTGCCGGAACGGTACCCCGTCCTTCACGAGCTGCTCCGCGAGGTCGGTGGCGACGGTGGTGCCGTCGGACGCGGCTGCGGCCATCCGGCCGCGGTCGACCTGCAGGCCCTCGACGCATACGCGCAGCGCCGCCAGGGCGCCGAGCAGGTCGTCGACCTGATCGAAGCACGCGCGCTTGTCCTCCTGCAGGTCGCGGTTGTACGCGAGCGGCAGCCCCTTGAGCGTCGCCAGCAGGCCGGCCAGGCGGCCGATGGCCGTACCCGCCTTGCCGCGTGCGAGCTCGGCGGCGTCGGGGTTCTTCTTCTGCGGCATGATCGACGAGCCCGTGGCGGCCGAGTCGGCCAGCTGGGCGAAGCCGTACTCGGCCGACGTCCACAGCACGAGCTCCTCGGCCAGACGCGACAGGTGCACGAAGGCGAGCGTGCAGGCGAACACCAGCTCGGCGCAGTAGTCGCGGTCGGAGACCGCGTCCATCGGGTTCTCGAACACGGCGCCGAACCCGAGCTCGGCCGCGACCGAGGCCGGATCGAGCGGCAGGCTCGATCCCGCGAGCGCACCGGCGCCGAGCGGGCTCACGTCGGCGGTCGCGCGCACGCCGGCCAGGCGGGCGGCGTCGCGCCGCAGCGACCACACGTGCGCGGCCAGGTGCTGGCCGAGCCAGATCGGCTGGGCGCGCTGGCCGTGGGTGTAGCCCGGCATGAGCGCATCGCCGTCGCGGTCGGCCAGGTCGAGCAGCGCGAGCGCCAGGTCGCGCACGCCGCCGGCGAGCCGGTCGCAGGCATCCTTCGCCCACAGCCGCATCGCGGTCTGCACCTGGTCGTTGCGGCTGCGGCCGGCGTGCACCCACGGGCCGAGCTCGCCCAGCAGCCGCTCGATGGCGGAGTGGACGTCCTCGTCGGTCGCGTCCGGCTCGATCTCGACGGCGGCGAGGGCGGCGCAGATCTGGTCCGCCTTCTCGGCCGGGATCAGACCCTGGCGGCCGAGCATTCGCGCATGCGCGGCCGATGCCCGCAGGTCGAACGGCAGCAGCCGCCGATCGACCTCGAGCGAGGCCGTGAAGGCCAGCACGTCGGGGTGCAGGCCCCCGGCCAGCCGTCCGGCCCAGAAGGCGGAGCTCACGCCGGTGCGGCCTGCTTCTGCGATTCGGGCGCCTCCGCGGTCGCCGCCGCCCACGTCTTGGTCGGAAGCGACCACACGTGGATGAAGCCGGCCGCGGCGCCGTGCTGGAAGCTGTCGCCCTGCTCGTAGGTGGCCAGACCGTGGTCGTACAGCGACGAGGCGGCCTTGCGGCCGGTGACGGCGCAGCTGCCCCGGTACAGGCGCACTCGGGCAGTGCCGGACACGGCGCCCGCGGTGGTGTCCATGAAGGCGGCCATCGCGGCCCGCAGCGGCGAGAACCACAGGCCGTTGTAGACCAGCGTCGCGTAGCGGCCGGCCAGCTCGGCCTTGGCGTGGGCGAGATCGCGCTCGCACACGAGCTCCTCGACGCCGGCGTACGCCGCCATCAGGAGCGCCGCGGCCGGCGTCTCGTACACCTCGCGGCTCTTGATGCCGACGAGCCGGTTCTCGATCGTGTCGAGGCGGCCGACGCCGTGGGCGCCGGCGAGCGCGGCGGCCCGTGCGATCAGCTCGACGAGCCCCATCCGCTCGCCGTCGATCGCGACCGGCACGCCGGCCTCGAACTCGACCTCGACCTCGCCCGGCGCCGAGAAGGCGCGCTCCGGCGCCATGGTCAGCGCGTAGGCCTCCTCGGGCGGCTCGAGCCACGGATCCTCGAGCGGCCCGGCCTCGATGGAGCGGCCCCACAGGTTGTGGTCGATCGAGTAGGCCGCGCCGGACTTGACCGGCACCTCGATGCCGTGCTCGTGGGCGTAGGCGATCTCCTGCTCGCGGGTCATGCCCCAGTCGCGTACCGGTGCGAGCACGGCCAGGTCGGGCGCGAGCGCCGCGACGGCGGTCTCGAACCGCACCTGGTCGTTGCCCTTGCCCGTGCAGCCGTGGGCCACGGCGGTGGCGCCGTACTCGCGCGCCACGCGCACGAGCCACTTGCCGATCAGCGGCCGCGACAGGGCCGAGACGAGCGGATAGCGGCCCTCGTAGAGGGCGCCCGCCTGCAGCACCGGCAGGACGAACTCGGTGGCGAACTCCTCGCGCGCGTCCACGATGATGACCTCGCCGGCTCCGGCGGCACGCGCGCGGCGCTCGACCTGCTCGGGGTCGATGCCCTGGCCGACGTCCACAAGCAGGGCGATCACCTCGGCGCCGTACTCGTCGGCGAGCCAGCGCAGCGCCACCGACGTGTCCAGGCCACCCGAATACGCAAGCACGATCTTCTCAGCCACAGGTCATTCCTTCCGTCTTTGCTATTCGACGATCATGGCCAGCAGCGCCTTCTGCGCATGCAGCCGGTTCTCCGCCTCGTCCCACACCGCCGAGCTCTGTCCCCAGAGCACGTCGTGGGTGATCTCCTCACCGCAGTGCGCCGGCAGGCAGTGGAGCACGACGTGCTCCGGTGCCGCATGGCGCAGCAGCCGCGCGTTCACCTGGTAGGCGCGAAGGGCGGCCAGCCGGCGGTCGTGATCGGCCTCCTGCCCCATGCTGGTGAACGTGTCGGTGACGACCGCGTCGGCGCCGGCGACCGCGGCCACCGGGTCGGTCACGACCTCGACGATCGCCGCGGCAGCGCCCAGCTCGGCCGCCACCGGCGCGTAGCCCTCGGGCGCGGCCACCACGACCTCCATGCCGGTCATCGCGGCGGCGGTCGCGAGCGAGTGGCACACGTTCGAGCTGCCGTCCCCGACCCAGGCCAGGCGGCGGCCGGCGAGGCCGCCGAGCCGCTCGCGCAGCACCTGCAGGTCGGCGAGCGCCTGGCACGGATGGTGCTCGTCGGTGAGACCGTTGATGACGGGCACCGACGCCGCGGCAGCGAGCTCGGCCACCCGCTCGTGCGCGTGCGTGCGGATCACGATCGCGTCGAGGTAGCGCGAGAGCACGGCGCCCGTGTCCTCGACCGGCTCGCCGCGCCCGAGCTGGCTCTCGCTGCTCGAGAGGTGCACGGCGTGACCGCCCAGCTGCACCATCCCGACCTCGAACGAGACGCGCGTGCGCGTGGACGGCTTCTCGAAGATCATCCCCAGGGTGCGGCCCGCGAGCCAGGGGTGCGGCAGCCGCCGCGCCTGCAGCGACTTCAGATGGTCGGCCAGGTCGAGCACGGCCTCGATGGCGGCGCCGTTCAGGTCGTCGACGCGCAGGAAGTCCAGGCCCTTGAGCCCGGCCGCCGCCATGGGCGCCTCGATGACGAGGTCATGCGTGGGCATGTGCCGCCTCCGTCCCGATCCGGTCGCACACCTCGAGCACGTCGGCGCCCGAGAACGGCTCGCGCGCGACGACGAGCACGACGTCGTCGCCGGCGACCGTTCCGATCACCTCGGGCAGGTCGGCGACATCGAATGCCCGCGCGACCGGCATTGCGTTCGCAGGCGCCGTCTTCAGGACGGCCATGTTGCCCGAGGCCTCCATGCTGCGCACGAGCAGCAGCGCGTCGCGCAGCCGTGTGAGCGGATCGGCGGGCTCGTCCTCGACCGGGAGCGCGTAGACCAGATGCCCGCCCTTGCGGACGCGCACGGCGCCGAGGCGCTCGAGGTCGCGCGACACCGTGGCCTGGGTGACGTGCACGCCCTGGTCGGCCAGGAGCTCGACGAGCTGCGGCTGGGACGTGACCGGGCGGCGGTCGAGCAGGGACGCGATCAGCTGTCTGCGGTCAGGCATGGTGCATGATCATACATACAGACGGATTTCTATGCAAACGTGATCGTGCCGTCGAGCAGCGCGCGGCCGACGACGACGGCGTCGGCGCCTGCGGCGACGGCCGCATCGACGTCCGCCGCCGATCCGACCCCGCCGGCCGCCAGCATGAGGCCGGGCACGGCCGGGCGCAGGCCGCGCAGCAGGTCGAGGTCGGGGCCGAGGCCGGTGCCGTCGCGATCGATCCCGGTGACCAGGAAGTCGCGCACGCCGGCGGCGGTGAGGCGGGCGACGAACGCCGCCGGCTCCGCGCCCGTGTCCTCGAGCCAGCCGTGCGTGCGCACGCGGCCGTCGAGGCAGTCGAGCGCGACCACGACCCGGCCCGTCTCGGCGGCGAGCCGGCCGACGAGCTCCGGCGCCGAGGCCGCGAGCGTTCCCACCATCACGCGGTCGGCGTCGGCCTCGAGCGCCGCCAGGACCTGCGCCCCGGTGCGGATGCCCCCGCCGAGCTGCACCCGCAGCCCCGGCACCGCCCGCAGCCGGCGCAGGAGGCGCGCGTGCTCGCCGGAGCGGTCGCCCGTGCGGGCCGCGTCGAGGTCGACGACGTGCAGCCACGGAGCGCCCGCCGCGGCATAAAGCTCCGCGAGCGCGACCGGGTCGGCCGCAAACGCGGTGACGCGGTCGTAGCGGCCCTGATGCAACCGCACCACCTCGCCGCCGAGCAGGTCTACCGCGGGGATCGCCCGGCCGAGGCGCAGGTCGATCGGCGCGTCCTCGCGTTTTAGCATGCTAAAATGGTATCATGATGGCAGAGACCACCCCACACACCCAATTGGCAGACGCAGCGAATGCCAATTGGCGCACCGCCGACGTCGACGACCTGTGCGACGCGCTGCTCTCGCTCCGCAGCCGCGACGAGGTGGCCGCCTTCATGCGCGACGTGTGCTCGCTACACGAGCTCGAGGTGCTGTCGCACCGCTGGCACGCCGCCCGCCTGCTCGACCAGGCCGTCCCCTACGCCGAGGTGGCCAAACGCGTGCACGGCTCGACGGCGACCGTCACCCGCGTCGCGCACTGGCTGCGGCACGGCGAGGGCGGCTACCGGCTCGTGCTCGACCGGCGCAGGCGGCGCAGATGAGCAGGCGCTTCCGCCTCGCGCTGCCCTCCAAGGGGCGGCTGCACGAGCCCGCGCTCGACCTCGTCCGCGCGGCGGGTTTCGAGCTCGAGGGCAACGGGCGCGCGCTCTACGCGCACTGCTCCCAGTGGGACGTCGAGGTGCTGTTCACGCGTGCCGAGGACATGCCGGCCTGGGCGGCCGACGGCGCGGTCGAGGCGGCCGTGGCCGGCCGCGACCAGGTGACCGAGAGCGGCGCCGGCCTCGAGGAGCTGGTCGCGCTCGGATTCGGCCGCTGCTCGCTCCAGGTGGCCGTGCCGGCGGCGACGGCGATCACGTCCGTGTCCGATCTCGACGGCCGCCGGGTGGCGACGTCGCACCCGCGCATCGCGGCCGGGTTCTTCTCCGAGCGCGGCCTGCAGGTCGAGACGGTGGCCGTGCGTGGATCGGTTGAGCTGGCACCGCGCCTGGACGCCGCCGAGGCCGTCGTCGACCTCGTCCAGAGCGGCGAGACCCTGCGCCAGAACGGCCTGCGGCCGATCGCGACGGTGCTCGAGTCCGAAGCCGTGCTGGCCGCGCGGCCCGACCTCGATCCGGCCCAGCGCAAAGTGGCCGACGAGCTCGCAACCGTCGTGCGAAGCGTGATCGTCGCCCGCAACCGCCGCTACCTGATGCTGAACGCTCCGGACGCGTCGCTCGACGAGATCGTCGCCCTCCTGCCCGGCCTCGACTCGCCGACCGTCCTGCCGCTGGCCAGGCCCGGCTGGCACTCGGTGCACGCCGTGGTCGAGCAGCGCCAGGTGATGGAGCTGCTCGAGCCGCTGCGCGCCGCCGGAGCCCGCTCGCTGCTCGTCCTCCCGATCCACCACCTGATCCCGTGAGCGCGGTCGACGTCATCCGCCCCGAGCTGCGCGGCCTCGTCGGTTACCGGTGGCAGGACACCCTGCCGGCCGACGCGCCGCTCATGCGCTTCGACATGAACACGTCGGCCGTGCCGCCCGCCTGGTATGCCCGCGAGCTCGCCAGGCTTGCCCGCGTCATCCCGGAGTCCTACCCGGACGCGACCTACATGCAGCTGCGCGAGGCGATCGCCGCGTACGCCGGCTTCCCGGTCGAGCAGATCGTGCCGACGGCGGGCGCCGACGAGGCGCTGCTCCTGTGCGGGCTGCTCTCGCTCGCGCCCGGGCGGCGGGCCTACGTGCGCCGGCCCGCCTACGGCTACTACGGCGTCGTCACCCGGCTGACCGGGGCCGAGCTGATCGACGATCCGGACGCCGAGGCCGACCTGACCTGGGTGTGCGCGCCGCACAACCCGACCGGCGCCGATGCCGCCGCCGGGGACGTCGCCGAGCGGCCGGGGCTGGTCGTGATCGACCAGGCCTACCTCGAGTTCGGCGGGACGGACCTCAGCCGTCTCGTCCGCGAGCGCGAGAACACCGTGGTCGTGCGCACGCTCTCGAAGGCGTTCGCCCTGGCTGGAACCCGGGTCGGCTACATCATCGCGCCCGCCGAGATCGCCGAACGCCTGAACGGCGTGCGCCCGCCGGCGTCGATCGGCGTGCACTCGGCCGCCCTGGCGCAGATCGCGCTCGAGCCGGAAAACGTCGCCGAGATGCGCACGCGGGCGGCAGCCACCTGCGCCGAGCGCGAGCGGATGGCGGACGCGTTGCGTGCGGCCGGCCATGCGGTGCCCGCCTCGTGCACGAACTTCGCCCTCGTCGACGTCGGCCGGCCGGCCGAAGCCCTCGCCCGCGAGCTGCTTGAACGGGGCATGGTCGTGCGCACGTTCGCCGACCCGCTGCTCGAGACCTCGATCCGCTTCAGCGTGGCGACGTCCGCGCAGGACGACCGGCTGCTCGAGGCCCTCGGCGCCGCCACCCCGGCGCCGCCCACGGCCGTGGAGGCGGTGCGGTCGGCCACGATCGAGCGGCGCACGCGCGAGACCGACATCCGCTGCCGGATCGCGCTCGACGGCACCGGCCGCGCGGCCGTGGCCACCGGGATCGGCATGCTCGACCACATGCTGACGGCCCTTGCCGCCCACTCGCTGGCCGACCTCGAGCTGCGGTGCGCCGGCGACCTGTGGGTGGACGAGCACCACACGGTCGAGGACGTCGCCATCGTCCTCGGCACGGCCATCGACGGAGCGCTCGGCGACCGCACCGGCATCCGCCGCTTCGGCGACGCCCGCGCGCCGCTCGACGAGGCGGTCGCACACGCGGTGGTCGATCTCGGCGGGCGCGGCTTTGCGCGCGTCGAGCTGCCGTTCCGGGCCGAGCGCATCGGCGGCATCCCGGCGGCCCTCGTCCCCCACCTCTTCGACAGCCTCTCCCGCCACGGCCGCATCGGCATCCACCTGTCGGGCACGGGCGACGACGATCACCACCTGCTCGAGGCGGCCTTCAAGGCGCTCGCGCTCTCGCTGCGGCAGGCATGGGAGCCCGACCTGCGCCGGGGCGGCGCCGTGCCGAGCACGAAGGGCAGCATGTGAGCGAGGTCTGTGTGGTCGACTACGGCGCGGGCAACCTGCGCAGCCTGCGCCACGGCCTGGAGCGGGCCGGCGCGACGGTGACCGTGACCGCCGATGCGGGCCGGGTGGCCGCCGCCCGGCGCGTGCTCGTGCCCGGTGTCGGCGCGGCCGGCGCGGCGATGGCCGCGCTCGAGCGGCACGGCCTCGTGCGCGCGATCCGCGCCGTCGCCGGCGCTGGCGGCTACGTGTTCGGGATCTGCCTCGGCATGCAGCTCCTCTTCGATGCAAGCGACGAGGGCGACGTGCGCTGCCTCGGCCTGCTCCCCGGGCGGGTCATGCCGATGACGTACGCCGGGCGGCTGCCGCACATGGGCTGGAACGACGTCGCCGCCGCCGGCGACCACCCCCTCGCGGCGAGCCTGCCGGCCGTCTGCTACTTCGCCCACTCCTACGCCGTCGAGCCGGCATCGGCCGCCACGGTCATCGCCACCACGGAGCTCGACGGACGCCGGTTCGCGTCGATGGCGGGTGCCGAGCGCGTTGCCGGAACGCAGTTTCACCCCGAGAAGAGCGGCCCGGCGGGACGGCGGCTCCTGCGCGCGTTCCTCGAGTGGAGCGGCGATGCTGCGTAGGCGCGTGATCCCGTGCCTGGACGTGCGCGGCGGCCGGCTCGTCAAGGGCGTCCAGTTCCGCGAGCTGCGCGACTGCGGCGACCCCGTGGTGGCGGCCGAGCGCTACGCGGCCGCCGGCGCCGACGAGATCGTGTGGCTGAACATCGACGCGCACGCCGAGGCGTGGCAGGAGCTCCTGCGCGCGGTCGAGCGCGCCGCCGAGCGGGTGGACGTGCCGCTGTGCGTCGGTGGCGGCATCGACCGGCCCGAGCGGGCGCGCGAGCTGCTGCTCGCCGGGGCCGACAAGGTGTCGGTCAACTCGGCCGCCCTGCGCACGCCCGACCTGGTCGACACGCTCGCCGAGATGCTCGGCAACCAGTGCGTCGTCGTCGCGATCGACGCCGCGCGCGGCGACGGTGGCTGGTGGACGTACTCGCGCGGCGGCATGCAGGCCACGGGCATCGAGGCGATCGGGTGGGCCGAGGAGGTGGCGCGGCGCGGCAGCGGTGAGCTGATCGTGACGAGCATCGACGCCGACGGCGGCCGGCGCGGCTACGACCTCGAGCTGATCGAGCGCATCCGCGCCCGCGTGCGCGTGCCGGTGATCGCCTCCGGCGGTGCGGGCGGCGCCGCGGACATCGTGGCCGCGCTCGAGGCGGGCGCCGACGCGGCCCTCGCCGCGTCGATCTTCCACGACGGCGAGACGACGCCCGACGACGTGAAGCGGGAGGTGGCGGCATGCGGCCTGCCGGCGCGGGTGTGACCGTCCCGCCGGGCGCGCTCCTGCCCTGCGTCGTCCAGGACGCCGACACCGGGCGGGTGCTGATGCTCGCCTACGTCGACACGGAGGCGCTGGACGCGACCGTCCGCACCGGCCTTGCCCACTTCCACTCGCGCTCGCGCGGGCGGCTGTGGCAGAAGGGCGAGACGTCGGGAAACGTGCTGCGCGTCGTCGACATCCGGGCCGACTGCGACGCCGACGCGCTGCTCTACCTCGTGCATCCCGCCGGGCCGGCGTGCCACACCGGCTCGGTGTCGTGCTTCGGCGACGGGGCGCCGGTCCTGGCCGAGCTGCGCGACGTGATCGGGCAGCGGGCCGGGTCGGGCGACGAGGGCTCCTACGTGGCGGGGCTGCTGTCCGGCGAGCGCGAGCGCGCGCAGCGCAAGGTGGGCGAGGAGGCGGTCGAGGTGCTGCTGGCCGAGCCCGCGAGTGACCACCTCGTCGCCGAGGTGGCCGACCTGTGGTTCCACAGCATGCTCCTGCTCGCCCGCGACGGCCTTGACCCGCTGGCGCCGCTTCACGAGCTGCGCCGCCGCCGTAACACGAGGCGGTAGGGGCCCCGGATCGCGGGGCCAGGCCCCGCTTCTCGCCCTACGGCAGTCCGATGCTGCGGCCCGCGCGCTCCGGGCGCGGGAGCGCGGATTGCACCGCAGCGACCTCGCGCACGCGCGCCAGCACCGCTGCGCCCGCCGGGCCGGCCCGGCCGGTCTGCGCCGAGACGTGCAGCATCATCTGCTCGGCCGTGGCCACCACCTCGCCGTCGCCGCGCGTGAGCGTGTGGAAGATGTGCAGCCGCTTCTCGTCGCACCCGAGCACCTGGGTGGTCGCGGCGAGGCGATCGCCGGCGGTCGCCTCGCGCAGGTGCGAGAGGTGCGTCTCGACCGTGAAGTAGCTGCCGGTGCCCTCGAGGTAGGCGGCGTCGACGCCGATCAGCCGCAGCAGCGCATCGGTCGTGTCGCCGAAGACCTGCAGGTAGCGGCTCTCGTGGGCGTGGCCGTTGTAGTCCACCCACTCCGGCGCCACCGTCGCCGCGTGCAGCGCGAGCGGCCGGGAGAGGTCGGGCGCCGCGGCCGCGGCCGGCCCGGCCGCATCGAGCAGCGAGCGCTCGTAGCGCTCGAGCACGGCGCCCGCGCCGTAGTGCTGGGCGCGCAGGCCCTGGATCACGGCGACCAGGCAGTCGTCGCGCAGCTGCTCGAGGTCGCGGATCGAGCTGCCACCGGCCTGGGCGTCGGACTGCGCCACGAGCTTCTCGACGAACGCGGGAGTCAGCTCGGGCACATCCGTCAGCTTCGTCCACGGCCACTCGCAGCGCCGGCCCGAACTGCTCCATGAAATGGCGCATCCCGGCGTCGCCGCCCGCCGTGCGATAGGTGAGGAACGTGCCCATGAACGACCACCGCAGGCCGGCGCCGAGGCGGATGGCGTCGTCGATCTCCGCCACCGTCGCGACGTCGTCTTCGACCAGCCAGAGCGCCTCGCGCCACATCGCCTCCATCAGCCGGTCGGCGATGAACCCGTCGATCTCGGTGCGGACGACGAGCGGCTCCATGCCCACCGACCGGTACACCGCCGCCGCGCGGGCGAGCGTCTCGGGCGCCGTGCGCGCGCCGCCGCACACCTCGACGAGCGGCAGCAGGTAGACCGGGTTGAACGGGTGGCCGACGGCCATCCGCTCGGGGTGCGGCATGTCCGCCTGCAGGAGCGACGGGCGCAGGCCCGAGGTCGACGAGCAGAAGACCGCATCGGCGTCGGCCGCCCGCCCCGCGCGGGCGAGCAGCTCGCGCTTGAGCGCCTCGCGCTCGGGCGCGTTCTCCTGCACGAACTCGACGCCCGCGACGGCGTCCTCCGGCGTCGCGACGAGGTCGAGCCGGCCCTCGCCGGGCAGAGGCGCGAGCGTCAGCCGCGCCCACGCGCGGCGCGCGTTCGCGAGCACCGCGTGCACCTTCTCGGCCGCGAGCGGGTCGGGGTCGAACAGCCGCACGTCGACGCCGTTCAGCAGGAACCGCGCCGCCCAGCCCCCGCCGATGACGCCGCCGCCGAGCAGGCCCACCGACCGCGGCCGGCCGCCCGGCTCAGCCACGCCGGGTGAGCCCGAGCTTCGTGCGCACCTCGGCGGCGGGGAGGATGCGGACGTTCATCGCCTGCAGGATCTGCACCGCCCGCTCGACGAGCTGGGCGTTCGTGGCCGGCACGCCGCGCGCGAGCATCAGGTTGTCCTCGAGGCCGACGCGCACGTTCCCGCCGACGAGCGGTGCGAGCGCGACGAACGGCAGCTGCATGCGGCCGATCGAGAACGCCGAGAACACGGCATCCGCGGGCAGCTGGTTGCGCATCGCAAGCAGCGTGCCGGGGTCATCCGGCGCGCCGTAGGGGATGCCCGTGCAGAGCTGGATCAGCGGCGGCGGGTCGATCAGGCCGTCGGCGATCAGCTGCTTCACCATCACCAGGTGGCCGGTGTCGAACACCTCGAGCTCCGGACGCACGCCCAGCTCCTGCACGCGCCGCGCCATCGCCCGCAGCATGCCGGGCGTGTTCACCATGACGTAGTCGCCGCCGGCCGCGAAGTTCATCGTCCCGCAGTCGAGCGTGCAGATCTCGGGCCGCAGGTCGGCGACGTGCAGCAGCCGCTCCTCCGCCCCGACCATGTCCGTGCCCGCGGCATCGTGCGGGAGCGGCGCGTCGTCGCCGCCGAGCACCAGGTCTCCGCCCATGCCGGCGGTCAGGTTCAGCACCACGTCGACGTCGGCGGCGCGGACGCGCTCGACGACCTCGCGGTACAGCCGCGGATCGCGCGCGCCCTTGCCGGTCTCCGGGTCGCGGACGTGGATGTGGGCGATGGCCGCGCCGGCCCGCGCGGCCTCGATGGCGGCTGTTGCGATCTGTTCCGGCGCCACGGGTACGAGCGGGCTGCGCCCGGCGGTGTCGCCGGCGCCCGTGACCGCGCAGGTGATGAAGACGTCCCAGTTCAACTCATGCCCCCGGAGGCTCGGTGGGCCGCCATGCTACCGGGAGTCGCAGGCGGCGGCGCGCATCGTACGATGCCCGCGTGCGACGGCTGACGACACTGGTGTGCGCCCTGGTCGTCTGCGACCTCGCGCTGTGGTCGGCGGTCGTGCCGCTCCTGCCGCACTACCGCCGCGAGCTCGGCCTGAGCACGCTCCAGGTGGCGTGGATGCTGGCGGCGTTCAGCCTGGCCGTCGTCGCCGTGTCCGTGCCCGTCGGGCACCTGGCCGACCGCTTCGGCGCCCGCCTCGTCACCGGCGTCGGAACGGTGCTGATGGCGGGCGCGACCGTCGGCCTCGCGCTCGCGAACTCGTTCCCGCAGCTGATGGTGGCGCGGCTGCTCCAGGGCGCCGCCGACGCGACCGTCTGGGGCGCCGGGCTCGCGTGGCTCGCGGCCCGGGCGCCGGTCGAGCGCCGGGGCGAGATCGTCGGCTACGCCCAGGTCGCCGCGACCGTCGGGATCATCATCGGGCCGTTCATCGGCGGCGTGCTCACGAGCGCCGCCGGCATCCGGCCCACGTTCCTCGGCATGGCGGGCCTGTTCGCCGTCCTGCTCGTATGGGTCGCGCTCGAGCGCGACGCGCCGCATCGATCCGCACCGCCAGGCCAGCATCGCCTCGGCGCTGCGGGCATCGTTCGGTGAGTCGCTGATCGCCGCGAGCGTGACGATGATCCTGGTCGTCGCTGTGGTCGGCGGTGCGCTGCAGCTGCTCGTGCCACTGCACCTGGCGAGCCTCGGCCTCGACCGCGCCGGCATCGGGCTCGTCTACTCCGGCGGCGCCGTCCTGGGCGGCGCGGTGGTGATCGTGACCGCCCGCGTCGGCGATCGCGTCGGCCGCGTGCCGCTGGCCGGCTCGGCCTGCGCTGCGCTCGCGCTGCTCGTGGCCCTCTTCGCGCTGCCCGTCGGGCTCGGCGCCTTCGTCGTGCTCGTCATCATCGTCTCCGGCGTGCAGTCGATCCTGTACGCCGTGGGCTACCCGCTGAGCACCGACGGCGCCGACCGCGCCCAGCTCGGCCACGGCGTCGTGCTCGGGCTCGTCAACCTGATGTGGGGAGTCGGCGCGGTCATCGGCCCGCTGGCCGGCTCGCGGCTCGCGGGCTGGCAGGGGACGCGTGCGTCCTATGCGCTGCTCGCCCTCGTCTGCGGCGCCACCGCCGTCGCGTTCACACGCGTCGAGCGCGCGCGCCCCGGGCAGCCCTGACCTTCTCAAATTGGTGATGTATGGGTATGATCGAACAGCTTGGACTTCTATCCGTGTGTAGCGGTACGACTGCGGAGAGTGCAATTGTCACAGGATCACGACGGGACGGCGCAGAGCGCGGCCAGCCGCCGCGCGGTGCTGTCGGCCGCGAGCCTGGTGGCAGGCGGCATCCTCGTCGGCGGTATCGGTGCGCAGGCGCTCGGCTCCGGGTCGCGGCTCGGCGATGTGGCGATCCTGAACTTCGCGCTCGAGATGGAGGAGCTGCAGGCGGCGCTCTACACGCAGGCGCTCCAGCACGCCGGCCTCACCGGTGAGCTCGCCCAGTACGCGCGCGTCGTCGGCGGCCACGAGCGCGCGCACGTCGCGTTCCTGCGCCAGACGCTCGGATCGCGCGCGAAGCCGGCGCCCGCGTTCGACTTCGGCGATGCGGTCACGAACTCCGACCGGTTCGCCGCGACCGCACGCGCGCTCGAGGATCTCGGCGTCGCCGCCCTCGACGGGCAGGCCGGGAATCTGACCAAGCCCTCGCTGGCCGCGGTCGCCACCATCGTGTCGGTCGAGGCCCGCCACGCGGCGTGGATCCGCGACCTGCTGGGCGAGCTGCCGGCCCCGGCGGCGGCGAATCCCGCCCAGACGGCGGCGCAGGTCACGGCCGCCATCCGCCGCACCGGCTTCCTGAAGGGAGCCGCATGAGCGACGAGCTGCGACCGCTCGACCGCGACGGCGCGCTGGCCGAGGCGATCGCGCCGCTCGCACCCGCGACGCGGCGCACGCTCCTGCGCACGCTCGCCGGAGCGGGTCTGATCGGATCGGCAGCGCTGGTCACCGCCGGCCGGGCCGAGGCCGCGTCAGGGCCACAGGGCGACATGGCGATCCTGAACTACGCGCTCACGCTCGAGTACCTCCAGGCCGCGTTCTACACCGAGGTCGAGCGGATCAACGCGGTGACGGGCGAGGCGGCCCACCTCGCGCAGATCGTCGGCACCCACGAGCGCGCCCACGTGCGCGCGCTGCTCGGGGTGCTCGGGTCGCGGGCGGTCGCCCGGCCTCAGTTCGACTTCCACGGCGCGACCGAGTCGCAGGATGCGTTCGTCCGCACCGCGGTGGCGTTCGAGGACCTCGGCGTCTCGGCCTACAAGGGCCAGGCCCCGCGCATCGCCTCGCCGACATACCTGAGCTTCGCCCTCTCGATCCATGCCGTCGAGGCGCGCCACGCCGCCTGGATCCGGCGCGTCGCCGGCGTCGTCCCCGCCCAGTCGGCGTTCGACGCTCCCGCCACCTCCGGTCACGTGCTCGCGGTCGTCGACTCGACGCACTTCATCGTCGGGCCGACGCAGGCGGGCGGGACGCCCGGATTCACGGGCTGACATGACCCGGGGCAGCCGCACGTGGGCGGCGGCGGCCATCGCCGCGGGGTGCGTGGTCGGCGCCGTCGCGACGACGCGCGCGGCGTCCCGGCGCCGGGCCCAGGCGGCCGCCCTCGCGGCGACCCCGACGCCGGCGGTCGCGGTCACACCGGCGCCGGCCCTCGCGGCTCCGGCGCCCTCGCCGCCACCGCGGCGACGGCGGCTCCTGCGCCGCCGCGCGGGCGCCTGGACGACCGCCGCCCTGGCCGCCGCGATCGTGCTCTCGGCGGTGGCGGCGGTTGCCGTGGCCTCGACGCGGCCCTCGCCGACCGTCGCCGTGCCGCTCGACACGCCCGCGCAGCCGGTCGCCCCCGGCTCGCCGCAGCAGCCGCACCTCGTCGTCCCGCACAGCGCCCCGCTGCCGCCGCGGCAGACGTGGCGGTGGGCGCAGGTGCTGCGGCCGGTGGCCGCCCGCCGCCGGCCCGGAGGCAGGGTCGCGGCCAGGCTGCGAACCCGCACCCCCGAGCACACCGTCAACATCGTGCTCGTCACCGCGACGGCCATGCACCGCGGCCGGCTGTGGGTGCGCGTGCGCCTGCCGGTGCTTCCGAACGGCACCCAGGGATGGGTGCTGCGATCGGCGCTCAGCGGCTACACGTTCGTCGACACCCACGTCGTTGTCAGCCTCCGGCACCGCCGCCTGACCCTCTACCGCGACGGCCGGGCCATCTTCCGCGCCCCGGTCGGGATCGGCGCGCCGCGCACGCCGACGCCGCGCGGCCAGTTCTACATCCGCGACCGCCTGCGCGGCTTCGCGAGCCCCTTCTACGGCCCGATCGCGTTCGGCACGAGCGCCCGCTCCGCCGTGCTCACCGAGTGGCCCGCGGGCGGATACATCGGCATCCACGGCACCAACGCCCCGCGCCGGATCCCGGGCCGGCCGTCGCACGGCTGCATCCGCATGCGCGATCGCGACATCCTCCGGCTGGCGCCGCTGCTGCCCGTGGGGACGCCGGTGACGATCAAGTGACGCTGATCGCGTAGCTACAGCGAGCGCAGGGCGCGCGTCGCCAGGCCGGACAGGACGAGGATGATCGCCCCGATGATCCCGAGCACGATCCCCGAGCCCGTGACGGCCAGGACGACCAGGAGCGCACCGATGCCGACGCCGGCGTAGCCGGTGCGTACCATCTGGCGCTTCTTGGCCTGGCGCGGGCTCAGCGACACGGCCGCAGCCTACCTGACCGGGTCAGCCGTCCATGCTCAGCATCATCGCCGGCGCGTCGATGACGTGGTCTGCCTTCGTCGGGATCACCGCTGTGCCGACGGCGAAGAACTCGATCACGTGCGAGCCCCAGCCGTGGCTGCGCTCCTGGATCTGGACGCCGACGATGCCCTCGGCCTTCGCTTCCTGCGCCTCCGCCTGCATCCGCTCCATCGCCAGCTCGCGCGCGTCGTAGAGCGCCTGGGTGTAGTTCTCCATCTCGACGTTCTGGCCGATCTTGGAGAAGAAGCCGCGCAGGCCCTGGTGGGCGACGTGGTAGACGCAGCTGCCCATCGTCATGCCCACCGGCCGGTAGCCGGCGCGCAGGAGCGTCCAGAAGTCCTGGCCGGAGAGGTCGCTCGTGAACGGCCGTCCGCTCGGCGCCCGGTGCAGCTCGCCGCCGCGATGCTTGACCGCCGTGCCGATTGCGATGAACTCGGCCAGGTCGGCGCCCCACTCGTACCGGCCGACGTCGAGCCGCACGCCGACGATCCCGTCGGCGCCGAGCTGGTCGGCCTCCTCCTCCATGCGCGTCATCGCGAGCTCGCGGGCGTGGTACATCGCCTGGGTGAGGACGTCCATCTCCTGGTTCTGATTCCAGTTCGACTGCTGGAACCCGATGTGGTAGATCGAGCTGCCGACCACGAGGCCGACCGGGTCGAACCCGGCTTCCTTGACGAGCAGGAACTCGCGCACCGACAGGTCGGATGTGAACAGGCCGGACTTGTTCTGGGCGAGGCGGTTGCGGGCGTCCGAGGGGACGCCCTCGAGCGAGTTCGGGTCGTAGCTCATCAGGACTCCTTCGAGAGCATGAGGACGGGAGAGACGGTTGGGGCGGCCGCGTGGGGGCCGCCCGAGGCGATGGCCGTGGCGAGGGCGTGGATCGTGTAGGTGACGCCGGCGAGGCGGTCGCCGGTCTCGTACGGGCGCTCCTCCTGGCCCCACTCGGTGCCGACGATCCCGTCGGCACCGAGGACGGCGGCGTCGGCCTGCAGACCGTCGAGGACGCGGTGGCGGGCGGCGTACCAGGTCTGGGTGGCGCCGACCATCTCGACGTTCGCCCACGCCCCCCACGACGTTGTGGGGATGGCCTGCGTCCACGTGTACAGGGTGCCGAAGAAGACGGCGGTCGCGCCGACGACGCCGCACGGGCGATGGCCCGCGCCGAGCAGGAGCGCGCAGTCCTGTCCGCTCAGGTTGGTGAGCGCCGGGCCGACCGGGGTGCGCAGGCCGGGGGCGCGCACCGCCGTGCCGATCGCCTGGAACTCGATCAGGTCGGACGCCCACTCGTACCGCGCCGCCGTGACGCGCACGCCGACGACCGCGTCGGCGCCGGCCAGCTCGGCCTCGGTGCGCAGCCGGTCGAAGGCGCGCCGGCGGCAGTCGTTGTAGGCGTCGCTGAGCGTGACGAGCTCCTGCGAGGTGCTGTACCAGCCTCCGCCCATGAACTGCCAGCCGACGTGGTAGACCGACGACCCCAGCACCTGCGTGATCGGCTCGAGCCCGGCGCGGCGGGCGAGCGCGAACTCGGGCACCGAGAGGTCGGACGTGAACGCCTGCCCGGCCTCGGCGCCGAGCGTGCGCAGGCGCTCCTCGGCGGCTGCCGGGATTCCTCCGGCGGCGATCCGATCGATGTCGGCCTGCTGCCGCTGTGCGCGCGCTTTCTGATCCTCGCCGCCCCCGCCGGGCCGCCGGCTGAGAAACCCCATCGCTAGCCCTCCAGCAGCCGCTGGATCGCGACCCGCGAGCGCTCGCTCTGCTGCGCCCGCTCGGTCAGCTCGCGGCTGAGCGCGTCGATCCACTCGTCGAGGCCGAGCCGCTCGGACTTGATCACGATGCCGCGCACCTCGTTGCAGCGAGACGTCTGCAGCTGCTGCCCGGCCCACTCGAGGTCGTAGCGGGCCTCGTCCATCCCGACCGAGATCCGCTGCACGCGCTTCGTGCCCCGCGAGAGCAGGCCGCCGCCCTTGCGCTCGACGGTCACGTCGCCGGGCAGCGCGCCCTCGAGCTTCACGGCGAGCGCCTCGACGAACGCGACGAGGTCGGTGGTGTCGGCGCGCAGGCTCGCCGCGACGAGGTCGAAGCCGGGATCCTCCATCGACGCGGGACTCTACTTCGGCCGGGCCGCTGCGATCAGTGGATCGGCGCGGGCGTGACCCACGGGTCGGTCGCGCCGGCGAGCAGCGGCAGACCGAAGTTCGCCTCGAACGCCGCCGTCAGGCTGTAGTGGCTGTAGAAGGTGTTCGTCGTGCCGCCGCTCAGGCGCGCCGAGACCAGGATCGTGACGACCTGGCAGGTGGCGGTGTTGGCGTTGTAGACCGCGGGGTTCGAGCAGTCGATGCCCCAGTTGCCCTTGGCCTGGGTCGACTGCTCGTTGGACTCGTCCCAGGTCACGACCACGAGCGTCTGCCCGGCCTGATAGCTCGGCGTCGCGGCGATCGCGGTGACGACCTGCTTGATGTAGGCATCGCCGATCGCGATCCGCTGTGCCTTCGTCTGGCCGGTGACGGTCTCGCACGGCCCGTTCATCCAGTGCATGTCGCGGCAGTCGTCCGGCGCGATCCAGGCGAAGCTCGGCAGCGCGTCGGCGGCGATGTCGTTCGAGAGGGCGGGGTCGGCCGGGACGTCGCGGGTCGCGCACGAGCCGTCGCCGCCCTTGCCGGCCGGCCCGAGGTCGGTGAACCAGTAGGCCGGGTTGTGGCCGTCGCGGTAGTAGGGCACGGAGCTCGTGTTCGGGGCGCAGTTCTTGGGCATCGACTGGTTGTAGTCCTTCCACGTCAGGCCGGCCACGTCGAGCTGGTGGAAGATGTTGTCGGCGCCCGACGTGCAGGCCAGGCACGTGTTGAAGGTGCCGCTGGTCACCGCCTGATAGTTCGGGAAGCTCGGATGCGTCTCGCCCGCGGCGTTGCCCTCGTTGCGGCAGCTCGCCGCCAGGGAGTGGGTGAACGGGGCGTCGGTGGCGGCCTGCCACGCCGGCACGGTCAGGTTCTCGTCCATGATCACGACGATGTGGGCGTACGGCGCGGTGCTCGCGGCGACCGTGCCGCACGGGCCGGACCCGCCACCGCCGCCGCCTCCGGCCGGCGTCGTCACCGGCGGCGACGGCGTCGATTGCGCCGACGTGTTGGCGGCCGCGTCGAAGGCGTCGACCGTGTAGGTGTAGCTCGTGCTCGGCTGAAGGCCGGTGTCGGAGAAGCTCGTCCCGGTGCCGGCGAGCGTCTTCACTTTCGTGCCGTTCCGGAACACGTCGTAGCCGGTCACCGCGACGTTGTCGGTCGAGGCCTGCCACGTCACGGTCGCCGATGTGGAGCTCGTCGCCGTCGCGCTCACGCCCGTCGGCAGGCTCGGGGGAGTCTTGTCGCCCGCCGCCGCGCCGGTCGCGAGGACGAGGTTGTCGACGTCGAACGTCGCCCCGGCCGCCGGCGCGGACTCGACCACGTTCACGGTCAGCGAGTCGCCGGTCTTCGCCGCGGTGTAGGCGACCTCGGCGAACGCCTGCCACGTGCCCGACGCGACGATGCACTGCTGCGCCGAGCCGACGGTGCTCGACCCGCCCGAGGGCACCTCCTTGAGCTTCAGGCACACCGTGCCGCCGGTGTCCGACCGCACGGCGCCGTCGAGGGTGTAGCCGGTGCCCGCCGTGACGCTCTTGACCGGCTTCGAGGACGTGTAGGCGTACACCTGCGCCCCGGCCGCCGCCGCGGCCACGCGGGCGGCGTGGCCGCCGCCGGCGCCGGCGACCAGGGCGATCGTCCCGCCGCTCGCCGCCCAGCCCGACAGCGACCCCGATCCGCTGCCCTCGAACGTGCCGTTTGCGATCAGGTTCGTCGCCGCCGGGACGCTCGCCACGAAGGCGAGCGCGACGACCGTCGCGACCGCCGCCGGAGGCGCGGTCTTCCAGATCCACCCTGCCATGGAGAGCCCGATTCTACCGGCGGGCCGTGCAAACGGTCAACCAGCCTCGCGGAACCGTAAGATCCGGCACACAGCTTCCTCATGGGCTCTTTGCGCGGATTGCGGCCTCACACGATGATTCGCCGTTGCCAGTGCGGGAAAACGCGCCCTCTTCTGGCTCCCGCAAATGTAAAGCCTGCCCGTTTCCACTAGACACGTTCCCCCTTTCGGGGTACTATCACCAGGTTGTGGGCTTAAACGTCCGTGGTGGCGGCACGTCCCCCCGGGGGTCAGAGATGAAACGGCAGGTGTGGGTTCTCGTTGTGGCGACAATGATCGCCATCGTCGGCGGGCGCGTGAGCGCTGCGTACGCGACCGACCCGACCACCGGCGACCCCGTCATCGCAGCCGTCGGCGACATGGCCTGCGCCCCGGAGGACTCGCACTTCAACGGCGGCGCCGGCCAGCAGTTCAACTGCGGCGAGCGCACCACGAGCGCCCAGATGGCAAAGGACCCGACGATCGACCTGCTGCTCGGCCTGGGCGACTACCAGTACGGGTGCAGCGATCCGGCGGAGTGGGCCGCGAGCTACACGCCCACCTGGGGCGTCTTCAACAACATCATCGACCCGTCGGTCGGAAACCACGAGTACAACACCCAGACGAACTCCGCGAACGGCACACCGTGCCCCGACCAGAACCTCCAGGCAAACGACTACTTCAACTACTTCGGCGCATCGGCTCATCCGGGCAGCGCCGGCGAGTACTCGTTCAACCTCGGCAAGTGGCACCTGATCTCGCTGAACGCGAACTGCGCGAACCAGGGCGTCGGCGGCTGCACCGCGTCGAGCCCGCAGACGCAGTGGCTCTCGGCCGATCTGGCGGCGAACACGCAGCCGTGCATCGCCGCCTACTGGCATCAGCCGCTGTGGACGGCGACGGCGAACAACCAGAAATCGTACGCACCGTGGTGGAACCTGCTCTACCAGTACCACACCGACCTCGTGCTGAACGGGCACATCCACACCTACGCCCGGTTCGCGTTCCTGAATCCGAGCGGGCAGGTCGACAACACGAACGGCATCCGCGAGGTCGTGGTCGGCACCGGCGGCGAGTCGCTGCAGCTCGCGGCCGCCAACGCGAACCCGTTCCCGCTCGTGAACTTCCGCACGTTCGGCTACCTGAAGATGATCCTGCACCCGACCGGCTACGACGCCCAGTTCATCACGTCGGCAGGCGTCGTCAAGGACAGCTTCTCCGGCACGTGCCACGGCTCGACCGTGACGACGCCGCCGCTGACCATCAGCCAGAGCTCGCCGCAGAGCGTCCAGGCCGACTCGAGCGCGCAGTACGTCGTCACCGTGCACAACCCCGGCTCGTCCGACCAGACGAACGTGAAGCTCACCGACACCCCGCCGGCGAACGCGACGGCGATCTCGGCCACGCCGTCGACCGGCAGCTGCACCGGCACGGCCACGGTCGTGTGCAACTTCGGCACGCTCGCCGCCGGGACGTCGGCGACGCTGACGGTGCAGACCACGCCGATCCAGCCACCGACCGCGGTCAACACGGCCTCGGTAACGTCCGACCAGACATCGATGGTGAACAACTCGCAGACCGTGACGGTGACCGCCGCGCCCGCGACGAGCTACGTCGGGGTCACGAACCTCGGCTTCCAGGCGCCGTCGCCCGCCGTCGCGATCGGCAACACGCTCCAGTGGGACTTCATCGGCCCCGGCGCGCACAGCGCGACCGACCAGACGAGCGGCCTCGGCCTGTTCCCCGACACCGGCCTCGTGTCCCCGGTGGACTTCCGCACGCAGGTGTTCCACTGGTCGGGCGACTACACGTTCACCGACACGGCCACGAGCAACACGGTGAAGTTCGACGTGCTGCCGCAGGCGGCGCCCGCGACCGGTTCTGTGAGCACGGTCTTCACAATCACCTACGGCGACGTCCCGCCGCCCGCCGGCTACGGCGAGGACATCCAGGTCGAGTACCCGGGCACGACCTCGTGGGTGAGCGTGATCAGCAAGGCGACCGGGACGTCCACGACGTTCACGCCGAACAAGGGCACCGGCAAGTACAAGTTCCGGGCGCGCCTGCGCAGCCTGACGAACTCGAGCGCCACCGCGTACACGAGCGGCGCGACGATCACGGTCAGCTGACCCACTGACCGCCGTGCGGCGCGACCGGGCCGGGTCGCGCCGCACGGACGCATGGCCGCGTCGGGACGGCCTTCTCTCTAGGGCGCGATCAGGCCGGCGCGGATCGCGTAGCGGGTCAGGTCGACCCGGTTGCGCAGGCCGAGCTTGTGGCGCAGGTTCTCGCGGTGGCGCTCGACGGTGCGCGGGCTGATCACGAGCATCTCGGCGATCTCGCGCGAGGTGTGCCCGTCGGCGATCAGCGCCAGGATCTGCGACTCGCGGTCGGTGAGCGCGGGGGGCGCCCCGGCGGCGCCGGGCACGGGGTGCGCGGACGCGCGCTCGCCGGCGGGATGCACGAAGCCTCCGCCCCGCATCGCCGCCCGGCAGGCGCTGATGAGGTCGTGGTCGGCGACCGACTTCAGCACGTAGCCGCTCGCCCCGGCCCGCTGCGCCTCGAGCAGGTACTGCTCGTTGTCGTGCATCGACAGGATCAGCGTGCGCACGCGCGGGCGCAGCCGGGCGAGCTCCTGCGCGGCCTGGATCCCGTTCATCCCCGGCATCGAGATGTCGAGCACCGCCAGGTCGACGTCGTCGCGGACGGCCTGGCGCACCGCGTCTGCGCCGTCGCCCGCCTCGCCCACGACCTGCAGGTCGGGCTCGGACTCGAGCACGAGCCGCAGGCCGCGCCGCACCACGGCGTGATCGTCGGCGATCAGGATCCGGATCGGCCGCGCCACCGGCGTCACCCGGCCGCCCCGCCCGCGGATGCGAGCGGCACGGTGAGGTCGACCTCGACGCCGCCCTCGGCCCCGACGCCGAGCAGGAGCGACCCGCCGATCATGAGCGCCCGCTCGCGCATCCCGCGGATGCCGCCGCCGCGGGCCGGGCCGTCGCGCAGGCCGCAGCCGTTGTCGGCCACCCGCAGCAGGACGGCCCCGGGCACGCAGGCCAGCGTGACGTGCACGTGCGTGCACCCCGAGTGGCGCACGGCGTTCGTGAGCGCCTCCTGGGCGACCCGGTACACCGCGAGCTCGACGTCGGGGGCAAGCGGCGGCAGACCGCGGTCGACGTCGTGGGTCACCTCCACCGCCGCTCTCCGGGCGACGCCGCCGCCGAGCGACGCGAGAGCGCTCGCCAGGCCGAGATCGTCGAGCGCCACCGGCCGCAGCTCGTAGCTGATCCGGCGCAGCTCGTCGAGGCTCTCGCGGGCCAGCTCCTGCGCGTCTGCCAGCGTGTCGGCCCACTCCGGCTCGACCCGGCCGCGCAGGCGGCGCAGCTCGAGCACGACCGCGGTCAGGTTCTGGCCGATCTGGTCGTGCAGCTCCTGCGAGATGCGCCGCCGCTCGGCCTCCTGGGCCGAGAGCACCCGCCGCATGCTGGAGCGGCGCTCCTCCTCGAGCCGGTCGAGCGTCGCGTTGAACGCGCTGATCACCTCGGCCACCTCGGCGGTGCCGTCGGCCTCCAGGCGGCGGCCGGGCTGGAGCACGTCCGCGCTGCGCATCAGCGCCATCAGCCGGTGCAGCGGCGCGAGGCTCAGCCGCAGCAGCACCGCGTTCGACGCCAGCATGAGCAGGAGACCGGCCAGCAGCACGGCCAGCTGGTCACGGGTCACCGAGGCGCTGACGCTGACCGGCGTGAGCGCGAGCAGCAGGAACGCGACGACCAGGATGGACGCGTTGACGGCGAGCACCCGGCCGTACAGGCCGAAGTCGGGCGTGGAGAACCGCGGCGGGCGTGTCCTGCCCGGCCTGGCAAGACCATGGTCTTCCCGCGTCTGCGCAGTCACTGGGGCAGCCCGAGTCTACTCCGGTGCCGGCCTCCCCTCCGGCGGAGTTGGGTCGAAACACCCATTGGTGGCGCTCGATGGCGGTGGGATCATCCACCGCGACCATGCAGCGCGACCGGGCCGACCGCTGCGCCGACGAGGTGATCGAGCGCGGCTTCGCCGCTGCGGGACGCTCCGACGCGGTCAGCCGGGCCGTGCGGGCGCGCGCCGGCATGGTCGCGGCCGAGGCCAGCAGGCGGCGGGTCGCAAGCGCGCTGCGCCGGCAGCTCAAGCTGGAGGCGGCGCCCGCGCGGACCGTCCGCGCACGCAATGCCGCGCTGCTGCTCCCCTGCGGATTCACGGCGCACGCGGAGCGGGTCGGGCAGATCGCCGACGCCATCGAGCGCGGCCCGTGCGACCCGCGCGCCGTCATCCGCGCCGGCCGGCTGCTGTGCGCTCCCCACCGCGCCGGCACGGGCGAGCCCGACGCCGTCGGGGCCGCGCTTCGGGCCGTCGAGGACGTGCTGGGTGAAAGCACCCAACTTCGCTCTGAAACGGCCTCCGCGGCCAATTCTGCGCCCGGCCGCGATTATGGTGGCCCTCGATCCACGTCCGTGTTCCGCGAGACCGGCAGGAGGTTCTAGGTGGACACCGTCACGGAGACGATCGAGGAAGCCCGGCGGCTGCTGGGCAACGGCGACGACAAGCGCGCCGCCGATCTGCTGACCAGCGCGGCCGGCGAGTGCCGCGACGAGCGCCGCGCGGCCATGATCCGGTCGCTCGCGATCCAGGGCCGGGAGCGCGCCGGCCGGTTCGGCAAGCGTCGCTGGGACGAGGCGATCCGCCTCTCCGACGAGCAGCTCGCCCGCGTCATGCCGTAGGTCGGCGCGGGCGCGTCCGCCACAGGTACCACAGCAGGCCGGCGGCCAGCCCCACCGTCGCCGAGACGGCCGCGGCGAGCGCCGGCGAGCCCCCGGACGTGCTGCCGCCGCCACCCGCGGCCGGCGCGGCGGAGGCGTCGACGAGGGCGATGTCGTGCCGGGCGGCCAGGGCCTGCAGAGCACGGGCGGCGGCGGTGACCAGCGCGGCCGGCGTGGACGCCGCCGGCCGCGCCAGGTGGCGCAGCACCACCTCGTCCGGCCCCGTCATCGTGTTCTCCTTGATGCGCTCGACGCCCCCGACGCGCACGAGGTGGGCCCCCTGGGCGAGGCCGTAGCCGTTCGGCATGACGACCAGGACACGGTCGCGCCAGACGCTCGAAAGCTCCGAGCTCAGGAAGCGCGCGTAGACGGCCGGGCGCCCGAAGAGCATCGGTACCGAGCCCAGGTCGCGGGGGGACTGCACGACCGCGATCCGGATCCGGTAGCCCTGCTGATTGGCAGACCGCACGAGGCCCGTGAGCCGGCGCTGGAGCGCATGCGGCGCCGGCCGGTAGGGGAAGAAGACGGGCTGGTACACGAGCACGTCGCTGGCCGGATCGCCGTCGGCGCGGGCGGCCTGCGGACGCGTGGCGGCCGCTGCGAGCACCACCGCCGCCACGATCACCGCGATCGCGCCGGCCGCACAGGCACGCCTGATCACGCCGCCCGCACCCGCCTCAGCGCGAACGCGCCGAGCGCGAGGCCGGCCGCGCCCAGGACGGCGCCCACGACTCCGGCGGCGATGACCGGGCCGTCGTCGTCGCTCGACCCGGCCGCGGGCGCGGCGACGACGAGCCGCGCGCTCCGCCAGACATGGGTCGAGCCGTCGGCGAACGTCTGCACACCGGTCAGGGTAACGGCTCCGGTCTTCCCGGGAGTGAGGGCGGCGAAGCGGAAGAGCGCCAGATGGCCGGGGGGCGTGCGTCCGCCCTGCCACGAGAGCGCCACCGGGCGGAAGCTCTGGTCGCGGACGATCTGGGCGGCGTACCCGGGCGTGTCGGCGATCGAGCTGACGACGAGCGCCGGCGGGATCGCAAGCCGCAGGCCGGTCAGCGGCACGCGCCCCTCGTCGGGCGAGAGCACGGTGAAGAGCACAAGCGTGTGGGGAGCAGCGCGGCCGGGGTCGAGCAGCACGTGCGCGCGCGCGGTGCCGGCCCAGACCGCGAGCCAGCCGGCCGCGAGCGCGACCGCCGCAGCGCAGGCGCGCCGCCTGCGGGCGCCGTTCACAGGACGGCGCTCGCGAGCAGCGAGACGACCACGAGCGCGACGGCGCCCGCGGTGAGCGCCAGGAGCGCGACGAGCAGGACGAGGGCCGGGGACCGGTGGGTCATGTCATCCCTCCGCATGGTCGACGACGATGATCACAAACGGCGCGCCGGCGGGTGGCTGCACCTCGAAGCTCACGCCCCAGTGGCCCACCATCACGAGCGCGGGCGTGGTGCGGACATATGTGCCCGGCGAGCGCTCCGGCATGGTGTAGGACTGCGTGCCCATCTCCATGTCGAGCATCGCGAACCGCAGCACGACGCTCGCGCCCGTGACCGGCTTTCCGCTCTGACTGAGCGCAACCGTGAAGGTGCTCGGCTGGGCCGCCCGGTTGGGGTCGACGCGCACGCGCACGCTGTAGGGGCCGTGGTGGAACGTCTGCGCGAAGGCGCCGGGGCCGACGTGTGCGCTCGCCTGCCCGACCTCGGCCAGCGCCTTTGCGGGCGGCGGCAGGCTCGAGAGCACCATGGCGGCGAGCACCGTGGCCGACACAAGCGCCACCTCGGCGCGCAGCGTGCGCCGCAGCAGGCGGGCGCCGGACTCGCCCAGGCTGCGGTCGCGCCGCTCGAGGGCGACTCGCAGGCGGGGCGTCGTGCGGGCGTTGTTGATCCCACCGGCCACGAGGGCCGCGGCGAGCAGGGCGACCTTGACGAGGATCGCCTTGCCGTAGCTCGTCCCCCACAGCGAGGCGAGCGTCGGCAGATGCACGATCGCCGCGCCGACCCCGCTTGCGATCACGAGCAGCACCGACACCACCGCGACGCGGGAGAAGCGCGGGACGACCCGCCCGAGCACCTCGAGCCGGTCGCCGGCGGCGGTGCGCATCCCCAGGATCGCGAGGCCCGCGAGCCCGCCCAGCCACGTGCCGGCGGCGGCCAGGTGCGTCCAGTCGAACGCGAGCGAGAGCGCGGCGGGCGAGGTCTGGGCGGCGTGTCCGGCCAGGCCGGGCACGGCCAGCGCGGCGGCAGCGGCGAGCAGGGCGCCGATCAGGGCCAGGAGCGTCGCCGTCGACCGCTGCCGGCGGGCGCCCGCGTCGGTGAAGAGCACCGCAGCCGCCGCCGCCGCGAACAGCACGAGGACGAGCTCGAGGTCGAGGAACGAGCGGCCGAGGTTCGAGTCGCGCACGACCGGCACGGTCGCGGCGAGGTCGGTCCAGGGGCGCTGCGCGAATCCCGCTGTCGCCACGAGGACGTACACCGGGATCGCGAGGAGCGCGACCGCGAGGCTCACGGCGAGCGCGATCGAGAGTGCGCGCAGGGCGCGCGGCGCGACGGCGGCCACCGGGCGCGCGATCACCGCGCGCATCGCGAACAGGCCGACGGCGAGCAGCAGGCCCAGGAACACCACCCAGCGCGCCACCACGAGCTGCGGCGTCGCCGCCGTCTCTGACAGCGACGGGATCACGAACTGCGGCGCCGGGCCCGGGTTCGGCCCGACGGCGAAGGTGAACGCCCCCCGCACCGGGTGGCCGTCGGCCGAGATGACGCGCCAGTAGACCAGGTACCAGCCCTCGGACAGGTGCCTGACCGGCACGGCGATCGTGTCCGGATCGGACGGAAGCGCACTCGGTGAAGCGGTCGTCTCCTGCTCGCCGCGGGCATTCGTGACCGAGATGACCGCGAACTTCGGCGCGACCGCCTCGTCGTAGGTGAGCGCGACCTGCGCCGGCGATGCCGCGAGCGTGCCGCTCGCCTGCGGGTTCGTCCGCAGCAGGGCGGCGTGCGCCCAGGCCGCCTGCGGCAGCACGAGCGCACACATGCAGGCGGCGATGGACGCGCCGGCCACGGCTGCACCGCGAACCCTCACGTCAGCGGCCGCCTGCCCGCCACGAGGCCGACGATGCCGATCACGAGGCCGAGGCCGCCGAGCACGAGCGCGACGAGCACGAGCGGCGTGTCCGACCCGCCTCCGAGCGACGACGTGCCCTGTACGACCGGGCTCGGCGTGTCCGACGACTCGGGGCCGCTCCAGTCGACGACCGTGCCGTCGGAGTACGTCTGGCGCACCTCGAACACGTAGTCCCTGGCGCCGCCGGTCAGGGTCGCCTGGAAGCGGAAGACGGCGTCCTCGTCGGTGGGCACATGGCCGCCAGTCCACAGGAACCGCTGCCCGCCGCCCGTTCCCGCCGCCTGCGCGACGGTCTGCCGCGTCCATCCCGGCTCCGGCTCGAACGAGTCGACGGCAACGCCACTCGGCACCGTTAGCTCGATCGACGTCGTCGTCGCACCCTGCTTCTCGGTGGGCACGGCGAGCGTGAACTGCTGCAGCACGCCCGTCTTCGCCACGGGCGGGCTGATGGCGGCATGCGCGAACGCCGCCGGCGCGAACACGAGCGCCGACGCGAGGGCGAGGCCGGCCGCCGCGGCGCGAACGCCCCGGCGGGCTCTGGGTGACGTCATGGTGTGCTCCCTTCACGGGGCGCGTGCGCCCCGGGATGAACGGCGTTGATCAGACCGCGCACACGATGACGGGAGGCCCGCGGGTGAGGTTCGCGCACATCGCGATCCGGCAGACGCCGAGGCGCCCCGCGGGCGCCCGGCGCGTGCGCGCGGCCGTGCGGGAGGCACCGCGGCGATGCAGCACGTGCAGCGCGGCCGCGCGCCGCAGCGCGCCGAGGACGTGCTCGGCCGCCGTCACGAGCGCCGCGGCGACCAGCGAGAGGCCGACGAGGATCGGCGCCGCGTCGGCATGGATCGGCCCCTCGATGCAGCGCAGCCCCATCCAGCCCAGACCCTCCTGGTAGTGGATGCACGACTCGGCCAGGGCGAAGCCGGCGTTCGTGGCCAGGGCGAGCGCCGCGGCCCGTGCGGCGATTCGGGCCGGCCGCAGCGGTGCCGGCGCCGCCCAGCGCTCGAGCTCGAGGCGGCAGCGCTCGCGCACCCCGATCGCGACGAGCCACGTCCCGATACAGGCGACGGCGGCGCAGGCGGCGAGGGCCGCGGCCGCGATCCACACCGGGGCGATGCCGCCGCCGTCGCCGGCCAGGCGCTGCGCGACCGCGGCGCCGGCGAGGGCGTAGGCGATCTGACGCGAGACGGCGATCACGAGCACCGCCGCAAGCGCCCAGACCGCGATCCGCGCCCGGCTCACTTCACCCTCAAGGTGAACGGCGCGGTGAGCACGCGGCCGTGGATCTTGCACTGCAGGAAGAGCCGCCACGTGCCCGTCTCCGGCAGGAGCACGCCGACGTGCATCACGCCCGGCCGGCTCGAGCTGCCGGTGATCGCCGTCGGCCCGGCCAGGCTGGCGCACCCGGCCTGGTTCGGCGCGCAGATGTGGGTATGGAAGTAGGCCAGGTCGTGCTCGTGGAAGAAGATGGCGTGGCCCATCGCCCCGTACCAGGGCGTGAAGACGCCCGGCTGCCCGGCGGCGTTTCGCACGGTCACGTCGATCAGCGCCGCCTGCGCGAGGTGCAGCACCGGCAGGCGCTTGATCGTGAACCGCCAGCCGCCGGTCGTCACCACCGGCGAAAATGGTGGCAGCGGCACCGGATGGTAGGCCCCGGCGACGTCGATCTTGCGGAAGAGCTGGAAGTTGGTGTAGCCCGGCCCCCTCGTCTGCGGATAGACGTCGACGAGGACGCGGTAGGGGCCGGGCCGCGGGAAGACCACCCGCTCGCGGATCTGCCCGTTCGCGCCGATCGGCGGGTGCCGGTGGATGATGGCCGAGAGGTCGTCGCGGACGATGATCAGGTGCACGCCGGTGTGCGGGCCGGGGCCGGTGCGGTAGTGGACGAGCGGCGCGCCCGACGGCTGGGCGACCGTGAACGCAACCGTGGTCGGCACGCCGGCGCGGCTGCCGCCCGCAGGCTGGAACCCCTGCAGGTGGTAGACGCGCGCGGCCGCGATCACCGGCGCGCTGGGGGAGCCGCCTCCCGAGGCACAGCCGCCGAGCGCGGTCGCAAGCAGCGCGAGCAGCGCGATGCGGGCCGTCCTCACGCCGTCGCCGCCCTTCCGTCCGCGAACACGTACGTCGCGTGCGGCGGCACGAACCGGCCGATCTCGACCACGATCTCGGCGTGCGGGCGCAGCACGAGCGCCGCGGGGTCACCGGCGACGCGGCGGCCGCCGACGTAGAGGCGCACCCCGGCCCGCGAGCGGAAGCCGCACAACCGGGTGCGGGTGAGCGGCTGCCCCCAGACCGCGAACACGTCGCCGAGGCGCAGGCCGCGGCGGGGGCGAAACCGGATCACGCCGGTGGGATCGGTCGTGCGGACGGGATACGAGCAGCGCCCGCCGCGCACCGCCGCGCCGGCCAGCCGCCGGGGCCGGGCGATCCCCACCCCGGGCGGGACGATCAGGACGCGCCCGCGCGCGAACACCTCCAGGTGGGCGTCCGCCCAGCGCCCCGCCGCGGCGTCGCAGCGCAGCCGGCCGATCGCCTCACCGCGGTCGGCGCGCGCCCCCGTCGGCAGCTCGAACAGGGCGCCCCGCCCGATCGGCGTCACCACGGGCGATGTGGTCGCCACGGGATACGTCGCGCCGAGCAGCGCGGCGACGATCAGCCGTACGGCGACGGCGAGGGCGGTCATCTTGGAATGGGTGCGTGCCGGAGCACACGTCGCATGTCACGTCTCCCGGGTGCGGACGCGGGCCGTCCGGCGTTGGCCGGCGGCTCAGAAACGAGGCACGGGCACGAGCGGAGGCGCACGACCGCGGTGCGCCCGGTCGGCCGCCCGTGCATGCGGCCGCCGCGCGACGACGGCCGCCGGCGGCGCTTCGGCTGCCGCGAGCGTCCCGGCGGCGGCTGCGATGGCATCGGCGAGCGCCGAGCCGGCCGCGCGCAGGAGGCGCTCGCACGCGACGAGCACGGCCGTTGCGACGAGCGCGAGGAGGATGTGCATGGCGACCGGGGCGGGCGGCCCGCCGTGGGCGGCGACGCCGAACACGATCAGGCCGGCGTGCGCGGCGGCCTGGGCGACGAGCAGGGTGGCGAGCAGGGCGACGGCGCCGGGCGCCGCGCCCGCGTCCAGCCGGGCCGCCAGCAGGTCGCCCCGGCGCACGCGCGCGGCGCGGGCATGGCGCGACACTGCGGCAAAGAGCAGCGCGCCCACCCCGGCCATGGCGAGCGTCGCGCCGGCGAGCGCAGCGAGCAGCGGGCGCCCGGCGGCCAGGGCGGCCGGGCCCTCGTGCGCGGCCACCGCCGCGGCTGCGGAGAGGCCGCTCACGGCCACGCTCCGGGCGAGCCAGATCACGCGCATCGCGTGAGAGTATGCCACTTCATCCCGGCTCCGAGGGACGGCTGCGGCGGATGCCGATGCCGATCATCGCGACCGCCGCGAGCGCGAGCACGGCCAGGCCGGCGCCGAGCTCGAGGGTGCGCGATGACCCCGATCCCGACGCCGGGGTCGCTGCGGCGGGCGGCGTGACGCTCACGATCTTGCCGCGGATCGGATGGCCGGAAGCGGCCGCGGCGGCCCGCACCGCCGCTACCCCGGCGAGAGTGAGCGTGTCGGGGTCGGTGGCTGACGGTGGGCGCAGTCGCGCAACCGCCCGCAGCAGCGGGCCCGCCGGCCGGGGGGTGAACTTCGTGCCGGCCTTGTTCAGCGTGCCCCCGGCCGCGGCGCCGTAGCCCTGCGGCATCACCACGACGAGCGCACCCAGGTAGCGGGCCGAGCGCAGCTCGGCGTCGAGGAAGCGCGCGTACAGACGCGGCCGGCCGAAGAGCTCGGGGTCGGCGCCGAGGTCCTGCCTGGACGCGATCACGGCGACGTGGACGGTGAACCCGGCCCGCTTGGCCGCGGCCACGGCGCCGAGCAGCTCGCCCTTCGCCGCCGTGGAGGCCCCCGCATAGGGGAAGAACGCCGGCTGGAAGAGCAGGACGTCACTCGCGGGGTCGCCGTCGGCGCGCGCCGCGGGCGGCGCCGCCCCGGCCCACGCGGCGGCGGCCAGGAGCAGGATCGAGAGACCGCGGGCGCACCACCGGAAGCGCATCGGCGGAAGGCTAGTCCGCAACGCCCAGACGGCTATCATCGACCGTCACCGTGGTCAACCCCTGGCAGTTGGTGTTCGACCCGGAGTGGCTGGTCGGACTCACGATCATCGCCGTCGACTACGTCGTCGTCGTGCGCTCGGAGGAGCGCCGCGGCCGGCCGGTCTCCCCTCTGCGGCGGCTCGCGTTCGCAGGCGGCATCGCGGTGACGGCACTCGCCCTGTTCTCGCCGATCGAGCACCTGGCGCTGACGTCGATGCTCAGCTTCCACCTGCTCCAGAACGTGATGCTGGGCGACTGGGCACCGCCCCTCTTCCTGCTCGGCCTGACGACTGCGATGACAGCCTCGCTGGCGCGGCGGCGCTGGGTGGCGGTGGTCGCGAACCCGCCGTTCGCACTCGGGTTCTGGCTGGTCACCTGGTACGTGACTCACATCCCCGTCGTCTACGACTACACCCTGCGTCACGGGTGGGCGCTCGGGATCGAGCACCTGGCGTTCCTGATCTCGGGGCTCGCGTTCTGGTGGCCCGAGATCGTGTCGGGCTACCTCTCGCCCATCGGCAAGATCTCCTACCTGGCGCTGGCGTTCCTGGCCATCAGTCCGCTCGACCTGTTCGTCTACCTGGCCAACCACCCGCTCTACCGCTTCTACACGGACACGCCGAAGCTCGGCGGGATCAGCGCGCTCGCCGACCAGCAGATCGCCGGCGTCGCGATGGCGATCGAGTCGAACCTCGTGCTGCTGACGGTGATCGCGTTCGCGCTCATGCGGCTGCTCGCCGAGGAGCCGGCGGCCGAGGGCCCGGCGGACGCGGTCTGATCAGGACGAGCGCGAGACGGCGGTGACGGCGGCGGCAACCGAGGCGGGCCGGAACGGCGGCAGGTAGCCGTAGCGCTCGTTGCCGGCGGCGTCGATGACGTAGAGCGCGATCGTGTGCACGATGCTGCCACCGACCCTGATCGTGGTCGAGCCGGTCTGGACAGCCTGGCCGTGGACCAGGCGCACGCCGATGTGGTAGGCCTTCCACACCGGTGCGAGGGTCGCGCGCGTGCCGAGCAGCCACCGCCACGGCGACGTCCACCCGGCTTCGCGCACGAACCGCGCGACCGACGCGTGCGTGTCCGCGGGGTTGACGCTCACGACGACGAGCATCGGCCGCTTCGCCGCCGGCAGCCGCCGCTGCACCTGCGCCAGCTGCGACCCCTCGATCGGGCACAGGTTCGTGCAGCGCGAGTCAAGGAACGTGAGCAGCACCACATGGCCGCGCAGGCCGGCCGCGGTCGTGACCGCGCCGTTCTGGTCGGGCAGGCTGAAGGCCGGCGCCGGCGTGTTGTGAAGCGCCCAGCGCAGCCCCGCCTGTGCGGCCGGCGACGACGGGGGCGGCAATGCCGCGCGCGACGACGGCGAGATCAGCGTCAGGATCGCGAGCGAGACGCCCGCCACGACGAGCCCGATCGCGGCCGCCTCGGCCGCAAACCGCCGTCGCGGCCGGGAGGTTCGCACCGGCCCTGCGGGCTGCTCCACCATGGCCGCAGACTACTGAAATCCGGTGGTTGAGACGAACGTTCGGCTCGCCGTTGTCCGCTGAACGATGCAGGCGCCACCGATGACGGCGAACCGGAATCGAACCTCCACGCTGGTGGTGCCGTTCTCGCCGCCGTGGCGGATGCGCCAGGCTTGTGAACCCGCCGGCTGGGCTGGAGGCGCGACAACGGAGCCCGGCTCGCTGGGGCGGTAGCGGCGCGGCGGCCCGCGCAACTCGACGACGGCGATGTGCTCGTTGGTGGCGGCGGTGTATCGAACGTGGAACCGCCGGGTCGCTCCGGTCGGGCCGGTACACAGCCAGTCGAACGAGCCGGTGTCCGGCAGTGAAAGCAGCGGACCTCCATACCACGTCACGGCGCGTGGGTAGCGGAGCGATCCGGAGCCCGGCAGCCCGTCTGCCGGGCGTCGATTCGTCGGGTGCGGACGGCCGCCGGTGGGAGCGGCGCCCTGCGCCGCGCCGCGCCTGCACCCAGCCGAGGAGATCGCCAGGGCCAGCAGGAGCATTGCGACACACCGACACCTCACGCTGCGCCGTATACGCCCGGCTCGTCTCACGGCGTCCGGCGCCGGGACAGCCGCCCGCACGCCAATTGGCGAATCGACGGGATGCCAATTGCGATCTGCCGCCCCCTCCCCGCCCCGCCATACGGATGGCGGCGCCGCAGTCCACGGCCCGGAGGGGCCGCTCCGCGGCGCCGCCGGGCGAGTCATGGCCCGGTAATCGGCGCAAGGGCTGTGACCTGAAGCCCGCGCCGGCGGCGGCGATCGTGGTAGAAGTGGCCGCAGATCGTGCGCCGGCCCGGCTCTCTCCCGCGGTGGACGCGACGCCTGCGACACGCGGCGCTCGTGGCCGTCGCGGCCGTCGCTGCGACGCCCGGGACGGCGTTCGCGCACACCGGCGGGCGGATCGCGACCGACTTCGAGGCCCGCATCGCCGGCACCGGCCTGCGGCCGCCGGTGCCGGGCGTGCGCGCGCAGACCATCGGCGGCGACCTGAAGCTGCAGCTGACCAACACCGGCCCGCACGTCGTCGTCGTGCTCGGGCTGCTCGGCGAGCCGTTCCTGCGCTTCTCGGCGGCCGGCGTCGAGGCGAACGCGGCCTCGCCGACCGCGTGGTCGAGCGGCGTCGTCGCGCAGGGCAACGCGGTGCGCTCCGCCCACGTCCCCGCCTGGCGGCGGGTGTCGAGCGGGCACACGTTCGCGTGGCACGAGAACCGGCTGCGGCCGGAGCCGATCGTGCCCGGCGGCGGGACGACGCCGACGCGCATCGCCGCGTGGTCGGTACCGCTGCTCGTGGACGGGCAGCGAGCGGCCGTCACCGGGTGGGAGTGGTACGCCGCCGGCCCCTCGCTCGTGCCGTGGATCGCGGCGGTGGCGGTGCTGCTCGCCGCAGCCGGCGCCGCGGTCGCGTACGGGAGCCGGTCGGCGCACCGCGCGCTCGCGGCCACGCTGCTGCCGATCTCGGTGGGGGCGTGGCTGGCGGGCTGGATCGGAATCCTGCTCTACGGCTCGCCGTCGCTGCTCGTGGTCGCGCTCGCCGTCGCCTACGCGGTGGTCACGGTGCTGCTCGTGCTCGCAGCCGTGACGGCCACGCACGGGAACGGCCGCATGGCCGCGGCCGGGATGGTGGGCGCGCTCGCCGCGGTGTTCACGGTGCCGGAGGTCGAGGCGTTCACGCGCGGCTTCGTGTTCTCGTCGCTCGGAGCAACCCTGGCGCGCGGCGCCGCGCTCGTGTCGTTCACCGGCGGGATCGCGCTCGCGGCCGCCTGCATCCCGGCCATGTCCGACATCCTGAGCGACGATCCGTTGCGCCGGCGCCTGCTCGCGCACACCGCCGACGAGCCCTGATACCGGCCCATGCCGGTGCTAGAGTGGGCGCGTGGCACCGACTCCCAACAGTTGACCGGCGCGCGGCGCATCCGCGCGCCGCAGCGATCCCCCCGTCGACCGTCCTGGAGTCCCGCACGTGCCAACCCCGCCTCGCATCGCAATCCGCCGTCTCGCTGCCGCCCGCGTCATCTCGGTGACCGGGTCGGAGGCCGCGTGGATCGCCCTGATGGTCGCGATCTACGCCGCGACCCACTCGACGGTGTGGATGTCGGCGGCGCTCTTCGTCGCCATCGGAGCATCCGGGATCGCGACACCGCTGCTCGGAGCGCTCGGCGACCATTTCGACCGCCGCCGGGTGATGATCGGGTCGGAGCTCGCCGCCGCGGTCGTCGCCGGGGTGACGGTGGCGTTCACGCACAGGCCCATCGCCCTGATCTGCCTGGCCCTCGCAGGCGCGGTCGCGCAGTCGCCCTACTTCTCGGCCTCGACCGCGGCGGTGCCCAACCTGGTGCCGGCGCAGGACGTCGCCTGGGCCAACAGCACGATCGCGATCGGCCGCAACGCCGGCGCACTCCTCGGCCCGATGCTCGGAGGGGCGGTGGCCGGCCTGCTCGCCCCGAGCGTCGTGTTCGCCGCCGATGCGGTCTGCTTCGCCGGCTCGGCGGCGATGGTGGCGAGCGTCCACGGCCGGTTCGCCGACCCGCAGCGGAAACACGCCGAGGAGCACGAGGGCCTGCGCGCCGGGTTCCGACTGATCCTCGCCGACCCTGTGCTGCGGCTGATCACGCTCGCGTGGATCGTGCTGCTCTTCCTGCTCGGGCCGGTGCTCGTCGCGGAGCTGCCGCTGGCGCGCTCGTTCGGCGCGGGCGCCGTCGGCTACGGCATCCTGGCGGCGTGCTGGGGCGGCGGCGCGATCGGCGGGTCGTTCCTCGGCCGCCGGCTCGCCGTCTCGCGTGAGCGCGGGACGATGATCGGCGGATGCGCGGTGATCGGCGCCGGCTTCGCGGTCGTCGCGTTCGCCCCCGTGTTCGCGATCGCGCTGGCGGGGATGGCGACGGCGGGGCTGGCCGAGGGCGCCGTCTCGGTGTCGGAGCAGGGCATCCTGCAGCGCCGCACCCCGGACGCCGTGCGCTCGCGGGCAACGGCGGCGACCGAGGCCGCGATCCTGGCGGCATTCGCGCTCTCGTTCCCGGCCGCGGGCTTCCTGATCGGGCTGCTCGGCGTGCGCGGCGTCTACCTGCTGGCCGCGTTCGGCTGCGCCGCCTCGGCGCTCATCCTGATCGCGGCGATGCGTGAGCTCGGCCCGCGCCCGGCCGAGCGCACGCTCGCACCGGCCTCTTGAGCCCGCGCCGCGGCGGCGGTAGCCTGCCCGGATGCAGCCCGGAGCGCGCGTCCCCAAGGTGACGTTGATCGACGTCGACCTGCAGCCGATCGAGGTCGAGAGCCTGGCCGCCGAGGGCCCATTCCTGCTCTCGTTCTACCTGTACGACTGGACCGGCACCTGACGGAGCCAGCTGCGGCTCCTGCGGGACAGGAGCGAGGAGTTCGAGGAGGCGGGCGTGCGGATCTTCGGCGTGTCCCGCGACAGCCCCTACTCCCACCGCCGCTACGCCGAGCAGCAGTGGCTGACGTTTCCGCTCCTGTCGGACTGGTCGGGCCAGGCCGTGCGCGCGTTCGGCGTCGCCCAGACGCTGGACGGGCTCGAGGACACGCCGGTGCGCAGCTGCTTCCTGGTCGACGGCGACGGCATCATCCAGGGCGCATGGCGCTATGGCGACGATGACGTGCCAGATGTCGACGAGCTGCTGAACGCGGCGCACGCCCTCGGCTGACGCGTGTGACGCGGTGCTCACCACTCTGACGTAGCCGCCGCGGCGCGGCACTCCCCGGATCCGGGGAGAAGTCGCCGCGGCGCGAAAGGGCGCACGCGCGGGGGCCGATCACCGTGGATGCCACGCGGCGCTCGGCCCCCGATGCCCCGCGCCCCGGGCGACACCCCATGCCGCAGACGCCGTCCCACCATCGACCAGCACTCCGCCTCCGCGCGGCGCGGTGGATCGCGGCCGCCGCCGCCGCGGCGGCCACCGTCGCCGGGATCGGCCGCGTGACGGGGGCGCCGATGAGCGACGTCACCATGCTCGGCTGCACGGCCGTCGCCGCAGTCGGCTTCTTCCGCGCCCGCCGCGCGTCCGAGCTGGGCCCGAGCCTGGCGCTGCTCGGATGGAGCGCGACCGCCTGGGTGGCCGGCGTCGGCCTGTGGCTCGGCATCGAGTCGCTGTCCCGGAGCGCGTCGGGCCTGAACCCGGTGTCGGGCTCGATCATGCTGGCGGGATCGGGACTCGCCCTGGCCGGAGTCCTGCTGCTGCCCGGAGCGCCGTCGTCGGCCGGAAGCCGGCTGCGGCTCGCGCTCGACTGCCTGCTGGTGGCGGTCTCGATCCTCTTCGTCGCCTGGCGTCCGATCGTCGAGCCGGCGATGGCGACCTCGCACCGCAGCGTGGCCATGGTGCTCGCGACGCTGTCGCTACCGGTCGCCGACACCGTCATCCTCGCGGCCGTCGGCGCGGTGCTCTGGCGCTCGACCGGGGGCCGGACGCTGGTCGCGCTGCTCGCCGCGAGCGCCGCCGTGCGTACGGGAACGGACGTGCGCTTTGCCGCCTATGCCTTCGGCGGGTTCGCCGGCCACGGCGACGCGCTCATCGACATCGGCTGGGCGACCTCGTACGCCCTGCTGGCGCTGGCGGCGGTTGCGAGCGGCACGCCCGCCGTGCACGCTCAGGGGCGAACGCGGCGGCGGCCACCCGACCGGCGCCTGCAGCTGCTGCTCTACCTCCCCATCGGCGTGGCCCTGGTCACCGCCGCCCGGATCGGGCTCGTCGACCGGCGCATGCACGGGCCGCAGCTCACGGTCATGCTGCTGATTGCGGCGCTGCTCCTCGCCCGGCAGTGGGTGACGCTGGGCGAGAACCGCAGCCTCCTGCAGCGGGTCGCGTTCCAGGCCGAGCACGACGATCTGACGGGTCTCCTGAACCGGGCCGGCCTGCTGCGGCGCGTGTCGGAGGCCGTCGCCGCGGGCGCCGCGGTGCGGGTGCACCTGATCGACATCAACCGGTTCAAGGACGTGAACGACACCCTCGGCCACCCGGTGGGCGATGGCCTTCTGCGCGCGATCGGCAACCGCCTGGAGTCGGCCGCGCGCGGCCTGCAGGTGGCGCGCCTGGGCGGCGACGAGTTCGCCGTGATCGACGGCCGCCACAACGGCCCCGGCCTCGCCGAGCGGCTGCTTCAGGCGATCGGGCAGCCGTACTCGGCGGCCGGACGCGCGATCCATCTCGACGCGAGCCTCGGCATCGCCGAGCGCGAGGCCGCACCGCCCGGGCACGAGCCGGGCGACCCGGACCGGGTCGCCGTCGACCTGCTGCGCGACGCCGACTTCGCCATGTACGAGGCCAAGGCCGGGGGCGGAGGCGTGCGCCTGTTCGAGGACGAGCTGCGCCGGGCGATGCTCGACCGGGTCGCGATCGGGCACGAGCTGCGCGACGCGCTCGCCCGCGGCGAGCTCTCGCTCGCCTACCAGCCCGTGGTCGACCTGCCCTCGGCCGCCGTCACCCATGTCGAGGCGCTCGTGCGCTGGAGCCACCCGCAGCTCGGCTCGGTGCCGCCCGGCATCTTCATCCCAATCGCCGAGGCCTCGGGCCTCATGCCGATCCTGGGCCGCTGGGTGCTGCGCACCGCGTGCGCCCAGGCGGCGGCCTGGAACCGGGACGGCTTCGACATCGGCATCTGCGTGAACGTCTCGGCCCAGCAGCTCGACGACCACGGCATCGTCCGCGATGTGTCCGAGACCCTGCGCAGGACGCGCCTCGCGCCCGGCCGGCTCATCCTGGAGCTGACCGAGTCGCTCTTCGTGGACGATTCCGACGCCGTCCGGGGCCCGCTCGAGGCGCTGCGTGCCGCCGGCAGCCGGATCGCGATCGACGACTTCGGCACCGGATACTCGGCACTCTCCTACCTGCGCCGGCTGCCGGTGGACACCCTGAAGCTCGACCGCCGCTTCCTGGCCGAGCTCGGGTCGGCCGACGTCGCGGTGCTGACGGCGATCCTCAGCCTCGCCCGCACGCTCGGCCTGCAGACGATCGCCGAGGGCATCGAGACGCCCGAGCAGCTGGCGGTGCTGCGCCGGCTCGGATGCGACTTCGGCCAGGGCTACTACCTCGCGCGGCCGATGGACGCTGCGGCCGTCACGGAGCTCCTGCGCGGTCCGCTGGCGCACGTAGCGTGAGCGCGCCGCCCGCTGACGCGAACGCTGAGGGAACTCTCAGATGCATCTCCTGATCCCCTCAGTTCCGCGACCGAAGATGTCACCCATGCAACACACACGTACCACACGCCACCCAAGGAGCACACCCATGACCGCCACCCGTCTCGCCATCGCCGGAGCACTCGTCCTCAACATCCCGACCATCTTCGCCGCGTCCGCGCTGCCGGCCGGTGCCGTCGTGATCAGCGCGCTCGTGCTGGCCGCGATCGGCGCGGCGCTCGGCGCCGTGACCGCCTGGGCGATCGCCGCGCCGTCGGCCGCACTCGCGAGCGCCGTCGAGAGCTCCCCGGCCCACGCCGAGCGGCTCGCCGCCTAGCGGTGGCAGCAGACCTAGCCCGCGCAGAGCGCGCACGGCCCCACCGTAGCCCGGCATCCGCACCGCCCGCGGGTGCCGGGCTATGCCATGCCTGCGAACGTCTGCACGAGCAGGAAGACGTTCAGGCACACGATCACGGTCGCGACCACGAACGCGGCGACCGTCGTTATGGGGCGGTTCGCCAGCGTGCCCATGAGCTTGCGGTTGCGGCAGAAGAGCACGAGCGGGACGAGCGCGAACGGGATCCCGAACGAGAGCGCCACCTGCGAGAGCACGAGCGCCCTCGACGGGTTCAGGCCGACGGCGAGCACGATCATCGCGGGCGTCATCGTGATCGCGCGGCGCACGAACAGCGGGATCGACCGGCGGATGAAGCCCTGCATGACGACCTGGCCCGCCAGCGTCCCGACCGACGACGAGGAGAGCCCGGAGGCGAGCAGGGCCACGCCGAACATCGTGTCGGCGTGCGGACCGACGACCTGCCCGAGCATGTGCGCCGCGCTCTGGATGCCCTCGACGTTCGTGAAGCCGTTCGCGTGGAACACGGCCGCCGCGGTGATGAGCATGGCCATGTTGACGACGCCCGCGATGGTCATCGCGATGATCACGTCGATGAGCTCGAACCGGAAGATCCGGCGACGGGCGTCCGGCGTCGCCCCGACGACGCGGCGCTGGGTCAGGGCCGAGTGCAGGTAGATCACGTGCGGCATCACGGTCGCACCGAGGATGCCGGCCGCGAGCAGGACGCTCTCGGAGCCGTCCAGGCGCGGGACGAACACGCCGGTCGCGATCTCGTGTGGCGACGCGCCCGCGTTCACGACCTCGAAGGCGAAGCCGGCCACGATCAGCCCGACCAGGCCCGACGATCACCGCCTCGAGATGGCGGAAGCCGCCGCGCGTCTGCAGCGCCAGGATGCCGAACGCGAAGACGCCCGTCATCAGCCCGGCCCAGACGAGCGGCACGCCGAAGAGCAGATTCAGGCCGAGCGCCGCGCCGATGAACTCGGCCAGGTCGGTGGCCATCGCAATCAGCTCGGCCTGCAGCCACAGGCCGACCGTGACCGGCCGCGGGAACTGCGCCCGGCACACCTCGGGCAGGTTCATGCCGGTGGCGATGCCGAGCTTCGCGCTCATCGTCTGGATCAGCATCGCCATCAGGTTCGCCGCCACGATGACCCACAGGAGCATGTACCCGAACTTGGCGCCGCCGGCGAGGTTGGTGGCGAAGTTGCCCGGGTCGACGTAGGCGACGGCGGCGATGAACGCCGGGCCCAGGAACGGCCAGGCAGCGCGCAGCCCGTGCCGCTCGCCCTGAAGGGAGCGCTCGGCGGCCTCGAGGACGCGCCGCTCACCGGGGAGCGCCGCCGCCGGCGGGGTGATCCGCGGGGCGGCGAAGCTCAGCCGGCGGCGGCATGCTCCACCCCCACCTCGATCTGCGCCGCCAGCGAGCGCCCGATGGCGTGGCGCGTGCCGCGCACCTCGACGGTCACCGGCCCGTCGAACGGCGCCCGGTCGACGACCTTGACCTCCTCGGCCGGGACAAGGCCGAGCGTGGCGAGATAGCGCAGGAGCTCGGGGTCGCCGTCGGGCACCCGCCGGACGACGGTCATGCTGCCGGCCTCGAGGTCGGACAGGCACACCATCTCGTCGCTCTGCAGCAGGAGCTCCGGCGACGGGATGGGGTCGCCGTGCGGGTCGCGGGTGGGGAAGCCGAGCGCACGGTCGATGCGCGACTCGAGCTCGTCCGACAGGTGGTGCTCGAGCCGCTCGGCCTCCTCGTGCACCTGGTCCCACGACAGGCCGAGCGCCTCCATCAGGTAGAGCTCGAGCAGGCGGTGGTGGCGCACGACCTCGAGCGCCATCCGCTCGCCGGCCGGCGTCAGGGTGGCGCCGTGGTAGCGCTCGTGGTCGACCAGGCCGAGCGTCGCGAGCTTCTTCAGCATCGCGGTCGCAGACGCCGGCGACACGCCGAGCGCGTCCGCCAGGGCGGTCGTCGACATGTCGCCCGTGCGCTCGAGCTTCCAGATCGCCTTTAGATAGTCCTGAGCCGATTCACTAACCACGCCAAATCAAAGTTTAGTCGTGTCTAACTCTGATGGCAACCGGCAACCGGCTCAACCGGCGGCGACCTCCCGCGCGTGGGCTGCCAGGCGCGCGGCGGCGGCCGAGTCCGACCCGATCGCGAGCACGTGCAAGCCGCGCACCTCGGGGATCTGCACCAGGCGCTCGACCACCTCGCGGGCGACCGCCTCACCCTCGCCGGCCTCGGCGCGCTCGGCGACACCGGCCGCGACCTGCGCCCCGAACCGGCTCACCATCTCGACCGACCGCGCCGATGCGGGCACGACGACGCTCGGCAGCAGGGCGGCGTCGCCGAGCGCGTCCCCGGCCCGCAGCCCGGCGACCCAGTCCTCGAACCGGTCGGGGTCAAGGACGACCTGCGTCTGCACGAACGCCGCCCCCGCGGCCACCTTGGCGGCGAGCCACTCGGGTGGCGTGAAGCCGGGCGACGCGGCCGCGCCGACGAGCAGCCGCGGCGGCCGGCCCTCGACCTCGGCCCCGTCGGGCAGGATCCCGGCCGCGAGGTCGGTCAGCAGGCGCACGAGCCCGGCGGCGTCGAGGTCGCCCACCACCACGCCGGGCACGCCCTCGGGCAGAGGGTCGCCGCCGAGCGGCAGGACGGCGCCGACGCCGATCGCGGCCGCCGCAAGGGCATCGGCCGCGAGCGCGATCCGGTTGCGGTCACGGCACGTCATCTGCAGGATCGGCTCGGCCCCGGCCGCGACGGCGATCGCCGCGGCGCCCAGGGCGGACATGCGCGGGCGGCCCCGGGGCAGGTCGGTGATGTTCACGGCGTCGGCGAACGCGAGCTCGGTCACCGACCGCCGCACCGCATCGGCCTCGGCGCCACGCGGCGGCACGAGCTCCGAGGTGATCACGAACGCACGCGCCGCCAGGCGCGCCGCGAAATCCGTCGTGGCCGTCAAGCGGCCAGCACCCGGGCCGGGAGCCCGCCGCGCGGGCGCAGCGTGAAGCGGGCGTCGATGTGGGGCGTGGCCGGGCCGGGCTCGATCCGCCACCTGCGCCCGATCGCGGCGAGCACGAGCGTCCCCTCGAGCAGCGCGAACCGCTCGCCGATGCACATCCGCGCGCCGGCGGCGAACGGGAAATAGGCACCCGCCTGCGGCTGCGGATCCTGCAGCCAGCGCTCGGGTGCGAACCGCAGCGGATCGGCGAAGTAGTCGGCGCGGCGCTGCACCACCCACTGGCTGGTCACGATCGTGCCCCGCTCGGGAACGCGGTACGGCCCCAGGTCGTAGGGTCGTGTGGCGATGCGCGCGAGCGCCCACACCGGCGGGTACAGGCGCAGCGCCTCGCGGAAGACGGCCTGGGTGTAGGGCAGGTGGTCGAAGTCGGCCGTCTCGACCGGGCGTGCGCCGAGCACCGCGTCGAGCTCGGCCGCGAGCGCGGCGCGCGCCGGCGGGTTGCGCGCGAGCAGATACCACGCCCACGTGAGCGCCTGGGCGGTCGTCTCGTGGCCTGCGAGCATCAGCGTGATCGCCTCGTCGCGGATCTCGGCGTCGGCGAGCGTGCGCGCACCGTCGCCGTCACGCAGAGCGAGCAGGACGCCGACGAGGTCGCCCGACCCCTCGGCGGCCGCCTCGTGCTCGGCGACCAGGCGCGCGAGGAATGCGTCGATGTCGCGCTTGGCGGCGTTGAACTGCCTGGTGGCCGGCAGCGGCAGCCGCCACAGGAGCTCGGCGCCCGGCAGGAGGAAGCGATGGAACACGCGCATGCCCGCGTCGAGCACGGCCGCGATCTCGGGCGCCTCCGACTCGACGTCGGCGTCGAAGATCGTCCTGCCGACGATCCGCAGCGCCACCCGGGTCATCTCGCGGTTGATGTCCACCTCGGCGCCCTCGGCCCACCCGGCGCAGACGTGCTCGGCGGCCTCGATCATCACGTCGCCGTAGCGATCGATGTGCTCGCGGCGGAAGACGGGCTGGATCGCCCGCCGGCGGCGCAGGTGGTCGGCGCCCTCGCTCGTGAGCAGGCCGTCGCCGAGCAGGCGCCGGGCCGCCTGGAGCGCGCGCCCCTTGACGAAGACGGCGTTGTCGTCGACGAGGACGCGGCGCACGAGGTCGGCGTCGCTGACGAAGAAGAAGCTGTGGCCGCCGGGGAAGCGCACGTAGGCGACGCCGCCGTGGTCGGCCGCGAACCGGTCCATCGTGGCGAGCGGATCGCGCAGGTAGCGGGCGAAGTTCGCCCACGCCGAGCCGCGCGGGCCGGGCGGGAGGACGGCCGGCCCGGAGTCCGCCGAGGCCCTGGGCGCGTCGCGAGCCTCGCCGGAGATCATGCGCGCAGTCTACGGCGCGGGCGGGATGGTCGAGCGAGTGGTGTACAGATCGATCGCGCCGGTCGTGGCGTGGTCGTTGGCGTCGCCGACCGGCAGCGCCACCACGCCGGCGGCGGCGATCGGCGACGACCAGTGGCCGGCGCCCGCGGGCAGCGACGCGAGCCGGCGACCGCCGGCCGGGTCGTAGATGTTGAGGGCGCCGCCCGGGTCGTACACGTACAGGAGCCCGCCGGCCACGACCGGGCTCGTGCCGGCGCTCGCGTTCGACCACAGCGGCACTAGCCTGGTGGCCGTGCCCGTCCCGCGCACCCCGTAGGCCGCGGTACCCGCGGCATCGGCGACGAAGAGCCGTTCGGTCGCCCGTGTGCGGTTGACGGCGATGGCCGTGAAGAGCGGCTGACCGCCGGGCGTCGGCAGCTCCTGCAGCTCGCCGCCGAGCCGGCCGGGTGGCCGGCCGGCGAGGGCAACCAGGCGCAGAACGCCGTCCTTGCCGCCCTGGGCGACGAGGAGCCCGCGGCTCGCGACGAGCGCGGGCGCCGACGAGCCGAGGTCGAGGTCGGTCGCGTTCAGGCGCGCCTGGTCGGCCGGGGTGTAGCTGCCCAGCACGCGCCCGGCGCCGGACGCGAGGGCGAGCACGGAGTCGCCCCAAGAGGTGCGGCCGTCAAACGCGGCGTTGCCGGTCGCCACGAGGAGGTCGCCGGTCGCCGGATCGACGACGGCGCCGGCCCGGCCCCAGATCGCCGAGTCCGACTGCGGACACGCCGCGGGCTCGAGCAGCCGCCGTGTGCCGGCGCACAGGCTGTTGAAGACGGCCTCGATGCGCCCGGTCGCGCGGCTGATCACGACGACGTGGCCCTGATAGGGCGGGGCGTCGCCGATGTACCCGCCGGTCGTGGCGATCACGCTGCCCCGCCACACGCCGAGCGCGGAGGCGATCTTCTCCCGCGCCGGCAGGAGCGTGACCCGCGCCGGCCACCCGCCCGCCGTCACCTCGCGTCCGTCGCCCACCGCGAGCTTGTGGATCAGGCCGTCGGGCGAGGCGGCGTAGACGAACCGCCGGCCGGGGTCGGCCGCGGGCGTCGCCGTCGTGATCTGTGCGCTCCCAGCGACGCTCGCGTACGCCGCGGGGGTGAACGTCCACAGCACCCGCCCGGCGGGCGAGAGCGCGATCGTCCGGCCGTAGGTCGTCGTCATGAAGAAGGCGTCGCGGCGGCGGCCGCGGATCGTGACGCCGTGCAGGAAGATCGGCGAGGAGTCGACCGTCCCTGGAAGCGTGACCACGTGACGGTGGAGTCCCGCCACCGTCGCAGCCGTCACGCCTGTCGGGTGCGGGTCGGCGTTCGACCGCGCCGCGTCGTAGCCGAACACCGGCCAGTCGCCGGCCGTGCCGCGCGCAGGCGGTGGGGGCGGGGAGGCGCTCGTCGCCGGCGCGCTGGTCGCCGGTGTCGACGGGGCAGCCGCCGGAGGCTCGTCCCTGCCGGTGTTCGTGGCCGCGTGGACGGCGACGGCCGCGACGACGACCGCCGCGGCGAGCGCTGCTGCGAGACGGCGCACCCTCGGTAGGGTATTGCCGACGCACAGAGGCGGGCCACCCCCAGGCCGAGGGCAGCCCGCCTTGCGTCAGGGCAGCAGCACCCCTAGTCGCTGCCCAGAGTGACGGTGATCGTGCTCGTCTGGCCGTTGCGGACGACGGTCAGCTGGATCTGGTCGCCCGGCTTGTGCTGGGTGATCTGGGCGATCAGCTGGTCGGCGCTGGTGACGCTCGTGCCGTCGATCTTCGTGACCACGTCGCCGCCGGTCGAGAACGGCGTGCCGGCGACCGTCTTGGTGCCGGTGGCACCGGTGAGGCCGGCGTGGTCGCCGGGCGCTCCCTTGGTGACCGAGACGATCTCGACGCCGGCGCTCATGCCCGTCGCCTTGGCGACCTGCGGGCTGACCGTGACGAGCTCGACGCCGACGTACGGATGCGACTTGGCGTCCTGGATCAGGCCGCGGGCCGTGGCGGCGACCATGTTGCTCGGGATCGAGAAGCCGATGCCGATGTTGCCGCCGGCGTTCCCGCTGGGCGAGCCGCCCTGCGATCCGGACTCGATCTGGCTGTTCACGCCGATGACCTGACCCTGCGAGTTCAGAAGCGGGCCGCCGCTGTTGCCGCTGTTGATGGCGGCGTCGGTCTGGATCACGCCGGTGATCTTGTGGCCGTTCGGCGAGATGATGGTGCGGCCGAGCGCGCTCACGATGCCGACGGTCGCGGTGTTGCGCAGGCCGTAGGGATCGCCGATCGCGACAACGGAGTCGCCGACGTGGATCTCCGAGGAGTTGGCGAAGGCCAGCGGATGCAGCTCGCTCGCGGGGGCGCTGATGCGGATGACCGCCACGTCCTTGGCCCCGTCCCGGCCGATCACGCGGCCGCCGTAGACCTTGCCGTCGTGCAGGCGCACGCGCACCGAGTCACCGGGGCTCGCGACGACGTGGTAGTTCGTGACGATGTCGCCCTTCGAGTCGACCACGAAGCCGGTGCCCTGATCGCTCTGGACCTCGCCGCCGAAGAAGCTGCTGTTGCTGGACGGCGTCGTCGCGAGCACCTCGACGACCCCGGGGACGGTCTTGCGGTAGATCGCCCCAACGGTCAGCCCGCCCGGCGGAGACGTGGATGCGGCGGGGGCGGCGTTGACCGTCACCGCAGGCCTGCGGATGACAGTGGTGGAGTTGGAGCCGGAGTCGCTCTCGTGCACTGCGACCGCCGCCACCCCAGCGCCCACCCCAGCGGAGGCGAGTAGTGCGGCAACTGCGATGACGGTTCTCATCTGAAGCGGACCTTTCTGGAGAGGCGGGCGGACGAACCCTAGATGCCCGCGCATGAGTGATCAGTACGGGGATGATGCCCGCGCAGTTTGAACCCCACTGGAAATCCGGGTGAGAATTCGCTGAGAACGGGCCGCCCACAGCGGGCTCCCACGATCCTCACAGCGCGCGCACAGGTGCGCGGCGTACCGTGGGCGAAACGACGCAGGAAGGCTGGTGACAGGCGATGTCGGCAGGGGCGGGAGAGGGCCGGGCGACCGAGCGGGCCGAAGAAGCCCGCGTGCTCGTGGTCGACGACGAGGAGAGCATCACGCAGCTCGTCTCGACCGTGCTGCGGTACGAGGGATTCGCGGTGGAGACCGCCGCCGACGGCCGCGCCGCCGTCAAGGCCGCGCGGACATTCCGGCCCGACCTGGTCATCCTCGACGTCATGCTGCCCGACCTGGACGGCTTCGAGGTCTACCGGCGCCTGGAGGGTGCGCCGGCCCGCCTGCCGGTGCTCTTCCTGACGGCCCGCGACAGCACCGAGGACCGCGTCCACGGCCTCACGCTCGGCGCCGACGACTACATGGGCAAGCCGTTCAGCCTGGAGGAGCTCGTCGCCCGGGTGCGGGCGGTGCTGCGGCGCACGCGCGGCGGCGGCGAGGAGGGGCCGGTCGTGCGCTACGCCGACCTCGAGCTCGACGAGGACGCGCGCGAGGTGCGGCGGGGCGGCCGCATCGTCGAGCTCACCCCGACCGAATACAACCTGCTCCACTACCTGCTCGTGAACGCCGGCCGGGTGCTCTCGAAGGCGCAGATCCTCGATCACGTCTGGCGCTACGACTTCGGCGGCGACTCGAGCGTGGTCGAGACATACATCAGCTACCTGCGCAAGAAGATCGACCGCAACGGCGATACCGCGCTGATCCAGACCGTGCGCGGCTTCGGCTACGCGATCCGCACCCCGCGGGAGTAGGCACGCAGCATCCCCTCTTCGGGTGGTGTGCCCTCCCCGTTTCCGGTCGAACACCCGGGCCATGGACGGCTCAGGCGTCACGGATGACGGCATGTGGGACACGCGGCGCCTCGAGGCGCTGATCTCGAACGTCCCCGGCGCGATCTACCGCTGCTCGCCCGAGAGCGACTGGGCGATGCAGTTCCTGAGCGACGAGATCGAGGCGATCTCGGGCCATCCCGCCGCCGAGTTCATCGGATCGTGCGTGCGCACCTTCGCAAGCGTGATCCACCCCGACGACCGCGAGCTGGTCGAGGCCTGCGTCGGCGCGGCCCTCGAGCGGCGCGACGCGTTCGAGATCGAGTACCGGCTCGTCCACGCCGACGGATCGGTGCGGTGGGTGTACGAGCGCGGCCGCGGCATCTTCGACGCCGCCGGCGAGGTGCAGTTCCTCGACGGCGCCATCTTCGACATCACCGCCCGCAAGCAGGCCGAGGATCGGCTGTCCCACCTCGCGTACCACGACGCGCTCACCGACCTGCCCAACCGGACGCTCTTCCAGGAGCACCTCGAGACCGCCATCGCGACCGCTGATCGCACCGGGATCCCGGCGGCGGTGCTCTACACCGACCTCGACGACTTCAAGCTCATCAACGACAACTTCGGTCACGGCGTCGGCGATCTCCTGCTCGTCGAGGTCGCCCGCCGCCTGCGGCGCGTGACCCGCTCGAGCGACGTCGTCGCGCGGCAGGGCGGCGACGAGTTCCTGATCCTCGTCACGGGCGGCCGCGACGCGCACTCGTCGGCCGGCCAGACCCGCGATGCCATGCGCGCCGCGGCCGCGCGCATCGGCGCGAAGCTGCGCGAGGCGCTGATGGAGCCGTTCGTGCTCGGAGACGTCGAGCTGTACGTGACGGCGAGCGTGGGCGCGAGCATCTATCCCGACGACGCCGGGTCGGCCGAGACGCTCCTGAAGCATGCCGACGTCGCCCTCTACGCCGCCAAGGACGCCGGCCGCGACGGCTTCCAGCTCTTCCGCCCGACCGACCGCGATCCCAGCCGCGAGCTCAGCCTCGCCGGCCGGCTGCGCCACGCCGCCGGGCGCGGCGAGCTCGAGCTGCACTACCAGCCGCTGGTCCACCTGAGCGACGGCCGCATCGTCGGCGCAGAGGCGCTGATCCGCTGGAACGACCCCGAGCGCGGGCTGCTCACGCCCGCCGAGTTCCTGCCGATCGCCGAGCGCACCGGCCTGATCCGGCCGATCACCGACTGGGTCGTCGACGAGGCCTGCCGGCAGAGCCGCGAGTGGCGCAACGGCGGCCACGACCTGTTCGTGTCGGTCAACCTGCCGCCCGCGTTCTGGCAGCCGACGGCGATGCGGCAGGTGATGTCCACGATCGACGCGTTCGGTCTGAACGCCGACCGGATGATGATGGAGATCACCGAGCAGGCGGCGATGGCGCCGGTCGCCGACCTCGAGCCGGTGCTGGCCGAGCTGCACGCGCGCGGCCTGCGTCTGGCCATCGACGACTTCGGCACCGGCCACTCGTCGCTGGGCCGCCTCAGCCAGCTGCAGGTGAACACGCTCAAGATCGACCGCAGCTTCATCGCCGACGTGCCCGGCGACCACGGGGCGTCGATCCTGGTCAAGAGCATGATCCGGCTCGCCCACGACCTCGGCCTGCAGTGTCTGGCCGAGGGCATCGAGACCGAGGAGCAGCTCGAGTTCCTGATCCGCAAGGGCTGCCCGCTCGGGCAGGGCTTCCTGTTCAGCCGGCCCGTGCCGGCCACCGGCTTCGCCGAGTACCTCGGCCGCCGCCGCGACCAGGCCGCGTAGCCCGCCCCGCGCATCGGGGAGTACGCGTACCGCGGGTGCGGACTTCTTCGTACCCCGGATGCGCCCTCACCCCGATGCCGCCCTCCCCGCGCGGACCGATGATGCATGTGCGGCCGTGCGCTTCGCGGTCAGTGATGCACCAGAGGGAGGTTCGCGATGGCAACCATCGAACGGCCCGTTGTCTATGCAGCGCCGGGCGGCCCCGACAGTCCTGTCGAGGTGAAGCCCCGGTACGACAACTTCATCGGCGGAGCCTTCGAGCCGCCTGTGAAGGGGGCCTATTCGAAGAACCTGACCCCGGCGACCGGCAAGCCGTTCACCGAGGTGCCGGCATCGAGCGCCGAGGACATCGAGCTCGCGCTCGACGCGGCCCATGCCGCGTTCGAGACGTGGTCGGAGGCATCGGCCACGGAGCGCTCCCGCGTCCTGAACCGCGTCGCCGACGCGATCGAGGAGAACCGCGTCAGCCTCGCGATCGCCGAGAGCTGGGACAACGGCAAGCCGGTGCGCGAGACGCTCGCCGCCGACATCCCGCTGGCGGCGGACCACTTCCGCTACTTCGCCTCGGTCATCCGCGGCGAGGAGGGAGCGATCTCGGAGATCGACAAGAGCACCGTGGCGTACCACTTCCATGAGCCGCTGGGCGTTGTCGGGCAGATCATCCCGTTCAACTTCCCGCTCCTCATGGCGGCATGGAAGGTCGCGCCGGCACTGGCTGCAGGCAACTGCACCGTGCTCAAGCCGGCCAGCCCGACGCCGTGGTCGATCCTCAAGCTGGCAGAGATCGTCGCCGACATCCTGCCTCCGGGAGTGCTCAACATCGTGAACGGGCCGGGCGCCGAGATCGGCAAGGCCCTCGCGACGAGCAAGCGGATCGCCAAGGTCGCGTTCACGGGCGAGACGGTCACCGGGCGGCTGATCATGCAGTACGCAGCCCAGAACATCATCCCGTCGACGACGGAGCTGGGCGGCAAGTCGCCCAACATCTTCTTCGCCGACGTGATGGCGCACGACGATGCGTTCCTCGACAAGGCCGTCGAGGGGCTCGTTCTCTACGCCTTCAACAAGGGTGAGGTGTGCACCTGCCCATCGCGCGCGCTGATCGATGAGTCGATCTACGACGCGTTCATGGAGCGGTGCCTCGAGCGGATCGCGAAGATCCGGCAGGGGCATCCGCTTGATCCCGCCACCCAGATCGGCGCACAGGTGTCGACCGCGCAGATCGAGAAGATCCAGCGCTACGTCGAGATCGGCCTCGAGGAGGGCGCCGAGCTCCTGATCGGCGGCAAGCGCAACGTGCTCGACGGCGAGCTCGCCGGCGGGTACTACTTCGAGCCGACCGTCCTCAAGGGACACAACAAGATGCGCGTGTTCCAGGAGGAGATCTTCGGCCCGGTGCTCGCAGTGACCACGTTCAAGAACGAGGCCGAGGCGCTCGAGATCGCAAACGACACCATGTACGGCCTCGGTGCCGGCGTGTGGACGCGCGACACCAGCTTGGCGTACCGGATGGGTCGCAAGATCCAGGCGGGCCGCGTGTGGACGAACTGCTACCACATGTATCCGGCCCACGCCGCGTTCGGAGGCTACAAGATCTCCGGAGTCGGCCGCGAGACGCACAAGATGATGCTCGACCACTACACGCAGACGAAGTGCCTGCTGGTCAGCTACGACCCGAACCCGATGGGGCTCTTCTAGGGGCCGGGGGTGGACACACCGGTGACAGCCACGAATGACGCGCTTGCGGCCATCGCGGCCCTCACCGAGGCGCATGGAAGGCTCGCGTTCTTCCAGTCGGGGGGCTGCTGTGACGGCAGCTCCCCGATCTGCCTGCCCGAAGGCGAGCTGCCGGCCGGTCCGGGCGACCTTCTGCTCGGAGAGATCGGCGGCGCGCCGTTCTACATCGATGCCGACCAGTACGAGCGCTGGAACCGCCCGGCGTTCGTCGTCGACGTGTCACCCAGCGCGCCCGAGGGCTTCTCGCTGGGATACGCCGACACGCACTTCGTGACGCACTCACCCGTCGTGCGCCCGAGCGGGTGATGCCAGGGGACTGTCCCCACCCGGGGGCAGTCCCCCGCTTCGGGTCCTCGCTCAGTACGTCCCGAACTGCTTCCAGAGCTGCTCGGCGGCGTCCAGCCGGCGCCCGGTCGAGCGGCGTTTGCGCAGGGCGATCTCGGCGGCGAGCGCCTCGAGCACGACGGTGCCGCCGGCGGCGGACTCGAATCCGCCGGTCTGCGCGGGCCGGCAGACGAGCACGTGCGTCGCCAGCGCCGCCGCCGGCGACATGACGTCGTCGGTGATGACCACCGACGGCGCGCCCGCCTCGTGGAAGTAGCGCACGACGTCGGCCGTCACCTTGGCGTAGCGCTTGAACGTGAAGGCGACGAGGCGGTCGCGCGGCTCGAGGTCGATCAGGTGGTCGGCGATGCCGGGCTCGCCGGCGGCGATCGGCCACACGTTCGCGAGCAGCGGGTTCAGCAGGTAGTAGGCGTACTCGGCGAGCGCGACCGACTTGCGGTAGCCGAAGATGCCGAGCTTGCCGTTGCCCTTGCACAGCAGGCGCACCGCGGCGCGGAACTCGGCCTGGTCGATGCTCTGCAGGGTCGCCTCGAGATCGGCGCGGGCGCGGTCGACGAAGCGCTCGAGCACGTCCGCGGCCGGCGCCGGCTCGCCGCGACCCTGGCGCAGCCGGGCCACCGCTTCGAGCCGCAGCGCCTCGTGCAGCTCGGAGAAGCCGGCGAAGCCGACCCTGGTCGCGAAGCGCACCACGGCGGCCTTGCTCACCCCCGCCTTCGCCGCCAGCGACTCGGCGGTCTCGAACGGCGCCTCGACGTCGTCGTCGATCAGCTGGCGGGCGATGCGGCGGTCGTTCGGGGACAGCTCGCCGAGGCGACTGCGGATCATCCCCGCGACGGCCGATCCGTTCACGGCGGGCATCATACGAACCGGCGAGGCGGTCACGCGGCCGGAGCCGCCGCGGCCCGGGCGAGCTGCGCGTGGACGGCGGCCGCAGCCGCACGGCCGTCCGCGATCGCCGTGACGATCAGGTCGGCTCCGCGGACGCAGTCGCCGGCCGCGAACACGCCCGGGACGCCCGTCTCGCCACCGGGGCCGGCCGCGACGGTGCCGTTCGCGACGTCGACGCCGAACTGGCCGTAGACCGGGTCGTCCTCGACGCCCGCAAAGCCGATCGCGACCAGCACGAGGCCGGCCGGGAACGCCGCCTCGGCACCGGTGGCGCGGCGGCCGTGCACGCGGTGGACGGCGCCGTCGGCGCCGGCGAGCGCGGTCGGCTCGAGCTCCCACTCACGGCTGCCCCCCTCGTGGTGGGCGGGGTAGGTGCGCAGCAGGAACGGCCACTCCGGCCACGTGGCGAGCGGCGTTCGCCGTGCGGGCGGCGTCGGCCCGTGCGCGATCTCGGTCACCGACAGGGCGCCCTCGCGCAGCGCGCAGCCGAGGCAGTCGGCGCTCGTGTCGCCGCCGCCGAGGACGACGACGTGCTTGCCGGCCGCGGTGATCGCGGCGGCCGGCCGCCGGCGGGCGACGGCGCGGTTGCGCCCCGCCAGGTAGGCCATTGCCGGTTCGACGCCGTGCAGATCCGCTCCCGGCAGCCGAAGCGGGCGCTGCCTCTGCGCGCCGGTGGCGAGCAGCACGGCGTCGAACCGGGCGGCGAGGTCGTCCGCGCCGAGGGACGGGCCGACCGACGACCCCACCTCGATCCGCACGCCCTCGGCCAGCAGCTGATCGACACGCCGGTCGATCAGCCACTTCTCGAGCTTGAAGTCGGGGATCCCGAACCGCAGCAGCCCGCCCGGCGCCTCGTCGCGCTCGAACACCGTGACGGCGTGTCCGGAGCGGGCGAGCTGCTGCGCGGCGGCGAGGCCGGCCGGCCCGCTGCCGACGATCGCCACCGACCGGCCCGTCGCCGCGGCGGCGGGGCGCGGCCGCACCCAGCCCTCGGCGAACGCGCGGTCGACGATCGCGAGCTCGATCTGCTTGATCGTCACCGGGTCGTCGTTCAGCGCGAGCACGCACGCCTCCTCGCACGGCGCGGGGCACAGCTTGCCGGTGAGCTCGGGGAAGTTGTTCGTCTCGTGCAGCCGCATGGCCGCGTCCTCGAACCGGCCGGTGCGAACGAGCTCCGACCAATCGGGGACGAGGTTTCCGAGCGGGCAGCCGGTATGGCAGAACGGCACCCCGCAGCCCATGCACCGGGTCGCCTGCTCGCGCACGAGATCGCCCGCCGCCGGCAGCGCCGGGTCGCGGTGGTCGCCGAGCCGCTCGTGGACGGGCCGGTACGGCGCCAGCCGGCGGGCGAACGTGACGAAGCCGCGGGGGTCAGCCACCGACCGCCTCCAGCACGCGGTCGCCCTCGGCGGCGCGGCCGGCGAGCACGGCGCGCAGGTCGTCCGGCAGCACCTTCACGAAGTCCGCGAGCGATTCCGGCCACGCGGCCAGCACCCGCTCGGCGACGGCGCTCCCGGTGGCGGCGAGGTGGCGCTCGAGCAGGTCGCGGACGAGCGGCCCGTCCGCCTCGGCGGGCGGCTCGAGCGAGACCGATCCGGGGTTGCAGCGGGCGGGCAGCGCGCCGTCGGGGTCGAGAACGAACGCCGTGCCGCCCGACATCCCGGCGGCGAAGTTGCGCCCGGTCTCGCCCAGCACGCACACGACCCCACCGGTCATGTACTCGCAGCCGTGGTCGCCGACGCCCTCGACCACGGCCGTCGCGCCGGAGTTGCGCACGCCGAAGCGCTCGCCGGCACGGCCGCGCAGGAACGCCTCGCCGGAGGTGGCGCCGTAGAGCACCGTGTTCCCGGCGATCACGTTTCGCTCGGCGACGAAGCCGGCCCCATCCGGCGGGCGCACGATCAGGCGCCCGCCCGAGAGGCCCTTGCCGGCGTAGTCGTTGCACGCGCCCTCGAGGTCGATCGTGAGGCCGCGGGGGGCGAACGCCGCCACGCTCTGGCCGGCGTAGCCGTGCAGGCGCAGGACGATGGCGTCGGCCGGGAGCCCGGTGGCCCCGGCCCGGCGCGCGATCGCCCCCGCGAGGATCGCGCCGACGCTGCGGTCGGTGTTGCGCACGGCGGCCTCCACCACGACGGCTCCGGCGCCGGCGAGCGCGGCGGCGACGCGCGGCAGGAGCGCGGTGTCGAGCGCCGCGTCGAGGCCGTGATCGGCGGGCCGGTGCGCGCCGGGCGCGGGCACGCGCTCACCGGCCCCCGGGCCGGTGAGCGCACCGAGGTCGAGGCCGGCGAGCCAGGGCCGCGGATCGTCGCGGCGCCGCAGCAGGTCGCTGCGGCCGACGACGTCGGCGAGGCGGGCGATGCCGAGCGCCGCCATCAGCTCGCGCAGGTGCTCGGCGACGAACAGGAAGTAGCGGACGACGTGCTCGGGCGTCCCCGTGAAGCGCCGCCGCAGCTCGGGGTCCTGCGTGGCGATCCCGACGGGGCACGTGTTCAGGTGGCAGACGCGCATCATCACGCAGCCGGCGGCGACGAGCGGGGCGGTCGAGAACCCGAACTCCTCGGCCCCGAGGAGCGCGGCGACCAGCACGTCACGGCCGGTGCGCAGGCCGCCGTCGACCTGCAGCGACACCCGGTCGCGCAGGCCGTTTGCGACCAGCACCTGGTGCGCCTCGGCGAGGCCGAGCTCCCACGGCAGCCCGGCGTGCTTGAGCGAGGCCAGTGGGGCGGCCCCCGTGCCGCCGTCGTGGCCGGCGATGACGATGTGCCCGGCCTTGGCCTTGGCCACGCCGGCGGCGATCGTGCCGACGCCGGCCTCGGCCACGAGCTTGACCGAGATCGACGCGCCGGGGTTCACGCACTTGAGGTCGTGGACGAGCTGGGCGAGGTCCTCGATCGAGTAGATGTCGTGGTGGGGCGGCGGCGAGATCAGCCCGACGCCCGGGGTCGAGTGACGCAGGCGCGCGATCGTCTCGGTGATCTTCGCGCCCGGCAGCTGTCCGCCCTCGCCCGGCTTGGCGCCCTGGGCGATCTTGATCTGCAGCTGGTCGGCGTCGACCAGGTAGGCCGCCGTCACGCCGAACCGCCCGGACGCGACCTGCTTGATGGCCGAGCGGCGCAGGTCGCCGTTCGCATCCGGGATCGACCGGGCCGGATCCTCGCCTCCCTCGCCGGTGTTCGAGCGGCCGCCGAGCCGGTTCATCGCGATCGCAAGCGTCTCGTGCACCTCGGGCGAGATCGATCCGAGGCTCATCGCGCCGGTCGCGAACCGGCGCACGATCGCCGCCGACGGCTCGACCTCGGCCAGCGGGATCGGGACGCCGAGGGCGGCCGGCTCGAGCAGCCCGCGCAGCGTCGCCAGGCGGGCCGCGTGCCCGTCGACCGCGCGCGCGTACTCGAGGAACGTCGCGTGGCTTGAGTCGCGGACGGCGCGTTGCAGGCGCACGATCGGCTCGGGCTCCCACACGTGCTGCTCACCGCCTGCGCGGTAGCGGTACTCGCCGCCGATCTCGAGGGCGGACGCGGGGCGCGCGAAGGCCGCCGCATGCCGGGCCGCGGACGCGGCGTGCACCTCGGGCAGGCCGATGCCGCCCAGGCGCGAGACCGTGCCGGGAAAGTAGCGCTCGACGAGCGCGGCGCCCAGGCCGACGGCCTCGAAGATCTGGGCGCCGCGGTAGCTCTGCACGGTGGAGATGCCCATCTTCGAGCACACCTTCAGCAGGCCCGCGCAGATCCCGTCCAGATAGCGACGGCGGTCGGCGGCCGGTAGCGCCTCGAGCACGAGATAGGGGCACACGGCCGCCGCGCCGTAGCCGAGCAGGAGGGCGAAGTGCATCGTCTCGCGCGGCTCGCCCGACTCGACGACCAGGCCGCACATCGTGCGGGCGCCCTCGCGGACGAGGTGCGAGTGGACGGCCGCGACCGCGAGCAGCGGCGGCACCGGCGCCAGGCGGGCGTCGACGCCACGGTCGGACAGGACGACGATCGCCGCCCCGTCCCACACCGCCCGCGACGCCGCCCGGCAGGCCGCGTCGATCGCCCGCTCCATGCCGGCGGCACCTTCGGCGACGGGGTAGAGCACCGGCAGCGTGACCGCCGCGAATCCGTCGCGGCCGATGTCGGTCAGCCGCGCGAGCTCGGCCAGGCCGAGCACGGGCCGCGGCACGACCGCCCGGCGGCAGTGCTCGGGCCGCTCGTCGAGCAGGTTCCCGATCGCGCCGATCGACGTCCGCAGGCTCATGACGAGCGCCTCGCGCTGCGGGTCGATCGCGGGGTTGGTTACCTGGGCGAACTGCTGGCGGAAGAAGCTCGGCAGCAGCCGCGGCCGCTCCGAGAGTACCGCGAGCGCGGCGTCGTCGCCCATCGACCCGACCGGCTCGGAGCCGTCGCGGGCCAGCGGCCGCACGATCAGGTCGAGCTCCTCCTCGGTGTAGCCGAACGCGGTCAGAAGCGCGGTCGGCGGCGGCTCGGTCGCCGGCCCGGGATCGTCCCCGCCGCCGTGGTCGAGCGCCAGGCGATGTTCGGCGAGCCAGGCGGCGTACGGGCGTCGGGCGCCCAGGTCGCGCTTGAGCTCGGCGTCGCCGACCACCCGCGCGAGGGCGGTGTCGAGCACGAGCAGCTGGCCCGGGCCCACCCGGCCGTGCTCGACGACGTCGGCGGCGTCGATGTCCACCACCCCTGCCTCGGACGAGATCACCGCGAGGCCGTCGCGGCTGCGCACGAAGCGGGCCGGGCGCAGGCCGTTGCGGTCGAGCATGGCGACGACGCGCACGCCGTCGCTCGCGACGATCGCCGCCGGGCCGTCCCACGGCTCGGCCACGCAGCTCGAATACTCGTAGAACGCGCGCACGGCGTCGTCCGCAACCGCGCCGGGGTCGGTCCACGCGGGCGGGACGAGCATGGTCAGCGCGTGCGCCAGCGAGCGGCCGCCGAGCACGAGCAGCTCGACGGCGGCGTCGAGCTTGGCCGAGTCCGACCAGCGCTCGTCGACGATCGGGTAGAGCTTCTGCAGGTCGTCTCCCAGGAGCTGTGAGCGCAGCTGCGGCTCGCGCGCGGCCAGCCAGTTGGCGTTGCCGCGCACGGTGTTGATCTCGCCGTTGTGGGCCAGGAAGTTGAACGGGTGGGCCAGGTCCCAGGTGCCGAACGTGTTCGTCGAGAACCGGCTGTGCACGAGCGCGAGCGCGCTCTCGAAGCGCGGATCGCACAGATCCTCAAAGTACGCGGCCAGCTGCGGCCCGCGCAGGAGGCCCTTGTAGACGAGCCGCTGCGAGGAGAGGCTCACGATCGTGAACTGCGCCTCGGGCACGCCGGCCGCGGCCGCGGCCCGCTCGACGCGGCGGCGGATCACGTACAGCTTGCGCTCGAAGGCGGCCTGGTCGCCCGTGCGCCGCTCGACGAAGAGCTGCCGGACGACGGGCTCGGAGTCGCGCGCGAGCCGGCCGATGCTGAGCGGGTGCACGGGCGGGTCGCGCCAGCCGAGGGCGCGCTGGCCCTCCTCGGCGCAGATGCGCACGAGCAGCTCCTCGCACCGCATCCGCAGGCCGGGGTCGCGGGGCAGGAAGACGAGCCCCGTGGCGTAGGCGCCGGGCGGCGGCAGGTCGTGTCCGAGCGCCTCACGGAACGCCGCCGCGAGGAACCGGTGCGGCAGCTGGGTCATGATCCCGGCACCGTCGCCCGTGTCGGGGTCGGAGCCGGTGGCGCCGCGGTGGTCGAGGTTCTCGAGCGCCCGCAGAGCCTGCTCGACGAGCTCGTGGCCGGGCCGGCCGTCCAGGCGGACGAGCGCGGCCAGGCCGCAGGCGTCGTGCTCGAACCTGGGGTCGTACAGACCGGAGAGCGGCGGCGGCGCCATTGGTCCGAGCGTAGCAGATGATGAACCATTCCGATCAATTATTTACCCATGCCGAATCAAGTGGTTCAACCGCGGGACGGCGGCGGCAGGTGCGATGGTGGTAGCGTCCGCAACGTGACAGGTTCTCGCGTGTGGCTCGTACCGGCGCTCATCGGGGCGGCGGCGGTCGCGTGCCTGATCGCCGGCATCGTGACGTGGGAGATGACCTCGTCCGGGGCGCACTGCCCGCCCCAGGTCGCGTGCGTGGTCAAGCCGCACCGCCACCATCCGCTGCGGGCGGAGCTCCTGTGGGCGGTATCGGTCCTGCTCGCGATCATCGCCGCCGAGGTGGCGCTGTGGCAGCGGCGGCAGGGGGCGTATCGCCGCGGCGACTTCGGTGCGACTCAGTACCGTGACCGGTGAGCCGGCACGCCCGCGTGATGGGTATGTGAGGAATCAGACGCAACCGGCTGCACGGGCCGGGAAACGTGGCATCATGCGGTGCAAGGACGGCATCGGAGGTCCGTAGGTGCGATTGTGGGGTCGCGTATGGCTGGGACTCTCCGCCGCGGCGATGGTCGCGGCGGTGTCAGGCTCGGCTGGATCAGCGCTCGGCGCGGCCGAGCCGCCCGTACGCGCGTCCGCGCAGGCGATCGCCGTGCTCCAGCCGGGAGCCGCCCCGCAGGGCACGGACCTCGTGACGGCGTTCGGCCCGGCCGGCGCCCGCGGCCCGTACAACGGCTCCGACGCGATCCACGCCGGCTGGGCGATGGCCGGCGCGGTCAAGCACCAGGGGGCGATCCCGAGCGCCGAGTCGGACACTCTGCTGCGGCACGTGCGCCTGCTCGGCGGAGCCGTGCGCGTGCGCAAGCTGTGGACGTCGGCGTCGCTGGCTGCGACCGCGGACGGCACGGTGCACGACCTCACCGGCGGCGACATCCACGGCCTGGTCGTGCTCGGACGGCACGTGCATCCCGCCGCCGGAACGACGCTGCCGCTGGACGACTGGGGCACGCTCGCCGTGCTCACGACGCAGCCGACCACCGCGAACGGCGTGGTCACCGCCGACACGGTCACCGGCCTGCGCCTGACGCTCCTGCACGATCACGCCGGCCTCGCGGCGGGCACGGTCGTCGCGCTCGGCACCGCCAAGGCGGCCGTCACGATCCCGCCCGCCCCCGCGGGCAACGGCGGGGGATCCGGCAGCGGCGGTGGATCGGGGAGCGGCGGCGGCGCGCCGAGCCCACCGCCCCCGCCGAAGGTGCACCATCCGGCGCATCATCACCGCCACCATCCTCAGCCGGCGCGGCACCACCGCCGCCACCACGCGGCGCGCCCGCGCACCGTGCACCTCACCCAGGCCTCGCACGCGCTGCTCGACGCCGCCGCCGGCGGCCGCGCGCGGGTGATCGCCGCGGCGCTCGCGCAGGTCGGCTGGCCGTACATCTGGGGCGGCGACAGCCGCGCCGAGGGCGGCTTCGACTGCTCGGGCCTGGTCGACTACGCCTACGCGCACGCCGGCATGCCGCTGCCCGGCCGCCCCACCGCCGCGGTGCTCTACCGCATGTCGATGCCCGTGGGCCCGAAGCATCTGGCGCCCGGCGACCTGGCCTTCCTGTACAGCCGCCACCGCGCGCCCTACCACGTCGCCCTCTACGTCGGTGACGGCCTGATGGTGGTCGCGCCGCACACGGGCGCCAAGGTGCAGATCGAGCCGCTTTCGGCCGTGCCGTGGGACGGGTACGGCCGCCTGCTGCAGGGCGGCCGCGGCGACGGCCTCGCCCGCAGCGTCGCAGCCGCCGCCCGCCGGTTCGCGCATCCCCAGAGCGCCCGCCTCGCGGCGGCGCGGCGGGCGGACGCGCTGGCCGCACGCCGGGTGCAGTCGGCCGGTGAGCGCTTCATCGAGCGCCTGATGGCGGCCCGCGTGCCGGTGCCGACCACGACGAAGCCGGCGGTGACCCCCCAGCTCGTCTCGCTTGCGAGCGTCCGCGGCGCGGACGCGAGCCCCGGCGTCAGCGTCGCCGGAGCGGCGCTGCTCGTGCTGCTCGCCGCCGCGTGCATCGTCCGGGTGCCGGCGCTCACCCGCTTCGGCCGGGACTGACGCCGATCCCGCGCGGGTGCGGCCGCCCGTCGTTTGCGGGTTCGCCTCGGGAGAGTTGTTACGATTGACGCATGAGGGACGCTCTGTACGTTGCGGGCGGTCTCGCGATCATCGCGTTCTTCATCGTGCGCCAGCGTCGCAGCGACCGCTTCGAGCAGCGCACGCTCCTCATCCCGGCGGGCCTCGCGGTCTATGGCATCGTGCTGCTCGACCGCACGTCGAACCAGCACCATCTGACCCCGGCATCGGCGGTGCTGCTGACTGTGAGCGCGATTGCGTCCGTCGGATTCGGCGTCTTCCGGGGCCGGACGATCGAGCTGTTCGAGCGCGACGGCGAGCTCTGGGAGCGGGCGAGCTGGGCGAGCCTCGGGATCGGCTGGGGTGGGCTGATGCTGGCGCGGCTCTGCCTGATCGCGACCGCCGCAGCCATCGGCGCCACACTGGCGGCCTCGCCCACATCGATCCCGCTCATGCTGGCAATCACGCTCGCGGCCCAGATGCTCGTTGTCGGCGAGCGGGCACGAGCCACCGGCGCCACGATCGGCCCATCGCGGCGAGCCCGCCGCCGGGCCCGCCGCCGGGAGCATCGCTGACGGCAGGAAACCGCGCGCCAGGCGGCACGGCCGCGGCTACGGCCAGTTCGCCCTGAGCTCGACCGTGGCGGCCGCGTTCGTCAGCTTCACCGTCGTGACCACATAGGTGCCGGCGTTGGTGTGCGCGCGGGCCCCCGTGCAGATCGTCGAGCCTGCCGCGCCCTGGCAGTTCACCCCGGTGCCGGTGTCGACGAGCACGTGCGCCTGCTTCCAGGTCGTCTTGCGCAGCTGCACGCGGAAGCGGGCGTGCGGGTTCGTGATGTTCGAGTAGCGCAGCGACACGTGCACGGTCCCGGTCGCGCCGACGACGATGGTGTAGGAGTGGCGGGTGCTCCCCGACGGGAGCGTGAACGTGTGGTCGAACGAGCCCGCGAGCGCGACGGCCGGGACGGCCAGCCCGGCCAGGACGACGAGTGCAAGTGTCATACGCCGCATGCCGCCGCCGATTCTACGCCACCGCCACCCGCATTGCCATCCGGTCGATTCCGATTGGCGAACAAATCGTTCGCTGATCCGATCATTTGCGATCGACATGGAACGTGATAGCATCGTGAACCTCGCGAACCATTGGAGGCGGCAATCGAAATGCGAGCACCACTCTCACCGACCGCGGAGGCCGCCGGCGAACCGGCGTCGCTCGACCTCCTCGACACCTACCTCGAGCAGATCGCGCGCTACCCGCTGCTCACCAAGCACGAGGAGCAGGTGCTCGCGCGCCGGATCGAGCGCGGCGACGAGGCCGCCAGGCGGCGGATGGTCGAGTCGAACCTGCGCCTCGTGGTGTCGATCGCCAAGCGCTACCGCGGCCAGGGCGTCGCGTTCCTCGACCTGATCCAGGACGCGACCCTCGGGTTGATCCGCGCCGTCGAGAAGTTCGACTGGCGGCGCGACCTCAAGTTCTCGACATACGCGACCTGGTGGATCCAGCAGGCGGCGCAGCGCTCGGTCGCGAACGGAGCCCGCACCATCCGCCTGCCCGTGCACCTGGGCGACCGCATCCGCGCCGTCGACCGCGCCGGCCGCGAGCTCGAGGCCCGGCTCGGCCGCGAGCCGACCGTGGCCGAGCTCGCGGCCCGCACAAGGCTCACGGCCGATCAGATCGGCGAGGCGATGCGGTGGCGGCCCCAGGCGATCTCGATGAGCGCCGCGCTCGGGGGTGGCGAGACCGAGCTCGCAGAGACGCTCGCAGACGGCGACCCAGACCCGGCCGACCAGGTGGCCGACGCGGTCCACGCCGACCGCGTGCGCGAGGCGCTCGCGCTGCTCCCGCCCGGGACGCGCGGAGTGATCGAGCTCCGCTACGGCCTCGCCGGCGCGGAGCCCGTCTCGGTCGAGGCGGCGGCGCGTATCCTGGGGGTCAACCGCTCGCGCGTGCGCCGGCTCGAGGCGCAGGCCATGCGGATCCTGGCCGGGCTGCCGGAGCTGGCCGCGCTCGGCGAGGCCGCCTGACCCGCGGGCGGGGTGCGTCAGTCCGGCGGCGGCTGCATGACGACCCGCGTCAGCATGTCCTTCAGCAGCGTCCGCTCGGCGGCGGTGAGCGGGGCAAGGGCGGTGTTCTCGACCGAGACGAGCACGGGCTCGATCTGCTCGGACATCTCCGAGCCCGCGGCCGTCAGATGCAGCTCGTACACTCTGCGGTCGCCGACGCGGCGGCGGCGCTCGACCAGGCCGCGCTCCTCGAGGACGTCGATCAGGTCGACCACCGTGCCGGGGTCGATCTCGAGCCGCGCGCCGACCGCCTGCTGGGAGACGGCGCCCTCGGTGCGCAGGAGCTGGAGGATCGCGTAGTGGCGCGGGCGCAGGCCGCACTGCTGCATGCCCTGCTCGATGCGCTGCTTGACCATCGCGGCGACCCGGATCAGGAGGACGCCGACATGGCGCTGGAGCGGGTGGGGCAGCTCGGCGGGCCGATCCGCGGGCGGGCCTGCCGCGGTCGTGACCTCGACGTCGCTCACGATGCGCCCTCGCCTGCGCGCCGGCGGCCGAGCGCGGCCCGGCGGGCGAGCGCGAGACACCCGAGCCCGAGCGCCACCTCGAGCACGATCGCCACGCCGCCGGCCGACGACGCGGTGGTGACGTCGAACCAGGCGTCGACGAAGAGCAGCGTCGCGGCCGCGGTCGCCGCCGGCTCGACCCAGCCGGAGCGGCGCCAGACGCAGGCCGCCAGCGCGACGAGCATCGCCACCAGGGCCACGTCGAGGCCGGCCCACGCCGCCGCCCAGTGGGTGACGCGGTGCGCCGCGGGCAGCTCGCTCGCGAGCAGCACGACCCACGGCACGAGCGCGAGCGCCGCGAACCCGAACAGGGGCGCGACCCAGCGCGGCGGTGACCATCCCTCGGCGGTGCTCTGGGGTTCGTTTACGTGGCCAATCATTGGATCCGAATATTATGATACTCCCATCGGAGGGACACGGACAGAGCGGACGATGCGAGAGCGCACGCTGACTCCGGCCGGCGCGCGTGTGACCGCGGGCTCGGCGTCGGGATCGTGAGCGAGGATCCGGCCGCGATCCTGGCCCGGTCGGTCGAGGACCTGATCCTGCTCGTCTACCAGCGCGGGGGGCAGTTCGACGGCGCCGGCACCGACGCGCTCACCTCGACCCAGCGGCTCGTGCTCGTCCTGCTCGCCGACCACGCGCCGGTCCGGCTGGGCGCCCTCGCCCGTCTGGCCGAGACGACCGAGGCCACCGCCACCCGCACCGTCACCGGCCTCACTGCCCTCGGCCTCGCGGAGCGGGCCCGCGACCCCGCCGACGGCCGCGCCGTGCTCGTGCGTGCGACGCCGGCCGGCCGCGCACTGGTCGAGGACCGCCGGCGCATCCTGCGGGCATCGCTCGCGCCGGGGATGAGCGAGCTCGGTGAGCGCGACGGCCGCCGGCTGGCGCAGCTGATGTCCCGCGTGGTGGGCGCCGTGCGGGCGCTCCCCCGAAGCCCGGTCTAGGACGATCGCGCCAGCAGGGGCATGACCCCGTCTGGCATGGCCGCGGCGGCCGGGCACGCCGCGGCGACGATGACGTCGGCGAGCTGCTCGGGCCGGAAGCGGTCGGCCGCGAGCACGAGGTGGAAGTTGGCCGGGTCGTCGAGGCGGCGGTCGTAGTAGTGGCGGACGAACGCCGCCCGGTTGCGGTCGTCGGCCTCGACCATGCGCTCGGCGCGCTCGGCCGAGATGCAGTCGCACGCCGCCAGGCGGGTGGCCCGCCACGCGGGCGGCGCGGCCAGGCGCACGTGGCAAGCTCCGGGGTGATCGGCGAGCAACGCGAAGCCGCCCCGGCCCATGATCACGCACGACTGCCGGGCGGCCTCGCGCAGCACCGACTCGACCGCCGCGTGTGCGCACTCTGCCCTGACGAGGTCGGCCCGGGCCGCCGGGACGCCCGCGGTCGCGAGAAGCGAGACGGCCAGCGTCGCGCCCCAGGTGGGCACGAACCGCTCCATGTCGGCCGCCTCCGCCCGCCCGCTGCGCAGCGCGTCCATCACGGCGTCCACGATCTCCGAGTCGACGACCGGCAGGCCCAGCCGCTCGCCGGCCAGCGCTCCCACACGCTCGCCGTCGATGCCGATCTGCCACGAGATGGTGATGATCATCACGGGCGCTTCCTCCCGGGCCAAGCATAGCCAGCTTGCTTACGGAACGAAAGGACTTTCATGTGGGGAGGGCGGTGAGCCCGATCACGCCGAGAGTGAAGACGAACAGCACCAGGATCGAGTCGATTCCCAGCCGCAGCAGGCACCGGTTCGGGCGCACGACCACCCCGATCACGTAGATCACGGTGAGGATGATCCCGAGGCCGCCGAGCCAGCTGTTCAGGATGCCCGCCGTGGGCAGCACCGGCCGCCCGGCGACCAGGTCGGCCACGAGGAAGAGGCACACCTGGAAGGCGTTGCCCCCGAAGATGTCGCCGGTGGCCAGCTGGTGGTCGCCGACCCTGACCGCGGCGATGCCGGACGAGATCTCGGGCAGGGCGGTGGCGAGCGCGAGCACCGTCGCGCCGAAGATCACGCCGTTGATCCCGGCGCGGTCGGCGAGCACGCCTCCCCCGCGCTCGAGGACGACGCCGCCGATGAGCGTGACAACGCACCCGGCCGTGAACATCGCGGCGACGACGAGCGTGGGCCGGCCCTCGTGCCGCCGGGGGTGCTGCGGCTCGCGCACGGAGCGGTCGGGCCGGCCCGGCTGCGCGCCGGGCATCACGACCTCCCAGCGGGGGTTGCGCTGGACGTGGTTCAGCACCCACAGCAGGAAGAGCCAGGTGGCGACGATCGCGATCGACGCCGGGCTGGCCGGCCCAATCGCATAGCTCGCCGGAAGCAGCGCTCCCAGCAGCACCTCGCCGACCACGAACACGACGGCCAGGCCCTCGACGACCGGGACGAGCGAGCCGACCAGGAACGTCAGCGGACGCTCGCCCGAGGCGGCGGCGTCGCACACCACGAGCACGAGCGTCTGGATCGCGATGCCGCCGATCAGGTTGCCGGCGGCGAGCCCGAGGTTGCCCTGGCTCGCCGCCGAGACCGTGATCGCGATCTCGGGCAGGCTGCCGGCGATCGCGAGCAGGATCATCCCGCCGAGCGCAGCGCCCAGGCCGAGCCGGTTGTCGAGCTCGTCCGTCGTGCTCGACAGGCCCATGCCGGCGATCCACGTCGCCGCGGACGCGAGCACGAAGACCACGACCACGATCGGAGTCGAGAGGCCGGCCACGCACGCAGAGCGTACGAGACGCGTCGGAGTGTACGATCGCGCGATGACCGACCTTCTCGACATCGGCGGCGGCGTCCGCCTCGCCTACGACGACCGCGGCAGCGGCCGCCCCGTGCTGCTCATCCACGGCGTATCGATGTCGCGCCGGTTCTTCGAGCGAAACGTGGATCCCCTGGCGCAGCGCTTCCGCGTGGTCAGCGTCGACCTGCGCGGCCACGGCGAGTCGCCGGCGCACGAGGGCGGCCACACCGTCGCCCAGTACGCCCGCGACGTGCACGCCCTGATCGACCGGCTCGACCTGCGCGGCGCGGTGGCCGTGGGCTGGTCGATGGGGACGATGGTGGTGTGGGACCTGATCCGCCAGTTCGGCCCGGGCGACCTGGCCGGCCATGTCAACGTGTCGCAGGGGCCGTCCGACCTCAAGCGCGAGGGATGGGCGCTCGGGGCGTTCTCGGAGGCCGAGCTCTTCGGCCTGCTCGAGGCCGCCCAGGACGACTTCGCCGGCGTGATGGCCGAGTTCGTGCCCTCGATGTTCGCCGACGACCGTCCCGCGGAGGAGCTCGAGATGCTCGTCGCCGAGACGCAGAAGCTGGGCGCAAACGCCGCGACGTGCATCCTGCTCGACCAGTCGCTGCGCGACTTCCGCGAGGTGGTCGGCTCCTACAGCCTGCCGACGCTGTGCGCCTGGGGGCGGGACGAGAAGCTCGTGCCGGTGGCCGCGGGCGAGTGGCTCGCCGAGCACGCGCCCGCCGACATGCACGTCTTCGAGCGCTCCGGCCACTGCCCGATGTGGGAGGAGCCCGGGAGCTTCAACCAGGTCGTCGGCGACTGGATCGCGGCGATCTGACGGCGCTCCTCGCCCGCGCCGGCTTTGTGGCGGCAGCGGACGAGTCGCAGCTGCTGCTCGCGCGCGCGGCGGGCGACGACGGGCTGCTCGACGCGCTCGTGGCGCGGCGGCTGGCCGGCGAGCCGCTCGCGTGGATCACCGGGACGGTGGCGTTCTGCGGCCTCGAGGTGCGGGTCGATCCCGGCGTCTACGTGCCGCGACCGCACACCGAGCAGCTGGCGCTGCGCGCATCCGAGCGGCTGCCCCCGGGCGGGGTGGCGGTCGATGTCTGCACCGGGTCGGGCGCGGTCGCGATGGCGCTCGCGGCGCGGCGGCCGGACGCGCGCGTCGTCGCGACCGACGTCGATCCGCGCGCGGTCGCCTGTGCGGCGCGAAACGGGGTCGAGGCGCTCCTGGGCGACCTCTTTGCGCCGCTGCCGGGCGACCTGGGCGGGGCGGTCGACGTCGTCGCCGGCGTGGTGCCCTACGTGCCGGCCGGCGAGCTCGGCCTGCTCCAGCGCGACACGTTCGCGTTCGAGTCGGCGGTCGCCTACGACGGCGGCCGCGATGGGTGCGACGTCCTGCGCCGGGTCATCGCCGGGAGCCCGCGCTGGCTCCGGCCCGGCGGCGCGCTCCTGCTCGAGCTGGGCGGCGACCAGGCCGGCCTGCTCGCGGCCGACCTTGCCGGGCACGGTTTCGCAGACGTGCGCATCCTCCACGATGCCGACGGCGACATCCGCGGCATCGAGGCGACGTACGGCTAGGCCGGCAGGTGCCAGGCACCAACTACGCGGCAACGACGCGCGGATCGCCCGACGCAACCCCGGCCACAGCGACCACGGGGGCGCGGGCGAAGAACGCCTGGATGCGGAAGCCGAACACGGCCGACATGCCGGCCTCGAGGCCCGCGCCGCGATCCTCGTGGAGCATGCCGTAGTAGTCGATCATCGCCGGCGGCGGCAGGTCGGCCTCGACCCGCAGGGCCGACGCGAGGTCGCCGTCGCGCGAGACGAGCGCGTGCACCGCATACGGCGGGAACACGGGGTCGATGTAGAAGCCGCCGCCGTAGCAGTACGCACGGCCGCCGTGGTGGTGGGAGATCTCGCTGACGTAGAGCGCGGCCGGCAGCTCGGGCTCGTCGCGCACGGCGTGAAGCGGCGTCGTCCCGGTCAGCCCGTGGCCGGGCTCGACCTGCGTCACCCCGGCGGACGCAAGCGTCGCGAGCACGCCCGCGGCGGTCGTGCCGGGGCCGTTGATGCGCACGTCGGTGCGGCCGGCGCCGCGAAGGCGCTCGGCGGCGCGCTGGAGCGTGCCCAGGTTGGGCGTCGGCACGACGGCCCGCCGGTCGTGGTCGTAGAGCAGCGCAGGGAACGTCGTGATCCCGCCGAAGCGCGCCCCGTCGAGGCCGTCGAGCGCGTCGGCCACGCGCAGGACGTCGCCGGCAGGAAAGCCGCCCTCGTGCCCGGTGTAGAACGTGTCGCCGTCGGCCACGAGCCGCGCCAGCAGCGCCTGCTCACGGCCGGCGGCGCGCGCGGCGGCGGCCGCCTCGGCCGCCTTGGTCTCGTCGAACACCGTCCAGTTGTCCGGCTCCGCCGCGGCGGCCTCGGCCGCGTCGTGGCGCGGCACCTGCACCAGGTGGCCGACGTGCCCGAGGCGCATGCCCCCCTCGCGCAGGGCGCGGACGCACTCCATGTCGACCGCCACCCCGGCCTCGATCCCGCCGCGCTGCACGGCGGCGATCAGGGCCGGGTGGCGCCCGACCTGCTTCGTCATCGCAAACGCCTCGACCCCGACCCTGGCGGCCTCCTGCGAGATCAGCCGCGCGTTGGCCTCGACCGCGTCCAGGTCGAGCACGAACGCCGCCGCCGGGATCGCGCCCTGCTGCTGCAGCCGGATCGCGGCCGAGACGAACGCCGGGTTGCGCCGTACGAGCGCGTCCAGGAACACTCAGATGCGTGGTTCAAGATCGTCGTGGCTCATCACACCACCTCTTCGGCGACGTCGCCACTGAAGCCGCGCGTGGCCGCCTCGAGCGCCCCGCTCTTGACCCGCATCATCACCAGGGTGATCACGATCCCGGCCACCACCCAGACGACCGCCGCGATGCCGCCCCAGTTGAACGGATAGGCGAGCACGTAGCTGAACAGCTTGTTCAGGTCGAAGTACTGGGCGTACAGCGGGAACGCGAAGACCACGATGCCGAGCACCGGCACGACGATGTGCAGAAGCGTGTTGCGGTGCTGGCGCCCCTCCCGCGAGAAGAAGCCGATACAGGATCCGCACGAGATCATGTAGACGATGATCGCGAGCACGGTGAAGGTCGTGCCGACGACTCCGAACGCCACGCCCGCACCGAACTTGTGCGCCGCGAAGACGGACACGATCATCGATGCGACCACGGTGAAGATCACGGCCACGTGCGGCGTGCGGTGCACCGGATGGGTGCGGCCGAAGACCGCAGGGAGCGAGCCCGAGCGGCCCATGGCGAAGAGCACCCGGCTGCAGTTGTTCACGGCCGCGGTCGCCGACCCGACGTTCGAGTTGATCAGCGCGAAGAAGACGAGCACCCAGCCGTTGTGCCAGGAGTTCTTGGCGAGCTGCACCCAGTCGTTGCCGCCGGTCTCCGTATGGAACTTGACGATGTTCATGTCGGCGCCGACGTTCCACGCGTAGGTGTTGAACAGGTAGAAGAGCCCGATCGCGATGCACGCCCAGACGACGCCGCGGGGGACGTTGCGGCTCGGGTTGCGCGACTCCTCGCCGAGCGCGGTGGCGGCCTCGAAGCCGATGAACGCGGTGATCACGAACACCGAGGACTGGAAGATGCCGCGGTAGCCGCCGGCCGAGTTCGCGGGATGGAACGGCGCCGTCGAGTTGGGGTGGGTCGCGAGCAGCGTCAGCGAGAGCGCCATGAACACGGTGATCTCGATCGCGCCGAGCAGGATCCCCGCCTTCGCCGACAGGCGCACGTCGAAGTACGTCAGGCAGAAGACCACGAGCGCGGTCAGGCCGCCCCAGAACCACCACCCGGGCGAGCCTGTCCACCAGCCCTGCGTCTTCATCGTCGTGTCGATGAACCAGCCGTTCAGGATGAAGAGGAACGGCGGCAAGAAGATCGAGAAGCCGACGTAGAGCCAGCCGACGAAGAAGCCCACGGCGGGCGAGATCCCGCGCGCCGCGAACACGTACAGGCCACCGGCCGAGGGGATGAACTTGCCCATCTGGCCGATCGCGATCGCGCAGAAGGTGCAGGCGACGAGCGCGACGAGCGCCGACAGCGGCAGCGCCGTCCCGGCCAGGTCGACGCCGATCCCGATCGAGAACGCCGTCGCCGCCGCCGGGGCCATGTAGGTGATCGACTGGAAGACGACGTCGAGCAGCCCGATCGAGTTGTGTCGCAGTCCTGGATCTGCCTGTGCAGCCATTTCCCCTCAGCTCCGGGAACGCCCGCGTTGAAGCGCGCGGTGGGGCGACCGTATAGGCCTGTCGGCCGCGGGTCAACCACGCTAGAGTGGCGCGCTGGGAGGTCCTCGATGCAGAGCACCACGGCAAGCGTGATCGAGCCCGGGGCACTGGAGAGCCTGGTGGAGGCGCTCCGGAGCCGTGGCTTCCGTGTGCTCGGGCCGAAGGTCCGCGACGGGGCGATCGTCTACGACGACCTGGCCTCGGCGGCCGACCTGCCGATCGGCTGGAAGGACGTGCAGGAGCCGGGCCGCTACCGGCTCGAGCGCCGCGCCGACGATGCGCGCTTCGGCTACGCCGTCGGCCCGCACTCGTGGAAGCAGTTCCTCTTCCCGCCGCGTCTGCGCCTATGGGCGGCGAGCCGCACCGGCGAGGGCTTCGCCGTGACGGAGGAGCCGCCGCCGGATCGCCCCCTGGCCCTGATCGGCGTGCGCGCCTGCGAGCTGCACGGGATCGCGATCCAGGACACCGTGTTCCTGGGCGGGCCGCACACCGACGACGAGTACGCCGCGCGGCGCAAGGACGCGTTCGTGGTGGCGGTCAACTGCTTCGAGCCGGCCGGCACGTGCTTCTGCGTCTCGATGGGCACCGGCCCGCAGGCCGAGTCCGGCTACGACCTCGCCCTGACCGAGGTGATGGACGGGCCGCACCGGCTCGTCGCCGAGGCCGGCAGCGAGCGCGGCGCGGCGGTGCTCGCAGAGCTGCCGCGCCGCGAGGCGACCGCCGCCGACCTGGACGCCGCCGGGCGGGCGGTCGCCGGGCGGCCGAGCGGATGGGGCGCAGCGTCGACACGGACGACCTGCCCGGCCTGCTCGGCCGCAACCTCGAGCACGCGCGCTGGGACGACGTCGCCGACCGCTGCCTGACGTGCGGCAACTGCACGCTCGTGTGCCCCACCTGCTTCTGCTCGGGCGTCGAGGACGACACCGACCTGACCGGGCAGCACGCCGAGCGGGTGCGGGTGTGGGACTCGTGCTTCGACGTCGAGCACTCCTACATGCACGGCGGGCCGATCCGCTCGACCGGGCGCTCGCGCTACCGCCAGTGGCTCACCCACAAGTTCGGCACGTGGCACGAGCAGTTCGGCAGCTCGGGCTGCATCGGCTGCGGTCGCTGCATCACGTGGTGCCCGGTGGGCATCGACGTCACCGAGGAGCTGGCCGCCATCCGCGCCGGCGAGGAGGGCAGCGCATGAAGACCATCGCAGAGCTCGTGGCCGAGGCACCGCTCTTCGCCGACCTGCGGCCCGGACCGGCTCGACCTGATCGCCGGGTGCGGCCGCAACGTGCACTTCGCCGACGGCGAGGCGCTGTTCCGCGAGGACACGCCCGCCGACACGTTCTACCTCCTGCGCCACGGCTCGATCACGCTCGAGACGTACGTGCCCGGCCGCGGCCCGATCACGATCGAGACGCTCGCCGCCGGCGACGTGGTCGGATGGTCGTGGCTGTTCCCGCCGTATCGCTGGTACTTCGACGGCCGCGCGCTCGAGCTCGTGCGAGCGATCGAGTTCGACACCACCTGCCTGCGCGACAAGCTCGAGACCGATCCTGCGCTCGGCTACGACCTGATGACGCGGTTCGCGCAGGTGCTCCGCGAGCGCCTGCGCTGGACGCGGCTCCGCCTCCTGGATGTCTATGGCGACGTTCTCTCCGGCTGAGGCGGCCACCGGCGCGCGGTCGATGACTCCGCGGCCGTTCACGGTCGTGAGCCGCCGCCGCGAGGTCCCGGGCGTGTGGACGCTCGAGCTCGAGCCCGTCGACGGCGACCCGATCACTCCGGCACCGGGCCAGTTCACCATGGTGTACGCGTTCGGCGTCGGCGAGGTGGCGCTGTCGGTGTCCGGCACGACCGGCGGCCGGCTGATCCACACCGTCGCCGCGGTCGGCGCCGTGACCGCGGCGATCTGCGCCGCGCGCCCGGGCAGCGTGCTCGGGCGTGCGCGGCCCGCTCGGGAACAGCTGGCCGCTGGCCGAGGCGCGGGGTGCGGACGTGGTCGTCGTCGCCGGCGGCGTCGGCCTGGCGCCGCTGCGCGGCGCGGTCAGGCACCTGCTGGCGCACCGCGGCGAGTACGGCGAGCTCGTGCTGCTGTACGGCAGCCGCACGCCGGCGAGCCTGCTCTACCGGCGCGAGCTCGACCGCTGGCGGCGCGACGGGATGACGGTGGACGTCAGCGTCGACGCGGCCGGCGCCGACTGGCCGGGGCGGGTGGGCTTCGTCACCGAGCTGATCGGGCCGGCGCAGTTCGACCCCGACGCGACGGTCGCGATGGTGTGCGGCCCCGAGATCATGATGACCCACTGCGCGCGCGGCCTGCTCGACCGCGGCGTCGCCGCCGAGCGCCTGTACGTCTCGCTCGAGCGCAGCATGCGCTGTGGGATCGGCTTCTGCGGGCACTGCCAGCTCGGCCCGACGATCGTCTGCCGCGACGGGCCGGTGTACGGCTATGACGAGGTCGCCGCCGTGCTGCAGGTGAGGGAGCTCTAGCGTGGCCCGGCAAGCCCACCCTCGCCGTGTGGAAGTTCGCCTCGTGCGACGGCTGCCAGCTGTCGCTGCTCGACTGCGAGGACGAGCTGCTCGCGCTCGCCGGCGAGGTCGAGATCGCCTACTTCCTCGAGGCGCGCCGGGCGACCGTGCGCGGGCCCCTACGACGTCTCGCTGGTCGAGGGCTCGATCACGACCGCCGCACGACGCCGAGCGCATCCGCGCAGGTGCGGCGCCAGTCGCGCAAGCTCGTCACGATCGGCGCGTGCGCCACGGCGGGCGGCATCCAGGCGCTGCGCAACTGGCGCCGACTGGACGAGCTTCCTGGCCGCCGTGTACGCCACGCCCGAGTACGTCTCGACGCTCGCGACGTCGACGCCGATCTCGGCCCACGTGCCGGTCGACTTCGAGCTGCACGGGCTGCCCGATCGACAAGCACCAGCTGCTCGAGGTGCTGCTCGGCGTCGCTGGACGGCCGCCGGCCCCAGATCGCCCGACGACGAGCGTGTGCATCGAGTGCAAGCGGCGGGGCGACGGTGTGCGTGATGGTGGCGCACGGCACGCCCTGCCTGGGCCCGGTGACCCACGCCGGCTGCGGCGCGATCTGCCCGTCGTACGACCGCGGCTGCTACGGCTGCTTCGGCCCCATGGAGACGCCGAACCTCGCCTCGCTGACCCGCAGCCTGCGCGAGCTGGGGATGGACGACACCGACGTCGAGCGCGTCTACTCGACGTTCAACGTGCGACGCGTTCGACGAGGTGCGCGGCGCGTGAGCGTGAGCGGCGCACGCCGCACGATCATCGACGGCGCATGCTCGCGCGCGTCGAGGGCGAGGGCGCGATGCACGTCAAGATCCGCGACGGCAAGGTGCGCGAGGTGCGGCTCAACATCTACGAGCCGCCGCGGTTCTTCGAGGCGTTCCTGCGCGGGCGCGGGTTCCGCGAGGTGCCCGACATCACGGCGCGCATCTGCGGCATCTGCCCGGTGGCGTACCAGATGAGCTCGATGCTCGCGATGGAGCAGGCCTGCGGCGTGCACGTCGACGGGCCGCTGCGCGACCTGCGCCGGATGCTCTACTGCGGCGAGTGGATCGAGAGCCACGCGCTGCACGTGTTCATGCTGCACGCGCCGGACTTCCTCGGCTACGAGAGCGGCATCGCGATGGCCGCCGACCACGGCGAGGTCGTCGCCCAGGCGCTCGAGCTGAAGAAGATCGGAAACAAGCTGATGACCGCGGTCGGCGGGCGCGAGGTGCACCCGATCAACGTGCGCGTCGGCGGCTGGTACCGGGCGCCCCGCCGCGAGGAGCTTCAAGCGCTCGTCCGGACCTCGAGCGGGCGCGCGAGATCGCCCTTGCGGCGGTGAAGCTCGTCGCCGGCTTCGACTTCCCCGACTACGAGCGCGACTACGAGCTCGTCTCGCTGCGGTACCCGGGCGAGTACCCGATCGACCGCGGCCGGATCGTCTCCAACCGCGGCCTCGACATCGCCGTCGACGAGTACCCCGACCACTTCGTCGAAGAGCACGTCGCGTGGTCGACCGCCCTGCACTCCTCGGTGCGCGAGCGCGGCGCCTACCTGTGCGGGCCGCTGGCCCGGTTCGCCCTGAACGCCGACGAGCTCTCGCCCACCGCCCGCCAGGCCGCCCGCGACGCCGGGCTCGAGCCGGGCGAGCGAAATCCGTTCCGAAGCATCCTGGTGCGCTGCGTCGAGCTCGTCTACGCCACCGACGAGGCGCTGCGCCTGATCGCCGCCTACGAGCAGCCGGACGTCCCGGCGCTCGACGTGCAGCCGCGCGCCGGCACGGGTCACGGCTGCACCGAGGCGCCGCGCGGCATCCTCTACCACCGCTACACGATCGACGCCGACGGCACCATCACAGACGCCGACATCATCCCGCCCACGTCGCAGAACCAGCACACGATCGAGGACGACCTGCGCGCCGTGGTCGAGCGCTCGCTGGACGTGCCCGACGACGAGCTCACGCTCCTGTGCGAGCAGACGATCCGCAACTACGACCCGTGCATCTCGTGCTCGACCCACTTCCTGAAGCTCGAGATCGACCGCGGCTGACTGAGTCCCGCGTGATCGGCATCGGCAGCCGCGAGCGCGGCGACGACGCCGCCGGCCTGCTCGCCGCCCGGTTCCTGCGCACACGCGTGCCTGACGGCGTCACCGTCGTGTGCTGCGGCGCCGACCCGGTGTCGCTGTTCGACGCGTGGGCGGACGCCGAGCGCGTCTGGCTCACCGACGCGGTCATGTCGGGCGCGCCCGCGGGGACGGTGCATCGCATCGACATCGCCCGCCAGGCGCTGCTGCCGCGCCCGCGCTGCCGCTCGACGCACGGGCTCGGCCTGGCCGAGGCGGTCGAGCTCGGCCGCACGCTCGGCCGCCTGCCACGCAGCCTCGTCATCTTCGGCATCGAGGCGGCCGGCTTCCCGGTCGGCGGATGGCCGTCGGCCGCGGTGCGCGCCGGGGCGCGGGCGGCGGCCGCGGCGATCGCGGCGGAGCTTCGCGGAGCCGGCTACTCCGGGTCGGCCGGATCGGCCGCGGGCAGCGGCGAGGCGGCCTGCAGGTAGCTCCCGGACGCTACTGCCGGTACGAGGCCAGGAACCGGCCGATGCGGCCGATCGCCTCGGTCAGGTCGTCGACGTGCGGCAGTGTCACCAGGCGGAAGTGGTCGGACTCGGGCCAGTTGAAGCCCGAGCCCTGCACGACCAGCAGGCGCTCGGCCCGCAGGAGGTCGAGCACGAAGCGCTCGTCGTCGGCGATCGGGTGCACCGCCGGGTCGAGCCGCGGGAACATGTACATCGCCCCCATCGGCTTCACGCATGACACGCCGGGGATCTCGCACAGGAGCTCCCACGCGCGGTTGCGCTGCTCGAGCAGCCGCCCGCCCGGCAGCACGAGGTCGGACACCGCGTCGGGGGTGCCGAGCGCCGGCTGGATCGCGTGCTGCCCGGGCACGTTCGCGCACAGGCGCATGTTGGCCAGGATGTCGAGCCCCTCGAGGTAGCCGCGGGCGTTCGCCGTCGGTCCCGAGACCACCATCCAGCCGGAGCGGAAGCCGGCCACGCGATAGGCCTTCGAGAGCCCGTTGAACGTCAGGGTGAGCACGTCGGGCGCGAGCGCCGCGGTGGCCGTATGCTCGGCGCCGTCGTAGAGGATGCGGTCGTAGATCTCGTCCGAGTACAGCACCAGCTCGTGCCGGCGGGCGAGGTCGACCAGGCCCTCGAGCAGGTCACGCGGGTACACCGCGCCGGTGGGGTTGTTGGGGTTGATGACGACGAGCGCCTTCGTGCGCGGGGTGATGCGCGCCGCGATGTCGTCGAGGTCGGGCAGCCAGCCCGCCGCCTCGTCGCAGCGGTAGTGCACGGCGCGGCCGCGGCACAGACTGACGACGGCCGTCCACAGCGGATAGTCGGGAGCCGGAATCAGCACCTCGTCGTCGTTGTTCAGGAGCGCCTGGAGCGCGATCGCGATCAGCTCCGACACGCCGTTTCCGAGGTACACGTCGTCGACACCGATGCCGGCGACGCCGAGCCGCTCGTGGTACTGCACGACCGCCCGGCGCGCGCTCGAAAGGCCGCGTGCGTCGCTGTAGCCCTGCGCCAGCGGCAGGTTGCGGATCACATCCTCGAGCACGGCCTCGGGCGCCTCGAAGCCGAACGGCGCCGGGTTACCGATGTTGAGCCGCAGGATGCGGTGGCCCTCGGCCTCCATCCGCATCGCCTCGGCGAGCACCGGCCCGCGCACGTCGTATGCCACCCCGGCGAGCTTCTCGGACTGGTCGATCGGCATTCCGCGAGCCTAGCTCGCCTCCTGCGGCGGCAGCGGCTCCGGCGGCACGGGCGGCAGCAGGATCCGGAACGTGGCGCCGCCGCCCTCGGGGCTCTCCACCTCGACCCGGCCGCCGTGCGCCTCGGCGATCGCGGCGACGATCGAGAGCCCCAGGCCCGAGCCGCCCGATGCGCGCGAGCGCGACGGGTCGGCGCGGAAGAAGCGCTCGAACAGGCGCCCCATCACCTCGGGGGGCACGCCGGGCCCCGCGTCGGCCACCTCGACCATCGCCATCCCCTCGCGCATCTCCACGGTGACCGTGGAGGGCGTTCCCGCCGGGGTGTGGGCGCGGGCGTTCGCGAGCAGGTTGCCGACGGCCTGGCGGATGCGCAGCTCGTCGCCCACCACTTCGACTCCCGGCGCGATGCGCTGCTGCACCGGCCAGGCGGGATGCAGCATGGCCTGGTCGGCCGCCATCTCGGCCACGATCGCGCTCAGCCGCACCGGGAGGCGCGCGAGCGGCCGGCCCTGGTCGAGCTTGGCCAGCAGGAGCAGGTCCTCGACCAGCACCCCCATGCGCTGCGCCTCGGACTCGATCCGCGACATGATCATCGCCAGGTCGCCCGGGTCGGCCGCGCCGCCGCGGCGGAAGAGCTCGGCGTATCCACGCACCGACGTCAGCGGCGTGCGCAGCTCGTGACCCGCGTCCGCGACGAACCGGCGCAGCCGGCTCTCGGACGCGCGCCGCTCCTCGAACGCCGCCTCGATCTGGGCCAGCATCGCGTTCAGCGACGCGCCCAGGCTGCCGACCTCGGTGGCGGGGTCGCCGGCGTCGACGCGGCGGGAGAGGTCGCCTGCGGCGATGGCGGCGGCGGTGTCCTCGATGCGCACGAGCGGCTGCAGCTCGAGGCGCACGAGCGCCCACGCGACTGCGCCGGCGATGACGATGACGATCAGGCCGATCACCATCTCGAGCCGGTCGAGCCGCGTGAGCGTGGAGTTGACGTCGGCGGTCGAGATCGCGATCACGAGCCGGCCGGGCGGAGCCGACTGCTGCTGGGGGCCGCCCGGCGGAGACGGGCCGGACGGGAACTGCCGCGCGACCTGCGCCGTCGGCAGCGTGCGCACGCGGTAGTCGCGCCCCGACGAGTAGCCCAACGGGGCGCGCGCCGCGAGCTCGGCGAGCTCCTCGGTCACCTTGCCGTGGCCGTGGTAGTGCGCATGCAGCAGATCACCGTTGGGCAGCACCGCCGCCACGAAGGCATTCAGGGGCAGGGCGTTGTCCAGGGCCTGGGCCGAATCGGGATCGCCGTCGCTCACGTAGTGGAGCGCGGCCGCCTCGGCCGGCGCGAACTCCTGGTCGACGCGGTCGATCAGGAAGGAGCGCAGCGCGTAGTGGGTGGCGAGCCCGGCGGCGAGCAGGCCGAGCGCCACCAGCAGCACGCTCGCCGCCGTCAGACGGGCGCGCAGAGGCGCGCGCGCGACCGTCCGGGCGATGGTGTGCATAGCTCCCAGACTAACGACGCGACCTGGGGATCGGCTGTGAGCCACCTGGGACGCGCATGTCCGCCGCAACGTGCGCTACAGTGGCGCCGATGTGATCCGCCCCCGCCGATGCCGGCGCGGGCGCGAGGCGACGAAGCCTCTGGTTCCGGACCGATGTGTGGTCAGGCCAGGGGCTTTTTTCATGCCCAAAACCAGCGAAAGGAGCAGCATGGAGACGATCCCCACCGCCGCGGACGACCTGCGCGCGGACGTGATCCGGCGCGTCAAGGACGAGGACATCACGTTCGTCCAGCTGTGGTTCACAGACGTCGTCGGCCGGCTCAAGAGCTTCGCCATCACCCAGCGCGAGCTCGAGAACGCGGTCATGCACGGCATGGGCTTCGACGGCTCGTCCGTCACGGGCTTCAACGCGATCGAGGAGTCGGACATGATCGCGATGCCCGACCCGGCCTCGTTCCGGGTGCTGCCGTGGACGTCCGGCGAGCGCTCGGTCGCGCGCATGATCTGCGACATCCGCACGCCGGCCGGCGAGCCGTACTTCGCCGACTCCCGCCACGTCCTTCGCACCGCCCTTCAGCGGATGCGCGCGCTCGGCTTCGACGCGTTCAACGTCGGCCCCGAACTCGAGTTCTTCTACTTCAAGCTCGGCGAGGACGGCCGGCCGACGCCGCTCGACGCGGGCGGGTACTTCGAGGAGACGACGCTCGACGCGTCGGTCGACCTGCGCAAGCAGACGGTGCTCGCGCTCGAGCAGATGGGTATCCCGATCGAGTATCTGCACCACGAGGTCGGCCCGAGCCAGCACGAGATCGACATGCGCTACACGGCCGGCCTGGACATGGCCGACCACTGCATCACCTACCGCAGCGTCGTCAAGGAGGTGGCCAAGCGCCACGGCGTCTACGCGACGTTCATGCCCAAGCCGCTCTTCGGCGTGAACGGCTCGGGGATGCACACTCACCAGTCGCTCTTCACCGACGGCGAGAACGCCTTCTTCGACGGCGACGACCGCTGGTACCTGTCCGACGTGGCCAAGAGCTTCATCGCCGGCCAGCTGCGGCACGCGCGTGAGATCTCGCTGCTCTTCGCGCAGTGGGCGAACAGCTACAAGCGGCTCGTGCCCGGCTACGAGGCGCCGGTGTACACGGCCTGGTCGCAGCGCAACCGCTCGGCGCTGATCCGCGTCCCGCTGTACCACCCCGGCAAGGCGGCGGCGACGCGCGCCGAGATCCGCTGCCCCGATCCGGCCTGCAACCCGTACCTCGCGTTCGCCGCACTGCTGCACGCGGGCCTCGAAGGAATCGAGTGCGGCTACGAGCTGCCCGACCCGATGGAGACGAACCTGTACGCACTGACCAAGCCCGAGCGGCACGCGCTCGGGATCGAGGCCCTGCCGGAGTCGCTGGGCGAGGCGATCGACCTGGCCGAGGACTCCCCGATCGTCGAGAAGGCGCTCGGCTTCGAGCTGCGCGACCGGGTGATCGCGCTGAAGCGCGACGAGTGGGACGAGTACCGCGTCCAGGTGAGCGAGTGGGAGCTGGAGCGATACCTCCCGACCCTCTGAGCGTCTTCGACTGGGACGCAAGCTCCGGCGAGACCGCGTTCTCGCCGGAGCGCCTAGCCGGTCACGAGCGCCCCCGAAGGAGGGGGCTCGTGGGGGAACCATGGGTTCCCCCACGGTTCTACACTCGGCCGATGGACGCGACGACCGACCGCGCGACCCGCCACGTCGAGCTCCTGACCGACACGGTCGCGGCGGTCAGCTCGAGCCTCGACCTGGCCGAGGTGCTCGAACGGATCGCCTCGCGCGTCGCCGATGCGATGGCGACCGACGCCTGCTTCCTCTACCTCTACGACGAGGCATCGGGGATGCTCGAGCTGCGGGCCACGCACGGCACCCGCTTCGACGACCCCGCCCACCGGCCGCGCATGCGGCCCGGAGAAGGCATCACCGGCGCGGCCGCCGAGCTGCGCCACCCGGTGATGATCCCGAGCCAGGCCCACCTCGACCCTCGCTTCCGCGCCTTCCCGAACCTGCCCGAGGACGAGTACGAGTCGATCCTGGCCGTGCCCGTGCTCGCGCGCGACCACCTGGCCGGAGCGCTCAACGTGCGCACCCGCCGGCCGCGCGAGTTCTCCGACGACGAGGTGGCGCTGCTCGCAGCGATCGCGGGCCAGGTCGGCCAGGCGATCGAGAACGCCAAGCTCTACGAGCGCTCGCAGCGCCGGGTCGCCGAGCTCGAGGCGCTCGCCGTGATCTCGCGGTCGATGACGTCGTCGCTCTACCTCGACGACGTCCTGCGCGACATCGCCGCGAGCACGTGCCGGGCGCTGCGCGCGCAGGAGTGCGCCGTCGTGCTCGCGGGCGATGAGGGCCCCTCGGTCGCCTACCGCTCAGCGGCCGGGCGCGACGACGCCGAGCTGATCGCGCTCGCCGGGAGCGCGCCGTTCGCGAGCGAGACCGCCGCCGCCGAGCCGCTGCGGTTCAAGGAGCGCCGCATCGGGGCGCTGGTCGTGCTCTGCGACCACCCCCGCACATGGGCGCCCGAGGAGCTCTCGCTGCTTGCAACCGTCGCCCACCAGGGCGCGGCCGCCGTCGAGACCGCCCGCACCGCGCTGCGCGGGCTGCTCGCCCAGGAGATCCACCATCGCGTCAAGAACAACCTGCAGACGGTGGCCTCGCTGCTGCGCCTGCAGCTGCGGACGGCGGGCGGGCCCGAGGCCGAGAAGGCGCTGCGCGAGAGCGTGAACCGGATCAGCTCGATCGCCGAGGTGCACGACCTGCTGACGTCGTCGGGCGCCGACGGCGTCGACTGCGCCGGCCTGATCGAGCGCCTGCAGGCGATGCTCGGAAGCGGCCTCGACGGCCGCCCCGTGCAGGCGCGGCTGCAGCCCGTGCCGCTGCGCGGCGACCAGGCGACCGCGCTCGCGCTCGTCTTCTGCGAGCTCTTCCAGAACGCCGTCGAGCACGGCGCCGGCCCGATCGGCGTCGAGCTCTGCACCGACGGCGCCGGGATCGTGCTCACCGTGACCGACCGCGGCGCCGGGCCGGCGCCCGACGCCGTCGACGGGCTCGGTATGACGATCGCCCGGACGCTCGTGCGCGACCAGCTCGCCGGTGCGCTCGACCTGCGCGCCGACGGCGGCGGAAAGGCGGTGGCGCGGTTTCCGGCCGGGTCCTGATCGCGGAAGACGAGACGATCATCCGCCTCGACCTGGCCGCCATGCTCGACCGGGCCGGATTCGAGGTGGTGGCCGAGGCGCGCGACGGCATCGAGGCGGTGGCGCTCGCCCGCTCGGCGGCGCCCGACCTCGCGCTGCTCGACGTGCGCATGCCGGGGATGGACGGGATCGACGCGGCCCGGGCGATGCTCGAGGAACGGCCGATCCCGGTGGTGATCATCACCGCGTACTCGCAGCGCGACATCGTCGCGAGGGCGGTCGAGGCGGGCGTGTTCGGCTATCTGGTGAAGCCGTTTCGCGAGGCCGACCTCGTGCCCGCGATCGAGACGGCGCGCGCCCGCCACGCCGAGCTCTGCGCCGTGCGCGCCGAGTCGGACTCGCTGCGCGACGCGCTCGCCGCGCGCAAGGTGATCGAGCGCGCCAAGGGCGTGCTGATGGAGCGCGACGGGCTGACCGAGGCCGAGGCATTCGCGCGCATGCGCTCGGCCGCCCAGCACACCGGCAAGACGCTCGTCGACATCGCCCAGGCGGTGAGCGCGACCTACGCGCCCGACCGCTGGGGACTGCTCGTGCGCTACGCGCTCCTGCGCCGCATCGTGTTCACGCAGCCGGCCACGACAGCCTGCAGGTGAGTGAGCACGCTCACCTTCGTCTCGAGGCCGACCCGCACGTGGTACGTGCCGGCCGGCTCGCCGGAGATGTAGACCGAGCACACGAGTGAGTCGCCCGCGGCCGTGCACGACGACTTGTTGCCGCTGTCGATCACGACGTTCCCATCCTGACTGGTCGGCGTCGCCAGGGAGACGACGATGTCGGCCTTCGGATGCCGGATCCGCGAGTAGCGAAGCACGATCTGGATCCGGCCCGTGTGGGCCAGGTTCAGCTTGAACACGCGTCCGGCCTTGCCGAGCGTGAAGGTGTGCAGGACGGTCTTCGCACCGGCGACGGCCGGGAACGCCAGCAACAGGGTGACGGCGGCAACGGCCGCGATTCGGCGCATCTCGAGCTCCTCTCCGACGACGGCCGGACGCTACCACGAGGAGCCTGCCGGTAGGCTGCCGCGATGAGCCGCGTGGTGATGGTGCTGAGCGAGAACTGGACGCTCACCCCTCCGCGCGACCTGCCCGGCCTCGTCGACCTGGCCGTCCAGGCCGAGGCGGCCGGCGTCGACACGGTGATGCTCTCCGAGCACGTCGTGCTCGGCCCGTCGGCCGGGGCGGCGGGCAGGATGGAGAATCCGCGCGACTACGCGGCGCCCGGCAACCAGGATCCGGCCACCCCGTGGCCCGACTCGATCGTGCTCGCGGCGGCCATCGCGGCCGCGACGACCGAGCTGCGCGTTGCGCTCGCGGCCGTCATCGCGCCGCTGCGCCATCCGCTGCTGCTGGCCAAGCAGCTGGCGACGCTCGACCTGGTCGCGCGCGGCCGCCTGGTCGTCCAGCCGACGGTGAGCTGGGCGGCCGAGGAGTACGCCGCGCTCGGCGTGCCCTTCGGCAGCCGCGGCGCCATCCTCGACGAGCAGCTCGAGGCGATGCGCGCCGCGTGGACGCAGACGCCGGCCGCCCACGCCGGTCGCCACTTCCGCTTCGCCGACGTCTACTGCGAGCCGAAGCCGTACCGGCCGGAGGGGCCGCGGATGTGGTTCGGCGGCCAGGCGCTTCACCCCGCGCTGCTGCGCCGGATCGTGCGCTACGGCAGCGGCTTCCACCCGTTCGGCAGGCCGACCGATGCCGACCTCGCCGGCCTGCGCGAGGCCATGGCGGCCGCGGGCAGGGACGCCGCCGAGCTCGAGCTCGTGGGCGGCATCCGCGGCCGCTTTGCGGGCGCCGGCGACGTCGCCGATCTCGAGGAGGCCCTCGCCGGCGTGCCGGCGGAGCTCGCGCGCGGGTTCACGTCGATCTGCTTCAAGCCGTCGATGTTCACCGACGACCGCAACCAGGTCGCCGACGTGTGCCGCCGGGTCGTCGAGCGCGTCCGCGCAGACGCCGCCGCAGCCGGCTGACGCCCGCCGCTCCGGAAGCGCTCAACCCCGCGCAGAATCGGCCGATGTTCCAGGGTGAGATCATGATCGTGGAAGCGACGCCATGCCCGGAGCGTGACGGTTGAGGCGGGTCGTCCGAGCCATGTTCGGCGGCCGCGGGCCGCGCCTGGTCCCGGACGGGCAGAGTGAGGACGCCGCGCAGATCGCCGCGGCCGTGCGCGCCGAGCGCGACCACTACCACCAGATGCTCGCCGCCGCGACCGGCGACGCCATCTTCACGACCAGCGTGACGGGCGTGATCACCTTCTTCAACGAGGGCGCCGAGCGGCTGCTGGGGTACGCGGCCGCCGACGTCGTCGGCGTGATACGCGGGATCGACCTGCACCTGCCCGGCGAGATCGCCGCCGTCGCCGAGGAGCTCGGCGTCGAGACCGGCCGGGCGGTGTTCACCACGCTCGCCGCGACCGGCCGCGCCGGCCCGCGAGTGGACGTTCGTGCGCGCAGACGGCTCGCATGTGCGCGTGGCGCACACCGTCACCACACAGCGGGACGCCGCGGGCGCCGTTGTCGGCTTCGTCGGCCTCGCCCACGACATCACCGACCGCCACCGGGCCGAGATCGCCCTGCGCAAGTCCGAGGAGCGCTTCCGGGCGCTCTCCGAGCACGCGCCGGTCGGCATCGTGCAGACCGACGAGGACGGCGGCTGCTGGTACGCCAACCGCCGCTTCTGCGCGCTCATCGGCCGCAGCGAGGACGAGGTGCGCGGACGCGGATGGCTCGAGGCGCTGCGCCACAGCGACCGCTCCGGCATGCTCGAGCGCTGGTCGCACGAGCTCGGCGCCGGCAGCCCCTTCGACGGCGAGTTCGTCGTCGAGCGCCCGGGCGGCGGCGCCGTCCACCTGCGCGCGACGGCCGGCCCGATCCGCGCCGGCGACGGGCGCGTGACCGGCTTTGTCATCACCACGCAGGACATCTCCGAACAGGTGGGCGCGCAGCGGCGCCTGTCGGAGTCGGAGCAGCTCTTCCGCGACACGCTCGAGAACGTGGCGCTGGCCGCGGCGCAGCTCGACGCCGCCGGCCGGGTCGTCTACTGCAATCCGCACCTGGCCGAGATGCTCGGGCGCGCGCCCGCCGACGTCGTCGGCTGCGACTGGTTCGCCGACATCGTGCCGCCGGAGCGGTCGTGGACGCGCGAGACGTACGAACGCACGATGCGCGGCGAGATCCAGCTGCCCCACCACGAGAACCAGATCGTGACGGCCGGCGGCGAGCGGCGGGTGATCAGCTGGTCGACGATCGTGCGCCACGCGCCCGACGGCACCGCGGTCGGCGCCATCTCGCTCGGCGAGGACGTGACCGAGCGCCGCCGCGCCGAGCAGCGCGTCTCGCACCTCGCCTACCACGACGACCTCACCGGCCTCCCGAACCGCACGTCGTTCGCCGACCACCTGGTCGCGACCGTCGCCGAAGCCGAGCGCGGCGACGCCCAGATCGCGGTGCTCTTCTGCGACATCGACGCCTTCAAGCTGGTGAACGACTCCCTCGGGCACGCCGCCGGCGACGACCTGCTGCGCCACGTCGCCACCCGGCTGCGGGCCGTCACCCGCGCCGCCGACATGATCGCCCGCCAGTCGGGCGACGAGTTCCTCGTGCTCATCCGCGACGCGCGCGGCACCCACGGCGACGTCGCGCAGCTCGCCGAGGCGCTCGCGTCCCGGATCGAGCATGCCATCTCGTCGCCGTTCACGCTGGAAGGTCACGAGGTGGTCATCGGCGTCTCGGTCGGCACGAGCGTCTACCCGGAGGACGGCCGCACCGCCGAGGAGCTCCTGCACCACGCCGACGCCGAGATGTACCACGCCAAGGCGGCGCGGCAGGGGCGCCGCGTGCGCGACCGCAGCTCCGACGATCCCACCCGCGATCTCGAGCTCGCGGCGGCGCTGCACCACGCGATCGCCCGCGGCGAGCTCGTGCTCGAATACCAGCCGATCGTCGACCTCGAGTCGGGGCAGATCCAGAACGTCGAGGCGCTCGTGCGCTGGGACCGCGGCGGCCGGCTCATGAGCCCCGGACTGTTCCTGCCCGCGGCGGAACGCACCGGACTGCTCACGCCGATCACCCACTGGGTGGTACAGGAGGCGGTGCACCAGCTCGACCGCTGGCACGCGGTCGGCACGGACATCGACATCTCGGTCAACGTCCCGCCCGCGATGCTCGACCGGCGCATGTGCGACCGGCTCGTGCGCATCGCCGCCGAGCACCGGCTGCGCCGGGGCGCGATCACGCTCGAGCTGGTCGAGTCGGCGATGATGGACGACCGCCGCCTGTTCGACCACCTGGAGTCGCTGCGCGCCGCGGGCTACCGGATCGCCATCGACGACTTCGGCAGCGGCCACTCCTCGCTCGCCCGGATCGCGCAGCTGCCCGTCGACGTGCTCAAGATCGACCGCAGCCTGATCGCGGGCATCTGCGACTCGCCGCGCGAGCACGCGATCGTGCGCGCCATCATCGCCACCGCCGACGCGCTCGACGCCGCGGTCGTCGCCGAGGGGATCGAGACCGACCGTCAGCGGATCGCGCTGCGACGCCTCGGCGTCCGCAACGGCCAGGGCTACCTGTTCGCGCGGCCGATGCCCGCGCGGATGCTGTTCGCCGACGAGCGCCGCACCGACGCCGCGTAGCGGCGAGCCGCCTCGCTACGCCAGCTGGTCGAACTGGAGCCCCTGCAGGAGCGACGCGCTCACGCCGTAGCCCGGCGTCGAGCCGGTCGAGGCCAGGCCGGACTGCAGGGCGGAGACGAGCTGGTCGCTCGACATGCCGAGGGCGGCGCTCAGGTCGGCCACCTTCTGCTGCAGATCGGCCTCGCCGTTTGCGGCCCCCGACTGCTGGTGATGGCGATGGTGACCGGGGAGGCCCTTCTGGTCGGCGATCTTCGCGGCCAGCGTGGCGATGTCGGTGGGCTGGCTCGCCGTGTTCTGGCTGTTCTGCAGACCCTGCGTGATGGCGGCCAGCAGGTCGTCGCGCGAGACGCCCTTCTGGCTCGCCAGGTCGCTCATGCTGGTTCCGCCCTTGAGGCTCGTGATCAGGTCGTCCGTGCTCATGCCGAGCAGGCTCGCGACGTTTCCGAGCAGCGACGGAGCCGATGCGCTGCCCGTGGTCGTCTGCGCGCCGCCGAGCGCCTGCTGGGCGGCGAAGGTCGTGCTGTCAGAGATGCCGTTGATCATGTCCTACCTCGTCCTCTTGGGGGGTGCAGGTGCGTTGTCGGTACATCGGCGCCCCAACCTGAGGCCGGGTCCCTAAGAGTTCGATTGGACGCCGCCGCTACCCCCTCCTGGCGATGCTCGCGACGGCACACCCTCCCCGTTTCCGGTGAGCTGACGGCCGGCAGCGTAAACACGCCTCCCCGCACGCCGATCTCCGGGGTGATCCCGGCGCGCGCACCCGCAGGCGAAGGGACACCCACGCAGATGACCACGACCACACACGCACCACGCACCGCCTCCACCGCCCGAGGACGGCTCGCGACCCTGCGCGTGCTGGCGGTAGTGGCCGTGCTGAGCACGGTCGCGGTCGGCGCGATCGTGCATCTGAACGCGAATGCCCAGGCGAGCACGGCCGCCGAGCTGCGGCTGTCGGGGATGGCGCGCGACCTCGTCGCGCTGCAGGACGTGCCGTTCCGCGCCCGGCCGGCGAACGGCGGCACCGCCGCGCAGGCGCGGACGCAGATGCGCACGGGTGAGGCGCGAGTACGGCGCACCCTCCACGCGCTCGAGCACAGCTCGCCGCCGCCGGAGCTTCGCACCGTGGCCACCCAGGCCCGCACCTACTTCCATACCCTGCACGACATCTACGCGGTCGGCGTGTCGAAGGTCGGCTACGGGCCGCTCGCGGACCGCCTCGGCGCGGTCTCCGGCGACCAGCTCGCCGGCCTCACGCAGACGATCGACGCCGCCAGGGGCGCCTACGCCGCCCGCGCCCAGGCTGCGCGGGACGACGTCCTGGTCGGCTCCGGCCTCGCGATCGCGATCCTCTACTGCGCGTTCGCGTTCTTCCAGCATCGCGCCGAGACGGCGAAGGCGGTGTCGGAGCGGCTGGCGGACGAGAACCTGCACCTCCTGGACACGAGCCGCGCGGAGGCGCGCACCGACGCGCTCACCGGCCTCGCGAACCGGCGGGCGCTGGTCGCCGACCTCAGAGCCGTGCTCGGCCCGGATTCCGGCCACCGGGCGATCCTGATCCTCTTCGACCTCGACGGCTTCAAGCAGTACAACGACTCCTTCGGGCACCCGGCCGGAGACATGCTGCTGCAGCGCCTCGGCACGCGGCTGCACGCGGCGGTGGCGCCCGTCGGCGGCACCGCCTACCGGATGGGCGGGGACGAGTTCTGCGTGCTCGCCCCTGCCGAGGACTCCGAGCGGACGGTGTGGACGGCGTGGACGGCCCTCTCGGAGCGGGGCAACGCGTTCGAGGTCGGCGCGTCGTACGGGATCGCCGAGCTCCCGGACGAGGCCACATCGGTGGCGATGGCGCTGCATGTCGCCGACGTGCGCCTGTACGACGACAAGGCGTCGGGGCGCCCGTCCGCGGATCGCCAGACCACGGACGTGCTGATGGCCCTGATCAGCGAGCGGGGCGCCCACCTGCTGGAGCACGTCGAGCGCGTCTCCGACCTGACCGAGCTGTGCGCGCGCCGCATGGGCCTCGAGGACTCCGACATCCGCCAGGCGGCCCTGGCGGCCAGGCTGCACGACGTCGGCAAGGCGGCGATCCCGGACGCGATCGTGAGCAAGCCCGGCAGCCTCGACCCGGCCGAGTGGGAGTTCATCCACCGCCACACCGTGATCGGCGAGCAGATCATCGCCGCCGCGCCCGCGCTGGCGCCGGTGGCCCAGATCGTGCGCGCGAGCCACGAGCGGTTCGACGGCAGCGGTTACCCCGACAGGCTGCGCGGCGAGAACATCCCCATCGCCGCGCGGATCATCGGCGTGTGCGACGCCTACGACACGATGACGAGCGACAGCGTCTACCAGCCGCGCATCGGCGCTGCCGCGGCGCTCGCCGAGCTCCGCCGCAACGCCGGCACCCAGTTCGACCCCGACGTCGTCGCGGCGTTCTGCTCGCTCGCCCACGACCTGATCGTGCCGGCCGAGCGCGACGCGGCCTGAAGGGCGCTACTGGTCGGCGGGCGCGCCGATCCCCAGCCGCCGGCGCAGGGCCGCGCGCTCGCGCCGCCAGGCGGGCGCGGGGTCGCGGCCGGCGAAGAACGCGACCGCCACGATCCCGAGCAGCGTCGCCGCAAGCGCGAGCAGCAGCGAGCCGACGGCGAGCGTGTCCCACACCGACGTGGCCGGGCCGATCTCGCGGCCGTAGCGCAGGTCGAGCGCGCACGTGACGACGACCGCGGCCCAGAGCCACTTCAGCGTCCGCCGGGTGAGCGCCGCCCCATCGAGCGGGCGGGGGTTGGCCCGGTCCCAGCGCTCGAGCTCCGCGACCAGGCGCAGGTCGGGCAGCGGGCGGTAGGCGGGCAGCGAACGCGCGCAGGCGTCGCACATGGGCCAGCCGACCCGCGTCGGCTGGCGGCAGTGCGGACAGATGCGGGTGGCGGCGACGACGCTCGTGCCTCCCATGCTAAGTGCGATCGCCCGGTTTCGGAAGGGCGTCCCGCGTCGGCGATACTGGACGGCGATGGAGGCGGCGGCATGAGCGGCGAGCCCTCCGAGCGCGAGCTCCTCGAGGCGCGCCGGGAGCGCTTCTTCGTCCGCTCGCAGCTGAAGGCGCTGCGGCGCTACCGCGAGCGCGAGGCCGCCGCCGGCCGGCCGACCCGCGCGAGCGACCCGCGGGTGGCGGAACTCGAGCGCGCGCTCGCCGAGCTGGACGCGATGGTCGAGGGGCTGCGCGCCCGGCTGGGGCGGCCGCACCGGCCGACGCCCGGGTAGCCGCCCTCACGCCTCCCCGCCGGGCCGGGGCACGACCCGCGTGCTCGTGGCCTTCCACGAGGCGACGACGCGCCCGCCGGGGCGGATGCCGAGCCGCTCCACCGATCCCGGGGTGACCTCGGCGGTGAGCCCGCCGACGGTGACGCGGGCGCGGTTGCCCTGCACCGTGACCCGCTCGACCATCCCCTCGACGTGGTTCATCGCCGAGGAGCCGGTCGGCGGCGCGAGCTCGAGCGTGATCTCCCACGGGGCGACGAGCACCGCCACCGGCCCCTGGGCGGCGTCGCCGATGTGGATCAGCGAGCCGTCGGGCAGATGCACGACCGCGCCCGCGGCGTAGCCCGGGACGTAGTTGACGCCGGCGAAGTCGGCCACGAACCGGCTGGCCGGCGAGTGCAGCAGCTCCTCGCCCGTGCCGGACTGGACGACGTGGCCGCGGTCGATGACGATCACCTGCTCGGCCAGCATCGTCGCCTCCTCGTAGGAGTGGGTGACCGTGATCGTGGGGATGCGCGTGCGGGCGAGGACGCCGGCGAGCTCGGCGGCGACGCTCGATCGCGTGCCCGGGTCGAGCGCCGCCAGCGGCTCGTCCAGGAGCAGCAGCTGCGGCTCGGTCGCAAGTGCGCGCGCCAGCGCGACCCGCTGCCGCTCGCCGCCCGAGAGGTCGCGCGGGCGCGCCCGGGCGAGATGCGCGATACCGAGCTGGCGCAGCACCTCGTCGGGATCGCGGCGCGCCTCGAACGCAACGTTCCCGAGCACGTTGCGATGCGGGAAGAGCGCGTAGTCCTGGAACACGAACCCCACCCGGCGACGCTCGACGGGGACGTTCACGCCGGGGCCGAACCAGGTCTCGCCGTTGTAGGAGATCTCGCCGCTCGCAGGCGTCCGCAGCCCCGCGATCAGCCGCAGGATGGTCGACTTGCCGGCTCCGGAGGGGCCCACGAGCGCGGTCGGCACGTCCACCGCGAGGGCGACGTCGACCGTGAACTCGCGCAGCGGCGACGTCACAGTGGCTCGTAGCGAAGCGCCCTCCCCCGCACGATGAGCTTGACCGCCAGGAGCACGGCGGCGCTGATCGCGATCAGCGCCGCGCCGAGCGCGAGCGCGGTGCCGAAGTCGCCCTGCTCGAACAGCAGGTACGTCGCGATCGGGGCCGTCTGGGTGACCCCCTGCAGGCTGCCGGCAAACATGATCGTCGCGCCGAACTCGCCCACGGCCCGCGCCCAGGCCAGCGCCGCGCCGGCGCCGAGGCCGGAGCCGGCGAGCGGCACCGCCACCTGCCCGAACACCTTCCACTTCCCCGCTCCGAGCGTGCGCGCCGCGGCGAGCAGGTCGGGGTCGACCGCGGTGAAGGCCTCCTGCGCCTGGCGCAGGTAGAGCGGCCCGGCGACGAACGTCATCGCCATCACCACCGCGGCCTTCGTGAACGGGAGCTCGATCCCGAGCGCGCTCAGCTGGCTGCCGAGCAGGCCGGTGCGGCCGAACGCCGCGAAGAGCGCGATCCCGGCCACCGCCGGCGGCAGCACCAGCGGCAGCTCGAACAGGGTGACGATCAGCGTCTTGCCGGGAAAGGTGCTCGTCGCCAGCCGGTAGGCGACGGGGGTGCCGACGATCAGCATCGCAGCGAGCGAGATCGCGCTCGTCTCGGCCGTGACCCGGAACGCCTCCCGCGCGACCTCGGAGGAGAAGCCGCTGTGCAGGTTCCCCTGCAGGAAGACGCCCAGCAGCGGCAGCCCGAAGAAGGCTGCCGCCGCCAGGCCGAGCAGGACGGTGATCAGCCCGTAGGCGCCGGACCGAAGCCGAACTGCTGCAAGACCGCTTGTCCTTGCGCGCTCATCACCAGGTCGATCCACTGCTGCGCCGCCTTCGTGTTCTTGCTGTAGCTGACGATCCCGATCGGGTAGATCGCGGTGGCGTTCGCCGACGCCGGGAGGTGGATCTCGTGCAGCTTCGACTGCTCGGAGAGCGCGTCGGTCACGTACACGAATCCGGCGTCCGCCTCACCCGAGGTCAGCTTCGCCAGCACGTCGGTCGCATTCTGCTCCTTGCTGACGATGTGCAGCTTCGACTCGTCGATGCCGAGGTTCGTCAGCACCTCCGCGGTGTAGGAGCCGAGCGGCACCGCCGGATCGGCGACGACGATCTTGGGGCTGCCCTTCGTCAGATCCTGCGGCGAGTTGATGTGCGCCGGGTTGCTCTTCGGCGTCACCAGGACGAGCGTGTTGGTGGCGAAGTTGGTCGTCTTGCCGAGCAGGTTCTTGCCCTGCAGGATCTGCGGGTATTTCGGACTCGCGGCCGCGTAGACGTCGGCGGGCGCGTGCTGCAGGATCTGGGCTTCGAGCACGTCCGATCCGTCGAAGTTCGTCTTCACCGTCCAACCGGGGTGCGCCCCTTCGTACATGGTCACGAGCTTTGGGAACGCGTTCGAGAGCGACGCCGCCGCCGCCACGTAGAGCGTGCCCCCGGACGACCCGCCGGAGGAGCCGGCCGACGATCCGCCGGATGACGATCCGCCGCACGCGGTGGCCGCGAGCACCACGGCCACCGCGAGCGCAACTGTCTTGATGCGCGTGCTCATATCCTCCCCACCATCACCGACGTCGCCTTGACCGTGGCGACGGCCGCGATGCCCGGGGCGAGCCCCAGCTCATCGACGGCGTCGCGGGTCACGACCGAGACCACCCGGTGCGGCCCGGCCTTGATCACGACCTGTGCGATCACGCCCGTGACCTCGACGCTCTCGACCTCGCCCTCGAAGCGGTTGCGGGCCGAGAAGCCGTCGCCCACGAGCGTGGGCATGTGGCCGCCGAGGCGCTCGATCTCGGCGACTGCGATCAGGCGCCGGTTGCGACGGTCACGCTGCGTCTCCAGGCGGCCGCTGCGCTCCCAGCGGCGCAAGGTGTCGACGCTCACTCCGAGCGCCTTCGCAGCCTCCCCGATCGGCACCATCCGCCCGTTCTGTCCGCTCACCGCACCGCCCCTCTACATAGTCACCGCATAGGCAGCGCGGGAGCATACCAGCGCGGCGACCTAGAGCGACGGGATGAGGAGCGTGCGCAGCGCCCGCCCGGCGGCGAGCTCCTGCAGCGCATCCTCGGCGTCCGCGAGCGGCCGGCGGCCGCTGACGAGCTCGTCCAGCTTGAGCTCGCCGGCCAGGTAGAGCGAGACGAGCTCGGGGAAGTCCTCGGCCGGGTGGGCGCTGCCGTAGTTCGAGCCCACGATGCGCAGCTCGCGCTCGGCCAGGGCGAGCGGGTCGAACGTGGCCCGCGCACCGCTCGGCGGCAGGCCGACCACGACCGCCATGCCGCCGATGCCGAGCATCTGCACCGCCTGCTCGGTCGTCTCCACCTTGCCGATGGCGTCGAAGGCGAAGTCGACGCCGCCGCCGGTCAGCTCGTGCACCTGCTCGACCACGTCGCCGCCGCCCGCCGTGACCGCATCGGTGGCGCCGAACGTCTGCGCAAGCGCGCCCCGGGCGGGATCGAGGTCGATCGCGATCACCCGGCCCGCGCGCGCGAGCCGCGCTCCCTGGACGACCGAGAGGCCGACCCCGCCGCAGCCGATCACGGCCACCGTCGCCCCCGCCGGCACGCCGGCCGTGCGCCGCACCGCGCCGACGCCGGTGGCGACGCCGCAGCCGACCAGCGCGAGCACGTCGAGCGGTGCGTCGGCATGGATCGGGATCGCGCCCGACTCCGGCACGACCGCCTCCTCGGCGAACGAGGACACCGACAGGTAGTGGTGGATGCGCTCGTCGCCCTGGTGCAGGCGCGTGGTGCCGTCGTAGAGCACGCCGCGCGGCAGGAGCACATCGGCGCAGAGCTCGCAGCGGGACGGATGACCGGCGAGGCAGGTGCGGCAGCGGCCGCAGCTCGGCACCCACGACAGGATCACCCGGTCGCCCTCGCGCACCGACGTGACGCCCTCGCCCACCGCGAGCACCGTGCCCGAGCCCTCGTGGCCCATGACGAGCGGTGCCGCCACGCGCCAGTCGCCGCGGCGCACGTGCAGGTCGGAGTGGCAGACGCCGGCCGCGGCGATGCGCACGCGCACCTCGCCGGCCCGGGGATCATCGAGCTCGACCTCGGCGACCTCGACGGGCCGCTGCGGATCGCGGAAGACGACTGCGCGCATCGCGCCCGCCACGCTATCAGGCACTCGCTTGACGCGCGCGCGCAGGTCGCGGACCATGCGCCGACGCACAATGGACACGCCCGCCCGCACCGCCGTCGTCCCACCCTCTCTCGTCGACCGCTGCCGGCGGGGCGACCGCGACGCCTGGAGCGAACTCGTGGCGGAGTACTCGCGCTACGTGTACGCGATCATCATGCGCGGCTACCGGCTCTCGGAGAGCGACGCGGAGGACGTCTTCCAGGACGTCTTCGCGCGCGTGTTCGAGCGGCTCGAGACCCTGCGCGACGACGACGCACTCCGCGGCTGGATCGCCCAGGTGACCCGCAACCTGTGCTCCGACCACCTGCGCCGCCACCACCCGTACGAGGAGCTCTCCGAGGACACCGTCACCGACCTGGACGAGCGCCTCTCCGACCTGGACGACGCCCTCGCCGTGCGCCAGGCGCTCACGCGCCTGCCGGCCGGCTGCGCCGAGATCCTCGACCGCTTCTTCTGCCGCGACGAGTCCTACAAGACGATCTCGCGCGCGCTCGCGATCCCGCCGGGGACGATCGCGAGCAGGATCAGCCGCTGCCTGGAGCGGCTGCGGCGCGAGATCGGTGGAAGAGAGCCGGCCCCCGGCGCGTCTGGTGGGAAGTGAGCATGGACGAACGTGAGATCGGGCGGCTGCTGCGGCTGCTGCCCCCCGCCCCCGCCGAGTGGACGCAGGCGGCTTCCGAGCTGCCGTTCCTGGGCGCGGAGCTGACCGGCATCCTCGCCCGCGCCCGCGGCGACGGCTCGTTCCGCGACGGCCTGCGCAGCGACGCCGGGGCGACGCTGCGCGAGCACGGCTACGACCTCTCGCCGAGCGTGCTGGCGCATCTGATGAAGCTCCTGCCCGACGAGGACTAGATCGTCGTGACGGCGGGCCGGAGGGCGGCCAGCCGCCGCGAGGCCACCAGGTCAGCCGCCGCGGCGCTGTCGGCGTGTCCCGTGACGGCCGCGAGGAACTGCTCGCGTCCGAGCGTCAGCAGGCGGCAGTCGTCGCTCGCGGTGACCGTGGCCGTGCGCGGGGTGTCGCGCAGGAGGGCGATCTCGCCGAAGAAGCCGCCGGGATGGATGGGCGGGCGCGGCTCGCCGGCGACGGTGACCGCGAGCGCCCCCTCCTGGACGATGTAGAAGAGCTCGCCCGGATCGCCCTCGCGGACGACCGCCGTCCCCGCCGGCACCGCGACCGGCACCAGATGCGCGGCGATCTGCTCGAGGGCCGGCAGCGAGAGCGGGGAAAAGACGATCAGCTCGCGCAGCAGGCGCACGTGCGCGCGGGCCGCCTCGGGCAGCGTGTCGAGGCGGATCAGCCAGCGCCCGGTCGCGAGCACCGCAACCGGCAGCGTCAGGCCGGTGACGACGATCGTCGTACGGACCCCGAGCACTGCGATCAGCGCGGGCGCGAGGATCGAGCCGGCGCCGATGGCGGCCAGCATGATGCTCTCGAGCACCCCGAACACGCGCCCGATCGCCTCGGCGGGCGCCGACCGCTGCAGCAGCGTGATCGCCGCCACGTCGACGACCGTGTTGCCCGCGCCGACGCCGGCGAGCAGGAGACACACGACCACCGTGCTCGTGGCGATGCCGACAAGGGCGATGCCGACGCCCCAGACGAGCACGCCGACGGCGAACGCGAGCGCGAGCCGCCGCCCGCGGGCGAGGGCCGCGGCGCCCACGCCCCCCAGGATGCCGCCGATGCCGAACGCGGAGTCGAGGTAGCCGACACCGGCGTTGCCGATGTGGAGCACCTGGAGCGCGAGCACGACCGTGAACACGGCGAGCGCGCCCGCAACGACCGCCTGGAGCGCGTAGACGCCGACGACGGTCGCGAGCAGCGGCGTGCCGACGAGCGTGCGCAGCCCGGCGCCGGCGGTGGCGATCATGCCCTCGCCGCGATCGTCGGCGCCCTCCGCCGCCGCCGGGCGCGCCGGCTCCGGGACGAGCGCGATCAGCCCGGCTGACCAGACGAACACGACGGCGCACACGGCGAAGGCGGCGCCGGGCCCGCCGACGGCGAGCAGGAGGCCGCCGATGCCGGGGCCGACGAAGATCGCGGCACTTTCGATCGTGATGGCAATCGCGTTTGCGGCGGTCAACTCTTCGGGCGTGCGCGCGAGGGCGGGCAGGAGCGAGGCCTGCGCAGGCCGGAAGGCGGTTGTCACGACCGCGATCAGGCAGGCCGTCGCGAAGATGACGACGACGCCCGCCGAGGCGTGCACAAGCCACGCGAGCACGAGCACGAGCGCCGCACGCGCGACGTCGGTCGCGATCATCACCCGCCGCCGCGAGCCGCGGTCGGCCAGGATCGCCGTGAAGGGCGAGGCCACGGCCGAGACCACCATCCGCAGCAGCATCAGCAGGCCGACCCCGGCCGCACCACCGCCGTCGCGGTACGCCACCACCGACAGCGTGACCAGGAAGGCCAGGCTACCCGTCATCGAGGCCGCCCAGGCCACCTGCAGCCGGCGCAGCGCGGGGTTTGCCAGCACGTCGCGCAGTGCTCTCAGCGTGTCGCGCATCGGGTGGGCGATTGTACCGATCGAGACGGAATGTGCCGGGTGTGGGAAGATTCCCGGCGCGACCACCGTCTGGTGGGGAACACTGACCCCGTACAGGAGGAACACTGTGGGTGACGAACGAGACAGGGCCCCGCACCGGGCGCCCCACGCGGCGGCACGCAGCCCGACGTCGAGGCCCACGCGCACGCGCACAAGGCGCTGCCGGACGAGCCCGACAAGGATCAGGGCGACGATGACGGGCCCGATGTCGAGGCCCACGCGCACGCGCACAAGTAGCACCGGCCGGTGGCGCCGCCGCCGGTGCGGCGGCGCCACCGCTCGCAGCCTCCTGGTTCGCTAGCATCGCCGCAGAGTGAGCGAGCCTGCCGCCGAAGACCCTCTCCCCGCCTACGCCGTTGACCGCGCCTCCGTGCAGGCGCTGCCCGGGGCGCATCCCTGGCCGGAGCGCGTCACCCGCGAGTGGGCGCTCGGCGGCTCGACCGGCGCGGGCGCCCGCGTCTGTGTCGTTGACAGCGGCATCGAGGCGGGCCACCCGCTCGTCGGCGACGTGGCGAGGTCGGTGGCGGTGACGGTCGAGGACGACGAGGTGCTGATCGAGCCGGACACCGCGGGCGACCTGTGCGGCCACGGCACGGCCTGCGCGGGCATCATCCGCCAGATCGCCCCCGACTGCGAGCTCGCGAGCGTGCGCGTGCTCGGCCAGGGCTTCACCGGCAGCGGCCCGATCCTGGTCGAGGGCCTGCGCTGGGCGATCGGGCAGGGCTACGACGTCATCAACATGAGCCTCTCGACGACGAAGCGCAAGTTCGTCGAGTCGCTCCACGACCTGGCCGACGCCGCCTACTTCCGGCGCAGCATCGTGGTCGCCTCGGCGCACAACATGCCGGTCGCGAGCTACCCGTGGCGGTTCTCGTCGGTGATCTCCGTCGGCAAGCCACGACCTGGACGACCCGCTCGCGTACTACCGCAACCCCGAGCCGCCCGTCGAGTTCTTCGCCCGCGGCGTGGACGTCAGCGTCGCCTGGATGGGGGGCGAGCGCATGCGCTCGACCGGCAACAGCTTCGCGACGCCGCACATCACGGGGATCTGCGCCCTGATCCGGGCCAAGCACCCGTACCTGAACCCGGCCGAGGTGAAGACGCTGCTCGGCCTCACGGCCGACAACGCCGGAGCCGGCGTATGGCTGACGCGCAGGCCCGCCTGCGCGACGCCGTCGCGGCCGGCGTGCTGGCCGACGACGCCACCCACCGGGCGCTGCTCGGGTCGATCGTGCAGGTCGCCCGGGCGATCTTCCACGCCCGCGCGGCGAGCGTCCTCCTGCTCGACGAGACGACGAACGAGCTCGTGTTCGAGGCCGTGGTCGGTGAGGGCGAGGACACGCTCGTCGGCCGCCGCCTCCCGGCCGGCACCGGGCATCGCCGGATGGGCGCCGCTCACGCGCCAGCCGCTCGTGCTCTCCGACGTGGCCGCCGATCCACGCTTCTCGGCCGAGGCAGCCAAGTCGACGGGCTACGTGCCGAAGGGGATCATGGCGGTGCCGCTCCTGCACGGCGAGGACGCGCTCGGCGTGCTCGAGGTGCCGACCGGCCGGCGGACGCCCGGTTCAGCATGGAGGAGGTCGACCTGCTCGGCCTCTTCGGCATCCAGGCGGCGGCCGCACTGGCGCTCCTGCGGCGCGCCCGGATGGCGGCGACGGCGCTCGCCGGCGGCGGCGACGACCTGCGCGCGCTGGGGCAGATCGCCGGCCGGGCCCGGCCAGCGCGGCGACGACCGCGTCGTCGCCGAGTTCCTGACCGCCCTCGACGCGCTGCTCGCACGATCGGAGGAGCGGTGACCATCGAGCTCTACTACTGGGACGGATGCCCGTCGCATCCCCAGGCGCTGGCCGAGCTGCGGGCGGCGCTCGCCGCCCTCGGCCACGCAGAGGCACAGGTCGTCCTGCGCCGCGTGGAGAGCGAGGAGGAGGCCGCGGCGCTCGGGTTCCGCGGCTCGCCCACGATCCGCGTCGACGGCGTCGACCCGGTGCCGCCGCCCGCGGGGGAGCCGACCGGGCTCACCTGCCGCGTCTTCCGCCTCGCCGACGGCCGCTTGTCGCCGACGCCGGACCCGGCGTCCGCGAGGGGCTGTCCGCCTCGTCGGCGCGGCCCCCGCGGGGCAGGTGCGGCGATGACGCTGCGTCCCGGCGACGAGGCCCCCGACTTCACGCTGCCCGACACCGAGGGGGCGCCGGTTCGCCTGCACGCCGGCGAGGGCGGCGGCGACGGTCGTCGTCTTCACCTGCAATCACTGCCCGTACGCGCTTGCCGGCACGCCCGGATCGAGTCGGTCGGCCGCGACTACGCCCGCCGCGACGTGCGCACGCTCCAGGTCTGCAGCAACGACGCCGAGCGCTACCCCCGCGATGCGCCCGAGGCGATGCGTGCACGGGTGCAGGCGGGGGAGTTCGCCGGCCCGTACCTGCACGACGCGACGCAGGCCGTGGCCCGGGCGTGGGGCGCGCGGGTGACGCCCGACGTGTTCGTGCTCGACTCAGGGCTGCGGCTGGCCTACCGTGGCGCGCCGGACGCCGATTACCGCGACGAGTCGCTCGCGGCCGCATGGCTGCGCGCCGCGCTCGACGCCGTGCTCTCGGGCAAAGCCGTCGCCGAGCCCGAGACCGAGCCCGTCGGGTGCTCGATCAAATGGCGGCCGTGACCACAGCCCGACGATAGTCTGCGCCGATGCGGTACCGGCAA